>NZ_JAIZRQ010000004.1:0-764834 GCF_020419685.1 Burkholderia sp. AU33545 | reverse complement strand
ACGCTTGTGCCGTGAGATCGCGCGTCGTTTGTGCGAGCGCATCACAGATTTCCTGCTGACGGCCCGCGCTGTGCACGCCCGCACGCTGCCATTCGTCGCCGAGCTTCGCTGCCATCGCGGCCAGCGACGCATTCCACGCAGACAGGCGTTCCTCGTCGCGCGCGGCCAGTTGCGTCTGCAGCCCCGCATGCGACTCGCGCATCGCGGCGAGCGCCGCGCTCGAATGCCGCTCGAACGTCGCGGCGGCTTCGCCGAGCGCCTGCGCATGCTGGCCGGCCAGCGTCTCGCCGACCTGTTCCTGGCGCGCGAGCGCATCGCGCCACGCGTCGGACAGCCGGCTTTCGGTCGATTCGAGGCGCGTCGCGACGCCGTCGAGCAGGTCCGTCGAACGCTGCGCGAAGGTGTCGGTGAACTGGCCGAGCGTAGTCTGCAACTGCTGCGCGACTGCATCGCCCGCGCGGCGCTGCTCGTCGAGCGCGCGGTTCCAGACGGCCGTCACGTTCCCGGTGGTCTTCTCGAAACCGTCGGTCAGCCCGTCGAGCTGACGCTGCACGGCGCTCGTCACGGTGTCGCGCAGCGCGACCATCTCCTGCGCAAGCCCCGTCATCGTCGCCGCGACGACCGGCTGCAGCGCGGCCCCGGCCACGCGCGCGCTCTCGGCGGCGCTTTCCTTCAGTGCGTCGCCGACGTTCGATGCCAGGCCGGCATACGCGCGCTCGGTCCGATCGAAGAACGTCTGCTGACTTTCGATCTGGCGATCGTGCAGCGCGACGCTGCGCGCCTCGAGCGTCGTCATCATCGTCTGCAACCGGTCGACCAGCGCCGGCATCACGTCGGCCTGGCGCTGCAACAGCCGGAACGATTCGTCGCGCTGGTGCGCGGACGAATGCACGCGCAGCGTCGTCGCGATCTTCGCGTCGAGCTGCTGGCCCGCGTCGAGCCGTTCGCGGCGCACGAGCGCGGACAGCAGCCCGAGCATCGCGGACGTCGCGACACCCGCGATCGACGTGCCGAACGCGAAGCCGAGACCCTTCACCGGCGCGATCAGCGAGGCCCGGATCGCGTCGAGGTCGGTCGCGCTTTCGAGCGCGGCGCCCGTGCCCTTCAGCGTCACGACCATCCCGAGCAGCGTGCCGAGCATGCCGAGCAGCACGAGCAGGCCAACCAGATACGGCGTGAGCGACGGGCCCGGCAGCGCGACGCGCGCACCTTCGACGCGTGCCCGCACGGCACCGCGCAGACCCGGCGGCAGCGTATCGAGCCACGCGTCGAGCGTCGCCGGGGGTTCGGTCAGGCCGGCCACCGCGCGCGACAGCGTGGCGGTGGCCTGCCTGTAGCGCCGCAGTTCCCACGCACCGGCGACGTAGCATGCGCCGATCAGCAGCGTGACGGCCGTCGCGAGCGGGTTCGACGCGACATAGCCGATGCCGATCCAGCACACTGCGAGCAGACCGGCGATGAAGACAACGAGATCAAGACGAATTCTGGACATAGCGTAGGGATTAGCAGGTACGAAGGGCCGCGAGCAGCCCGTCTACCGTTTGAAACCGGACTTCGAGTTCGGCGAGCAGGATGCTTTGCATCTCGTTGCGGAACGTGTCGAGCCACGTGCCGGGCACGATCGCCGCGGCGGGCGGGGCGTCGCCCTCGGCATCGGCCGCCGCTTGCGCGTCGGCCAGTGCCTGCCGTTCCGCGTCGCGCAGCCGCTCGAAGCGCGTGCCGAGCAGCGCGGGCACGGCGGACAGCAGGCTGCGCTCGCGCGCGCCGAGCACGCGCTCCATGATCGCGTCGAGCGTCGCGAGCCGCGCCATCCCGGACGAGCGCGCGGCGACCGCGACCCGCAAGCGGCCGCGCAACTGTCCGATCGCGGTCTCCATTTCCTGCTGGAGCGACAGACAGCTCTGGCGGAAATCCGCGAAGTCGGCCGTGTCGGCGGACGGCGGCGGCAACTCGCCGGGACGCCGCCGCGTGCGCGGGCGGAGGGCGGCCGTGATCGCCTGCGCGAGGTCGTGGCGCACGCGCGCGCAGTCACGCTCCGCGTCGTAACCACGCACGCCGGCCGCGACGCCGGGCGGGCTCGCATTCAGCGCGGACGACAGCGTGATCGCGTCGGTCCAGCCGAGCCACTGGCTCAGGCGGTCCGACAGCGTCAGCCGGGATTCCGCGACGTCGGCATCGGTCAGGCGCGCGAGCAGCCGGACGAGCGTCGGGCCGCTCAGCGCCGGGCGCGGGGGTGCTTGCACCATGCTGCAAACCGTCAAAAAAGGCAGCAGTTTACACGTCGTCGGGAGGTCGACCGCCAGAATCGCGGAAGCGGCTCGGCCCGGTACGCCGCGCAACCGGCGCGAACGCCCGCAGCACAAGGCTCGCGGGCCGATCGCAGGGGTTTCCCGGTGCGCCGGCGCGGCGCCGGCCACGCATCCGGACGCCTTCCGAAGCCCCGGCGGGCGCCGGTTCACGCCAGACATCCTGTGCGTCCGCATACGATTCCGTCATGGACGTGCGGTACCATCGCGACACCCGCCGCGCGATTCGCACCCGATTCGTGCCCGATGCGGGCCCGCGCCGCCCTGCAGCCGGCGCGCGGGCCGCCCGCACCATGGATATCCGGCCGATATCCGCGGGACGCAGGCGGCGCCCCGGGAGACCGGCGCCGCCGCCCATGACAACGACCGATAACAGACGGGCCTGCCCGACCGCTCACGATGCTTTCCGACTTCGTCGCGCGCCTGCGCGAGCGCTTCAGCAAACCGCCTACCCGGCAGGACTTCGCCGACCGTCTGATCGCCGCGCTGCGCGCGACCGGCGACACGCGCGAGTGGCTTCACGAAGACGACAAGGGCCGTCTCGTGCAAGCGGATGTCCCGTCGAACATCATCAACCTGCACAACCTGTTCCGCGACTATGCGGACGCGAAGCCGGCCGAGCGCGAAGCGACGCTGCAGCGCCAGGCGAGCGCGATGATGCAGCACGAGATTCCGGCGAACTTCGCGGACGTCCGCGCACGGCTGCGCCCCGTGATCCGCAGCGCGACCGAGCGCGGCACGGTCGCGCTGCAGCTCGCCGGACAGCCCGCCGCGTCGGAAGTCGCGTTCCGGACGCTGTGCGAGAACCTCGAGATCGGCATCGCGTACGACGGCGAATTCAGCGTCGCGCGGCTGACGAGCGCGCGGCTCGCCGAATGGGGCGTCAGCTTCGACGACGCATGCGACATCGCGATCGACAACCTGCGCGGTGCGTCGTCGGCGCCGTGGGCCGCGTTGCGCGACGGCGTGTTCGTTTCGCAGTTCGGCGACTACTACGACGCGGCGCGGCTCCTGCTGACCGACTTGCTGCACCGCCAGCCGATCTCCGGCGCGCCGGTGGTGATGGCGCCGAACCGGGCCGTGCTGCTGCTCACCGGCGACCGCAACGCGGCCGGGCTCGCGACGATGGTCGAACTCGCGGAACAGGCGCGCGCGCAGCCGCGTCCGCTGCCGCCGCTGATGCTGCGCTGGGACGGCGCCGCGTGGCGGAATTTCGTCCCGGCAGGGCTGGAAGCCAAGCTGCACGCGCTGCGCGTGGACGAACTCGCGGGCGACTATCAGGATCAGCGGACGCTGCTGGACGATCTGCACAAGCGGAACGGCACCGACGTCTTCGTGGCGTCGTACACCGTGTACCGGCGGCAGAACGGCGAGCTGTTCAGCGTCGGTGTGTGGAGCGACGGCGTGCCGACGCTGCTGCCCGAGACGGACATCGTCGTGCTCTATCGTGAAGCGACGCGGCAGTCGGCCCACGTGCCGATGGCCGCGCTGCGGGACGCATGCGGCGACCTGATGACGGCCACCGCGCACCGGCCGGTGCGGTATGAAGTGACGGCATTTCCGGATGACGCGCGGTTCGCGGCGCTGCTCGAACGGTTTCCGGCGGTGTGACGCGCGCTTGGCGCGCGCAGGGCGCGGTGATTCGTGGCCGAGGCTGCGCCCGCCACGCCATGTGCCGGAATGAGCGGCCGTGGCGGCATGCCTGTCAGGAATGCAACGGCGGCGCGCCCCCGGCGACACCGCCTGCCGTCAGATCCCCGCCTTCGGCGCGTTCAGGATCAGCCGCAGGCCGAGCAGCGTGATCGCGCCGGCCGCGACGCGGTCGACCCACTTCTTCGCGCGCAGGTAGAGTTCGCGCGGCCGGCGGGTCGAGAAGCACAGCGCGACGATCGTGTACCAGCCGAATTCGACGCCGAACACGAGCGGCGGCAGCGCCAGGTAGCACCAGAGCGGCGGATGCTGCGGCAACAGCGCCGCGAAGATGCTGCCGTACCAGATCGCCGTCTTCGGGTTGCTGAGCTGGGTCGTGAGGCCGATCCAGAACGACTTGCGCGCGCTGCCGGCGACGACGGCCTGCGCATCTTCCATCGCGATCGGCCTGTCGGCGCTGCGCCAGATCTTCGACGCCATGTAGATCAGGTAGGCGCCGCCCGCCAGCTTGAGTCCCACGTACAGCCATTCGACGGCCTGCAGCAGCGTGTAGAGCCCGGCCAGCGCGACGCCGCCGAACGCGATCCCGCCGACGCCCATGCCGAGCGCGGTCGCCAGCCCGTCACGGCGCGACAGCCCGATCGAATTGCGGGCGACCAGCACGAAACTCGGGCCCGGAATCATCGCGCCAAGCCACAGCGCGGCCAGAATGGCGAGTACAGCAGCCGATGCAGTCATCGAAGTCTCCTTGATCAGCGACGCCGAAGCGCCGGCGCCTGCGTGTCGATTCCCGACGGTGAAGTCGACGATTCTGGCACGCTTCGCGGGGCGCCGGAAGCATCCGCGCACTGCTATGCTGGGTGCCGTTCCCGCCATCGCGCCACGCCCCCAATGATCGAGATTCGCGCCGCCCGCTATCCCGACGATGCCGCCGTCGTCGAAGCGATATTCCGCGAGTACATCGCGAGCCCCACGGTCAGCCTCGCGTTCCAGGACTACGAGCCCGAACTCGCCGCGCTGCCGGGCAAATACGCCGCGCCGCGCGGGCAATTGCTGCTCGCGTGGCGCGCCGGGCGCGTGGTCGGCTGTGCGGCGTTTCGCGAAATCGACGCGACGACGTGCGAGATGAAGCGCGTATACGTGCGTCCCGAAGCGCGCGGGCTGAACGTCGGCCGCCATCTCGTCGAGCGGCTGCTGTGCGACGCGAAGGCGGCCGGTTATGTGCGGATGTGTCTCGACGTGCTGCCGGAATTCGTCGCCGCAAGGCAACTGTATGGTTCGCTCGGCTTCACGCCGGCACCGCCCGTTGCGTTCAATCCGGTGCCCGGCACCGAGTTTCTCGGGCGGGATCTGTGATGGGCACGACCGCGCACCGTGCCCTCCTCGCGCTGCTCGCCGCGCTGTCGTCCGGCGCACGGGCCGACGGCCTGCCGCAATCCATCGCGACGCAACTGCCGTCCGGCTACCAGCCGTTCGTCGCGCAGGAAGGGCCGGACCTCGGCGACGGACGGCGCAGCTTTCTCGTCGTCGTGCATCGCGCGGCCGATTCGCGCGGGCAGCCGTCGCCCCGCCCGCTGCTGATCTTCGAGGAGCGGCCCGATCACGCGTACCGGCTCGCCGCGCGCAACGACCATGTGGTCCTGCGCGCGAACGAAGGCGGCCAGTGCGATCCGTTCGATCCCGAAGACGCCGCCGACAGCGGCCTCTCGGTGAAAGGCCGCTATTTCACCGTGCAGAACTTCGTCGCGTGCGGGCAGCACTGGAGCGACTACGTGACGTTCCGCTACGACCCGCACACCCACGGCTGGCTGTTCTCCAGCGAGATCTACACCGAATCGTTTCCGCTCGACGACAAGCCCGACGAAGTCACCGTCATGCGCGCCGATGCGCACCGGCCGGTGACGTTCGGCCAATGGCGGCGCAAGGACTGAAAAACCGTGAGCGAACGAGGTTCCGCCGCTTGCATCGTCGCAACTCGCCTCCCCCCGCCAACCGGTCTACCATAGGCGCTCGTCGCCGTTCGGGCGCGCGCCGGCGCGGCATGCGTCTTGCGCGCCACCCTTCCCACGTTGAACCAGCGCAGGAGGACGTCATGACGCAACACTTCGACGCGATCGTCATCGGCACGGGCCAGGCCGGTCCGCCGCTCGCCGCGCGGCTCGCGGGCGCCGGCCTGAAAGTCGCGGTCATCGAGCGCGGCCGCTTCGGCGGCACCTGCGTGAACACCGGCTGCATTCCGACCAAGACGCTGATCGCGAGCGCGTACGCGGCGCAGCTTGCGCGTCGTGCGGCCGAATACGGCGTGTCGGTCGGCACCGTCAGCGTCGACATGAAGGCCGTGAAGGCGCGCAAGGACCAGATCTCCGGCCGCTCGAACCACGGCGTCGAGCAATGGGTGCGGGGGCTCGACAACACCACCGTGTTTCAGGGTCATGCCCGATTCGAGCGGGCGAACGCGGTACGCGTCGGCGACGAAGTGCTCGAAGCCGGCCGCATCTTCATCAACGTCGGCGGGCGCGCGCAAATCCCGCCGATGCCGGGCCTCGACTCGGTGCCGTACCTGACCAACTCGACGATGATGGACGTCGACTTCCTGCCCGAGCATCTCGTGATCGTCGGCGGCAGCTACGTCGGGCTCGAATTCGGTCAGATGTACCGCCGCTTCGGCGCGCAGGTCACGATCGTCGAGAAAGGGTCGCGCCTGATCCGTCGCGAGGACGAGGACGTTTCGCAAGCCGTGCACGAGATTCTCGCGAACGAAGGCATCGACGTGCAGCTCGATGCGAACTGCCTGACCGCACGGCGCGACGGCGACGGCGTCGTGGTCGGCCTCGACTGCACGGGCGGCCGCCGCGAGGTCGCGGGCTCGCACCTGCTGCTCGCGGTCGGCCGCGTGCCGAACACCGACGATCTCGGGCTCGAGCAGGCAGGCGTGGCGGTCGACGCGCGCGGCTACATCACGGTCGACGACCAGCTGCGCACCAACGTGCCCGGCATCTGGGCGCTCGGCGACTGCAACGGACGCGGCGCATTCACGCACACCGCGTACAACGACTATGAAATCGTCGCGGCCAACCTGCTCGACGACGATCCGCGCAAGGTGTCCGACCGCATCACCGCGTACGCGATGTATATCGACCCGCCGCTCGGCCGCGTCGGCATGACGCTCGCGGAAGCGAGGCAGACCGGCCGCCGGCTGCTGGTGGGCACGCGGCCGATGACGCGGGTCGGCCGCGCGGTCGAAAAAGGCGAGAGCCAGGGCTTCATGAAGGTGATCGTCGACGCGGACAACCACGCGATCCTCGGCGCGTCGATCCTCGGCGTGACGGGCGACGAAGTCGTGCACGGGTTGCTGGACGTGATGGCCGCCGGCGCGCCGTACACGACGATCAGCCGCGCGATGCACATTCACCCGACCGTGTCGGAGCTCGTGCCGACGCTGCTGCAGGACCTGCATCCGGTCGAATGAGGCGCGAATGAGGCGCGACCGGCCGGCGCGCATCCGCTTCCCGCGCGTCGGGTTCGCGCTTGCGTGGCGTGCGGCGCCCCGGCGTCGAACCGTGTGCGAAGAGGCCCGTTCGCGTTCGACGACATCGCCCAGGCCCGTCGGCGCATGGAAGCCGGCGCGCAGGTCGGCAGGATCGTCGTGGCCGTCTGAACGTTGCGCCGCCGGGCGTGCCGGTCGGTAACGACGGCACGCCTCGTGCATTCGCGCATCAGGTCTCGAAGTAACGCGGCCGGTCGATGTCGGCCAGCAACCCCGGCTGCACCGGCGCCCAGTCGAGCGACGCCCGCGTGCGCTCGCTCGTTGCGGGCGCATCCATTCCCGCGAACATCGCGAACCAGCCGAAGTGCTCGCCGGCTTGCGCGGCCGATTTCGACACGACCGGCACGTTCAGCCGGCGGCCGATCACCTCCGCGATCTCGCGGAACGGCACGCCCGTATCGTCGACCGCGTGATAGCGCGCGCCGGGCGCGCCGCGTTCGACCGCGAGCCGGTACACTCGCGCCGCATCGAGCCGGTGCACGGCCGGCCAGCGGTTGCCGCCGTCGCCGAGATACGCCGAGGCGCCCTTCTCCCTCGCGAACGCGATCAGGCGCGGCACGAAGCCATGATCGCCGTCGCCGTGCACGGACGGCGGCAGGCGCACGACCGACGCGCATACGCCGCGCGCGCACAGCGCGGCCGCCGTCGCTTCCGACGCGCGCGGATAGGTCGCCGACACCGGCACATGCGGATCGTCCTCCGTCGCCGCGCGGCCGGGCGCGACGAGCGCGAGGCCCGACGTGACGACCAGCGGCCGCGCCGACCCCGCGAGCACCGCACCGATCGTCTCGATCGCGCGGCGGTCGAGCTCGCAGTTTTCCGCGAAGCGCGAGAAGTCGTGATTGAATCCCGTGTGGATCACCGCGTCGACGGCCTCGGCGCCGCGCGTCAGGCTGTCGAGATCCTCCAGCGACCCGCGATGGACATCGGCGCCCGCGGCCGCGACCGCCGCGGCGGCCGCGTCGGACCGCGCGAGACCGAGCACCGCATGCCCGGCGGCCACGAGTTCGGCAACGACCGCGGAGCCGACGAAGCCCGACGCTCCCGTAACAAAGACACGCATTTCGACACCTCCGAATGAACGAGAGGCTTACTATCTGTCGACCGTCGCGCGCGGTGAAGACGTGACGGTTTACCGGTAAACGAACTAACAGGCTATGGCTGACGCATCCGACAACCTGCTCGGCGCGTACCTTCGGGACCGCCGCGAGAAACTCGATCCGGCCGCGCTCGGGCTGCCCGTCGCGCGCCGCCGCACGCCGGGCCTGCGGCGCGAGGAAGTCGCGCAGCGCGCGCACGTGAGCGCCGCGTGGTACACGTGGCTCGAACAGGGCCGCGGCGGCGCGCCGTCGGCCGACGTGCTCGACCGGCTCGCCCGCGCGCTGCTGCTCAACGACGCCGAACGCGAGCATCTGTTCCTGATCGGCCTCGGCCATCCGCCCGAGGTGCGCTATCACGCGAGCAGCGATGTCACGCCGCGCCTGCAGCACGTGCTCGATTCGCTCGACGCCAGCCCCGCGATCGTGCGCACGGCGACGTGGGACGTCGTCGCGTGGAACGACGCGGCCGCCGCGACGCTGACCGACTATGCGACGCTGCCGCCGCCAGCGCGCAACATCCTGCGGCTGATCTTCGTCGATGCCGGGGTGCGCTACGCGCAGCAGAACTGGGAACGCGTCGCGCGGTTCGCGGTGGGCGCGTTTCGCGCCGACATCGCGCGCGGCGGGGCGACGCAGGCCGTGCAGACGTTCGTCGACGAGATGCGCGCGACGAGCGCCGCGTTCGACGCGATGTGGCGCGACCACGACATTCATTCGCATGACGAAGGGACGAAGGAGATTCGTCACCCGCGAGCCGGCCGGATCGCGCTCGAATACTCGGCGTTCTCGGTGACCGGCCGCCCGGACCTGAGTCTCGTGATCTTCACGCCGGCGACGCCGGCCGATCGTGCCCGCATCCGGACACTCGTCGCCGCGCGTGAAAAGGCCCGCGAACGGGACGACGGACCGCACGTGCCGGCCGCCTAGCGTGTCGAATCTGCGCCCGGAGCCGCTCCCGGATTCGCACCCGGCGCCGCGCCCGAAACGGCCACGCCGCCCGCCCCGACTGCGTCGCCCATCGGGCCCCGTCACGCCGCGCCCCTCCATCACATTCCGCACTGACACCCAGTCGAATATTTAATTTTCACCTGGGTAAGCACGCCTTTACCCTTTCGGCATCGCATCACAAGGCCACTGGCCCCTGGAGCATTCCGATGACCGACCCCGGCACCGCACACGCCGTTTCCCGCCCGCACGCGGCTTCCGTATCCTGCGGCGCACTCGCGTTGCTGGTGCTCGCCGGCCTCAACCTGCGTCCGTTCCTGACCGCATTCGGCCCCGTGCTCGACATCGTGCGTGCCGACACCGGCCTCGGTTTCCGCGCGGCCGCGCTGCTGACCACGCTGCCGTTCGTGCTGATGGGCGTCGTCGCCGGCGTCGGCGTCGGGCTTGCACGACACGTCGGCGAGCAGCGCGCGCTCGCCACCGCGCTGGCGCTGATCGCCGCGGGCTGCATCGCGCGGCTGTGGACCGGAAACGGCACCGGGCTGGTCGTCACGGCGGTCGTCGCGGGCGCGGGCGTCGCGGTGGTCCAGTCGCTCGCGCCGGGCCTCGCCAAGCGCTGGTTCGCCGACCGGCTGCCGCTCGCGATGGGGCTCTATTCGGCGGCGCTCGTCGGCGGCGGCGCATTCGGCGCGGTCGCGAGCCCGTGGCTCGCCGCGCACGGCGGCTGGCATCTGTCGCTCGCCGTCTGGGCCGTGCCCGCGCTCGTGACGCTCGCGCTGTGGCGCGCGAAGGCGCCGCGCGACGCGGTGCATGCCGCGACGGTATCGGCGCCCGTCACCGCGTTCGCCCGGATTCCGCGCGCATGGCAACTCGCGCTGTTCTTCGGCCTCAGCAACAGCGGCTATGCGAGCCTCGTCGCGTGGCTGCCCGCGTTCTATCACAGCGTCGGCATGAGCTCGCAGGCGAGCGGCAACCTGCTCGCTTGGATGGCGCTGTTCCAGGCAGCCGGCGCGCTAGCGATGCCGCTGCTCGCGAAACGCTCGCACGATCGCCGCCCCGTGCTGTGGCTCACGCTCGCGTTGCAGGCGGTCGGCTTCGTCGGCTTCGCGACGGTGCCCGCGCTCGCGCCGTGGCTGTCGGTCGCGAGCGTCGGCGTCGGGCTCGGCGGATTCTTCTCGATGAGCCTGATCGTCACGCTCGACCACTTGCCCGATGCGCGGCTCGCGGGCGCGCTCGCCGCGTTCGTGCAGGGCATCGGCTTCCTGATCGTCGCCGCGAGCCCCTGGCTGATCGGCTGGCTGCGCGACGCGGGCGGCGGCTTCGCGATCGCGTGGTGGCTGCATGTCGGCGTGATCGCGTTGATGGCCGCGTTGAACGCCGCGTTCTCTCCCGACGGCTACCGGCGCAGCATGGCGCGCATCGCCAGCGCGGCGCACTGACACCGAACCACCGGATTCCCCGATCCGGACGATCGCCGGCGTCCGCCGGCGCTCGTCCAGCCGCCCGCGCACGGCCGGGCGCGGGCCGCCACGCCCACCGGCCGCACATTCGCTTCACCGCACACCACAACAATCGATCATGGAGACAATCATGAAAAAGCTCGTCATCGCCGTCGCGCTTGCGCTGACGGCAGGCGCCGCCGCCGCGAAAGACCCGGCCGTCCTGCGCCTCGGCGTCGATCCCAGCTACGCGCCGTTCGAATCGCTCGCACCGGACGGCAAGCTCGTCGGCTTCGACATCGATCTCGGCAACGCGATCTGCGAACGCATGAAGGTGCGCTGCGTGTGGGTCGAAAACGCCTTCGACGGGATGATCCCCGCGCTGAAGGCGCGCAAATTCGACGGCGTGCTGTCGTCGATGAGCGTGACCGAGAAGCGCCTCGCGCAGATCGCGTTCACCGACAAGATCAACAACGTGCCGCCGCGCCTCGTCGCGCGACGCGGCTCGAACCTGCAACCGACGGCCGGGTCGCTGGCCGGCAAGAGCGTCGGCGTCGAGCAGGGGTCGACGCAGGAAACCTATGCGCGCACGTACTGGGAACCGAAGGGCGTAATCGTGCGCACGTACCAGACGCAGGATCTCGTCTATCAGGATTTGATTGCGGGCCGCCTCGACGCGTCGCTGCAATCGTCGGTGCAGGCCGATCTCGGCTTCCTGAAGACGGCGAAGGGGGCGAACTTCGAATTCGCGGGGCCGCCATTGCACGATCCGAAGACGCTCGGCGTCGGCTCCGCGATCGGCGTGCGCAAGGATGACGACGCGCTGCGCACGCAGATCAACCAGGCGCTCGCGAGCCTGATTCAGGACGGCACGTATCAGCGAATCGCGAAGAAGTATTTCTCGTTCGATATCTACAACTGACGGATGCGAGCGGCTGCGGCCGCCTGCCGATGCGAAGGGGCGTCGCGCGCGACCGCGATGCCCCGTTCCTGCTTTCGGCAACCCGTTCACCACGTTCTTTTTGACCGGCGGCCTGTGCATTTGCGCAGCTCGATCGTCTGACGACCACCGCGCGATCGACATGTGGCGCGAACGATGCCCCGCGATGACCGCAACGGACGACGGCGAACGCGCGACGGCCGTGCGCTGCGCCTCCCGCCCGCTCGCGATCGCCAGCGGCGAGTGCGCGTCGCTTCGCGGCGGCGATGCGTGCCTCGGCCGTCGGCACGCCGTTCACCACGGCAACGTATCCGCCCTCCACCGCCGCCCTTCTGTCGCATTCGTCCAGATTCGCGTCGCGTGCAGATAAAACCTCCGCGCCGCGCCTGCCGTTAACCCGTTCGCAACCCTCGCGCCCCGCATTTCGACGCGGCGCGCCGTCGTCGTTCGTGATCCGGAATCCACATCCGCCGTCTGCCGCCCGTCGGGCCGCCGGCAAGGGAACGTCATGCGAAAACTCACCATCCGCGGCGGGCTCGTCGCGACCATCGCCGGCTATACGGCGCTGCTCGTGCTGGTCGTCGGCGCGTGCATCGCCGCCCTCTACGCGGGCAACGGCTCGCTCGAAGCGATGTACCGCGACGACACCGCGTCGCTGCTGCACCTGAAAACCAGCTCGGAGCGCATGCTCGTGCTGCGCGAACGCGTGAGCGACGTCGCGCAGATCATCAGCGCCGGCCAGCCCGCGAAGGCGGAAATCGCGCAACTGCACACGCTCCTCAAGCAGAGCGACGACGAACTGGACGCGTACACGCGCCTGCACACGCGCGACGCCGACGAGCAAGCGCTGTTCGACACACTGCGCAATCGCCGTCGCACGCTGCTCGACCAGGTGTTCCTGAAGGCGATGTCGCAACTCGATCACGACAACGCATTCGACTTCCTCGACACGCACCGCACCGCGCCGCCGGCACTCTTCACCGCCTACCAGGAAGCGATCGACGCGCTCGAATCGTTCCAGGTCGCCCGCCAGAAGGCGCGCTACGATGCAGCCGGCGAGCGCTTCCACCGGATCGTGTGGGCCATGGTGGCGGTCGCGCTGTTCGCGCTGATCGTCGGCTTCCTGGCGCAGCGCGTGCTCGCGAAGGCGATCATCGCGCCGATCCATCTCGCCGTCGCGCATTTCGACAGGATTTCGAAAGGCGACCTGACCGGCACGGTCGTCATTCCCGGCGAAAACGAAATGGCGTATTTGCTGAATGCATTGAAGCGGATGCAGGACGGCCTCGTCGAAACCGTGAATCAGGTGCGCTCGAGCACGGAGACGATCGTCGGCGACGTCCGCACGATCGCGAGCGGCAACGTCGACCTGTCCGCGCGCACGGAGCAGCAGTCCGTGTCGCTGCAGCAGGCGGCGGCGAGCGTGGAACAGCTGACGGCGACCGTGCGGCAGAACGCGGACAACGCGCGCGATGCACGCACTTACGCGCAAGGCGCGGCCGGCATCGCATCGAAAGGCGGCGACGCGATGCAGCGCGTCGTCGAAACGATGTCGGCGATCTCGCACAGCTCCACGCGGATCTCCGGCATCGTCGGCGTGATCGAAAGCATCGCATTCCAGACGAACATCCTTGCGTTGAATGCCGCGGTCGAAGCGGCACGCGCGGGCGAACAGGGGCGTGGCTTCGCCGTGGTGGCAACCGAGGTGCGCGGGCTCGCGCAGCGCTGCGCGTCGGCGGCGAAGGAGATTCGCGAACTCATCGGCCACTCGGCGCAGCGCGTCGAAGACGGCAGCGGCCTCGTCGCACTCGCCGGCTCGGCGATGAACGAACTCGTCGCCGCGGTCGAGCGCGTGAATGCGATCATGGGCGAAACGAGCATCGCATTCGACGAGCAATCTGCCGGCATCGAGCAGGTGAATGCCGCGGTCATCCAGATGGAGCAGACGATGCAGCGCAATGCCGCGCTGGTGGAAGAAGCAGCCGCCGCGGCGCTGTCCCTCGAGGATCAGAGCGCACGACTGAGCGATGCCGTCGCGCAATTCCGTCTTCGAGATGTGGCGGCGGCGGCGTGATGTGACCGGTCCGACCGGTGTCGGGCCTGCCGGCACGGCACGACACCCGAGCCTCCGCCCGGTGTCGTTGCCGGCAAAATGTGGATCGTCCGTGGGCAGCTCGCGCCTAGGCCGCCCGTGCCAGCAGGTCCATCGCGAAGGACTTCGCGTGCGCGACGGCCTCCTGCGCGTCGGGGAATACGCCGAGCTGCTCCCAGCGCTCTTCGGCCGCGTAGGTTCCTTTCACGGCGAGCGCCCGCTGAACGCGCAGCTGGGCTGCGAACCCGCCGTCTTCCAGCGGGCGCGCCGTCGCGACGACCTTGTGCGGGGGACTGGCTCTCTCCGGCTGATGCCACTCGACAGGACCGTCCGGCACGCCGGCAATCGTCAACTCGTTCCTGGCCTTGCAGTCCGGGCAGTAGAAACACCACCCCGCTTCTTCGCGACTGGGCTTGACCTGACCGCGAGCCAGCACGGCGCGGCATTCAACGTTTTCGCAGATGAACGGCATAGCAGTCTCCGGAGTTGTTTGACGGAAATCCTAGCATGTCCGTCGGCGGCGAAACCAGAAAAAAACCCGGCTCGAACCGGGCCGGCCTCGCCGTCATTGCACCGCGCAAACCACTGCCGCCACGGCGGCGTTCAGTAGCGACTGCGCCCCCACAGCGTCTTCGGCTCGTCGAGCAGGTGCCGCAACCCGCTGCGCGCGATCATCGTCTCCGCGACCGTCGTCACGCGCTCGAGAATCTCGTTCTCGTCGACCGACAACACGCGGCGATCCTCCATCAGCACGCGTCCTCCGACCATCGTCATGCACACGTCGGCCGCATTCGCGAAACACGTCACGCGATACACGGGCATGTTCATCGGCATCATGTGCGGGCGGAACAGGTCGACGAGGATGACGTCGGCGAGTTTGCCGGCTTCGAGCGAACCGATTTCGCGATCGAGCGACAGCGCCTTCGCCGCGTCGATCGTCACCATCTCCAGCACCTTGCCGTGCGGCAGCACGTCCGGGTCGCGGAAGTGGCGGCGATGGTAGTGCATGCACTGCCACATGTGTCGGAACATGTCGTAACCGCGATCTGGCGCCGCGCCGTCCGACGCGATCGCGACGGTCACGCCCGCATCGATCAGCTCGGGCACCGGGCAGCGGCCGATGATCGACATGATCGCGCTCGGATTGTGGACGATCGCGGTGCCGGTTTCCACGCACGCCGCGATGTCGTCGTCGGTCAGGTCGATGCTGTGCGACATGAACGCCGTCGGACCGAGCAGCCCGAGTTCGCGATGCGCGAACGCGAGCGTGCCCGCGCGATGCCCGTCCTGCGTGAACGTCAGGCCGCGTGCGCGCGCCAGCGCGCCGTAGCGCGCCGCCTGGTCGCGGAAGTCGCGCTCGTACCGCGCGACTTCGGGGTCGTGCTCGGGACCGTACACCGGCAGCGTGAGCGCGATCCGGATCCGGCCGCCGGCATCGCCATGGCATGCGTCGACGATGCGCTCGCACACGTCGTACATCGTGTCGAAATCGACGTCACGCGTCTCGCTGCCGTCAGGCCCGTGGCGCGTGTACGCGCGCGGCGCGGGTGGGCGCGACGGGCCAACCGCCACGATCGAGCGCGTGCCGGTACGCACGACCGCATCGCAATGGCGCCGCGCGTAGACGGGATCGTCGACGCGCATGATCGAGTTGCCACCGCCGAGCAGCGACACGCCCGTCGTCACGCCGGCCTTCAGCCGTTCGAGCGCCGCGAGGTGCGATTCGGTTTCCCAGAACGCCTCGTCCGACGCGCGCGTATAGATCGTCTCGGCCGCGGCCGACCACGCATCGCCGTCCGCGCCGCCGATCGTGCGCAGCATCGCGTGGCCCGCGTGCGCATGCGAATCGATCAGGCCCGGCAGCACGGCCTTGCGGCTCGCGTCGATCGTGCGCGCGGCACGGAAACGCGCCTGCAACCCGGTGGTGTCGCCAACGGCGACGATGCGATCGCCCTTCACGGCAACCGCGCCGTTCTCGATCACGCGCCGCTGCGGGTCCATCGTAATCACGCAGCCGTTCGCGATCAGCGTATCGATTGCTTCGCGCCGATCGTCGGCTTTGTCCTCGGTCGTCATCGCCTGGTGTCCTGTTGGAATGCGAAATGGTTAGGGGGCCGCCGAACGGAAAAACCGCCGGGCGGCTGCCCGGCGGCTCGACGGCGGCATGTCGATCGTGACGTCATGCGGAGCGGACGGGTGCCGCCACTCGCGCCTTCAGCTTGCGCTGCGCCGCGCTGATCGCGATGAACACGACGGCGTTCACGGCGAGCGCGACCAGCCCGGGGTTGATCGACGTCAACGTGCTCGATGCGCCGGGGAACAGCGAGGCGAGCGTCACGCCGTAGTAGTTCGTCATCGCGATCACGATCGCACCGGCGACGATCCCGGCGAATGCCCCTTCCCGCGTGCCGAACGGCTGCTTCAGGAAGCTCGACGCGAGCATCGGCACGAGCTGGGTGAGCAGGCTCGACGAGAAGATCGCGAGCGTGACGAAGGTGGCACCGCCGCGCAGCACGAAGTAGACGACCACCAGCGTGAAGATCGGCAGCGCGATTCGCGCGACGCTCGTCACCTCGCGATCGGTCGCATTCGGCGCGAAGCCATCGCGGTAGATGTTGCGCGCGATCGTCGTCGATGCGTTCAACATGATCAGCGAGCCCGGCACCAGCGCGGTCAGCAGGCCCGTGCCGCCGACGATGCCGACGAACCACGCGGGGAACGTCTGCTTCACGAGGCGCAGCAGCGCGAGGTCGGTCTGCGCGCCTTCGAGCCCGTGCACGGTCATCACGGCCGCGAAGCCGACGAGGAACAGGAACGCGATCAGCACCTGGTACAGCGGCATCAGGATCACGTTGCGGCGCAGCGCGCGTTCGTCCTTCGCGACGTAGATCGCGGTGAAGCCGTGCGGATACAGGTAATAGCCGAGCGACGTGAGCAGGATCGTCGAGTTGTACCAGCTCAGGTTGAAGCCGTGCTCGGGCATGCGCAGCAGTTCGGGATGCGCGGCGTCGATCTTCGCGAACATCTCGCCGAGCCCGCCGTAATAGTGCATCGGCAGGTACAGGCCGAGAAAGATCGCGATCGCGAGGATCAGCACGTCCTTGAAGATCGCGATGCTCGCGGAGCCGTGAATGCCCGACACGACCATGTAGACCGCCATCAGCGACGCGGCGATCCAGATCGCGGCCGATTGCGGAATCAGCCCGTACGACATCTCCGACACGATCACGCCGAGGCCACGCAGCTGGATCATCAGCAGCGACACCATGGCGAACACGGCCACCACCGACACCAGCACGCCGATCGCGCGGCTGTCGTATTTCGATGCGAAATAATCGGCGAACGACACGAGCCCGCGCTCCTTCGCGTAGCGCCACACCGCGGGCAGCATCCAGTAGCCGATCACGAACGCGAGGCAGCCGTACGACAGGATGTAGAACGCAGGCACGCCCTTGCTGTAGGTCCAGCCGCTCGCGCCGAGGAACGAGAACGTCGAGAACGCCTCGCCGGCCATCAGCAGGAACGTGAGCAGCGAGCCGAAGCCGCGCCCGCCGACCGCCCACTGTTCGAGCGTGAGCTTGCGGCCGCGCCGTGCCATCACGCCGATCGCGAGCGCGAACACGGCGAACGCCGCGATGATGAGGATCGATGCGTTCATCGCGCGTCTCCCGTGCGGCCGTCGCGGGCCTTGTGGCCCTCGCCGCGCTCGTCGAGGTGGAACAGGATCGCGAGGATCGCGGCGGTCGCCGCCATCCAGATCAGGTTCCATACGAGCAGGAACGGCAGGCCGAACAGCAGCGGCCGCACCTCGGCGATCGAGCCGCCGGTGTACATCCCGACGAACGGCAACGCCGCCAGCAACAGTTTGAATTTCATCTATGTCTCCTCCGGAAGACGCGCGAACGCGTCAGGGCATCAGAACTTCTGGCGGATGCCGACCACCGCCGCCACCTGCGACGTCGACGACGACGGGCCGTCGGTGCCGTCGATCCACGCATGGCCCACACCCGACGACGCCTTCTGGTAGAAGCCGTTCACGTACACGTCGGTGCGCTTGGACAGCAGGTACTGAACGCCGGCCGACACCTGCTGGTAGTGACCGTCGTCCCCGCCGCGCGCGACCTTCGTATACGTGTAGCCGGCCGCGGCCATCAACGCGGGCGTGATCAGGTAGCGCACGCTGCCTTCGTAATTGCTGAAACGCAGCGCGCCGCCCGTCGCCTGGCCGAAGTTCGAGCCCGTGTACAGCAGCCCGAGCGTCGCCTGCCCGATCGCATAGCTGCCGCCCGCGCCCCAGATCTGCTGGCGCACCGCGTTCGACAGGCCGGCGCCGAACACCGACGCCGAGCCCGGGTAATAGTTGTCGGACGCGACGGCGCCCGTCGCGCTGGCCGCCGGATGGTTCACGCGCGCATAGGCGGCACCCGCGTTCAGCGGCCCGTTCGCATACGTGACGCCCGCGCTCCACGTGTTGTCGTTCGAGAAGCCCGTCGAGTTCGAAAACCCGACCATCAAATTCGCCTGCAGGCCCGCGATCGTCGGCGACACGTACTTGACCGCGTTGTTGGTGCGGAACGTGTTGTTGATGTCGTCGTTGTCGAACGGATGCGTCGAGTACTGCGCGAGGAAGCTGCTCATCTGCAGCGAACCGAGGATGTCCTGCGTCGAGTTGTACTGGCGGCCGAGCGTCACCGCACCCCAGCTCGCGCCGCTCAGGCCGACCCATGCCGAGCGGCCGAACATCCGGCCGCCCTGCCCGAGCGCGCCGTTCGCGACGTTGAAGCCGTTCTCGAGCCGGAAGTTCGCCTTCAGGCCGCCGCCGAGATCCTCGGTGCCGATCAAGCCCCAGCGCGGGCCCGATTCGTTGCCGCCCGTGAACTGCCACAGCGCATGGCCCTTCGCGTTGTTCGTGTAGGTCACGCCGGCGTCGACGATCCCGTACAGCGTCACCGTCGACTGCGCATGCGCGGCGCCGGCGAACATCATCGCAATGGCCGCGCTCATGCACGCGACGCCCGTCTTCCTGCCCATCGTTCGCACCATCTCCGTCTTCTCCTCTCCAAACCGTCTTGTCGATGTTGTGTTGTGTTTTCTCGATGCTGGCCATACGCGCCGGTCGGCTTGTATGGACAGTGGCTGGATGGTATCCAGCCGCAATCGCATCAAGAAATGAAATGTTCAACTGGCCGGCAGTTGAAAATCGAATGGAGACGAATGAAGCGGAGGTGGGCGGGAAAAGCGCGCGCCTGCAAGCAAACAGAAAGCCTTGAGGCCCGCGTGACGTGGCGCACTTTGCTCAGACGTGAATGGCACGTGTAAGCAAGCTGACGAAACGGCGACGCGTGATGCGGCTATGCGGCGGCTACGCGGTTTTCCCGGATAGCCCGTGCATCGGCCGCCGCAATGCGGCATCGAACGGGTTCGTGCGCGGGCCGATCGCGTCGGCCTGGCGCCGCAGCAGTTCGACGACCATCGGCATCCGGTCGTCACCGAGGCGCGACGCCAGCGTGCCGACGCTCAGCGCACCGACCGGATAACCGGTGCGGTCGAGGATCGGCACCGCGACGCCGGCCATCCCGTCGAGCACGCCGCTGTTGCGCCCTGCATAGCCGAGCTGGCGCACGCGTTCGATCTCGGTGCGCAGGTACACCTCGTCGAGCACGCCGTAGCCGCGAATGCGCGGCACGTTGAAGCGGATCACTTCCTCGCGCTCGGCTTCCGGCAGGAACGCGAGGATCGCGAGGCTGCCCTGCCCGACGCCGAGCGCGATGCGCCCGCCGATGTCGCCGGTAAACGAGCGGATCGGGAACGGCCCTTCGCACAGATCGAGACACACGGCGTCGAAGCCGCTCTTCACGAGCAGGAAGATCGTCTCGCCGAGACTCGCGCACAGCCGCAGCAGCGCGGGCCGGCACAGCGTACGCATGCTGCTCGGGTTGCCGGCCAGCGCGGCGAGCGCGAAGAAGTCGACGCTCAAGCGGTACAGCTTCGACTGCTCGTCCTGTTCGACCATCCCCTCCGCGATCAGCGATTGCAGGATCCGGTGCGCCGTGCCTTGCGTGAGGCCGACGGCCCTCGCGAGGTGCGTGACGCGCACGCCGTCCTGCTGCATGCCGGCCAGCGCGCGCAGGATCGCGAACGCGCGCTGCAGCATGCCGGTGCCCGGCGCGCCGGCCGCATCGGCGGCATCGGCAGCGGCGTCCTCGTCCGGGGACGGCATGCGTGCGGCGCGCGACATTCCGCGCGAATGCGGTTCCTGCATGCGAGTTCTCCTCGATGATTTCATTGAACGGAATATGCCAGACGCCATTGTCGTGCCGCCGAAATGCGTCGGGCATCCGGGTGTGCACGGGATTGACGCGCGCTTTTCACCACCTGGCCAGCCTTCATTCAACGGAACGATTTTTCTTCCATGTCCAAAAGTATTCCGCCAACCGGAATTTCTCAGAAATTCATCCCGCTGAGCAGAATTCCAAATTGACGCTCCCCAATATGGCTGGCTAGAGTCCGCGTCAATGACGCACCGGCCATCCGGTGTGCGAACCCGGAGCTCCCCATGTCGTTTCTCACGCTTACGGATCTGACGAAATCGTTCGGCGAGCTCACCGCCGTCGCCGACGTCAACCTGTCGGTCGAGCAAGGCGAATTCGTGTCGCTGCTCGGGCCGTCGGGCTGCGGCAAGACCACGACGCTGCAGATGATCGCCGGCTTCGTCGACGTCACGCGCGGCCGCATCGCGCTCGACGGTCAGGACATCACGCACATGAAGCCGAACCGCCGCGGGCTCGGCATCGTGTTCCAGAGCTATGCGCTGTTTCCCCACATGAGCGTCGCGGAAAACGTCGGCTTCGGCCTCGACATGCGCGGCGTCGACAAGGCGGAGCGCGCCGAGCGCATCCGCGCGGCGCTCGCGCTCGTGCGTCTCGATGCGCTCGCGCACCGCTTTCCGCGCGAACTGTCCGGCGGCCAGCGGCAGCGTGTCGCGATCGCGCGTGCGGTCGTGATCGAACCGCCGGTGCTGCTGCTCGACGAGCCGATGTCGAACCTCGACGCGAAGCTGCGCGAAGAGATGCAGTTCGAACTGCGCGCCATCCAGCGCAAGATCGGCACGACGACGATCATGGTCACGCACGATCAATCGGAAGCGCTGTCGATCAGCGATCGCGTGGTCGTGATGGAAGCCGGCCGCATCACGCAGACCGATACGCCGTATCGCGCGTACGAGCGCCCGGAGAACCACTTCGTGTCGCAGTTCATCGGCAAGGCGAACCTGCTGCCCGGCACCATCGTCGCGAACGACGGCGACGCGATCCGCATCGACCTCGGCCACGATCTCGCGGAGACGGGCCGCACCGCGCACCTGCCGGCGCGCGAGCGCGACGTGCGCATCGGCGACGCCGTGTCGGTGTGCATCCGCCCTGAAAAACTGCGACTGTGCGCGCCGGGCGCGGGCCGTTTCGCCGCGACGGTCACGAGCCGCTTCTTCCTCGGCAGCCAGTGGCTGTACCGCGTCGACAGCGCGCTCGGAGAAGTGCTCGTGTGTTGCCAGAACGAAGGCGCGGAGCCGCTCGCGGAAGGTGCGCCGGTCGGCGTCGACTGGCACAGCGATGCGGTGCGCGTGATGCGGCGGGAGGCCTGAATGGGACAGCCTGCCCGACCGCTCCCGACCGACGGCACGCCGGCCGCGCTCGCGCAATCGGCCGGAGCCGCCGCTTCGGTCGATACGGCGCCGCTCCGCGCCACCAGTGGCCGCACGCTGCGTGTGTCATGGCGCGCCCATGCGCCGCTGTGGCTGATGTGCGCGCCCGCGTTCCTGCTCTTCGCCGCGCTCGTGCTCGTGCCGCTCGGGATGACCTTCGCGCTCACGTTCTACCGCTACGATCCGGCCACGGGCCCGATCGCCGCGTTCCAGTTCGGCAACTACGCGGAGGTGCTCGGCTCGTCGTACTTCCACACGATCTTCGCGCGCACGTTCGGCATCGCCGCGCTGACCACCGCGATCTGCGTCGCGATCGGCACGCCCGAAGCGTACGTGCTGTCGAAAATGCGCGACCCGTGGCGCTCGCTGTTCCTGCTCGCGATCCTCGCGCCGCTGCTCGTGTCGGTCGTCGTGCGCGCGTTCGGCTGGAGCATGCTGCTCAACACGAGCGGGCTCGTGAACCAGGCGCTCGGGCTCGTCGGTCTCGGGCCGTACAAGCTCGAATACACGACGTTCGCGATCGTGATCGCGCTGGTGCACGTGATGCTGCCGTTCATGGTGATCCCCGTGTGGACCGCGCTGCAGCGGCTCGATCCCCAGACCGAGCACGCGGCGCTGTCGCTCGGCGCGTCGCCGTTCACGACGCTGCGCCGCATCGTGGTGCCGCAGCTGATGCCGGGCGTGCTGTCCGGCAGCCTGATGGTGTTCGGGCTGTCGGCGAGCGCGTTCGCGATTCCGGGCCTGCTCGGCGGACGCCGGTTGAAGGTCGCCGCGACCGCCGTCTACGACGAATTCCTCGGCTCGCTGAACTGGCCGCTCGGCGCGACGATCGCGGTGCTGCTGCTGGTCGCGAACCTCGTCGTGATGCTCACTTACTACCGCGTGCTCGAACGCCGCTATGCGCGCAGCCTCGGAGGCGCTTCCCGATGAGAAAGAACGGCCCGTTCGCCCTGGCGTTCCACACGCTCGTGATCCTGTTCGTGCTCGCGCCGCTCGTGATCGTCGTGCTCGTCGCGTTCACGCCCGACGAAACACTGACGCTGCCGACGCACGGCCTGTCGCTGCGCTGGTTCCGCGCGATCCTCGACTATCCGGACTTCGTCACCGCATTTGCCAACAGCGTGAAGCTCGCGTTCGCGTCGGCGACGCTGTCGCTCGCGATCGCGTTGCCCGCCGGGCTCGCGATCGGCCGTGCGGCGTTTCCCGGCCGCGCGTTCCTGAACGGCCTGCTGCTGTCGCCGCTCGTGATCCCCGGCCTCGTGCTCGGCATCGCGCTGCTGCGGTTCTTCGCGCTGATCGGTGCGACCGGTTCGTTCGCGTGGCTGGTGCTCGCGCACATGATCGTCATCACGCCGTTCGTGATGCGGCTCGTGCTCGCATCCGTCGCCGGCCTCGATCGCAGCGTCGAACAGGCCGCGTGCTCGCTCGGCGCCGATCCGTGGACGACGTTCCGCCGCATCACGCTGCCGATGATCGTGCCCGGCATCACCGGCGGCTGGCTGCTCGCGTTCATCAACAGCTTCGATGAACTGACGATGTCGATCTTCGTCACGTCGCCGCAGACGGTCACGCTGCCGGTGCGCATGTACATGTACGCGACCGAATCGATCGACCCGATGATGGCGTCGGTGTCGGCGCTCGTCATCTTCATCACCGCCGGCGCGATGCTGCTGCTCGATCGCGTGTACGGCCTGAACCGCATCCTGATCGGCCAACACTGATGACGACTTCCGTTTCCCGTTCCACCGGCATCGCGGACGACGGCGCGCAGTTCGTGCGCATCGCCGAACGCGAGCGCGCCGCCGTCGCGTTCACGCTCGACGGCCGACCCGCGCACGCGCTCGCCGGCGACACCGTGCTCACCGCGATCCTCGTCGCGCAGCGCCGTGTGCGCGTGAGCGAATTCAGCGGCAAGCCGCGCGCGGGCTTCTGCCTTATCGGCGCGTGCCAGGACTGCTGGGTGCGCACCGAGGCCGGCGCACGCGTGCGCGCATGCTCGACACCGATCGCCGACGGCATGCGGATTCTCACCGGCGCGCAGCCCGCCGCAGCCGGAGATGCATCATGAACGACGCATTGCGACCGGTGATCGTCGGCGCGGGACCGGCCGGCGTGCGCGCGGCCGAGGCGCTGGTCGACGCGGGGCTGCGCCCCGTCGTGATCGACGAGAACGCGCGTTGGGGCGGACAGATCTATCGTCAACCGCCGGCCGACGGTGCGTTCGCGCGCGGCAAGCGCGTGCTGTACGGCTTCGAGGCCGCGAAGGCCGATGCCGTGCACCGGACCATGGCCGCGCTGCTGCCGCACGTCGATTACCGGCCGAACACGCTCGCATGGGCGTGCGGCGCGGGCCGCGTCGACGCACTCCAGGACGGCCGCGAGACGACCGTGCCGTTCTCGCACCTGATCGTCGCGAGCGGTGCGACCGATCGCATGCTGCCGGTGCCGGGGTGGACGCTCGCCGGCGTCTACACGCTCGGCGGCGCACAGGTCGCGCTGAAGGCACAGGGCTGCGCGATCGGCAGCCGCATCGTGTTCGCGGGCACGGGACCATTGCTGTACCTCGTCGCCTACCAGTACGCGAAGGCCGGCGCGCAGGTCGCGGCGGTGCTCGACACGAGCCCGCTGCGCCAGCAGGCGGCGGCCGCTCCCGCGCTGCTGCGCATGCCGTCCACGTTCGCGAAGGGGCTCTACTACATCGGCTGGCTGCGCGCACACGGCGTCGCGATCGAAACGGGCGTCACGCTCGAGCGCGTGCTCGGCGAGCGGCACGTGACGGGACTCGCTTGGCGCGCGGCCGGCGGCGACGCGCTGCCGCGGCTGCTCGACTGCGATGCGATCGGCCTCGGCTTCGGGCTGCGTTCGGAAACGCAGCTTGCGGATCTCGCCGGCTGCCGGTTCCGTTTCGATCCGCTCAACCGCGCATGGCTGCCAGAACGCGACGCGGCCGGCCGCACGTCGGTGCGCGGCATCTACGTCGCGGGCGACGGTGCCGGCATCGCAGGCGCCGACGCGGCCGAGGCGTCCGGGCGACGCGCGGCACTGGCGCTACTCGACGATGCGGGCATCGAGACGCCGTCGCCCGCGCGTTCCGGCAAACCCGACGCGGCGATGCTGGAACGCACGCTCGCCCGGCTCGGCACGTTCCGCGCGGGCCTCGAAGCAGCGTTCGCGCCGCCTGCCGCACTCGCCGCGCGCTGCCCGGACGACACGATCGTGTGCCGCTGCGAGGAAATCGACGCGGGCACGCTGCGACGCTGCATTCGCGGCGGCGAAGCGACCGAGCTGAATCGGTTGAAGGCGCTGACACGCGCGGGGATGGGCCGCTGCCAGGGCCGCATGTGCGGCGACGCGACCGCACTCGTGCTCGCCGCGGAAACCGGCCGCTCGCTCGCGGACGTCGGTCGGTTGCGCGCGCAACCGCCGGTGAAGCCGTTTCCGATCTCCGCCGCGCTCGCGGGCGACGATGTCGCGGCGATTCCCGACGAGGCGCGCGATGAGTGACCTTCGCCACTACGACGTCGCCATCGTCGGCGGCGGGCTCGTCGGTGCATCGGCCGCGCTGGCGCTGACGCGGCGCGGCTTGCGCGTCGCCCTGTTCGAGCGCCGCGACTGTGGCGCACAGGCGAGCGGCGTGAACTACGGCGGCGTGCGCTGCCAGGGCCGCCCGGCCGAACAGCTGCCGCTCGCGCTGCGCGCACGCCGCATCTGGGATCGCCTGCCGGAGCTGATCGGCATCGACGGCGAGTTCGTCGTGTCGGGCCATTTGCGCCTCGCGCGCAGCGACGCCGATCTCGATGCACTCGACGCCTATGCGGCGCTCGCCGGCGAGCACGGCCTGCCGCTGCAGGTGATGCGCGGCGATGCGTTCCGTCGCCGCTATCCGTGGCTCGGCCGCGCGGCGGTCGGCGGCTCGCTGTGCGCGACCGACGGACACGCGAACCCGCGCGTCGTGTCGCCCGCGTTCGCGCGTGCAGCCCGCGCGGCAGGCGCCGACGTATTCGAGCACGCGCCGGTCGACGATGTCCGGTACGACGGCACGCGCTTTCACGTTCATGCGGGCGACCACGCACGCACCGCAACGTGGCTGATCAATTCGGCCGGCGCTTGGGCGAACACGATCGCAGAGCGCTTCGGCGAAGCCGTGCCGATGGAGCCGATCTATCCGAACATGTGGGTGACCGAACCGCTGCCGCCGTTCATCACGCACAACCTCGGCGTGTACGGCGGCGGCGTGTACGCGCGGCAGGTCGCGCGCGGCAACTGCGTGATCGGCGGCGGGCGCGGCAGCGGCGACGGCGAGTTCGGCCAGCCGTCGGTCGATACGACACGCTCGGTGATGCGCGATGCGTGCGCGCTGCTGCCCGCCTTGCGCGACGCGCTGCTGATCCGCACGTGGAGCGGCGTCGAAGGCTGCACGCCGGACCACAACCCGATCATCGGCGCGAGCCGCACCACGCCGAACCTGCTGCATGCGTTCGGCTTTTCCGGCGGCGGTTTCCTGCTCGCGCCGGGCGTCGGCGAGGTGCTCGCCGACTTCGTCACGACCGGCGAAACCGCCACGCCACTCGATGCATTCTCGATCGGCCGCTTCGCTCCGCGAACCATGCCGACCGCCCCTTTCCGTCAAGAGGAGACCCAACGATGAAACTGCTCGGAACGATCGCGGCGGCTGCCGCCCTCTGCATCGCAGGCGCCGGCGCGCCCGCGTTCGCGCAAACGAAGACGATCTACGTCGGCATGAACGGCGGGCCGATGGAAAAGGCCTACACGAGCCAGGTACTGCCCGACTTCGAGAAGGCGAATAACGTGAAGGTCGTCGTGGTACCCGGCACGTCATCGGACGTGCTCGCGAAGCTGCTCGCGAACCGCAACAAGCCGCAGATCCACGTCGCCTTCCTCGACGACGGCGTGATGGCACGCGCGGTCAGCCTCGGCGTGTGCCAGAAGCTCGACGATTCGCCGGTGCTGAAGGAGCTGTACCCGTTCGCCCGGATGAAGGATGATGTCGGCGCGGGCGTGCAGCTCGGGATGACCGGCATCGCGTACAACAGGAAACTGTTCGCGGAAAAAGGCTGGGCGCCGCCGACGTCGTGGATGGATTTCGCCGATCCAAAGTACAAGGGCAAGGTCGTGTTCCAGTCGGCGTCGAGCAGCACGTTCGGGCTGCACGGCTTCCTCGCGATCAACCGGCTGCTCGGCGGCAACGAACAGAACGTCGAGCCCGGCTTCAGCAAGTGGGCGAGCACGGTCGGGCCGAACGTCGTCGAGTACATCCCGAACTCGGCGAAGATCTCCGAGATGGTGCAGACCGGCGAGGCCGGCCTGTTCCCGCTGACGCCGACCGGCGTCGGCGACCTGCAGGACAAGGGCATTCCGGTCGCGTATGCGAACCCGAAGGAAGGCCCGGTGCTGCTGCTCGTCGACCTGTGCGTGGTCGCGAACAACCCGGATCCGCAACTGGCCCAGAAGCTCGCGCAGTTCCTGCTGTCCGCGCCGGCGCAGACGAAGGCGGCCGAGGCCGGCAAGCAGATCCCGACCAACCGTCTCGCGAAGATGCCCGCCGCGATGCAGCAAAGCCTCGGCAACGTCGACGAGCTCGTGCGCAAGGTGACGGTGGTCGACTGGACGGCGATCAACGCGCGCCGCGCGCAGTGGGACACGCGCTGGAACCGGCAGATCGAGCGTTAACAGGCGCCGGCGCGCGCGGGCACGGCCGTGCGCGCCGCGACCATCATTTGCGGGAGTGATGACACTCCCCTTTTTCTGCGGATTTGACCGGGGCGGCGGTGCCGACAACACTAGCCCGCAGTGCCGCATGCGTTCCAGAGACGGCACGCACCCGCCCCCTTCAGAGTCCGCCATGTACCCGACCGACACCGTGCAGTCCCCGAGCGCCGCCCGGCCGCTCGCCGACCGGCAGCTTCGCCGAATCGTCATCGCCTCCGTCGCCGGCAACGCGATGGAATGGTATGACTTCTTCGTCTACGGAACGGCCGCCGCGCTCGTGTTCGGCCACGTGTTCTTTCCACCGGGCGCGTCGCCGCTCGCCGGCAGCCTCGCCGCGTTCGCGGCGTTCGCGCTCGGCTTCGTCGCGCGGCCGCTCGGCGGGATCGTGTTCGGCCATGTCGGCGACCGTTACGGCCGCAAGGCGTCGCTCGTGTGGACACTGCTGATCATGGGCGCGTCGACGTTCGCGATCGGCTTGCTGCCGACCTACGCGCAGGTCGGCCTGTGGGCACCGGCCGCGCTCGTCGTGCTGCGGCTGTTGCAAGGCATCGCGTCCGGCGGCGAATGGGGCGGCGGTGTGCTGATGATCAGCGAGAACGCACCGCCCGAGCAGCGCGGCTACTACGCGGCGTGGAGCCAGCTCGGCGTCGGCGGCGGCTTCGTGCTGTCGTCGGCCGCGTTTCTCGCCGCACAGGCACTGCCCGACGACGCGTTCCGCACCTGGGGCTGGCGGCTGCCGTTCCTCGCGAGCATCGCGATCTTCGCGATCGGCATCTATATCCGCCGCCACCTGCCGGAAAGCCGCGACTACGAACAGGCCGGCAAGCGCGGCGCGCACACGCATTTACCGGTCGTCGAATGCCTCCGCCGCCATCCGAAGGAAATCCTGCTCGCGATGGGGCTCCGTGTCGCCGAAAACGGCGGCGCGTACATCTTCCTCGCGTTCTCGCTCGTCTACGGCAGATATGTCGGCATCCCGAACGGCGTGATGCTGACCGGCGTGATGATCGCGATGGTCGTCGAAATGGCCGCGATGCTCGCGTGGGGCCGCCTGTCCGACCGGATCGGCCGCAAGCCCGTGTACCTGATCGGCGCGCTGAGCCTCATCGCGTGTGCATTCCCCTTCTTCTGGCTGCTCGACACGCGCGCGACGCCGCTCGTGTGGCTCGCGCTGACGGTCGGAACCGCGGTGAGCCACGGCGCGATGATCGGCACGCTGCCCGCGCTGGTCGGCGAGCTGTTCAGCACCGAGGTGCGCTATTCGGGCGTCGCGCTCGGTCATGAAGTCGCGTCGATCTTCGCGGGCGGGATGTCGCCGTTGATCGCGACCGCGCTGCTCGCGCGCTACCAGGCTTCGTGGCCAGTGTCGCTGTTCCTCGTTGCGCTCGGCCTCGTGACGGTCGTGACGCTATGCGCGATGCGTGAGACGCGCGTCGTGCGGGCTGGCGATTCGCACGGCGACGGGGCGTGAGCGTGCGGCGCGCCCGCACGCAGGTCGGGCCACGTGCGCCAGCCGGCCGTGGCCAATGCGGCAGCGCGTCGTGCGGCGCAGGCATCCCCACCCTGCCAGCACCGCCCGGCGCCCACGCGGCCCTGCCGCGACGGCTACATACCCGATGCCCGCCCCGCACCGTCGAACACCGGCGCCAGCCCCAGATGATCGAGCAAGCGCCCAAACTCGCCAAGCCGCTGCCGCATGTACGCGGCGACGTCGACGTCCGCATAGTCGTGGAAGCCAGCCCCCGTGCGCACGCCGTCGCGCCCGGCTTCCATGTTGCGCACGACGCTGTCGGCCGGCGCAAAGCGCGGGCCGATTTCGCCGGCGAGATACGTCGACGCGTAGTACAGGATGTCGCAACCGCCCCAGTCGATGAACTCGAGCAGCCCGAGCACCGCGAAGCGCGGGCCGAAGCCGGTGCGGATCGCGGTGTCGATGTCCTCGGCGCTCGCGACACCCTCTTCCACCATGCGCACGGCCTCGTTCATCGCGAGCGCCTGGATGCGCGGCACGATGTAGCCCGGCGCCGGCCCGCAGATCACCGGCTTCTTCCCGACGCGTTCGAGCAGCGCGGCCAGTGCATCGACGACCCGTTGATCGGTCGCGCCGCTGCGGCTGATCTCGACGAGCGGCATCAGCAACGCCGGGTTCAGCCAGTGCGCGTTCAGCATCCGTTCAGGGTGTGCAACATGGCGCTGCAGCTCGGTGACGACGAACGTCGACGTCGTCGACGCGATCGTTGCGCGCGCATCGACATGCGCGCCCAGCCAGCGCAGCGCGTCGACCTTTGCATCGAGCACTTCGGGCAGCGCTTCGAACACGATGGCGGCGCCGCGCACGGCGTCTGCCGCGCCGTCTCGCGCGACCAGTGCGATACGCGCGACCACGGCCCTGGCCTGCGTGTCGTCGATACGCCCGAGCGCGACCTGCGCATGCAGCGGCCGCAGGATCTCGCCTCGCGTGCGATCCTCGAACACACGCCATCCTTGCGCGTCGCGCGGCTTGAAGTCGATCAGCGTCACGTCGAGGCCCGCGAATGCGAAGACGAGCGCTATCCCCTGCCCCATGCGTCCGGCGCCGAGCACGTGCACGCGCGTCACGTCGGTGGCGGGCGTCATGCGGCGTATCCCGCATCGAGCAGCGCGCGCATCGCATCGCGCGACAGGGCGGCAAGGCCGAACCCGTCCAGCGTACGGCCTTGCGCATACAGGTCGCGCCCGGTCACCGCCGACGCGACGCTCAGCAGCCCTTGCGCAACGGGTGTCGGCACGTTCGCCCAACGCCCGCACGACACGATGAACGACAGCCCGAGCCGGGTGTCCTCGAGCATGTAGCGATGCGTGCACAGATCGATCTTCTCGCGCCAGTCGCCGCTGTCGGTCAGCTTGCCGTGCGCGCCGCGCCCGTACATCCATTCGTCGCCGTCGGTCGCATAGTGGTCCGCGAGCGGGAAATGCGGCGCGCGATAGCCGAGTGCTTCGCGCACGGCGATGCGTTCTGCGTCGAGCGCGTTCGTCACGCGGCGGATCGACGGTTGCGTGCCTTCGTTGTGGATGTCCCACGCGTCGAAGTGTTCGAGCGGCCCGGCGTTCATCAGGATCAGCGGCGGGTGGATCACCGGGCCCGCATTCATCAGCGCGCCCGACAGCGCATCCTCGACCGGCTCGACCGGCGGATAGCCCGCGCGGAGCACGTCGAACGCCCAGCCGGCCGCGTTCGCGGGAAACACGCCGGTCGGCAGGCGCGTCGCATACGCGCTGATCACGACCGCGTTCTCGCCGTGCTTGCGCACCAGATACGGCAGCGTGCCCGTCTCCGCATACGCAACGCGCGCACGGTTGCCGGCGTCTGCCGCCGCGCGCACGAACACGAAGCTGCCGAACGTGCCGGGCGGCAGGAACACGACCTGGCCGTCCTCGAGCAGCGGCGCGACCTGCGCCGCGAGCGCGTCGTGCGAAACGGCCGGCAGCGGCACCACGACGAGCCGCGCGCCGCGCAGCGCGGCCGCGAGATCGTCGGTCAGGCGGATCACGCCAGGCGCGTCGCCGAGCGGCACCGCGCGCTTGCCGCGATAGTCGGTCACGTGCAACGCGCCGAGCTCGCGCAGCCGCGCATGCGGTTCGCGGTCGCGCCGCCACCACGTCACGTCGTGGCCCTTCTCGAACAGGTCGATCGCGGCCGCATGGCAGCCGTGGCCGCCGCCCAGTACACATACCTTCATCGTTGTCTCCCGGTGAGTGAATGGTTCCGAGACTACGCGGTGGCGCATATCGCGTCGCTTCGAAACGCGCAACGGCACGCCCGTTCGCGCAACGCAATCGCAACAACACGCACGCCGCCACGCTCACGCATCCAATACGAGGCCACCATATGGATATCGCGCTCTCCCGACATGCGCCGAACCGGCTCGGCACGCTGCATGCGCCCGACGAAGTCGAACGCGCGGTCGCGCACCGGCTCGGGCCGCACCGGATGGCCGCGCGCGGCCGCGACCCGTTTCATGCGGAGCTGTATGAGGTGCCGCTGCATCACGGCGCGCTGCTCGAACTCTGCTACGGCCGCGAAACGCGCATCGATTTCGGCGACGATGCCGATCATTTCCTGTTCCGGCTGACGCTGTCGGGCGCGTGCGAACTGCGGGCCGGCGATGGCGTCGCGCGGGCGGGCCCGGGCCAGCTGACCGTGTCGTCGCCGGCGCGCGCGAGCCGCCTGTGCACGAGTCCCGATTGCCGCAACCTGGTGCTGCGACTCGAACGCGGCGCACTCGAACGCAAGCTGCGGGACATGCTGCACGCGACGCTCACGCGGCCGCTGCAGTTCGATCTCGCTGCCGGCGGCAACGGCACGGGCGTCGCGCTCGTACTGCCGACCTTCGAATACCTGTGCCGGCTCGGCGCACAGCCGCACATCGGCGCGTCGACGACGACGTTCGGCGCCGATCTCACCGCTTGGCTGATGTCGCTGCTGCTCACGCACCTGCCGCATTCGTACAGCGCTGCGCTGGCGCGCGGCACGCCGCCGCTGCCGGCGCACGTGCGCCGCGCATGCGACCACGTCGACGCGCATCTGGGGGATCCGCTCGCGCTCACCGCGCTGGCAGCCGTCGCGGGCGTCGCGCCGCGCACGCTGCAGCACGCGTTTCACGCGTTCCTGAACACCACGCCGGCCGCATACGTGCGCGAGCGCCGGCTGGCCGCGGTGCACGCCGCGCTGGAGCGCGGCGACGCACGCAGCGTGACCGACGTGCTGATCGCGCACGGCATTCATGGCTTCGGCCATTTCGCGAAGGCCTACGCTCGGCGTTACGGCCACGCACCTTCCGTCACCGCGAGGCAAGCACGATGACGCATTCCGCCACCGGCCGGCCGCCGGCCCGCCATGAAGCCGCGCCGCACGACGCGGACGCGCCCGACGGCCTGCGCGTGCAGGACCTCGACCTGAATCTGCTGAAGACGTTTCGCGCGGTCTATACGGAGCGGCATGTCGGCCGTGCGGCGTTGCGGCTCGGCGTCACGCAGCCGTCGGTCAGCTACGCGCTCGGCCGGTTGCGGCTGATGTTTCGCGACGCGCTGTTCGTGCGCACCGGCACCGGCGTCGAGCCGACGCCGCGCGCGCAACGGCTCGCCGTGTCGGTCGACAAGGCCCTCGCGATCCTGCAAGACGTGCTCGACGAAGGCTCGCGGTTCGTGCCAGACAGCACGCAGCGCGTGTTCCGGCTACACATGAGCGACTTCGCGGCGAGCGCGTTCCTGCCGACGCTGCTCGCGGAATTCGACCGGCGCGCACCGGGCGCGGTGATCGAGACGCTGCACGTCGACGAATGCCAGCTCAACGTCGCGCTCGAATCGGGCCGCATCGATTTCGCGCTCGGACATTTCGCGGACGCGTCGAGTCACTTCCAGCGCACCGCGCTGCTGCACGAGCGCTGCGTGCTGCTGATGCCGCGCCGCACCGCGCAGCGCGTCGCGCTGCCCGACGATTTCGTGCTCGACGGCGACGCGCCGGACACGCTGCGCTTCGTCGCGGTGTCCACGCATCCGCAGTCGATGCAGTTGCTCGTGCGGCACGGACTGATGCCGCGCGTGCGTGCGGCGCTCCCCGACTTCATGGTGGTGCCTGCGTTGCTCGAACAGGGCGACTATGCGCTGATCCTGCCGGAAACGATCGCGATCACGTTCGCCGCGCGGCAGCCGTGCGCACTGTACGAGATCGCCGGTGCCGGCGAGTGGGCGGTCAATGCGTACTGGCACCGGCGCTTCGATGCGGACCCGGGCCATCGGTGGCTGCGTGCGCTGCTGCTGGAGTTGTTCGATATCGGCCGGCAGGCGCCGTTCGATGCATGGCTCGCGCCGCAACCACCCGCCTGCGCGTAGCGGCGCAGGCGGACAGGGCCAGCCGTCGGCGGTCAGAACGACGTGAGGATGCCCGCGACGATCGAGCTGGCGGTCGCGCCGGGCTTGGCGACCGCGACGCCGCCGCCCGCCGCGCCGTTCACGACGAAGCGCGCATGCGCACCGTTGCGCACCATCGCGGCGCCCGTGTACAGCACCGTGCGCTTCGACAACGGATAGTCGAAGCGGATGCCGTACGAATCGGCGTTGCCGTCGCTGTCGGCCACCTTCCGGTAGTGGCCGATGCTCAGCAGCAGCGACGCGCGCCCGATCGGCACCGTCGCGCTGAGTTCCATCGTGTCGCTGTGAGGATACGCGCTCTGACTGTCGATCGCGGCCGCGACGTCCGGGCCGCCGCGATGCCGCATGTACAGCGCAGCGATCTTCACGACGTCGAAGTCGTACGAGATCGCGCCGACCGTGTAGTTGCCGTTCGCGGCCGGGCTCGTGTCGCCGAGCGCGGGTGCGGCGACCGGGCTGAACTTCTGCTGCATGTAGTCGACGTCGACCGACAACCCTCCGCGCACGTAGTTGAGGCCCGCGCCGTACGTGTCGCCGAGCGATGCCGGCCGGCCGGCCGCGCCGTTGGTGCCGCGCGCGGCCATCGCGCGCAGCATGAAGCCCGCATAACGCGGCGACGTGTAGCGCATCGCGTTGCGCACGCGCAGGAACGCGGGTCCGACGAAGTTGTTCGTCGCGTTGCCCCAAGCGAGGCCCGCGCCGAGGCCGGGCAGGCTGTACGTGACGAGCGTGGTATGCACGATCGTGTAGAGCTCGCCGAGCTGCACGCCACCGAACGGCCCCGTGATGCCGACCCAGGCCTCGCGGCCGAACAACGCGCTGCTGTTCGACAATGCGCCACTCGCCGCGTTGAAGCCGTCCTCGAGCTTGAAGATCGTCGCGTAGCCGCCGCCGAGATCCTCGACACCCTTCAATCCCCACTGCGATGCCCACAGGTTGCCGCTGCCCATGCGTGTCACGTGGTTCGGCCCGGCGTTCGCGTACTCGATCGCGGTATCGACGCGGCCGTAGAGCGTCACGCTCGATTGTGCGACAGCCGGCAGCGATACGCCTGCAAGCAGCGTGGCAGCCAGCATGGCAAGCGGTGCGGCAAGCCGGTCGGCTCGCCCGTTCGGATGGTTCATCTTGGTCGTCCCGTGGAGATTGCGGCGCCTGTCGGCATCGCGCCGCTTGATGTGAAGCGCATTCGCCGCGAAGGGCCAACGCTGCCGATCAAAAACGGGCCGAGTCTAGGAACGACAATTTCGGACGTCGACGCAATCCGCTCTATAACGCTTATAGATGTGCCGCATGATGCGCACGCGCCCCGCCGCACGCGCGCTGCGCGGCGCCCCGTGCGCACGGCCTCGGTGTTTTCTTTATCCGGGTCGGTAGATGTCCGTGTGGCGCGGCTGTCACTCCGGCTATGGCGGCCGAATTTGGCCGACTACGCTGCCTCTCCAATCGTGTCACCCGCACGCTTTCGCGCCGCGACGGCACCCGGCCCGCGAGGCCGGCGCCGCGCTTTTCCACCGCCCGCTCCTGGAGAATCCGCATGTCTGCACCCACGGCCCGCGCTGCCGACGGCAAGCGCTATACGTACGAATGGTATGTCGTCGTCATCTGCATGCTCGCGTATGTCTTTTCGTTCGTCGATCGCCAGGTGCTCGTCCTGATGATCGAACCGATCAAGCGCGACCTGCATCTCACCGACACGCAGTTCAGCCTGCTCAACGGGTTCGCGTTCTCGCTGTTCTACGCGGTGATGGGGTTGCCCGTCGCGTATCTCGCCGACCGCTACGCACGTCCGCGCATCATCTCGCTCGGCATCGCGCTGTGGAGCGTCGCGACCGCCGCCTGCGGGTTCAGCCAGCACTTCGTGCAGATGTTCGTCGCGCGGATGGGCGTCGGCGTCGGCGAGGCCGCGCTGTCGCCCGGCGCGTATTCGATGCTCGCCGACTATTTCCCGAAGGAGAGGCTCGGCCGCGCGATCGCCGTGTATTCGCTCGGCTCGTTCATCGGCGGCGGCGTCGCGTTCCTGATCGGCGGCTACGTGATCGCGCTGCTCAAGCACGCGAGCGCGTTCACGCTGCCGGTCGTCGGGCAGGTGCATGCGTGGCAGGTCACGTTCCTGATCGTCGGGCTGCCGGGGATTCTCGTCGCGCTGCTGTTCGCGGCCACCGTGCGCGACCCGCAGCGCAAGGGGCTCGCGCAGGATCGCTCGGGCGCCGTGCGACGCGTGTCCATGCGCGACTCGCTGCGCTTCGTCGGCACGCATCGCACAACCTTCGCGTGCCACTACCTCGGCTTTTCGTTCTACGCGATGACGCTGTACTGCCTGCTGAGCTGGACGCCCGCGTTCTATATCCGCCGCTTCGGCATGACGGCCGTCGAAGCCGGCTACACGCTCGGCATCGTGCTGCTCGTCGCGAATACGGCCGGCGTGTTCTGCGGCGGCTGGCTCAACGACTGGCTGCTGCGGCGCGGCCGCACCGATGCGCCGATGCGTGCCGGCGCGATCGGTGCCGCATGCATGGCGATTCCCGCGACGCTGTTCACGCAGCTCGACAGCCTGCCGGCGTCGCTCGCGATGCTCGTCGTCGCGATGTTCTTCGCGTCGTTTCCGATGCCGACGTCGACCGCCGCGATGCAGACGCTCGCGCCGAACCAGATGCGTGCGCAGATCTCCGCGCTGTTCCTGCTCGTGTCGAACCTGATCGCGCTCGGTATCGGCACGACCGTGGTCGCGCTGTTTACCGATCGCGTATTCGGCGCGCCGGCCGCGGTCGGCCATTCGATGTCGATCGTCAACGTAGCGGCGGCCACGCTCGCCGCGCTGCTGCTGGCAGCCGGGTGCCGGCACTATCGCCGCAGCCTCGATCGCGAGCGCGGCCCTGCATCGGCAGCCGCGCCGCAGGCGGCCGAGGCTGCCAACGCGATCGCCGCCCGCTGAACATCGAGCGCAATCGGTCGCCCGGCCATCATCCATCTCACTGATTCAGGCATCGCTTTTTAATCGATTTGATTTATGCGATGCCTCTCCCTATTCTCGATCGCATGACGGCGCGGTGTCTGCCGCGCCGCGTGTTCCTCCTCCCCCACGGATTTACCCATGCAAGCGAACCGCCACCAAGTCCGGATCGACGCGCTGATCGACGCGGCGCAGGACATCCGCTGTTTCCGGGTTTCGCGCGTCGACGGCCAGCCGTTCGACGCATACGAACCAGGCGCCCATATCGACGTCACCACGCCGTCCGGCATCACGCGGCAGTACTCGCTGTGCGGCAACCCCGACGAGCGCGGCAGCTACCTGTTCGCGGTGAAGAAGGAAGCGCAGTCGCGCGGCGGCTCGCGTTCGCTGCACGACGACGTGACCGTCGGCGCCGAGCTGTCGATCGGCGCGCCGCGCAACCTGTTTCGTCTGACGGATGACGCAAGCGAGCACGTGCTGATCGCGGCCGGCATCGGCATCACGCCGCTGCTGTCGATGGCCTATGCGCTGCACAAGCGCGGCGCGCGCTACCGGTTGCATTACTTCGCACGCAGCCGCGAGCACGCGGCCTTCGTCGAAGAACTGTCGGCCGAACCGTTCGCGTCGCACGTGACGTTCCACTACGGCATCGAGCCCGATGCGCTCGCGGCCGAGCTGGGCCGCTGCGTCGAATCGGTCGATGCGCACGCACACGTCTATACGTGCGGCCCGGGGCCGTTCATGGATGCAGTCGTCGCGGCAGCCGCGACGCGCTTGCCCGACGATTCGATTCATCTCGAACGCTTCGCTGCCGAACCGGCCGCCGTCGGTGCGGACCATGCCGGCGCCGGCCCCGCACACGGCTTCGAAGTGCGCCTGCAGCGCAGCGGGCAGTCGGTACGCGTCACGCCCGACACGTCGATCGTCGACGCGCTCGCGCGGATCGGCATCGAGGTCGATACGTCATGCGGCGAAGGCGTGTGCGGCACCTGCATGGTGCCGGTGCTCGACGGCGAGCCCGATCATCGCGACCACTGCCTCAGCAAGGCCGAGCGTGCAAGCAATACGGTGATCTGCTGCTGCGTGTCGCGTGCGCGATCGGCGGTGCTCGTCCTCGATCTCTGACGCATTGATGCACGGATAAACCGACATGCGGGCGCGCACGCGCCGCGCAGCCGTCACGCGTCGAACCGCTCGACGATCTCGGCGAGCAGCGCACGCATCCACGCGTTGCCCTCGTCTTCGTGGAAATGCTCGTGCCAGTGCATCGTCACCGGCGCGGGCGGCAGCGTGACGGGCAGGTCGTACAGCCGGAACGCGTTATCGCGGTTCAGGATCTGCGCGAGCCGCTTCGGCAGCGTCGCATAGAGATCGGTGACCGACAGCACGCTCGGCAGCGCGACGAAATGCGGCACTTCGAGCGCGATGTTGCGGCCCACGCCCTGCGCGCGCAATGCGTCGTCGAGCGCGTGATGGCTGTGCTCGACCGATTTCACGTTGACGTGCGCGGCGCGCACGAACTGGTCGAGGCTCAGCGCGGCGCCGCCTTGCAGCCCGCGCCGACGGCCCGTCATGCAAACGTAGGTCTCCTCGAACAGCACCTGGTGACGAGTGCGCGGCATCAGCTCCGGCAGGTTGCCGATCGCGAAATCCAGCCGGCTCGCGCGCAACGCTTCCTCGATCTCCTCCACCGGCAGCGGCTGCACGCTCAGCGTCACGCGCGGTGCACGCTCGCGCAGCGCCTGGCAGATCGCCGGCAGGTACGCCATCTCGCCCGCGTCGGACAGCGACAGCCGGAACGTGCGCGTGCTGGTGGCCGGATCGAAGCGCTCCGCGTAGCGCAGCGCCACACGCACCATGTCGAGCGCCTTGCCGACGATGCCCGCGAGTTCGAGCGCGACCGGCGTCGGCTGCATGCCCGCGCGCGTGCGCACGAACAGCGGATCGTCGAACAGCGTACGCAACCGGCCGAGCGAATAGCTGACGGCCGGCTGCGACAGCGCGAGCCGCTCGCCGGCCTTCGTCAGGCTGCGCTCCTCGACGATCGCCTGGAATACGCGCAGCAGGTTCAGATCGAGATGATCGACCGATGTCATGACCGCCTCCACTATTCGTCCAATTGATGCGTGAACGCATTCTAAATCAGTGAAGCGGATTATTACGCGGGCGGCGAGAATTCGCCGTCAGGCTTCCGGCCGATGGAACATCTCGTGGATGACACCGCGCAGCCATGCGATGCCGGGGTCCGCCGCGAACTGCACGTGCGTGTGCATCTGGATCTCGATCGGCGGCAGCACGAACGGCAGCGGAAAGATCCGGAACGCGCGGCCGCGATTGAAACGCTCGGCGACGCTGCGCGGAAAGATGATCGCCAGATCGGTGTGCTGAACGATCTCCGGCGCGACGATGAAATGTGGCAACCGCAGCACGACGGTGCGCTCGACGTGCAGCTCGTCGAGCCACTTTTCGACCATGCGGTGGCCGGTCGCGTTGCTGCTCGCGTAGACGTAGCGCAGCGCGGTCAGGTCTTCCTGCGTCGGCGCGCGCTTGCGCAGCGGGTGGCCCGCTCGAACCATGCATACGTGCTCGTCCGAGAACAGCGTCTCGCTCACGCAGCCGGGGCCCGGGTCGGGCACGTAGCCGAGCGCGAGATCGATCTCGCCGCTGCGCATCGCGGCGCCGACCGCCTCGACCGCCGCGCTCGCGATCTCGACGTGAATGCCCGGCGCGACTTCCGCGAGCTTCGCGAGCAGCGGCGGCAGGAAATAGAACTCCGACATGTCGGACATCGAGAGGCGGAACGTGCGGCTGGCCGTGGCCGGATCGAAATGCGCGACCTGTTGCACCGCGAGATCGATGATTCCGAATGCCCGCGTCAGCGGGCCGTGCAGCTGGCGCGCCACGTCGGTCGGCGCCATGCCGGCCGGCGTGCGCACGAACAGCGGATCGTCGAAGAGATTGCGCAAGCGCCGCAGCGCGTGGCTGACGGCCGGCTGTGTGAGCCCGAGCCGCTCGCCGGCCACGGTGAGGCTGCGCAGCTCCGAAATCGCGAGGAACACCCGCAACAGGTTGAGGTCGGTGACGACCGGATGGGATTTGGTCATGGCGCTCGCAAGCCGCGGCGGGGGCGCGTCGGCACGACCGGCAAGCGGTCACGCGACGCGGCGCAGACTACTCGGCCGATGTTATCTCAAAACTTTCGCTCGCCATCGGGAAATGCGGCGTCGCGCCCGAAAACGGCGGCAGCGCATCGAAATCGCTGCGCATCAGCAGGCGGACCGGCGACGCCAGCGCGTGCGCCAGTGCATCGGCATCGTCGAACACGACCTTATTGCGTTGCATCGCGTGCGCACGCGGCGCCGGCAGCGCGCTCCGGTAATCGACGCGCGTGTAGATCTCGATCGCGCGGATGCCCGGCAATTGCGCCATCAGCGGCGGATGACGATCGAGGTAGTGCGACAGCCACGCGTTCGGATCCTCGGCCTCGCCTTCATAGCTGACGAGGAAGGTACAGCTTCGCGCGCCCGGGCCCATACCCGGGCCCGCCACCGGAATCCGGCGCACGGCCATCGCCTGCTGCGCGACGCGCCAAGCTGCCGCCTGCCATCGCACCATGCAGGCGTATGCGGCGCCCGTCGGCGCAAGCGTCGCTTCGAGCGCGTCGAGCTCGGCGAAATAGCCTTGCAGCACGCATGCGGGCGATGGCGGCCGCGCCACGGGGTCGGCACGGTCGGCGGCCAATGCGACGGGCCGATGGACGACCAGCCGCTCCAGCCCGGGCGTGGCGCGCAACGCCGCCACGGCATCGCCGATGCCGGCCAGCGGCACGTCAGCGGCGGCATCGGTGCCATGCTCGACGATCAGGAACAGGCAGACTTCCATCCGTCACCCCGCCTGCGCGGCCAGCGGATGCGCGAGCCGGTGGAACGCGCGGCCGAAGTAGATCAGCCCGTCGGCCGCCGCGTGCAGCGCGATGTGATCGACCTCGACGAACATCACCGAATGCGAACCGACCGACTTGCTGTCGATGATGCGCCCTTCGAGGCTGACGTTCGCATCGGCCAGCACCGGCACGCCGGTTTTGCCGTCCAGCCAGCGCGTGTCGTCGAAGCGCGTATCGCCCGGCGCCGGCGTCATGCCTGCGAACGTCCTCGCGACCTCCTGGCACGCGGACGGCAACAGGTTGATCGCGACGCGCCCGTTGCCGCGCATGATGTCGTGCGCGCGGCTGCCGCGGTTGATGCACACCAGCATCGTCGGAGGCATATCGGTCACCGAGCAGACCGCGCTCGCGGTGATGCCCCAGCGGCCGTGCGCACCGTCGGTGGTGACGACATTGACGCCGGCCGGCAGGCGCGACATCGCCTCGCGAAAATCCTGGCGGACGTCGCATTGGATCGTTGCTTCGTTCATCTTGTGCTCCTGCTGCGAAGAATCGGCGCGGTGCCGATCACGGGTACGGCGTAACGGGTACGATGCCGGCAAACACGGCGCCGGAGCCGTCGTAGGTCGCCTCGCCGAGAAACGCGTGCTGCGTGACCACGATCGAATCGCGCACCAGCTGCTGCAGCCGGTTCTCGCGATAGATCGCGGCCGTGCCGGCAAGCTGGTAGGCCTGCATCACGACCTTCGCGCACACCTGCGCGGCATGCGTCGCGCTCAGGCGCAGCAGGTTCGCCTGCTGCGGCGATACGGGCCGGCCAGCGGCCAGCGACGCCCACGCGGCTTCCGCCGTCTCGTAGAAAAACGCCCGCGCACTGCGCCAGTCGGCCTCGGCCTTCGCAAGCCCTTCGCGGTAATACGGACGATCGGCGAGGCGCGGCGCGCCGGTGGTCGTCTTCGTCGCGCCCGACATCGCGGTGAGCAGGTCCAGCGCGGCGCGCGCGATGCCGACGTTCACGGCCGCATGCACCTGCGCCTGGTACGCGACCGCCGGATAGCGATACAGCGGTTCGTCGACGGTCGGCTCGCCGCCGCGCACGAACGTCCAGGCTGCGTCGACGAACCGGTCGTTCAGCGCCAGGTCGTGACTGCCGGTGCCCTGCATGCCGACCACGTGCCAGTTCTCGACGATCTCGACGTCCTCGGCGCGAAACACGGCCGTGAACGGCTTGCCCGGCGCGCCGCCGTCGGCCGGCGCACCGCCGATGCCGACACCGATCCAGTCCGCCCCCTTGCAGCCGCTCGCGAAGCGCCAGCGGCCCGTCACGCGGTAGCCGCCCGGTGCGGGCCGGGCCGGCTGCAGCGGGTAAAGCCCGCCCGCGAACACCTGGTCGGGGCCGTCCGCGTAGATCGTGCGCTGCGTGTCGAGCGGCAGCGCGGCGAGATACGTGTTGGCCGAGCCGAATGCCGCGACCCACGCGGCCGAACCGTCGGCGATCGCGATCCGTTCGAGCATCGCGAGAAATACGTGCGGCGGCAGCGCGTCGCCGCCGAAGCGCGCCGGCGTGCCGGCGCGGAAGATGCCCGCGCGTTTCATCATCGCGATCACGTCGCGCGGCACGTGCGACAGCCGGTCGAATTCGTCGCGCCGGCGTTCGACCTCGGCGATCACCGTATCGAGAGGCAAAGGTGACCGGTCGGCCGGTTGCGGCGGCACGGGCACGTCGGGCACGACGGCACGGATGGCGGAATGAGCTTGCATGGTGATGTCCTGAAAAGGCGAAAGGTATGGAGGAAAGACGGTGCGACGGTCAGCGCGATCGGGCAGCATCGCGCATCGCCTTCGGATGGGTTTCCGGTGCGATGCAGGTTGCGACGACCGTGATTGCGCCGAGCAGCACGAGATAGATGACGATCGGCGTCGCGCTGCGGTAGTGCGCGAGCAGCGCGGTCGCGATCGCCGGCGACAGCCCGCCGCCGAGCACCGACGCGATCTCGCGACCGATTCCGAGCCCCGAGAACCGCAGGTGCACAGGCAGCAGTTCGCTGATGAACGCCGGCTGCGCGCCTTCGAGAATGCCGATCGCGATGCTGTTGGCCAGGAGCAGGGCGACGATCACGTGCGAGAAGCGGCCCGACTGCAGCAACGTGAAGTACGGATACGCGATCAGCACTACGGCGACGGCGCCGAGCAAGTAGACGGGCTTGCGGCCGATCCGGTCGGTCAGGCGGCCCGCGAGCAGCGTCACGGGAATCATCAGCAGCATCGAGATCACGAGCCCGCTCAGTAGCCACGATGCATCGAGACCGATGAACTTGCCGTACGCGAGCGAGAACGCGAAGAACAGATACGAGACCGCGCCTTCGCCGAACCGCAGCCCGAACACGGTCAGCACTTCGCGCGGGCATTCGCGCAGCACGTCGACGAGCGGCGTCGCGCTGGACTTCCGTGTCGACCGCGCATCGGCGAATTCCGCGCTCTCGCCGATCGAGCGGCGCATCCACAGGCCGAACCCGACGAGCACGATGCTCGCGAGGAACGGGATGCGCCAGCCCCAGCGCTCGACGTCGGCTGCCGGCAGCTGCTGCACGAGCAGGAAAGCGGCAGTCGACAGCACGAAGCCGAACGCCGCGCCGCACGGGCTCCATGCGGCGAGCGCACCGCGCCGGTCGGCCGGCGCGTTCTCGTGGATCAGCAGGATGCTGCCGCTCCATTCGCCGCCGGCGGCGAGCCCCTGCAGCACGCGCAGCAATACCAGCGCGACCGGCGCGGCGATGCCGATCTCGCGATAGGTCGGCAACAGCCCCATCCCGACCGTCGCCGTGCCCATCGTCAACATCGTCAGCATCATCACGGTCTTGCGCCCGTAGCGATCGCCGATGTGCCCGCACAGCAGCCCGCCGATCGGACGCGCGACGAAGCCGACCGTGAAGCCGCCGAACGCCGCGATCGTGCCGGTCAGCGGATCGCTGCCGACCGGAAAGAACAGCTTGCCGAACAGCAGCGCGGCGGCCGTCCCGTACAGGAAGAAGTCGTACCATTCGAGTGCCTGCCCGAGCACGGCGGTCGCGACCGCGCGTCGGACCGAACTCGTGCTGCGGGAAACGGGCAACGAAACCGCTGACAGGGGCGCTGGTGAGTTCATGGTGTGTTGGGGGATAAGTTCAGTTGTCCTGCCTGTCCGGCATCGGGTGGCAGGTCCGCGATCGAATCTGTTCACTGCGTCCGAATCACGATAAGAGCGCAGCGGAATGCGGTCAAATTCCCGCCAAAAATGATGAACATGAATCGCATGCATGGGCATGCCGTGCCGCGAGTCGCCCATCTAATTATCCATCGCGCTTATTTGATCGCCTTTTTTAGATCAATTTGACGGATGAGAACGCGACGACGAAACTGGTCCCGTTATCCGTGCGAGGTCCGCCCGACCGGACCCGTACTTCCTCGCGACTCTTTCCCCACGACGACGATGAGCGACATTTCCTACCAGACGATCGACACCCGCGCGCTGCACGGCTTCGCGCAGCCCGACCGCATCGCACCCGCGATGTATCACGATCCCGCGCTGTTCGAAGCCGAGCTCGACCGCATCTTCTACCGCACCTGGATCTGGGTTGCGCACGAAAGCGAGCTGCCGAACCCGGGCGACTTCATCACGACGACGATCGGCCGCCAGCCAGTGATCGTCGTGCGCGACAAGACCGGCGAGATCAACGTGCTGCAGAATCGCTGCCGCCATCGCGGCGCGACCGTGTGCGAATCGCACAAGGGCAACGCGAAAGGCTTCACGTGCCCGTATCACAGCTGGTCGTACGCGCTCGACGGCACGCTGCGCGCGCTGCCGTATGGCGACGGCTACGAAGGCGTGTGCGAGAAGGGCGACCTGCCGCTCGTGAAGCTGCGCGTCGGCGTGTACCAGGGGCTGATCTTCGCGAGCTTCAACGACGCCATCGAACCGCTCGAGGATTTCCTCGGCGGCGCGAAACCGTGGATCGACCTGTTCATGAAGCAGGGTGCAGGCTACCCGATCAAGGCGAACGGCGAGCACAAGTTCAAGTTCAAGGGCAACTGGAAGATCCAGCTCGAGAACACGACGGACCTCTATCACTTCCCCGTCGTGCACAAGTCGTGGATGAAGTCGATCGACGACGAGACGGCCGCCGCGATCACGAGCTTCATGACGAGCGAGGACGCGTTCTGCCGCGCGCTGGGCAACGGCCACAGCCTCGCGGTGCTCATGCCCGAACTGATCGATCTCGACGAAGACGACGGCGCGCCGCTGCCCGAGCGCTTCGCGCCGCTCGCGGCGAAGCTCGCCGAGCGCCACGCGCCGGACGAAGTGCGCCGCATCGTGCGCTCGCTGATGGGCGTCGGCTTCAACCTGAACCTGTTTCCGAACCTCGCGCTATCGATGGCGTTCTTCCGCGTGCTGCGGCCGATCTCGGCGAACGAGACCGAGATCCGCCACGTCGCGCTCGCGATGGACGGCGGCCCGGACGAGGCGAACCGCGAGCGGCTGCGCATCCACGAGCACTTCCAGGGCCCGTTCGGCTTCGGCAGCCCCGACGACGCGGAAGCCTGGGAGCGCGTACAGCGCGGCGCGCATGCGGGCCCCGACGTGGCGATCCTCGTGAACCGCGGGCTGAACCGCGAGACGACGGCCGCGAACGGCGAAAAGACCGCGCATGCCACCGACGAGACGGGCATGCGCGAGGCCTACCAGCAATGGCGAAAAATGATGGAGCAACAGTGATGGATGACCGCAACGCCCTTTTTTCCGAGCAGACCTTCGCCCGCGCGGTCGAATTCGTGTGGCGCGAAGCCGAGATGCTCGACCGTCGCGACTATCGCGCATGGCTCGACCTGTGGGATCCGGCCGGCCATTACGTGGTGCCGATCGATCCCGATGCGACCGACTTCGCGGCGACGCTGAACTACGTGTTCGACGACCATGACATGCGCGAGAAGCGCGTGCAGCGGATGCTGTCCGGCTATTCGGCGTCGGCGTCCGACGCGGCGCGCACGGTGCGCACCGTGTCGCGCTTCACGCTGGAAAGCGGCAGCGCCGACACCGTCGAGCTGAAATCCGCGCAGGTTGTCGTCGCATACAAGCGTGGCGTCGCGACACTGTTCGCGGCCAATGTCACGCACAAGCTGCATGTCGATGCGGACGGCGAGATGCGGATCGCGGAGAAGGCCGTGCGCCTGATCGACTCGACCGAAGCGCTCAGCGCGATCGGCTTCCTGCTGTAAGCCGCCGCCGGTTCACCGCCGAATCCGCAACGGTGAACCGGTCACCTTCACCTTTCCGGACGACCATGCCCACACTCGAAGTTTTCCTGCCGGCCGGCCACGACGACGCCTGCAAGGCCGAGCTGATTGCGCGGCTCAGCAGCGCGACCGTCGACGCGACAAGCGCGCCGATCGAATCGGTGCGCGTGCTGCTCACCGAATTGCCCGCGACGCATATCGGCCTCGGCGGGCGCACGGCCGCCGACGGCGCGCCGCCGTCGCTGCCGGTGATCGTCGCGATCCTGATCGCCGGCCGCACCGATGCGCAGAAACGCGCGCTGATCGCCGCGCTGTCCGACGCTGCCGCGAACGTGCTCGATGCGCCGTTGCAGGCAACGCGCGTGATGATCAAGGACATCCCGAACACCGACTTCGGGATCGGCGGGCAGACCGCGCGGGCGCTGGGGCGCTGACCGTGTGCCGCGCGTCGCTGCCCTGCCGTGACGCATGTGATGCACGCGATGCAGCGCAGCGGCTACGCGTGCGCTCCGGCGAGCGGCAGCGTCACGCGGCAGTCGAGCCCACCGCCTTCGGCCGGGCTCGCGCCGATGCGTCCGCCGTGGCGCGTGACGATGCTCTTGCACAGCGACAGCCCGATCCCGTTGCCGCCGGCCTTCGACGACGAGAAGCCGTCGAACAGCCGATCGTGCGCACCTTCGGCGATACCGGGTCCGTTGTCGATCGCGCGCAGCTCGGCGTGCCCGTCGACGTTCGCGGTGCCGAGCGTCAGCATGCACGGTGCGCGCTCGCAGCCGGCGAACGCCTCGATCGCGTTGAAGGCGAGGTTGAGCATCACCTGCCCGATCAGCACGCGCTCGCAGCGGATCGGCAGCGGCACATCGGCCTGCACGATCGTCACCGTCACGCCCGCCTCCTTCGCGCGCAGCTCGATGAAATACGCGACGTCAGCGAGGATCTCGCGCAAATCGGCGAGCGCGACGACCGGCTCGCGCTTCACGATGAACTCGCGCACGCTCTTGATGATCAGCGCCGCATGCTCGGCCTGCCGGTCCGCGCTGCGCAGGCCCCAGATCGCGTCGTCGACGGCCCCGCGCGCGTTCAGCCGCTGCACCGCGCCCTCGATGAAGTTGCGCACGGCCGCGAGCGGCTGGCTCAGCTCGTGCGCGATCACGCTCGCCATCTCGCCCATCGCGTTGTAGCGGCTCGCGTATTCGAGCATCCGCGCTTGCGCGCGCCGCGCATCCTCGATCGCCACTTCGTCGCTCACGTCGCGAAACTGCACGAGCAGCCCGTCGAGATCGCCTTCGATCTCGACCTGCCGGCACTGGATGCGCAGCCAACACGCCGAGCCGTCGCGCCGCACGATCCGGTAACGCTGCGGCTCGGACGGGCACGCGGACGGCGCATCGCGCAGCTGCGCGACGAGCCGGTCGCGGTCTGCCGCGCTGCAATAGTCGAGCACCTCGCCGAGCGCTTCGTCCGGCGCGAGCCCGAGCACGCGGCGGCCCGACTCGCTGATGAACTGCAAGCCGCCGTGCGGCGTCACGACCGCGATCCCTTCATCGAGGTCCTGCATGAACTCGCGCAGCCGTGCTTCGTAGCGGCGCAGTTGCTGGCGCACCGCTTCTTCCGCGCTGATGTCGCGGAACTGCACCATCACGACGTCGCGACCGCGCAGCGGCACGTAAGTGGCGGTCGCCTCCGACAGCATGTCGACGCCCGTGCGCGAGCGGTAACACCACTCGTACACCTGCGGCCCGTCGACGAGCGCGCGATCCCACGCACTCACGGCGATCTCGCGCTGGTATTTCGGTTCAGGACGCGTCATGTCCGGCGCCTTCAGCGGCAGCAGTTCCTCGACGGAAAAGCCGAGCGCGATGCACGCTGCGCGATTCGCCCACACGATCGCCTTGGTATGCGCGTCGTGCAGCAGCACGCAGGTGGTCAATGCGTCGAGCAGCCGGTGGAAATCGTCTTCGTCGGGAAAACTCATGATCGGATCCGGATGAAGGCACGCGGCGTCGCGCGGCCGGATGTCCAACATAGCACCGGCGTGCGCGGCCCGCATCTGAAGATTTCTTTAGCCCGGCACGGAGCGACACCAGTCACGCAGCCCTACGCACCAATTGCTGCGTGTTTTCGGCGTTTCTAGACTAGGTCCATGCCGTGTCCATCCCCGCAATCGAACCCCATCCCCAGGAGACAGCCATGCCCAATGCCGCCCTCGCCATCGACGCCGTGCCCCCCTCGCCGCATGCGGTCCGCGAAGCGGCCGCACGTATGTCGCCGCTCGACGCGGTGATCGAGACCGTCGCCGCGCGCCGCGACGAGTTCGACCGCCTGTCGCATGTGCCGCGCGACGTGATCGCGCTGTTCAAGGAGGCCGGCATCTATCGCGCGGGCACGCCGCGCCGCTTCGGCGGCGATGCGCTCGCGCCCACCGCGTTCCTCGGCATGATCGAGCGGATCGCGACCGCCGACGGGTCGGCCGCGTGGGTCGCGAGCTTCGGCTCGGCCAACGCCTATCTCGCCGCGCTGCCGCTCGCCACGCAGGCCGAGCTGTACGCGAGCGGCCCCGACCAGGTGTTCGCGGGCGGGCTGTTCCCCGTGCAGCCGGCGCAGGCGGCACCCGGCGGCTGGCGCGTAACGGGCACGTGGAAGTTCGCGAGCGGCTGCAAGGGCGCCGACTGGCTCGGCGTCGGCATCGCGGTGCCCGGCGCGCAGGATGCCGCGCCGAACAAGCCCCGCACGGCCGTGTTCCGTGCCACCGAAGTCGAGATCGTCGAGAACTGGAGCGTGGTCGGCATGCAGGGCACGGGCAGCCACGACCTGCGCGTCGACGACCGCTTCGTGCCCGAAGCGTGGACCTTCGTGCGCGGCGGCGAGGCGACCGTCGACGAGCCGCTGTACCGCTATCCGACCGTCGCGTATGCGGCGCAGGTGCTCGCCGTGGTCAACCTCGGGCTGGCCCGCGCGGCGCTCGACGTCGCGAACCGCATGTCGGGCGGCCGCCAGACGACCACCGGCGCGCCGCGCCTCGCCGATCGCGCGTATTTCCGCATCGAACTCGCGAAGGCCGAGGCACAGCTGCGCTCGGCGCGCGCGTTCTTCTACGACGCGACCGACTCGGTCTGGCAATCGATTCTGGCCGGCAACCCGGTCACGCCCGAGCAGGTCAGCCTGCTGAGACTCGCCGCCACGCATATCGCACGCGAAGGCGCGAGCGTCGTCGAGCGTGCGTACCGCCTCGGCGGCACGGCCGCGATCTATCGCACGCATCCACTGCAGCGCCTCTTGCGCGACGCGATGGTCGTCACGCAGCACGCGTTTCTCGGCGAAGGCAACTTCGACGGCGCGGGCGCGGTGTTCACCGGCGTCACGCCGTTTCCCGGCTATCTGTAATCCGCGTCGATTCGCATCGATTCGCATCAACGCCGCTCGACGCATTCTTCAGGAGAACCTGTCATGTCCGATTCGAATCCGCTGCCGCTGCGCGTGCTGTTCTGCTGCGGCGTGTCGCAAAACTTCTTTGACCTGCCGCGCGAGAAGATCGGCGAAGTGTGGCAAGCGTATGGCGCGATGCTCGCCGCCGTCGAGGCGATGCCCGGCGTGCGCGTGCTCGGCGTGATGGATGACGACCGCCTCGTGGTCGGCCAGGCCGACGGCGCGCCGTGGACGTTCTACATCATGGCCGACGTCGCCGACTTCGACACGACGGTCGCGGTCTGCAACCTGTACCGCACGACGCCGGTCGGCGAATACAACCTGTGGCGCTATGGCAAGATCGAGGCGCGGGTCGGCCGCGCGCTGACCGTGCCGCCGGCCGCGAAACCCGCAGCGTGAGGCGCGCGATGACCGGCCCCGATTCTTCGCGCTCGATCGCGGCGCTCGAAGCGCTTGAACGGCGCGTGGCGGCGCTCGACGCCGAACGCGCGGTGCGCGCGACGATCACGCGCTACATGGCGCTGTGCGACGTGCCCGAGGACGCCGGCGACGGCCCGGCGCTCGCTGCGCTGTTCACGGCCGACGCGGTGTGGGAAGGCATCGGCCCGCAGTACGCGCGCAAGTTCGGCCGCCTAGAAGGCACGGATGCGATCGTCGCGATGCTGCGTCGCTATCTGCCGCCCGATCCGCATTTCGCGGCGAACCTGCACTTCCTGACGTCGGAGTCGATCGACGTCGGCGCCGACCATGCGAGCGCACGGGGCCGCTGGATCATGCTGCAGGCGTCGCGCTACGCGGACGGCGCGGCGGAGCTGATCGCCGCGCGGCTGAGCGTCGACTTCGCGCCGGCCGAAGGCGGCGCGACCTGGCTGATCCGCCATTTCCGCACCGAGCGCGTGCTCGACGGCCCGTGGCCACTCGCCGCCGCGCAGCAATCCTGAACCCTTTCACTCCGCTCCCACGCCATCGCACCATGACAGGCTTCATCGATACCTTCACGCTGGGCGGCCCGGGTCCGACGATCGCGATCAAGGACACGATCGACATCGCAGGCCATCCGACCCGCGCGGCCAGCCGCGCACTCGCCGACGCGCCGCCCGCCGCGCAGCACGCGGACGTGGTCCGCCTGCTGCTCGACGCCGGCTGGCAGATCGCCGGCAAGGCGAACATGCACGAGCTCGCGTTCGGCATGACCGGCATCAACGACACCACCGGCACGCCGGTCAATCCGCAGGATCCGACGCGCATTCCCGGCGGCTCGTCGAGCGGTTCGGCGTCGCTCGTCGGGCTCGGTGTCGTCGACGCCGCGCTCGGCACCGACACCGGCGGCTCGATTCGCGGGCCGGCCGCCTGCTGCGGCGTGGTCGGGCTGAAGCCGACGTTCGGCCGCGTGTCGCGGCGCGGCGTCGCACCCACCGACACCACGCTCGATTGCGTCGGACCGTTCGCGCGCGACGTCCGCACGCTCGCAGCCGTGATGGCCGCCATTGCACCGGGCTTCGATCCGACGCGCGCGACAGCGCCCGTTGCCGGTTGCACGATCGCGCACGTGATCGCCGATGCCGATCCGGCCATCGCCGCCGCGCTCGATGCTGCGGTGCGCGCATCGGGCCTGCGCACGCACGATGTCGCGCTCGACGAACTGCCTGCCGCGTTCGCCGCGGGGCTCGCCGTCATCAACGCGGAAACGTCGCGCGCATTCGGGCATCTCGTCGACACCGGCAAGCTCGGCGCGGATCTCGATGCGCGGCTGCGCATGGCCGCGCAGACGACACCGGCCGCGCTCGTGCAAGCCGAAGCCGTACGCGCGCGCTTCACCGCTCAGGTCGATGCCGCGCTCGAACGCGCGGACGTGCTGGTGCTGCCGACGCTGCCCGCGTTGCCGATCACGCTTCAACAGGCGCGCGAGGGCGTATCGGTCATCGCGATGTCGTCGCTGATCCGGCCGTTCAACCTGAGCGGCCATCCGGCGCTCAGCCTGCCGCTGCCGCTCGCCGGAACACCGCTGAAGGCCGGGTTGCAGATCGTCGGCCGCAAGGGCGCGGACGAACAGGTGTGCGCGATTGCGGCACACTTCGAAACGGCGCTTGCCGCATGAACCACGATGCGGGTGCCGCTTCGGCCACGCGCCCGCGAACCAGGGAATCACGCACCATGTCAGACCGAGTCGTCCTCGTCACCGGCGCCGCGCGCGGGCTCGGCGCCGTCATCGCCGAACGCTTCCTCACGGCCGGCTATCGCGTCGCGCTGGCCGACATCGCCGCCGCCGCCATTCATGCGCACGCGCGCGAAATCGACCCGAGCGGCGAACGCGCGATCGCGCTGCCGCTCGACGTCACGTCGAAACGCGATTTCGAAGCCGCGCGCGATGCGCTCGTCGCGCGCTGGGGCGCAATCGACGTGCTCGTCAACAATGCCGGCGCATCGAAGGTCGTGCCCGCGATGGAAATCACGGCCGAGCAGTTCGACCAGGTGATCGACGTGAACCTGCGCAGCGTGCTGTTCGGCTGCCAGGTGTTCGGCCACTACTTCGCGACACGCGGCGCGGGCCGCATCGTCAACATCGCGTCGCTCGCCGGGCAGAACGGCGGCTCGGCGACGGGCGCACACTATGCGGCCGCGAAAGGCGGCACGCTGACGCTGACCAAGGTGTTCGCGCGCGACCTCGCCGCGCAGGGCGTGACCGTCAACGCGATCTCGCCGGGCCCGCTCGACCTGCCGATCGTCTACGAAAGCGTCGCGCCGGAAAAGCTGCGGCAGGTGCTCGCGAGCCTGCCGGGCGGCAAGCTCGGATCGGCCGGTTTCGTCGCGGATGCGGCGGTGCTGCTCGCGTCGGGCGACGCGCATTTCGCGAACGGCGCGTGCTGGGACATCAACGGCGGGTTATACATGCGTTGAACGCGGCGCGCGCGACGGCGCGCATTCGTGCATCTAGCGCGGCGTGTCGCCGTCGTCCCCCCACACGACCATCACGTCGCGCACCAGCGCGGCGATCGACGTCGCACCGAGCTTCTCCTTGATGCTCGCGCGATGCACGTCGACGGTCTTCACGCTGATCGACAGATCCGACGCGATCTGCTTGCTGCCCTTGCCGTCGACGACGCCGCGCAGCACCTCCTTCTCGCGTGCGGTCAGCGCGTCGAGCCGCTGGCGCAGCTCGCGATGCCGCTGGCCGACCGCGTGCCGCTGCTGCGCGAGCCGCAACGCGCGCTGCACGCGCTCGAGCATCTGCTGCGAGTTGTACGGCTTCTCGACGAAATCGATCGCGCCGTTCTGCAGCGCGCGCACGGACATCGGGATATCGCCGTGTCCGCTCACGAAGATCACCGGCAGCGTCGCGCCGCGCGCGTTCAGTTCCGCCTGGACGTCGAAACCGCTTTTCTCCGGCATCCGCACGTCGAGCACCAGGCACGCGACCAGGTTCACGTCGAAGCGCGCGAGAAAATCGGCGGCATTCGCGAAGCCTTCGGACGCGATGCCGACCGACTCGAGCAGCCAGGCGAGCGACGTCCGCATGCCGCTGTCGTCGTCGACGATGTATACGATCGGAGCGGGTGACGTCATCGGGGTGTCTCGCAAGATATCGGTATCGGCATCGCACGCGCCGCGGGTGAGGCAGGCGTCGTTCGTCGGGGTGTGCGGCACATCATAACGAGCAGAAAATGCGCTGAATACCCCTTCAAGTGCCGCATCAATGCTCCATCGCACTTTTTTCCGCGCGCCGTGCCGCGCATCTAGGTAGAACCTTTAGATGCATTGGCGAGAACGCCATCTTCATCGTCACTCGTGCGAATGTTCGCCGGCTTTTTCGCGACGTACGCTTGCTGCATCGTCGACGATTCGATGCCGCATCGACGGCTCGCACGATCGCCACCTCATTCACCCAGGAGCGCCCATGTCAGCACCGACCGATACCCCGCAACCGGCGCGCGCCGAACCCACCGCCGCGCAACAGGCCTTCCGGCAAGCGATGGCCCACCTCGGCGCGGCCGTCAACGTGATCACGACCGCGGGGCCGCACGGCCGCTGCGGGATCACGGCGAGCGCCGTCTGTTCCGTCACCGACGCGCCGCCGACGCTGCTCGTGTGCCTGAACCGGTCGAGCGCGATGCATGCGACCTTCGAGCGCAATCGTCATGTGTGCATCAACGTGCTGCCGGCCGAGCACGAACTGCTCGCGCGGCATTTCGCAGGACTCACCGAGTTGCCGATGGAGCGCCGCTTCGAGCTGCCGGTGTGGGATCGCGGCGAGCAGGATGTGCCCGTGCTGCGCGATGCGCTCGCGAGCCTGCAAGGCACGATCGCCGACATGAAGGAAGTCGGCTCGCATTCGGTGATGTTCATCGAGGCGACGTCGATTCGCGTGCGCAACGACGGCGACAGCCTCATCTACTTCAGCCGCGCGTTCCATCGCGTATCGCGTACCGCCTGCGTGCGGTAACGGTCGGGGTAACGAAACGGTGCCGCGCTCGCCGATCGCGCAGGGCTACGCCGAGCGCAACGCGCGCTGTCCCGCCGCAAGCGCCGCGCCCGCGAACAGCGTCAGCGCCGAATACACGAGCCCGCGCGCGAGCCCCGCGCTGTCGGATACCCAGCCGATCGCGACGGGCCCGGCGATCTGCCCGAACGCGAAGATCGTCGTGAACGCGCTGATGCCCTTCGCCCAGCCTTCCGGCGACAGATTGTGGCGCACGAACGCGGTCGTCGACGCGACCGCCGACAGGAACGTCGCGCCGAACAGCACGCCCGACGCGAACGCGGCCGCCGGATGCGCGAACAGCGCCGGCATCAGCGTCGCCACGCCGAGCAACGCATTGAGCACGGCCAGCGCCTGGCCGCCGCGCATCCGGTCGAGCAACCCCGACCACAGCCGCGCCGACACGATGGTCGCGACGCCGAGCATCACGTAGAACGCGGACACGACCGTGCCGCTCATCCCCGTGCCGCGCAGCAGCGCGACGATGAACGTCATGTAGCCGATGTAGCCGACGCCGAACAGTCCGTAGCCCGCGAGTGCGAGCGCGAAGCGCGCGGGGCTCGCGCCCGCCGCCGGCGCGGCGCCGTCGCGCCGCACGGCCGGTGCCGCGTGCGCATGCTCGATGCGACGCGCCGCCGCCACGGCGATCGCCGAGAACAGCACGCACGCGACCGCGAGCGCGAACCATGCGGGTTGCCATCCGTGCGTGCGATGTACGAGCGTCGCGGGCACCAGCAGCGACGACGCGACGATGCCCCACCCCGTGCCGCCGTAATAGAGCCCGAGCAGCAGCCCCGCATCGCGCGGCGACGCGGACGCGAGCCGCGCCGCCAGCACACCGCCGCTGATGAAGATCAGCGCGCTGCCGACGCCTGTCGCGAGCCGTTCGACGAGCAGCGTGTTCATGCCGGACGAGAACCCGCATGCGGCCATCAGCACCGCGGTCAGCGCGCAGCCGGTCGCCAGCAGCGTGCCGGTGCGCCAGCGCCGAGACAGGAACGGGAAGACGAGCGCGCCGATCAGGTAGCCGGCCGCGTTCGCAGTGTTCAATGCGCCGGCCTGCGCGAAGCTCCAGCCGAGATCGACCTTCATCGGCGGAAGCAGCAACGCATACGAAAAGCGCGCGAGGCCGAGCGCGATCGCGCTGCCGAGCGACAGGCAGATCGCGAGCCGCCATGCTGCCATCCGGTCGGATTCGGCGGCGCCGGCATGCGGCCCTGCTCGGCCGGCGTGCTCCGGTTGCGGCGCTGTGCGCATCGCATGTCTCCATCGTGGTTCGAATCGTGCCGCCGGGACGGCGGTGCGCGCGCGGCTGCGGCCCGCACGCGAAGTCGTCAGATGGTGCCAGAAAATCGTGGCAGCCGCCGGAGCCGGCTCGTCGACTGCTGGCGGACAATTCGCATGGACGTCAGCCGCGTGCGCATCGTTCGCGAATGATGAAACCCGAAACGATCGACGCGATTGCACTCGCAATTTAAATGAATCACATGAATGAATTCATCATTGACGGCCTCGATATTCAAAACAATTAATCCACGGCCTTCACGATCCGATTCATTCGCCTTCATCGCACGATACGCAGCGAACCAGCTTGTTTAGCACACCGCAGCTAAAAACGATGCAACGCGTTGCATTCGCTAAATCATCAGACTAATATCGACGCCACTCGCCCGGTATTCAAAAAATTCCGGACGAGCGGCGGTAATCCCTTTACCGCGCTTTCATGTTGAATCGCTCATGTTCACCACAGGAGAATTGACATGCAGGAAACCCGGCAGATCGAATTGCTTGACTGGATGCAGGAAGACACGCACCCCGAGGCCGTCGACATGATGGTCGAGGATGCCGTGGTGCCGTTCGGCACCGCGCTCTGGCCAGTCTGAGCGGCCAGCCCGTTCCCGCGGAAGGGCCGCGGCCCTTCCGCCGCTTCCGGAGACACGCATGCTGAACCTGCACCGCGCGCTCGGCTGTCACCCGGCGCTGCGCGACAAGCTCGCACGCGGCGAAACGGGCAAACTCCTGGTCGGTTACGACACCCGCAACCGCGACGTCGCGTTGCGCGCGTTTTCCGCCCTGCCCGACTCGTTCGACGCGACGACCCTCTGCCTCGAAACCACCCCGCCCGCCGACATCGCCGCCGCGCTCGCGCGCGCGGATCTGTTCGTGCTGCTGTACGACTCGTCGTGCCTGCCGACACCGTCGCCGAGCGGCCCGCCGTTCCTGGCCGCGATCCGTCCCGCGATCGTCGAGCACTGGAGCAAGTCGGTACTGTTCAAGGATTACGGCCCACATCTCGACGAAGCGTTCGCGGAATCGCTCGACGACATCGCCGCGCGCAACGGCCGGCTGATCGAAGCGGCCGCGCGCGCATCGCGGATCCACTTCATCGACGAAGCCGGCAACACGCTGACCGGCTCGCTTTCACCGGACCAGAAATGGACGAGCGTGGACGGGATGGGCAATCTCGACGTCGTGCCCGGCGAGATCGCGACGCACGTCACCGACCTGCACGGCTCGATCGTATTCAGCGGCACGTTCCTCGGCACCGTGCCGTTCGCGATCAAGTACCGCGTGACGGAGCGACTCGCGACGCTGCACGTCGAAGACAGCCTGATCGTCGATTTCGACAGCGACGACGCGGGCTTCCGGCGCGACTTCGCGTCGTACCTCGACCGGCATGACAATCACCGGCGCATCGAAGAATTCGGCATCGGCACGAACCTGGGCATCCGCGCGCTGTACGGCCGCAACGCCGGGTTCGAGGAACGCCATCCGGGGCTGCATCTCGGCCTCGGCGGCGGCGCGAACGGCAGCCACCACCTCGACCTGATCTTCGCGCGCGGCACGCTCGCGTTCGACGAGCGGATCGTGTTCGACGGCGCGTTCGCCGTCTGACTGTCGAATCAGGCTTCGGCGGCCGCCGTGTCGCCGAGCCACTTGTACATCACCAGGCAATCGACGAAGCCGAGCCGCGCGTGGCGATACGCGCGCGGCAAGCGGCCGACGATCTCGAAGCCGAGCTTCTGCCACAGCGCCACCGCCACCTCGTTGGTCGCGACCACCGAATTGAACTGCATTGCGAGAAAGCCGCGTTCGCGCGCCACCTGCTGCGAGTGCTCGCACATCAGGCGGGCGACGCCCTTGCCGCGCGCGGCCTCGCCAACCATATACCCGCAGTTGCACACGTGATTGCCGGGCCCGGCCGCGTTCGCCTTCAGGTAGTACGAGCCGAGCAGCACGCCATCCTCCTCGGCGACCCACGTGCAGAGCGGCGCGTCGAGCCACTGCGCGCGAGCGGCCTCCCGCGTCGCCGCCGGATCGAATGCATAGGTCTCCTGCGCGGTGACGATCGCGTGGTACGTGGGCCAGAAGCGGGGGAAATCGTCTTCGGTCATCGGGCGAAGCGTGATCATGCGGGTTCTCTCGTGAAGGGATCGGGGAATGCGCGCGTGCGAGCCGACGCGCGTGGTGCGACACGGTGTCGGAGCGTCATTGCGGGCCGCCGTCGCGCAACAGGCCGCTGCGATAAGCGCCCGGCGGCACGCCATACCAGCGCTTGAACGCCTGCGAGAAACTCGACAGGTCGCTGAAGCCGAGCCGCTCGGCCACCTCCGTCAGCGACAAGTGCGCATCGCCGAGCAGCGTCTCGGCCATCATGCCGCGCGCCTGCGCGTCGACCAGTTGGCTGCATATCTGCTCGCACATCGAAACCGTCAACGGGTTCGCATGCGGCAGCGGCCGATCGAGAAACGCGCGATCGAATGCAAGGCTGTTCGCGCACGCGCTTCAAGGCTGCACCATCCACACGAGCAGCATCGCGGCCGGCGCCGCGCTCATCCCCGCAGGCGGCTGCTCGATCGTCGGCTCGATCTTCAGCGCCTGCGCGATCGTCGCCGCATCGTCGACGGTCGTCGTGCGCACGATCGTCATCAGTCGCGCGGGCCGATGCAGCGTCTCGCGATACAGCGCGCCGTACCACAGCGGCCGCGTGCCGAGCGCGTCCTGCAGCACATACGGATAACGCCACAGCCGCAGTACGAGGCGGCTGTCCGGACGGGCCGGATCGACACGCACGAACACCCGGCGCGTGCTTTGGCCATGCGTGTAGCGCGGCAGCACGGGCAGCGCATCGGCCGGCGCCTGCGGCAGCAGCCAGCGCAGTGTCGTGGCGGGCGACCACGGCGTCGCGCGCTGCCAGCCGGCCAGCGACAGATGGCGATCGAGCGTGTCCGACGTCGCGCACCATTGCAGCGGCAGATATTCCTCGCGATCGCCGCCGATCTCGGAGCGCCGCGTCGGCACGCGCTGCCACCCGCCCCGCAGCCACTGATCGACGGTCATCGCGACGACGTCGCCCACGTGCGGACGCGCCGCCCGATCGAGCTGCCATTGCGCGGGCACGGTCCAGACGCCGGTCGTCGCGAGCACGACGAGCACCGCGACGAGTGCGCCCCGCGGCTGCACGTGCTCGCGCACGCGCCAGTACGAATAGGCGCCCGCCAGCATCGCGAACCACGCGAGCCCGAGGCTCCAGCCGCCGAGCAAGCCCGACAACCACGTATCGCCGACGTACAGTCGCGCGAAACCACCGAGCACGATCCACAGCACGACCGCCGTCACGACCGGGATGCGCCACAGCGCCGGCCGGTCGCGCGTGAGCACCCAGCCGATGCCGCTGCTCGCGAGCATCGCGAACGCCGCATCGGCGTCGGGCAGCGGCATGTGCAGTGCGCCGGGCGGCAGGTTCGCGGGCATCGTGCCGGGCAAGCCGGCGCCGAACGCCGGCACGAGCACGACCGCGATGCCGACCGTCGCGAGCCACCATGCGGACGTCACCCAGCAGCGATGGATCATCAGCCAGACGAGAAATGCGGCCGCGACGATCAGCCCGGTATCGTGTCCGTGCAGCACCGCGAGCGCGCGCATCGCGGCATCCACGGGCGGCGTGCGCAGGTTCTGCAGGAACGCATATAGCGCGATGTCGGCGTGCATCAGCGGATCGTTCGCGACGACGTCCTGAACGATGCCGGCAAACAGCCACACGCAGCCGACGAACAGCAGCGCGAACACAGGCACCGCGCCCGGCAGGCGGCGCACGCGCACGAACATGTCGTGCACCCGCGCGCCGAACCGCGGCCAGCGGCGTATGCACGCGTACATGGCCGCGACGAGCGCGTGGTGCAGCAGCGGCCAGCCGCGCCGCAGCGCGACACGCACGCCGATCCACACGAGCGCGACCAGCGCGGCGACCACCAGCAGAATCGCGGCGACCCGCACGCTGATCGCCGCGGCCAGCAGCGCCGACGCGCCGAACAGGATGCCCGGCGCGATGTGCACCGGCGCCCAGATCAGCGCCGACACGACGTTGACCGGATAGAACGACCGGCGCGGCAGCGTCGCGCACCCCACGACCACCGGCACGACCGCGCGCACTGGCGCCAGGAAGCGCGCGAGCACGATGCTCTTCGTGCCGTGGCGCAGCACGAACTGCTCGCCGCGCGCATACGCATCCGCGTAGCCCAGCCGGACCCATCCATTCCGGATCGCACCGCCGTAGTGGCGTCCGAGCTCGTAGCTGATCCCGTCGCCGACGATCGCGCCGGCGGCCGCGACGCCGACGACCGTCCAGCCGTCGAGCGCGCCCGCGCCAATCAGTGTGCCGGCCGCGAACATCACGGCACCGGCCGGCACGACCGTGCCGATCAACGCGATCGCCTCGGCACAGGCCGTGGCGAACACGATCGCCAGCACCAGCGCCGGGTGCGCGCCAATCGCACTGAGCCACGCGTGGATCGTGTCGCTCATCGCGGGCCGCGCGGCGTGGCGGCGCGACGGTTCCGCATCGGGCCGGCGATGGCGTGAGGAAGGTTCATGGGCGTGTGTGCGCGTTCGCGCCGGCCGGTGGCGTCAGTCGAACTCGTGCTGCCGCGCGTCGGCCTCGAGCGGCGCGTCGTGGTAGCCGACGGTCGCGATCTCGTGCAGATAGCGCGCGAGAAACGCGCCGATCGACCCGGCTTCCTCGTACTGATGCACATGGCGGAATTCGTGCGTGAGCAGGCGTCGCGTGTCGTGGCCGCGCAGCACGAACACCGCATGGCCGAGCGTGAGGCCGATCGTCCCCGGCGACAGCAGACCGGTGTCGCGCGCGATCGCGCCCAGCGCCGGCGTGTCGGGGAACGGCAGCCGGTCGGCGACCACGACGCGGATTCGCTCCGGTTGCGCGACGCCCACGGTACGCGCGTCGTCGGCCTGCGCGGGCGTCAGCGGCACGCCCCGTGCGAGCCCGTGAGCCGCCTGCGCGTCGGCCCACGCGACGGCGGCGGGCAACGCGGACGGCAGGATGTCGGCAAGATCGATCATCGTGGCGGCTCCTCGGGTCTGGACGATGCAATCGGGCACCAGTTTATCCCTGAATCAGGGTGGGCCGCGAGGCACGCCGTCTGCCCGGCCGTGACGATTCCTCGGGAATACCCTCCCCGTCTGCCCCTACCGCCCGAGCCATTTCACGACGATTATTTCGCTTCAAGACACATTCGACCCCCAGATGTCTCAAAAATGTCCCGCGGGAGCACCACTTCCCGATTCGGCGGCATATATTGATCAGAAGAACCGCAGCCGCGTCATCCAAAAGAGGGCCGCTAGATGATCAGGGTAATTCTGGCTGACGATCACGCAGTCATGCGAGACGGACTGCGTCACATCCTGGAAACGGCCGGCGGTTTCGAGATCGTCGGCGAGGCGAGCGACGGCGCGGCCACGCTCGCGCTGGCCGAGCGTTGCGCCGCCGACGTGCTGCTGCTCGACCTGTCGATGCCCGCGCCGACCGGTATCGAGCTGATCCGGCTGGTCAAGACGCAGGTGCCATCGCTGCGCATGCTGGTGCTGACGATGCATGCGGAAACGCAGTACGCGGCGCGCACGTTCAAGGCCGGCGCGACCGGCTACCTGACGAAGGACAGCGCGACCGCCGAACTCGTCCAGGCCGTCACCAAGGTCGCGGCCGGCGGCGTGTACGTGAGCGCGTCGGCGGCCGAAAGCCTCGCGCACACGATGCGCGCGCCGTCCGAAATCCTGCCGCACGAGCGGTTGTCCGATCGCGAACTCGACGTGATGCGCCGCATCGTCGCGGGCCAGACGGTCACGCGGATCGCGGCGGACCTCACGCTGAGCGCGAAGACGGTCAGCACCTACAAGACGCGCATCCTCGAGAAGATGGAACTGCCGCACGAAGCCGCGCTGGTGCGCTACGCGATGCGCCACGATCTCGATCTCGGCATCGACGACGCATGATGCCCGCATTCCGCTTCCGCCCGGCCGCGGCCGATGACGACGACGCGTCGGAGCCGTCGCGCCTGTTCATGTCGTCGCTGCCGCCCGACCGGCGGGAGCGGCGGCTCGCGATTGCGACAGTCGTCGTGTCGGCCATGATCTTCATCGCCCTCGCGCCGTTCGCCGGCATGCCGCTTGCCCACGTGTCGGGCTTCATCCCCGTGTACCAGTCGGCGATCGTCGTCAACGACATGGTGACGGCCGGCCTGCTGCTCGGCCAGTACGCGATCCTGCGCGAGAAATCGCTGCTCGCGCTCGCCGGCGGCTACCTGTTCACGGGCTTCATGGCCGGCACGCACATGCTGACCTTTCCGGGGCTGTTCGCGCCGACGGGCCTGCTCGGCGCGGGTGAACAGACCACCGCGTGGCTTTATCTGTTCTGGCACGGTGGCTTTCCGCTGGCAGTCGCCGCATACGCGCTGCTGCGCGCGGCCCCGCGCGCGCATCCGCCGTCGCTCGAGCAGCGCCGCGCGGCGATTCCGCTGCTGCTTTGCATCGCCCTGACGGCCGGCGCGACCGGCGCGCTCGCACTGCTCGCGACCGCCGGCCACGACCTGCTGCCCCGCATCATGCAGGGCAACCGGATGGCCTCGACGATGACGAACGCGATCGCGGTCGTCTGGGCGCTGAATCTTGCCGCGCTCGTGCTGATGTGGCGGCAGCGGCGCCATCATTCCGTGCTCGACCTGTGGGTGATGATCGTGCTCGTCGCATGGCTGTTCGACATCGCGCTGTCGTCGATGCTGAACCACGGACGCTTCGACCTCGGCTTCTACGCCGGGCGGACCTATGGGCTCGTCGCGTCCGGTGTCGTGCTGTTCGCGCTGCTGTTCGAGAACGGCCGGCTGCATGCGCAGACGGTGCGCGCGCTGGCCGGCGCGCGCTATCAGCACCTGCTCGTCGTGCAGAAGAGCGCGCAGCTCAACGAGGCGAACGAACGGCTCGAGCAGCGTGTCGCAGCCCGCACCGCGCAGTTGAGCGCGTCGAACCGTGACCTGCGGCGCGAAGTCGAGGAGCGTGTGCGCGCGGAGCGGGCGCTGCAGGCGTCGCGCGAGGAGCTGCGCGAGATCGCGGCGATCAGCGCGAGCGCACGCGAGGCCGAACAGCGCCGCATCGCACGCGAACTGCACGACGAACTCGCGCAGACCCTCGCGACGCTGAAGAACGATCTCGAATGGCTGCTCGACCACGTGCCGCAGGACGATGCGACGCTGGCGCGCAAGATCGCGGCGATGCATGCGCTCGCCCGCGGCGCGGTGACGGCCACGCGGCGCATCGCGACTGACCTGCGCCCGCTGATGCTCGACGACCTCGGGTTTGCGGCCGCGATGCAATGGCTCGTGGAGGATTTCCGGCACCGACACGGCATGGCGTGCGCGCTGCACGTCGAGCCGGGCGAATTGCACCTCGACGAACCGTATGCGACGGCCGTGTTCCGCATCGCGCAGGAAGCGCTCGCGAACGTCGCGCGGCACGCGGCTGCGTCGAGCGCGACCGTGGCGCTCGTTTATCGTGACGAGACGATCACGCTGACGATTCGAGACGACGGTGCGGGATTCGATCCCGGTGCGCCGCGCAAGTCGGGATCGTTCGGGCTGGTCGGCTTGCGCGAGCGCGCGTATCTCGTCGGCGGGACGCTGCGGATCGATACGACGCTCGGCGAGGGAACGACGGTGGAGGTGGACATTCCGGTGGCGTCGGCGCATGTGGCGATCGCGCATGAAGCACCGGGGGCGTCGCGGACGCAGGGGTAAGGGTGAGGATGCAGCGGCGGAATGCCGCTGCGGGGGTCAGTCGTCGTCCTTTCCCGCTGATGACGAACGGTCAGGATGGTGAGTTGTTCGAACGTTTTCGTCGATCGTCGCCACTCGCCCAATCAATTTCCATCGCTGCGCGTGCGGCTTTCAGCATCGTCCCAGGTTGGATCTGGACATCGCCCGCTCCGAGCGCGACCACGCGACCAGCGCGCCGATCCCGAGCAGCGCGAGGCACACGATCGGCACGATCATCGGGCCGAACGCGGTGCCCGTCACCTTGCCCGCGAACGGCATCAGGTTCTGGCTGAAGAAGCCGCCGAGGTTGCCGATCGAGTTGATCGCCGCGACGCTCGCCGCCGCACGCGCGCCGGTGAAGTAGCGCGGCGGCATCGACCAGAAGCACGGATACAGCAGCGGGATGCACGCGCCGCCGAGCACGAGCGCGATGAAGCGCAGCGGCGTCGACGGCAGCACGAGGCTCAGCAGGAAGCCGAGCGCACCGAGCGCCGCGACGATCGCGATCGTGCGCAGGATGCTCTTCGCGCGGCGCAGCTTCGACGGCAGCCACAGCAGCAGCAATACCGCGAGCGCCCACGGCAGCATGCTCAACAAGCCGTTCGTGCTGCTCGACACGCCGAACGACTTGACGATCGTCGGCAGCCAGTACGTGACGCCGTACAACGACGTCGACATCAGCATGTAGGTCGCCGCGAACAGCATCACGCGCGGATCGAGTAGCGCCTTCCACGGCTGGGCATGTTCTGCCTGCACCGGCTTCTCGCGTTCGAGCGCGGCCGCGACGATCTGCTTCTCGCGTTCGTCGAGGAACGGCGCATCGCGGAACGACGCCGGCAGCACGCGAAACACGACAATCGCGACGATCACCGCCGGGATGCCCGTCGCCACGAACACCCACTGCCAGCCCGCGAGCCCCCACACGCCGTTCAGGCCCAGCAGCACGCCGCCGACCAGCGAGCCGAGCATGTTCGCGAGCGCGCTGCCCAGCGTGAAGATGCCGAGCACCTTCGCGCGGTAGCTCTGCGGAAACCACAGCGTCAGGTAATAGATCACGCCCGGATAGAAGCCGGCCTCCGCGATCCCGAGCAGGAAGCGCAGCGAACAGAACGCGGGCATCGACGTCGTGAAGCCCATCAGCACGGTGATGAGGCCCCACGTCAGCATGATCCGCGCAAGCCACACGCGTGCGCCATAGCGATGCAGCGCGAGCGTGCTCGGCACCTCGAACAGCAGGTAGCCGATGAAGAACAGCGACGACGCGAGACCGAACGCGGCCTCGGTCATCCCGAGGCTGTGCACCATCTGCAATTTCGCGAAGCCGACGTTCTGCCGGTCGATGAACGCGATCAGGAACATCACGACGAGGATGGGCAGCAGGCGCCGCGCCATCTTCGACATGATGCGCTGCTCTTCGGCGGACGCGGGGTCCAGGGTTTCGGTTGTATTCACTGCGGGCTCCTCCGTGAATCGGTTGCTTGTCGGTTGAATCGGCGCCGCGCGCGATGCACGCGCGGGCGCGGGGGTGTTCGATGAAATCGGGCGACGGACGGCGGCGATCAGCCGGTCCGGTAGTCGTCGAGCATCGGCGCGAACATCTCGTGCCACGCGCGCGGCTTCGCCTTGATCGTGCCGGCGAGATACAGGAATTCGACGTAGTCCATCAGCTGGTTCGGCCGCACCGAGAAACGCGTGTCCGGCGCGGCGAGCATCTGCATCACGTCGTCGTGCGACACGCCGACACCCGACGAGGCCGCATACAGCGCGGCCGCCGCGCGCGGGTCCTGCGCGATCAGGCGGTTCGCTTCGTCGAGCGCGCCGAGAAATGCCGAGGCCAGCGCGGGCTCCGTATCGACGAGCCGCTTCGGCGCGAACACGACGTCGAGCGTCAGCGGGCCGAGCACGTCGACCGAATTCACGACGCGATGAATGCCCGGCTGCCGCAACTCGAGGGTCGAGAACGGCGGTGACGTGAAGTGCGCCGTGACGCCGTTCTCGCGGCGGATCAGCGCCTGCATCGCTTGCGGATGCGGCAGGTTCACGGTGATCGAATCGAGTTGCGCGAAATGCTTCGCACCGAGCTGGCGGCTCGCGACCATCTGCAGCACGACCGCCGACAGCGACGTGCGGATGCCCGGTACGGCGATCCGGTCGGACGGCGTGAAGTCGCGCAGCGACGCGAGACCCGGCCGATTCGCATTGAGCGACAGCGACGTCGTGGACAATCCGCTGATACCGATCACCTCGACGTTCGGAATCCCCCGTGCCCGCGCCCACAGCTCGATGAAGCCCGGCGCGCCGGCGCCCGCGAAATCGAGCGTGCCGGCCATCATCGCGTCGTTGACGGAATTGCCGCCGTCGAGCAGCACCCAGTCGACCGCGACCTCGCGCACGCCGTGCCGCGCCGCGTGCTGCTCGAACAAGCGCTGCTTCTCCATCACCAGCAGCGGCAGGTACAGCACGCCGTAGCCTTTCGAGATCCGCACCGTGCGCGGCTTCGCGCGCACCAGCGACGGTGCGGCAAGCATGCCGAGGCCGGCGGCGAGCAACGCGCGGCGTCGGGGCGACGTCGTCATGCGCACGCCTGCGTACCGCGGGCGGCAAGCGACGACGCGGCAGCCCGCGTCAGGCTTCGCCGTGCATTCGGCCGCGCCTTCGTCGTGCCCGTGACATGCTGCATGTTGCCGTCTCCTCTGGTATTAATGCCGTCATCGCTCGTTCCGGCTGAACACAGGTTATCGAGCGAGTCTGAGAAAATGCTGACATCCCGGCCTCGGGAAAACCCGTAACTCATCTACCTGCAAACGGCACCATGCGCATTCTCGTCGTGGAGGACGATGCCGAAATCGGCGCGGCGATCCGCAGCCGCCTCGCGCGGCTCGGCCATGCCGTCGATCTCGAAACCGACGGCTCGACCGCGAACGGATTGCTGCGCGTCGAGCGCTTCGATCTCGTCGTGCTCGATGCGAACCTGCCCGGCCTCGACGGCTTCTCGGTGCTGCGTAACCTGCGCGCGTCGGGCAGCACGACGCCGGTGCTGCTCGTTACCGCGCGTTCCGCGATCGACGACCGGGTGAGCGGCCTGGGCCTCGGCGCCGACGACTATCTCGTGAAGCCGTTCGACTACCGCGAGCTCGATGCGCGCGTGCAGGCGCTGCTGCGCCGCAACAGCGGCCATGCGAATGACGTGCTGACGCTCGGCGGCCTCGTGATCGACCGCAGCAGCCGGCTTGCCGAACTCGACGGCCAGCCGCTGTCGCTGTCGCGCCAGGAATTCGCGCTGCTCGAGATTCTCGCAAGCCGCCCGCAGCGGATCTTCTCCAAGGACGAACTGCTGAACCAGCTGTTCAGCTTCGGCAACGAGCCGACCGCGAACGCGGTCGAGCAGTACGTGACACGCGTGCGCAGGAAGCTGCAGGGCAGCTCGGTCGAGATCCGCACCGCGCGCGGGATGGGGTATCAGATTGCCGCGCATTGACTGGTTCCCGAAGACCCTGTTCGGGCGCACGCTGCTGTTCATCGCGCTCGTCGTCGCGACCGGCGCGCTCGCGCTCGCGGCGATCGCGCGCTACTACGCGGGCGTCGCGGCCGAACGCGCGTACGACCAGTTGCTCGCCGGCGCGTCGATCCAGGTCGCGGAGAACCTCTACGTGCAAGGCGGCGTGCTCGCGCTGAACCCGCCCGTCGCCGCGCTGTCGACGCTGTCGCGCTACGACCTCGTCTACTACAAGGTCGTCGATTCGCGCGGTGTCGTCGTGGCCGGCTACAACGATCTCGCGAGCCCCGCGACGCTCGCCGCCGCGAAACAGGGCCCCGCGTTCGCGAACGCCGTCTACCAGGGGCACCGGATCCGCACGGCGACCATCGCGCGCTACATGCCCGAGGAAAGCACGCCGGGCTGGGCGCTCGTGACCGTTGCGCAAACCACCAACGCGCGCCAGCAGCTCACGAACGACATGAGCATCAAGGTGTGGACGCTGATCCTGCTGATGAGCGTGCTCGCGATCGGCGCGAGCGGCCTCGCGATCCGGCGCGGCCTGCGCCCGCTCGCGCAGATCGGCACGCTCATCGCCGCGCGCGACCCGGCCGACCTGCGGCCCGTGGCCGTCGACACGCCGAGCGAGATCGACGCGATCATCGGCTCGATCAACGGGTTGATACACCGCCTGGCCGAGCGCATCAACGCAATGCAGCGCTTCATCGCCGACGCCGCGCACCAGATGCGCACACCGCTCGCGCGGCTCGACGCGCAGATCGAATTGCTCGACGGGGAATCCGATCCCGCGCGCCATGCGGCACGGCTCGACGCGCTGCGCGCGACCAGCGCGGACGTCGGCCGCCTCACGGGGCAGTTGCTCAATCATGCGATGGTGATTCATCGCACCGAGGTCGTGCCGCTGCAACCCGTCGAACTCGTCGCGCTTGCGAAGGACGTGCTCGGCCGCACGATTCCGCTCGCGGACACGCGCGATGTGGCCGTCGCGTTCGCGAGCGACGCCCCGCATGCGTGGATCGACGGCGATGCGATCAGTCTGCAAGAGGCGTTGTCGAACGTGCTGCACAACGCGCTGCTGCATGGGCATGCAGACGACATCGTCGTGTCGGTCGCCAGCGCGGGCAACGCGGATCAAGCGGTGACGCTGACCGTCACCGACAACGGGCGGGGGATTCCGCGCGAGCATTGGGAGGCGGCATTGCAGCCGTTCGTCCGGATCGCGCCGGACGGCAGCGAGCATCGAACCGGGTCGGGGCTCGGGCTCGCGATCGTGCAGGAAGTCATGAAAGCGCACGGCGGGCGCATCGGGTTCGCGTTTCCGGACGCCGGCGGGTTCGCGGTGGTGATGACGTTTCCGCGAGCGGCGGGGATGGGCGCGAGGCGGGCATAGGCCGGTGAAACCCGGCTCACGGTCGAACCGGCACTTGCTTCAACTCGTGAGCCGCAGGTCATCATGGTTCGGTTGCCGATGAGCCACGCCAACTACAGCGCCACCACCTCCCCGCCCAGATACGCATCGCGCACGCGCTCGTCGTCGAGCAGCGCCTTCGCGGGCCCTTCGAGCACGACGCGCCCGGTCTGCAGCACGTATCCGTAATGCGCGATCTCCAGTGCGAGGCTCGCGTTCTGCTCGACCATGAACACCGTCACGCCCTGCTTGTTGATCGCGTCGATCAGTTCGAGCACCTTGTCGACATAGAGCGGCGACAGCCCCATCGTCGGCTCGTCCATGCAGATCAGCTTCGGCCGCGCCATCAGCGCGCGCGCCATCGCGAGCATCTGCTGCTCGCCGCCCGACAGCGTGCCCGCGCGCTGCGCGAGCCGCTCCCTCACACGCGGAAACAGGTCGAGCACGCGTTCGTAGTCTTCCGCCACCGCCGTGCGGTCGCCGCGCGTATACGCGCCCATCAGCAGGTTCTCGCGCACGCTCATGTCGCCGAACAGCCGCCGCGCCTCGGGCACGGCCGCGATCCCGCGCCGCACGCGCTGCGGCGTCGCGAGCGCCGTCACGTCGTCGCCGTCGAAGCGCACGACACCGCGACGCGGCCGCATCAGCCCGAGGATCAGCTTCATCGTCGTCGACTTGCCGCTCGCATTGCCGCCGAGAAGGCTGACGATCTGCCCGCGGCCCACTTCGAAGTTCACGTCGAAATGCACTTGCACCGGCCCGTAGAACGTATCGAGGTGTTCGAGTTTCAGCAGCGCATCGGTCATGGTCGTGTGGGGCCCTGAAGAAAGTGCGGTCATGCGGCCGCCTGTGCCGCGCGGTCGGCCGGTGCGCCGCCCGCATGACGCCGGCCGAGGTAGGCCTCGATCACGCGCGGATCGTGCCGCACGTCGCTCGGCGCGCCTTCAGCGATCTTCACGCCGTTGTCGAGCACCATCACGCGGTCGGACACGCGCATCACGAGTTCGAGCTTGTGCTCGATCAGCAGGATCGTCAGGCCGCGCGCCTTCAGCGACTGGATCAGCTGCAGCATCTCGGCCGTCTCCGTCTCGTTCATCCCGGCCGTCGGTTCGTCGAGCAGCAGCAGGCGCGGATGCAGCGCGAGCGCGCGGCCGATCTCCACGCGTCGCCGGTTCGCATACGACAGGCTGTGCGCCGGATGATCGATGCGCGGCGTGAGCCGTTCGCCGAACCCGGCGACGATCGCGCGCGCTTCTTCACGCAGTGCCGCCTCCTCGCGCCGCACCGACGCGGGCCGCACGAGCGCGCGCAGCACCTCGGCCGCCGCGCCGAGCGCGGGCCAGCCGGGCCGGGCCGCGCGCAGACGCGCATGTGCGCCGATCAGCACGTTGTCGAGCACGCTCAGGTTGCCGAACACGCGGCCGTGCTGGAACGTGCGCGCGATGCCGAGCGCCGCGAGCCGTTCGGGCGCCGTGCCCGTGATGTCGCGGCCGTCGAACGTCACGCGGCCGGCATCGGGCCGGTCGGCACCCGCGATCAGGTTGAACAGCGTCGACTTGCCGGCGCCGTTCGGCCCGATCACGCTCAGCAGTTCGCCGTCGGCAAGCGTCAGGCTCGCGCCGTCGAGCGCGGTCACGCCATCGAAGCGGCGCGTCAAACCCTGCACGTCGAGCAAGGGTCGGGTGGTCGTCATCGCATTCCTCCTCACACCGCGCCGAGCAGGCCTTGCGGCCGGAACCGGACGAGCAGCAGCAGCACGACGCCGTAGATCAGCATCCGGTAGTCGGCCGCCCAACGGAACAGCTCCGGCAGCCCGATCAGCGCGACCGCACCGGCGATGCCGCCGAGCACGTTGCCGAGCCCGCCGAGGATCACCATCGTCAGCGCGAGGATCGACACCTGCGAATCGAAGGTCTGGTGATTGATGTAGCTGTACAGGTGCGCGGCGATCCCACCGCTCACGCCGGCCGCGACGCCGCCGACCGCGAACGCGATCGCCTTGTAGCGGTTCGGCGCGATGCCGTGCGCGCGTGCGGCAACGTCGTCCTCGCGCACCGCGCGCAGCGTGCGGCCGAGATGCGAGCGCAGCAGCCGCACCTGCACGAGCGCGAAGACGACGAGCACCGCGAACGTGAACCAGTACGCGGCGCGCGCGGTCGTCGCCCACGGCAGCGGCGCGATGCCGGTAATGCCGAGCGGGCCGCGCGTGAGGCCGTCCCAGTTCAGGATCACGAGGCTTACCACTTCGCCGATGCCGAGCGTCGCGATCGACACGTAGTGCCCGCGCAGCCGGAACGCCGGATAGACGAGCAGTGTGCCGAGCACGGCCGTGATCGCGCCCGCGCACGGGATCGTCACGGCCGGCGACCAGCCGAGATCCGACGACAGCAGCGCCGACGCATACGCCCCGATCACGAGCAGCGCGGCGTGACCGAGCGAGATCTGCCCGACCGTGCCCGCGACGAGCGTGAGGCTCAGCGCGAGCAGCCCGTACAGCCACGCGTTGGTCAGCGTCTGCAGCACGTACGGCGATGCACCGAGCCACGGCAGCACGGCCGCCGCGGCGATCAGCACGACGATCACCGGGCGCGGCACACGAACGGCCTTCGCGGCCGCGAGGAACGTGCCCGTCATCGGTTCCGGCGGCAACGCGCGGTTCGCGCTGAACAAGCCGTTCGGGCGCCATACGAGGAATACGATCAGCAGTCCGAATGCGAACAGATCGCGATAGCTCGTGCCGAACAGCGCGACGCCGTAGCTTTCGACGAGACCGAGCAGCAGGCTGCCCGCGATCGCGCCCGGTACGTTGCCGAGCCCGCCGATCAGCAGTGCGACGACGCCCTTCAGCGTCGCCTGGAAGCCCATCGCCGGATCGATGCTGTTGTAGTACATGCCGACCAGCAGCCCGCTCACGCCGCCGAGCGCGCACGCGATCGCGAACACGGTCTGGTTCACGCGGTCGACGTCGACGCCCATCTGCAGCGCCGCGTCGCGATCCTGCGCGGTTGCGCGCACGGCCCAGCCGAGGCGCGTGAAGCGCAGGAAGCCGTATAGCAGCGCGGCTGCGGCGATGCCGATGCCCGCGATCAGCAGGTCGAGCGAGCCGAGCGTCGCGCCGGCGATCCGCAGGTGCCAGTCGGGCAGCGGCGTCGGCACCGCGCGCGGGTCCGCGCCGAACGCGAGCTGCGCGAACTGGTCGAGGATGAAGCTGATGCCGATCGTCGCGAGCAGCGGCGCGATCCGCGCCGCGTGGCGCAGCGGCCGCAGCCCGATCCGCTCGATCGCGATGCCGAGCGCGCCGCAGCCCACGACGACCGCCGCAAGCGCGACCGGCAGCGGCAGCCCGAAGCGCGTCAGGCACAGCCAGCCGATGAACGCGCCGACCATGTAGACCGAGCCGTGCGCGAAGTTGATCAGGTGCGACACGCCGAAGATCAGCGCGAGCCCGACCGCGAGCAGCGCGTAGATGTTGCCGACGATGAGGCCGTTGAGCGTGTAGTCGAGCCAGGATGCCATCACGATGCGTCCGTCACTTGCATGCAGTTGATTCGGAATCAGCGCGCGGCGAGTTGCGGCTTCGCGCCGTCCCACAGCGCCCACTGCCCCTGCTTCACGACCAGATACACGGTGCGCGCGCCGGCGACGCGGCGCGTCTGCGGATCGAAGCGCACCTTGCCGAAGATCACGCTCGGCACGTCGCTCACTTTCGCGAAACCGTCGTGCGCGGCCTGGCGTGTCGTGCCGTAGCGGCGCAGCACTTCGGCCGACAGGATCAGCGCATCGTATGCGCGCGCAACGAACGAATCGGGATCGGCATGGAATTTCGCGCGATAGCGCTGCACGAACGCCTGCACCTCGGGGCGCGGCTCGGCCGGGAAGAAGTTCGATTCCGTATAGACGCCGTCGACGGCCGCGCCACCCAGTTCGAGAAACTTCGGCGAATACACGGAGCCGACCGCCGCGATCGGCAGCGTGACGCCCGACGTGCGTGCCTGCCGCACGATCTGCGCGCCGTCCGCGTAGTACGAGATCAGCACGATCGAATCGGGCTTCGATGCGCCGATCCGCACGAGCGTCGAGCGGAAATCCTTCTCCGCCGGCTGGTAGCCCTCGGCCGCGACGACCTGCGCACCGAGCCCGGCCGCCGCCTTCGCGAAGATGTCCTTGCTGGTGCGGCCCCAGTCGGTGTTCAGGTACAGCACCGCGATCCGCTTGAAGCCGAGCTCCTTCACCGCGTAGCGCGCGAGCAGCGGCTGCTCCTCGGCCTGGCTCAGCGCGGTGCTCCACAGGTAATCGCCGCCCTTCGTGAAATCCGGATGCGAATTCGTGAAGCCGAACTGGATCAGTTGCCCGCGCTGGTAGATCGGCGACGCGGCCATCGACGTCGCGCTCGAGAAATCGCCCAGCTCGATCGCGATGCGCGGATCGGCGACGAACTTCTGCGCGATCGCCACGGCCTGACGCGGATCGCTGCGGCTGTCCTGGAAGTCGACCGCGAGCGGCCGGCCGTGAATGCCGCCGCTGCCGTTGATCTCGTCGAGCGCGAGATCGAAGCCGCGCTTCCATTGCTCGCCGTATTGCGCGTCCTGGCCCGTGAGCGGCCCGCTCACGCCGATCACCACCGGCTCGCCCGAGACGCCTGCCGCGAGCGCGCCGCCCGTCGACAAGCCCCATGCGGCAGCGAGCGCCGCCACCGTGCCCAGCACGCGCCGCCATGCGCCGCGTGCGTCGTTCCCCGAAACGTTCATGCCGCCCCCACCTTCAGTCAGTCGAAAAGAGTGAGGGCATGTAACCATCCGGTTCAGGGCGTTCCAACGAAGTTTTGCGCATATCGATATCGCGTGCGGCGCGATGCGGATGACGTTCGCGAACGGCCATCCGCGTGGCGCGTATCGCGCGGTGCGTGAGCAGGCATCGCATCGCGTTGATTCGATTGACGTTTCCCGCGCGGCGCCGCTCGCAGCCGAGGTGCCGGCACGCAGCATCGACCATCGTGACGATCGCGCGCTTCGCAGTTTCCGCGCTGTCGATAGCAAAAATCATTATATGAATCGCGCATGCTCACACTCCTACAATGCGCAAATCGCATCATCGGAACGCGTCATGGAGCTGCATCAACTCGAAGCTTTTTCCGCGGTCATGTCGGCCGGCAGCGTGACCGGCGCGGGCGAACTGCTCGGCCGCTCGCAACCGGCCGTCACGCGGCAGATCCAGGAGCTCGAAGCCGATCTCGGCTACGCGCTGTTCGACCGGCACGGCCCGCGCGTCACGCCGACGCGGCGCGCATTCCTGCTGTACGAGGAAGTCGAGCGCTCGCTGGTCGGCCTGCGCGCGATCGAGGCGCGGGCGCGCGCGCTCGGCGACGAAACGACCGAACCCGTGCGCATCGCGGCGACGCCGTCGCTCGCGGCCACGCTCGTGCCGGCCGCGCTCGCCGCGCTGCCCGACGGCGCGCACGCGCCGCACTACCAGTTGCGCAGCGAATCGGCCGAGCACGTCGTGCACGAAGTGCTGGGCGGCACGGCCGACATCGGTGTCGTCACGCTGCCGATGGCGCACGCGGGGCTCGACGTGCACTGGATCGCGCAGACACCATGCGTCGCCGTGCTGCCCGCCGGCGACCCGCTCGCGACGAAACCGCGCATCGCGCTGCGCGATCTCGCGGGCCGCCGCATCGTAACGGTCGCGAACCGGCACCGCCTGCGCCAGCGGATCGATGCGGCATTCGCAGCCGCGCGCGTCGATGCGCGCGTGTTCATCGAAACCAATGCGTCGCTGAATGCGGTGATGGCCGCGCGCGCGGGCATCGGGATCGGCATCGTCGACCCGGCGACGGGCGTCGCGCTGCCGGTGGACGGCGTCGTCGCGCGAGCGCTCGACGTCGACGTCCCGTTCGCGTTCGGCGTCGCGACGCCGGCCGGCAAGGCGCGCACCGCCGCCGTCGATGCGCTGCTCGACGCGCTGCATCGCACCACGCGCGCGCTGCTCGACGACGTGATCTTTCACGACGCCGCCGCGCACGACGCGCTGCTGCGCGGCGACCGGCTGCGCAACGAGCGCGCACCGCGCCCGCCCCACACGACACGTACACGCCGCACCCGCCCGGAGGCCGCATGACGACGCCGCCCGACGCACTTGAAGCACTTGAAGCACTCGAAGCACGGCTCGCGCAAGACCTGCGCTGGCTCGACCTGCCAGCGCCGTCGTGGGTGCCGCCGCGCGAGGCCGACGGCACGCGCGTGCTCGACGTCGCGATCGTCGGCGGCGGCATGGCGGGGCTCGCGGCATCCGCCGAACTGCGCCTGCTCGGCATCGACAACCAGTGCGTGATCGACCGCGCGCCGGCCGGCTACGAAGGGCCGTGGGTCACGTTCGCGCGGATGGACACGCTGCGCTCGCCGAAGCAGCTCGCGGGCCCGGCGCTCGGCCTGCCCGCGCTGACGTTCCGCGCATGGTTCGAAGCGCAACACGGCCGCGACGCGTGGGACGCGCTCTACAAGATTCCGCGCACGCAGTGGATGGACTACCTGCGCTGGTATCGGCGCGTGCTCGACCTGCAGGTGCGCAACGATACGACGCTCGTCGCGCTGCGCCCGCGCGACGACGGGCTGCTCGCGCTCGACGTGCACGGCAACTGCGAGGCGCAGACGCTGCTCGCGCGGCACGTCGTGCTTGCGACCGGCCGCGACGGCCTCGGCGGCCCTTACGCGCCGCCCGTCGCGCAACGCGCACCGCGTACGCGCTGGGCCCACTCGTCCGAGCCGATCGATTTCGCGGCGCTTGCGGGCAAGCGTGTCGGCGTGGTCGGCGCGGGCGCATCGGCATTCGACAACGCGGGCACCGCGCTCGAAGCCGGCGCCGCGCGCGTCGACCTGTTCTTCCGCCGCGCGGACATTCCGCGCATCAACAAGCTGACCGGCATCGGCAGCCCGGGCCTCGTGCACGGCTACGCCGATCTCGACGATGCGACGAAGTGGCGCTTCATGCACTACGCGTTGACGTCGCAAACGCCACCGCCGCGCGACAGCGTGCTGCGCGTGTCGCGCCACGAGCACGCGCATTTTCACGCAGGCAGCCCGATCGAGACGCTCGCCGAACAGGCGGACGGCCTCGTCGTGACGACGCCGCGCGGGCGCTACACCGTCGACTTCCTGGTCTTCGCGACGGGCTTTCATTCGGACTGGACGACGCGCGCGGAATTCGCGTCGTTCGGCTCGCACGTGCGGCGCTGGAAGGATCGCTATCGACCGGAACCGGGCAAGCAGCTCGACGAACTCGCCGAATCGCCCGATCTCGGCCCCGCGTTCGCGTTCCAGGAACGCGAGCCCGGTGCGTGCCCGGCCGTCACGCAGATCCATTGCTTCAACCATGCGGCGAGCCTGAGCCACGGCAAGCTGTCCGGCGATATCCCCGCCATCAGCGCGGGCGCCGAACGGCTGGCGCGCGGCATTGCGAGCCGGCTGTTCGACGCCGACCGCGACCGGCATTTCGACGCGCTGGTCGCATACGCGAATGCGGAGCTGCAAGGCGACGAATGGCGCGATGCCGATGCGTGAGCGCGCGTTCATCGATGACACAGATAACGAAGGGAAACCCGAAACGATGACTGAATCCATCACGCCGGCCGCCGCGCCGGATACGATCGACGCGGTGGCCGGCCTGCGCGACGGCGATGCCGTCACCGCGCTGCGCCGCGCACGCGACAAGGTGCTGCGCCATACGCGGCTGAGCGAAGCCGTGCTGTTCGATCCCACGCTGCCCGATCTTTCGCTGGTCGAAAGACTGCATGCGGCGCGGTATGTCGCGCAGCGATCGAACGCGCACGCACTGGCCTCGGCGTATCGCACGCGGCTGCTCGATGCGGGCGGCACCGTCGAGGACATCGCGCGCGCCGATACCGATGCGTTCGACGCGCTTGCCCCGCGCCTTCGCGCGATCCTCGTTCATGCGCGGCTTTTGACATACGCGCCCGTCGATGCGCGCCCGTCCGATCTCGACGCGCTGAAGTCGGCCGGACTCACGACGGCCGCGATCGTCGCGCTGTCGCAGCTCGTTGCGTTCGTCGCGTATCAGTTGCGCGTCGCGATTGCCGCGCAAGCGCTTCAGGCGCGTGCCGCCAAGGAGGCCGCATGACGACGCCCGCCCACGGCTTCACGTCCGCCACGCTCGGCTGGCGCGCGTGGCTCGACACGGTATCGCTCGATGCCGCGACACCCGATCAGTTGGCGGTGCTCGAAGCGAGTCACCCGCACGCGAAGACATCCGACTACTACCTGCTGCTCGTCCACCTGCCCGACATCCTGCGGCAACGCTCGGGCGTGTTCAACGCGATCATGTACGGCCCCGGCGGGCTGTCGCGTGCGGAGCGCGAACTCGCCAGCACGGCCGTGTCGCGCGTGAATGGCTGCGTGTATTGCGCGTCGGTGCATGCGCAACGCTTCGCACAGCTCGCGAAACGCACCGATGCGATCGAGCAGGTGTTCGACGATCCGGCGACAGCCGGCACGACGGCACGCGAACGCGCGATCGTGCGTTATGCGATCGCGCTGACCGAACGGCCCGATACGGTCGATGCAGACGACATCGCCGCGCTTGAAGCCGAAGGGCTGACGCACGAGGACATTCTCGACCTGTCGCATGCGGTCGCAATCTTCGCGTGGGCGAACCGGTTGATGCTGACGCTGGGCGAACCGGTGTTTCCGGAGCCGGCAATCGACGCCTGATTCGGCGACGCGCCCCCGACGGCATACGCTGCCTGCGTGTCGCCCGACGCATCGATCATGCGATGCGTCGCCGACACCGAATGCGCGAATCCGACGTGCATCGCGCGTGACGCCGCGAAGGCCGCCGCACCTGCGCGGCGTCGCCTACGCTCAGCGCCAGCTATCGACGTGATCCGCAACGAACCGCTCGAACGCGATCGGCGCGCGCCCGAGCAGCGCCTGCACGTCGGCGCTGACGGCCGCCGCGTGGCCGGCCGCGATCATCCGGTTCAGGCTCATCAGCACATCGATCGACCACGCGTCGGCACCCGCGGCGCGCATGGATTCGATCGCCGCCTCGTCCGTCACCGGCACGTACTCGACCTTGCGACCGAGCGCCGTGCCGATCCGTGCGACCACGTCGGCGTTCGACAATGCTTCGCCGCCCGTCAGCTCGTAGATCCGGCCGGCATGAGCGGCCGGGTGCCGCAGGATCGTCGCATTGACGGCGGCGATGTCGCGCACGTCGACGAACGACACCTTCCCGTCGCCCTGCGGCAGATATAGTGCGCCGGCGCGAATCATGCCCGCGTAGTACGTCACGAAGTTCTGCATGAAGCAGTTGGGCCGCGTGATCGTGTATGAGATGCCCGACTCCATCACGAGCCGGTCGATTTCGCCTTGCACGCGCCCGATCGCGACCGGCGACGCGGCGTCGGCACCCGCGCCCGACGAGCGGACGATATGCGTGACGCCGGCTGCCCGGGCCGCCGCAACCGCATTGCCGGCCAGCGTCACCATGTCGGCCTGCAGCGGCAGCAGCAGGAACAGCGTGTCGATGCCCTGGAATGCATGCGCGAGGCTCGCGGCGTCGGCAAGGTTCGCGCGACGCGTTTCGACGCCTTCGACCGCCCTGCCGCTGTTCGAGCTGGCGATCACATGCGCGCCGGCCGCCTTCAGTTGCGCGACGAGTTCGCGCCCGATGTTCCCGGTCGCGCCGGTCACGAGAATGGTGTGGGACATGATGTGCCTCCTGATCGCAAATGGAATTCGCGCCGCATTGCCGGGCCGCGACGACCGCTTCGACATACGAAGCCGCCATCGCTGCCGTGCCGGCGCGCAAGCAGCTCCGCGCCCGTTCGTGTTCGTCACGGATAGCTGATGATGCGCCGGCTGTCCGCGGAACACGACACGACGGACCTCATCCTAGTCGCGCTCATTCATGCCGAATAGTCCATAATGTGTCGAATTAATTTCAACGATTTCGATCGAATCGTCATGAACGATCTGCGTGTGCTGGAAAGCTTTCTCCGGACCGTGGAAGCCGGCAGTTTCTCCGCGGCGGCCAGCCGGCTGGGCGTCACGCCTGCCGCCGTCAGCAAGCATGTCGCGAAACTGGAGCGCAGCCTCGGCACGCGGCTGTTCCGCCGCACGACGCGCAGCCTCACGCTGACGGAGGCCGGCGAACGGCTGTACGCCGAAACGTCGGCGGCGGCCAACGCGCTGAGCCAGGCGATGGCGACCCTGACCGAGCGCGACGCGCGCCCCGCCGGCACGCTGCGCATCAGCATCGCGCCGGGGTTCGGGCGCCAGTACGTGTTGCCGCTGATGCCGGCGTTTCTCGAACGCTTTCCGGACCTCCGGCTCGACTGGAGCCTCGAGAACCGCCACGTCGATCTGGTGAAGGAAGGCTTCGACGCCGCGATCGGCTCGGGCGTCGAGGACGACGCAAACGTCGTCGCACGCGAACTGGTGCCGATCCGGTTGCTGACGGTCGCATCCCCCGCGTATCTCGCGACGCACGGGGAACCGGCGACGCTCGCCGAGCTGTCGCGCCACGACTGCATCCGGTTGCGCTCCGCGACGACGGGCCGCGTGCGCGACTGGGCGTTCACGTTGAATGGCGAAACGGTGACGGTCCCGATCGACGGACGCGTCGTGCTGACCGATCTGGATGCCATCTGCGATGCGGCCGTGGCAGGCATGGGGCTCGCGCGGCTCGGCGCGCATCATGTGCTGCCGTATCTCGACGACGGCCGGCTCGTGCGCGTGCTCACGCGCTATCCGGCGACGGCCGGCACGATCTGCGTGTACTACGCGCACGCGCGCCTCACGCCACCGAAGGTGCGCGCGTTCGTCGAGTTTCTGACGGAGTCGTTTTCGCGAAGCGACTGGCGGGCGCGCGTCGACACGTTCGGCTGACGGGAATCGACGGGCGCCGGCCTGTCACGCGCGGTCGATTCATGCCGACCGCACGGCCCGCGTCATGCCTTGTGCGTCGACAGCAGAATGCTCGTCTCGGTACTCGCGATGCCGTCGATCAGCCGGATCGCGCCGAGCACGCGATCGAAATGCTCGAGCGAATCGGCATGCAGCTCGGCGACGAGATCCCAGCGACCGTTGGTGCTGTGGATCGACGCGACATTCGGATGCCCGCGCAGCACCTTCACCACCTCGGCGCCGCGGTTGCCCTGCACCGCGATCGACATCAGCGCGCGGATCCGGTGCCGTTCGGCCGCCGGCTTGAGCCGTACCGTATAACCGACGATCACGCCGTTTTTCTCCAGCCGCGTCAGCCGGTTCTGCACGGTCGCGCGCGCGACCCGCAATTCCTTCGCCAGGGCGACGACGGGCAGTCGCGCGTTGTCGCGCAGCAGCGCGATCAGCTGCCGGTCGACGTCGTCGAGCGTGATCATGAAGGGGTCTTCCTGTTGAGCGTGAACCGGCCGCCAGCGTGCCGGAGGCTGCGCATTCCGACCAGCGCGAACCGGGCAAACTGCCGGATATGGCCGGCATTTTGACAAGTCTATCGATAAATCTGCCACTTTTGCCGTCTTTTTGTTGGCTCGACTCCCGGAAATAATGACTCCATCGACCGGCCGAATACGCCGTGCCGCCGCTTTTCAGCAAACCCGCGCCCGCACCGAAGCATCGCCCGGTCGACCGGAATGCCAGGACACCCGTACCGGCAAAGACAATGGAGACAGACCGATGACTCGCTTCCTCGACGTTCCCGCCACCGCCCGCCTGATCGCCAAGACCGGCGTCACGACGTTCCTGCGCGAACTCGTCGACACGCTGCGCGCCGATTACCTGCAGTGGGCCGATTTCGACAAGTCGCCGCGCGTCGCATGCCACTCGCGCGACGGCGTGATCGAACTGATGCCCGTCGCGAACGCGTCGCTATTCGCGTTCAAATATGTGAACGGCCACCCCGTCAACGCGACGCGCGGGATGCACACGGTGATGGCATTCGGCGCGCTCGCCGAAGTCGATACCGGCTACCCGCTGCTGCTCGCCGAACTCACGCTGACGACCGCGCTGCGCACGGCCGCCACGTCGGTGCTCGCCGCGCAGGGTCTCGCACGGCCCGACTCGCGCACGATGGCACTGATCGGCAACGGCGCGCAGAGCGAATTCCAGGCGATCGCGTTCCACACGCTGCTCGGCATCGACGAAATCCGCGTGTTCGACGTCGATCCGCTCGCGACCGACAAGCTCGTGCAGAACCTCGCCGCATACCCTGAATTGCGCGTCGTGCGCGCCGCATCGACCGCCGACGCCGTGCGCGGCGCCGACATCGTGACGACCGTCACCGCAGACAAGGCGTACGCGACGATCGTCACGGCCGACATGATCGAGCCCGGCATGCACCTGAACGCGGTCGGCGGCGATTGCCCCGGCAAGACCGAGCTTGAAGCGGGCGTGCTGCAGGCGGGCCGCGTGTTCGTCGAATTCGAGCCGCAGTCGCGCATCGAAGGCGAGATCCAGCAGATGCCGGCCGACTTCCCTGTCACCGAACTGTGGCGCGTGCTGCAACGCGAAACGACCGGCCGCGAACGCGCGGACGAAGTCACCGTGTTCGACTCGGTCGGCTTCGCGCTGGAGGACTACTCGGCGCTGCGCTACCTGTACGCGCTCGCGCAGCAGCACAACGCTGGGGTCGAGATCGCGCTGATTCCGCCGGCCGTCGACCCGAAGAACCTGTTCGCGCTGATCGACGACCCGGCCGCGATCGCGCAGGGTCACGCGGCGTTCGTCACCGAAGCCGTCGCCGCATTCGCGCGCTGACCGTCATCGCCGGGCGGCCCGTGCGCTGCCCGGTTCCCTGCCTTTCGCTCCTGCCTTACATGAATCTCGTATCGATCCAGGCGCCGGCCGCCGTCGTGATGATCCGGCCGCACCGTTTCCTGCCGAACCCGCAGACCGCGGCCGACAACGCATTCCAGCGCACGGCCGGGGGCGGCTCGACCGACACGTCGTCGGTGTCCGCCGCCGCACGCGACGAAGTCACGGCCGCCGCGCAGACGCTCGCCGATGCGGGCGTGCGCGTGCATGTGTTCGACGACCACGGCGAGTGCGACACGCCCGATTCCGTGTTCCCGAACAACTGGTTCTCGACGCATCCGGGCGGCCACGTCGCGCTGTATCCGATGCACAGCCCGAACCGCCGCCGCGAGCGGCGTGCGGACATCGTCGAGATGCTGAAGGCCGAGTATCGCGTGCAGGATGTGATCGACTATTCGGGTCTCGAATACGACGACGTGTTCCTGGAAGGCACCGGCGCGATGGTGCTCGACCACGTCGCGCGGATCGCCTATACCGCGCGGTCGCGCCGTGCCGATCCGGTCGCGCTCGAACGCTTCTGCACGCATTTCAATTTCGAGCCGATCTGCTTCGATACGGCCGACGCCGACGGGCGCCCGATCTATCATACGAACGTGATGATGAGCGTCGCGACGGAGTTCGCGATGGTCGGCCTCGACCTGATCGCCGACGGCCGGCGCCGCGTCGAGATCGCGCAACGCCTGACCGAAACGGGACGTGCGGTGATCGCCCTCGATCAGTCGCAGATCGCGAATTTCGCAGGCAATACGCTGGAATTGTCGGGAAGCAACGGGCGCGTGCTTGCGCTGTCGCGACGTGCGTTCGATTGCCTCACACCTGACCAGCGTGCGGTGATCGAGCGCTCCGCGCGGCTGCTGCCGCTCGACGTGCCGACGATCGAACTGGCCGGCGGATCGGTGCGCTGCATGCTCGCGGGGATTCATCTCGCGCGGCGGGCGGCCGTGCCGGATGCGATCGCCGCGGAGTCGGCCGCATTGCCACGCGAGACGACGCCGCCAATCTGACCGACAGGCTCACAAAGCGCAAACGGCTGCCGATGCGATGCAACGGCAGCCGTTTTTTTGTTCGAAGGGCATTGAATCGGCGCGCGTCAGCCCGCATCGGCAACGCCGCTAAATGCTCCGGTATCCGAACGATACCGGAGCACATCGCGCCACTCACCCGGCCAGCAGCTTCAACCCGGCCGGCAGCGTTTCGCCGAACACGCGCGCCGTGTCGGCTTCGTCGAACGCGATCGCTTCGCGCACCATGTCGATCCATGCGGCCGACGCATTCGCGGCCGACAGACGCTTGATCACCGCGTCGCGCGTATCGTCCGGCAGGTCGCGTGAACGGTCGCCCGTCATCCGGGCAATCTGCGCGGCCGCGAACGCGGCCGGCTCGACCTGCTTCCAGTCGAGCGCGAACAGCGCGTCGAGCCAGCCATTGACGACTTCCGCAGGCACGACGCTATGCGCGCTGCCGTAGAACGGCCGGCGCGCACCGATGCGCCCGAGCGCCCACGCACACAGCGCGCGCTCGGCCGGCTTCTGCAATTGCGCGATCAGGCGCTCGGCCAGCTCGACCTTGCGCTCGACGGGCAATCGTTCGAGCGACGCGGACAGCCGCGTCATGTCGGCCGGGCCGACCTTGCCCGGATCGAACGGCAGCTTGCGCCGCTTGTCGTCGGACGGTTCGAGGAACGCGATCGCGTCGCGCACCTGCGTCTGCGCATCGTCGTCGAGGCCGCCGGCCACGCGCCGCCACAGCGTCCACCACTCGGACCACACCTGCCCGTCGTTCACGTATTGAATGCCGTCGTCGAACAGCGGCCAAAGCTGCTCGATGCGCCATGCGTCGAGCGGATGGCCGAAGCCCGGGCGCAGGCAATAACCGGCGAGGTTCAGCCACGCGCGTTCGTGATCGGCCGAGCGACGGCGCCGCCGCGCCCGCGCAAGCAGCGCGTCGAACAGTTCGCGCGCGAGCGCGACGTCCCACTCTTCGCGCGGGCCGAGCACCTGTTCCAATTGCGCGCGCAACCGGCGCGTGTCCTTCGGCGTGACGTCCGCGGCCTTGCTGCCGAACGAGCGCTCGATCAGTTCGATCGCGTGGTCGAGACGCGGGTGCCGCGCGGGCGCATCGTCGCCGCCGTGCGCCGGCGCGTCGCCGCGCAACTGGAATTCGAGCCGCCAGCGGCGTGCCGCGTCGTCGGTCGCGATGCAATGCATTTCGAGCGTGCCGACCTCGGTCAGTGACGCGGTGAGCTTCACTGGCGTTTCGCGCGCATCGCTGCCCGACTGCCGCTCGACGACCGTCGCGATCGGCGGCAGCCGCACGAAATCGCCGCCGTCGAGTGCGACGAGATCGCCGGGACGGTACGCGGTGTCGGCCACCGTCGACACGAGGTGGAAACGCACCGGCTGCCCGAGCTGCAGCGCGAAGGTACGATCCTCCAGCCGGATCTCGCGGCCCTCTTCCGCTCCGCGCGGCAGCAGGCAGACGCCGCGCGCGGCTGCGTCGCCGGCACCGTCGTCCAGCACGAGGAAATAGCTGCGCGCGGAACCGCCGCCGATGCGCGGCGCATGCCCGGCGCGCGCGAGGCCATACGCCACCGCGCCGCGCGCGACGGCTACGTCCGGATGCGCGTTGTGCAGCACGTCGAGCGGCGCGCCGCGCCACGCGCCGAGCGTCTGCGCGAGACGGCCGGCGAGCGCGCCCGCACGGAACACGCCGCCGTTGAGCAGCAGCGTGTCGGGCAGCGGGCCTTCCGCGTGACGGTTCAGGAACGCGGCGACGTGCCGCGTGACGGCCGGGTCGCTCGCATACGGCAACCCGAATTCGACGATCGCCGCCCGCGCGCGGCGCGGCAGTTCGCCGGCCTCGACCTGCGGAAAGAAACCGTCGACGACGATCTGTTCGACTTCCTGCCGTGTCAGTTCGGCCGAACGCGCGCCGCCGACGAGCTTGCTGCCCGCGCCGAGCAGCGTGACGGTGACGGACGCCGGTGCATCGTCGCCGAGCAGCCGCTCCTTCGCGGCACGGCAGCGCTCGACGACCTGCGACAGGCTCGCGGCCGACAGCCGCGTGCCGGGCTCGGTCAGCCGCGTTTCGACCAGGCGCGCAAGCGCGAGGTCCATGTTGTCGCCGCCGAGCATCAGGTGATTGCCGACGCCGACGCGCGTAAAGGTCGGCTCGCCGCCGTCGCCCGGTGCGACATCGACGAGCGTGAGATCGGTCGTGCCGCCGCCGACGTCGCAGATCAGCACGCGCCGCGCGACGGCGAACGTGTCGCGCAGCGTTTCGCGCTGGCCATACAACCAGTCGTAGAACGCGGCCTGCGGCTCTTCCAGCAGCCGCAGCGCGGGCAGCTTCGCGCGCCGCGCGGCCTCGACCGTCAACGCGCGCGCGCCATCGTCGAACGACGCGGGCACCGTCAGGATCACGTCCTGCTTCGCGAGCGGCGCATCGGGAAAACGGGCATCCCACGCGTCGCGCACATGCGCGAGATAGCTCGCGCTCGCGTCGACCGGCGACACCTTGTCGACGCCGTCGGCCGCGCCCCACGGCAGGATCGCGGCGAGCCGGTCGACCGATGCGTGCGACAGCCAGCTCTTCGCGCTCGTCACGAGCCGGCCCGGCACCTGCGCGCCGAGCGTGCGCGCATAGCGGCCGATCACGGGCGGCAGCGCGTCACCAGCGGCGCCGTCACGGCCGCCACCCGAACGGGCGGCCGCGTTGCGCGCGCCGGCCGCCTGCCACGGCAACCTCAACGCGTCCGCCGCGAGCTCACCGGCCGCCGGGTGATAGCGCACCGACGGCAGCAGCGGCTGCGCGGCCACCGCGCCGGGGCCGACCAGTTGCTCGACGTCGAACACGCGGATCGCGTCGGAGCCGGCCTCGACGTATGCGACGACCGTGTTGCTCGTGCCGAGGTCGATGCCGACCGTATAGCGCTTCATCGTGCTCAGGCGGCGCCGCGCACGTCGAACTCGACCTTCCAGCGCTCGTCCGTGCCGCTCGGGATCGCCTCGAGTTCGAGCGTGCCGGCTTCGGTCACGCGCGCATGCAGCTTCACGGGCACGATCTCGCCGACCGTGCGCCCTTCGGCGGGCAGCGTCGCCTGGATTTCCTCGAGTTCCTGAAGTTCTTCCGGCGACCAGTAGTCGAGCAGCGTGCCGACCTGGTCCTGGCGGCGCACCGACGAACCGAAGAAGCGGAACTGCACCGGCTCGCCGACGACGAGCCCGAACTCCTGCGGCGGCAGCGCCGCGTCGGAGCCTTCCTCCATCCCGAACGGCGCGACGCACAGCGCCTGCACCGGCGGCTCCAGCCCCGGCACCGCGGGCATCGCCGATTCGATCGCGACGTAGTACGCACGCGCCGTGCCGCCGCGAATGCGCACGCCACGGCCGCGCTTCACGTAACCGTAGTAAGCCGCGCCGCGCGCGACCGCGAGGTCGAGATCGGCGCCTTCGAGCAGGCGTGCGGGCGGCGCGCCTTCGGCGGCGAGCCAGCTGTTGAGCGTATCGAGCACGCGTTGCGTGAGCAGCGTCGACTTGAACACGCCGCCGTTGAACAGCACGGCCGTCGGATGCAGGAACGTCGCGCCTTGCGGCAGCGTGCGCTGCACGCCTTCGAGCGTGTCGAGCGCCGCGACCTGGCGGCCGAGGAACGCCGCGAGATGGCGCGTGATGCCCGCGTCCTGCGCATACGGCAGGCCGAGTTGCGTCAGGCCGACGCGCGCGCGGCTCACCGGTCGCGCGGCTGCATCGACCTGCGGGAAGAAGCCTTCGAGGATCGTCTGCGTGAGTTCGGCGCGCGTGAGCTCCGTGCGGATCGAACCGCCGATCAGCTTCGAGCCGCGACTCGGCACGACGAGCGGCACCGCATCGGTCGTCGGGTCGGACAGCAGCGTTTCCTTCGCGGAGCGGCATGCGTAGGTCAGCGCACGCAGTTGCCACGGATCGGCCTGCGTGCCCTGCTGCGCGAGCTTGCGCGCGACCACGTGCGCGAGCGCGAGGTCCATGTTGTCGCCGCCGAGCAGGATGTGCTCGCCGACCGCCACGCGATGCAGTTCCAGGTTGCCTTCGCGCTCGACCACCGCGATCAGCGACAGGTCGGTCGTGCCGCCGCCGACGTCCACGCACAGGATCAGGTCGCCGACCTGCACCTGCTTGCGCCAGCCGCCTTCGCTCTTCTGGATCCAGCTGTAGAGCGCCGCCTGCGGCTCCTCGAGCAGCGTCATCCGCGAATAACCGGCGGCACGCGCGGCTTCCGCCGTCAGTTCGCGAGCGGCCGGGTCGAACGACGCGGGGATCGTGACCGTCACGTCCTGGTCGGCGAACGGCGCGTCGGGATGCGCGTGATCCCACGCTTCGCGCAGGTGCGTCAGATAACGGATCGAGCTTTCCAGCGGCGACACGCGCGACACCTCGGGCGGCGCATCGCTCGGCAGAATCGCCGCGCGGCGGTCGACGCCCGGGTGGCACAGCCAGCTCTTCGCGCTCGAGACGAGGCGGATTGGCGTGCCCGCGCCGCGAGTGCGCGCCATTTCGCCGACCGCGAAGCCGCGCGAGGCCGTCCACGGCAGCGTCAGGTCGCCCTGCGTCAGCTCGCTTTCATGCGGAAGATAGAGGAACGACGGCAGCAGGTCGCGCGACTCCAGCGCGCCGGGCGCGGTCAGCTGCGCGATCGGCAGCACCTGCTGCGTGATGTTTTCGCCGTCGCTCGCGGCGCTGTCGACGTACGACAGCGCGCAATGGGTCGTACCGAGGTCGATACCGATCGAATAGCGCGGATCGCTCACAGTTCCACCTCCGCCGGTGCAACCACCGATGCGTCGTGACTGCCCGTCAGCTTCGGCAGGCGCACGTCGGCCACGCGCCAGCCGCGATGGCTGACCGTACCCGTGAACGGCGCGGAACCGACCACGTTGCCCGTCACGCGCACGGCCGTCGCGTCGAAGCCGGCCGGCAGCGTCACGCGGCTGCCTTCGGCTTCATCGCGCACCGGCACGATCGTGAAGTGCTCGCGCAGCGCAGCGCGGCAGCCGTCGTGCACGAGGCGTGCGGCAGCGCCGATGTCGGCATCCGCATAGCCGGCGATGTCTTCCTCGACGAAGTCGATGAAGCGCGCATCGCGCTGCAACAGGCCGAGCAGTTGCAGCGCGGCTTGCGGGCTCGCTTCGCGCAGCTCGGGGGCCGGGGCCTTCACGGGCGCGGGCGCCGGAGCCGCGGCGGGGGCCGGCGCAACCGGCGTCGGGGCGACCGGTGCCGGGGCGCCGTCGCGTACGCGCAGCACGCCGGCCGCGAACTCGCGGTTGCCGAGCACGGAGAAGAACGTGCCGACGGCCAGCGACAGCCGGCCGAAGAAGGACAGGTTGGATTCGGGCATGGGGTCTGGACTCCTGTGGGCTCGCGACACGGCGAGCATCTTGCCTGGGCGCCCGGTGGCGGCGTGCGATTGCGCACTGCCGCCGCCCGGCGCATGATTCGGGCGCGCCCTCTCGGGTGCGGAAAACCCGTATTTTGCCCTGTGGCGGGCAAACCGGGCAGAAGTTGGGGGACAGAACATGGCGGCGCGCGGGTTTCGCGCCGCGCCGGATTGCGTCGGACTGCCGGCTATAGGGTGACGGTCGCGATGTTGCGGCGCGTCAGCGCGGCTTGCGGCGGCGCGCCGCCTTCGCCTCGAAATCGCGCGACAGCATGCCGAGCGTGACCTCCCCGAAGCGCGCAAGCAGCACCGCTTCGGCCTCCTTCAGCGTGGCCGACAGATGCGCGTTGACCGCCTGTTCGACCAGGCATTCGGGTGCATCCTCGGCCACCAGATCGGAAAATACCGGCGGCTCGCCCACCGCGCGATAGACGTCGAGCAGCGTGATGTCGTCGAGCGCGACGCTGAGCGCCCACCCGCCGCCGTGCCCTTTCTCCGACTGCACGTAGCCGCAGTCGCGCAGCCCGCCGAGCAATCGCCGCACGACGACCGGATTCGTGCACAGCATCGCCGCGATCGCCTCCGACGTCAGCGGGCCGTCGGCCTGGTCCATGTGGATCAGCGCATGCAGCATGCGCGACAAACGGCTATCGGTTCTCACGGACGGTTGGCTCCCACTCTCGAAACTTATGAAGTTGCATGAATGATACCATCGGCCTATCATGCAACTTCTCGTGTTTCATGAGTTGGCCGCCATCGGAGCACGTTCTTCGCTCGATACGGATTCAGGAAAGGAGTGAACACATGCAGAGCCATCATGAAGTGATCGTGATCGGCGGCAGCTTTGCCGGGCTGTCGGCCGCGATGCAGCTCGCACGCGCACGGCGCCGCGTGCTCGTGATCGATGCCGGGCGGCCGCGTAATCGTTTTGCCGAACATGCGCACGGATTTTTCGGGCAGGACGGCAAGCCGCCTGCGCAGATCGTCGAGGAAGCCGCCGCGCAACTCGCGACCTATCCGACCGTGCAGCGGATCGCCGGCGAGGCGCGCACCGCCGAGCACGATGCGAACGGCCGCTTTCACGTGACACTGGCGGACGGCAGCCGTGCAAGCGCCGAGCGGCTGATCCTCGCGACCGGCATCCGCGACGAACTGCCCGCGCTGCCGGGGCTCGCGGAACGCTGGGGCGTCACCGTGCTGCATTGTCCGTATTGCCATGGCTACGAGGTGTCGGGCCGGCAACTCGGCGTGCTGGCGACGCATCCGCTTTCCGTGCATCAGGCGATCCTGATTCCTGACTGGGGACCGACGACGTGGTTCACGCAACGCGTAGTCGAAGCGAACGAGGAGGAAGCCGCATTGCTCGCCGCGCGAAGCGTGCGTATCGAACGGTCGCCGGTCGTCGAGATCCTCGGCGAAGCGCCGCGGATCGACGCACTGCGGCTCGCCGACGGGAAAGTCGTGCCGATCGATGCGTTGTTCATCGGCGCGCGCACGGAGATGGCGAGCGATCTCGCCCGACAGCTCGGCTGTGCGTTCGACGACGGGCCGCTGGGCACGGCGATTCGCGTCGATACGTGGAAGCAGACGAGCGTTCCCGGTGTGTTCGCGGCCGGCGATGCGTCGAGCCTGATGACGAATGCGACGTTCGCGTCGGCATCCGGCGTCGCGGCCGGCGTGGGCGCGCATCGGTCGTTGATTTTCGGGCTCGACGCGTGAAGTGAACGAAGCGGCGTGCGGGGTGACGCAGCGTCATCCCGCTTTCCCTGCGCGATGGCCCGGTCAACGCCAACCCCGTTCGCCGGGCAGGCATTCCCGCACGTCGATCCTCACAAACGCTTGTCGATATCCGAACATGCGTCGATGGATTCATCATGCGATGTGGTGTTTAATGCTCGGCAACATCAGCATTAAAAGATACGAAATGCTCGACCTCGACGATCTTCGACTCGTGCGCGCGATCGGCGCGTCGCACTCGTTGGCATCCGCCGCGCGCCTGCTCGACCTCACCCCGCCCGCGGTCACGATCCGCCTGCAGCGGATGGAGGCGCGACTCAACGTCCGGCTCGCCGTGCGGCGGCCGAAAGGGATCGCATTGACCGACGAGGGTCAGCGGCTGTACCAGGAAGCCGTCGGGATTCTCGAGCGCGTCGAGGCACTGCCGGCCAACATCTCCGGCGATCACGGCGACGTGCAGGGCACGCTGCGCGTCGTCGCGCCGTTCGGCTTCGGGCGCAAGTACGTCGCGCGGATCGTGCGTGACGTACAACGCGCGCATCCGAAGCTCGAAATCTCGCTGCACCTGTCGGAGAGTCCGCTGACCAGCGCGTCGGGGGCCGACGTGGTCGTCCATGTCGGCAGCCTGAAGTCGTCGTCGTGGATCGGCTATCCGCTCGCGCCCAACGAGCGCTTCCTGTGCGCGAGCCCCGGTTACGCGCGGCGCATCGACGAACTGGACCATCCGTCCGATCTCGCCCGCTACGACTGCCTGTGCCTGCGCGAAAACGACGAGGACGTTCCGCGCTGGCGCTTCTCGCAAGCCGGCGATGGCAAGGGCGAATCCAGGCGATCGGCGGTGATTCGCGTCACGGGCGCGCTTTCGTCGAACGACGGCACCGTCATCACCGACTGGGCACTGGCCGGGCTCGGCATCGTCGAACGCTCCGAGTGGGACGTCGCGCCGCTGCTGGCCAGCGGCAAGCTGGTCAGGCTGCTGCCCGACTGGCATCTGCCGCCCGCGCCAGTGACCGCGCTGCTGCCGTCGCGCACCGGCCGCTCCGCGCGACAACGGGTCTTCCTCGAAGCCGCGACGCGATTTTTCGATCCGCCGCCGTGGCGCGGCAAGGCATGAGCGGCTTCCCGCAATTAAATCGCGCTTAATGATCGATTTGGCACACGTTAAACACGCTGCTGGCCAAACACCCTACAGTGTTCGCTGTCGGCAAACCACCGAGGCAACGCACCATGGGCATCCCGCTTCCGAATACCCCCGCCGCCTTGATCGACGTCGGTCGCATGCGTCATAACATCGCGCGCATGCAGGCGCATCTGGACGCGCTCGGCGTCAGGTTCCGGCCGCACGTGAAGACCACCAAATGCCAGCATGTCGTCGACGCGCAGATCGCGGCCGGTGCGCAGGGCATCACGGTGTCGACGCTTAAGGAGGCCGAACAATTCTTCGCGGGCGGCGTACGCGACATCGTCTATGCGGTCGGGATGATTCCCGCCAGGCTCGGCCAGGCGCTCGCGCTGCGCCGGCAGGGCTGCGACCTGAAGATCGTCGCCGACAGCCTGCAGACCGCGCACGCCATCGCCGAATTCGGGCGCGAGCACGGCGAGCGCTTCGAAGTCTGGATCGAAGTCGACGTCGACGGTCACCGCTCGGGGATCGTGCCCGACGACGACCTGCTGATCGACGTCGGCCGCGCGCTGGTCGACGGCGGGATGACGCTTGGCGGCGTGCTCGCGCATGCCGGCTCCAGCTACGACTACGACACCCGCGACGCGCTGGTCGCGATCGCCGAACAGGAGCGCAGCCGGACCGTGCGCGCCGCGGAACGCCTCAGGGCCGCGGGGTTGCCCTGCCCGATCGTGAGCATCGGTTCGACGCCGACCGCGTTGTCCGCGGAGCACCTCGACGGCGTGACGGAAGTCCGCGCGGGCGTATACGTGCTGTTCGACCTCGTGATGCACAACGTCGGTGTGTGCGCGCTGTCCGACATCGCGCTGTCGGTGCTGACCACCGTCATCGGACACCAGGAAGAAAAAGGCTGGGCCATCGTCGACGCGGGCTGGATGGCGATGAGTCGCGATCGCGGCACGCAGCGGCAGGCGCGGGATTTCGGCTACGGGCAGGTGTGTACCGAAGACGGTGAAGTGCTCGGCGAGTACGTGATGAGCGCGGCCAACCAGGAGCACGGCATCGTGTCCCGCGCGGGAATGGCCGACACCGCGATCGCAAAGCGGTTTCCGATCGGCACCCGTTTGCGGATCCTCCCGAACCATGCATGCGCGACCGGTGCGCAGCACCCGGAATACCACGCGCTGGGCAGCGACGGCACCGTGCAGACCTGGCCGCGCTTCTACGGATGGTAGGACACCTGAAGGCGACGACCGGTGCAGCGGCGCATGTCGAACGACGAAACCGGCCACCGCACCCTCGCCCGATCGGAATTGACTATTTTTCCAAAACTATACAAACTTTAAAGATCGCGAATCGCATCGCATCCGACAGGCTCTCCCACCATGCCGACTGACGCCCACCTCCTTCTTCTCGACCGGGATGTCGTCGAACCGGCCCTTCAAGCCGAACCGGTGATGGCGGCGGTGCGCGAAGCCTTCGTGCTGCACAGTCGACGTGCGGGGCGCGTGTTCCCGGTCGTGCGCGAAAGATTGCACACCGGCGGCGTGTTCGGCATCAAGTCCGGCGACGTCGCGGGCCAGGATCTGCTCGGCTTCAAGGCAGCCGGTTTCTGGCCCGGTAATCGAACCCGGGGCGGCGAGCCGCATCAGGCGACGATCGCGCTGTTCGATCCGGCCACCGGCCGTCCGCTCTGCATCATGGACGGCAATGCGATCACCACCGCCCGGACCGGTGCGGCCGGCGGCCTCGGCCTGCAGGCGCTGGCACGCCGCGACAGTACCCGCATCTGCGTGTTCGGCACCGGCGTGCAGGCGCGCGTCCAGCTCGACTACGCGCTCAGTCTGCTGCCGCAACGGTGCTCGGTGCAGTATGTGAACGTCAGCGGCGAACCGGACGCGGTGTTCGAATCGGCATTCCGCGGACGTTGCGACATCCGTGTCGCACGGGACCGGAACGATGCCGTGGCCGACAGCGATGTGGTCATCACGGCAACGCCGGGCGGCGGCCCGCTGTTCGACGCGGACGCGGTTCAGCCCGGCACCCACCTGACCTGCGTCGGCGCGGACACCGCGGGCAAGCGCGAGCTTCCCGAAGGCGTATTGGCGCGCGCGCGCATTTTCGTGGACGATCACGAGCAGGCGCGCAGCATCGGCGAATGCCAATGGGCGCCCGATCTGCCGCGTGCTGAAATCGGCGACGTGCTGGCCGGCACCGTGCCCGTTGATCGATCGCCGGACGAGATCACCGTGTTCGACATGACGGGACTCGCGCTGCAGGACCTGACCGTTGCACGTTTCCTGTACCGGCAGGCCGTCGAAAACGACGCGGGACGTTCGATCCCGTGGCCGTGGTGAACGGCACTGCGTGCTATCTTCCATCGCCATGCGCCTATCCAGAGTTTCCGCCCTCTCGTTCGATCTCGACGACACGCTTTGGCCGTTCGGACCGTCCGTCGAACGGGCCGAGGCGTCGCTGCATGCGTGGCTGATCGCGCACGCGCCCGGTACCGCGAGCGTCGTGCCCACGTCGCAGGCACTGGGCCAGCTGCGCAACGAATACGAACGCTCGCGGCCGGACCTCGTCAGCGACTTTCGTGCGTTGCGCATCGGATCGATCCGGCTTGCGCTCGAACGCGCGAACGAAGACGTCACGCTGACCGACCGCGCGTACGACGTGTTCTATTCCATGCGAAACCAGGTCGAGTTCTTCGACGATGCGTTGCCGGCGCTCGAGTGGTTGAGCGCGCGATTTCCGCTGATCGCGGTGACGAACGGCAATGCGGACCTTCGGCTGACCGGCGGCGGCGAGTTCTTCCGCGAAACGCTCAGCGCGCGTGCGTGCGGGTTCGCGAAACCCGAGCCGGAAATCTTCCATGCGGCCGCCGCGAAACTCGGCGTGCCTGCGGCGGAACTGCTCCACGTCGGCGACGACTTTCACCTCGATATCGTCGGCGCGTTGAATGCGGGGCTGCAGGCAGCATGGGTCGTGCGCCACCCGGGGGCGGAAGCGGAGCACGCCGCGCGGCGTGCCCCGTCCCCACATCTGACCGTTCGCGACTTGTCGGCGCTGTGCCGTGCGCTCGGCGGCCCCGTCGACGCGTCGTAACCGCGAGCCCGCAAGGCTGCGAGTTCGCGCGGTCGAGGTCGATCACCCACATCGGCACGACCGACCACCCTTTCACGCCGCCTTGCGCGCGTCCGCGATCCGTTGCGGCGCCTTCGGTCGCGCATAAAGTCGCTCGAGATACGCGCGCAATTGCGGGAACGGTTCGATCAGGTGGCATTCGCTCGCCCAGTCGATCAGGTAGACCGTCACGCAATCGGCCACCGTCAACGCGTCGCCGACGATGAATTCGCGTCCTTCGAGATGCTTGTCGAGGATCGCGGCCATCGTCGCGAAATCCTCACGAGCCAGCTCGATATCGGCCGGCGAGCGCTTTTCGGGCGGGTAGAGGAACGAATGGCGCGTAATCCGCCACAGCGGCTGTTCAAGCTCCGTCACCGCGAACATCACCCACCGATAGGCCTGCGCGCGCAGCGCCAGATCGACGGGCAACAGCGCCTTCTCCGGGTACTTGTCCGCGAGATACAGCACGATCGCGGCCGACTCGGGAATCACCAGGTCGCCGTCCACGAGCACGGGCACCTTGCCGGCGGGATTGAGGCGCAGGAATTCGGGCCGCTTGTGCTCGCCCTCGAGCAGGTTGACCGACACGAACTCGAAATCCGCATCCAGTTCCTTGAGCCCCCAGAGCGCGCGTTGCGAGCGCGTGCCGGCGAATCCGTAAAGCTTCATCGCAATGTCTCCATCGATAATGTCGGGGAAAATCGCCGCGCGCAGGCGACGGCCCATCGGCCGCGACGACCGCGCACGCAGCGCCTGTCGCCGCTCACATGCCCGGCACCGCGAGCACCGGCATCACGTCTATCGCGTCGCCAGGGAACAGCGTGAAATGCGGATGGCCTTCGAACAGCGCGGCGGCCGCGTCGTGCGATGCGGCGCGCACGACGGTGAAGCCGCTCATCGCATTGGTGGTGTCCGTCACGCCGCCCGCGCCGATGGTCTTGGTCTTGCCGAGCGGCCCGCCGAGCTCGACGATCGCATCGCGATGCCGGTCGACCCACGCGTGCCACGCGGCGATCCCCTCGCGCTCCCGCGCACGCCGCTCGTCCTCGGGCAGCGCCATCCACGCCTTCATGCCCGGGCTACCCTTGCTGCCGAGGAATACCGCGAGATACAACTGTTGTTGCGCACTCATGCTTCCTCCGTCCGATGGCGGGAACGACGGGCTGCCGCTCCCCGCCCTTGACACAATAGGTTGATATCAACACAATTGCAACATGGCACGCAAAGAACAGCTCCCTTTCGAAACGACGCTGATGGTGCGCGATTGCTGCCTGTGCCTGCACATGCAGCGCGCGGCGCGTAATCTCGCGCGCATCTTCGACGATGTGCTGCGTCCGCTGGATCTCACCAACGGCCAGTTTTCGCTGTTGATGTCGCTGAACCGGCCACAGCCGGCCGCGATGAAATCGGTCGCGTCATTGCTCGCGATGGACCGCACCACGCTCACCGCCGCGCTCAAGCCGCTCGAGCGGCGCGGGCTGCTCACGATCACGCAGGATCCGGACGACAAGCGCAGCCGCCTGCTCGAACTCACGCCGGCCGGCCATCAGTTGCTGGCCGAAGCATTCCCGCTATGGCAGCAAACGCACGCCGAGATCGAACGGCCGTTCGCAGCGGGCGAAGTCGATGTGTTGCGCGGGCAGTTGCGCGCGCTGTCGGAGGATCCGGCTACGCGCGGCTGACGCGGCGCGCCATGCGGTGACAGCGGGCGCGCCGCAACGTGCAGCGTGCCCGCGCGCGTCAGTTCATCCAGATACGCCGGTTTCTCCCCGGTCCGAACAGCAGGCCGATCCGCGCTCGCGTCGATCGCCCGCATGCATCTCACTCGGCGAGCGCCGGCGCCACGCCCACCCGCTTCGGCACGCCGGTCACGATCGTCGCGACCGCCACGGCCAGCACCGCGGCCGCGCCCAGGAACACGCCGCCCGCGCCGTTCGCGTCGAACACGACGCCGCCCGCCGCCGCGCCCGTCGCGATCGCGAGCTGGATCGCCGCGACGATCAGCCCGCCCGCGCTTTCGGCCTCATCGGGCACGGTGCGCGTGACCCACGTCGACCATGCGACCGGCACGCCGCCGAACGCCATCCCCCACAACGCGACGAGCACCGCGTCGATCATCGGTGCGCGGCCGAGCGCGACGAGCGCGACGCCGAGCACGACCATCAGCGCGGGCATCCCGATCAGCATCGGCCGCAGCCGGTGTTCGAGCACGCGGCCCGCGAGCGACGTGCCGACGAAATTGGCAATGCCGTAGCCGAGCAGGATCGCCGACAGCCCGTTCACGCCAACGCCGGCGACCTGTTCGAGGAACGGCCGCAGATACGTGAAGAACGCGAAATGACCGGTGAACACGAGGATCGTCGCGAACATCCCGAGGCCGACGGTCGGCCGGCGCAGCACGTCGACGAGCGTGCGCAGCCGCGTCGTGCCGCTCGGCGGCATGGACGGCAGCGTCATCACCTGCGACGCGAACGCGAGACCGCCGAGCCCGGCCGCGATCAGGAACACGTTGCGCCAGCCGATCAGGTGCCCGAAATAACTGCCCATCGGCGCGGAGGCGATCGTCGCGACCGCCACGCCGCTGAAGATGATCGACAGCGCGCGCGGCACCATCGCCGTCGGCACGAGCCGCATCGCGGTGGCGGTCGCCATCGTCCAGAAGCCGCCGAGCGCGACGCCGAGCACGACGCGGCCGATCAGCAGCGTCGTCAGGTCGGGCGCGAACGCGACCGCGAGATTGGACGCGACGAGCAGCACCGAGAATGCGAGCAGCACGCGCCGGCGGTCGATCGTGCGCGTCAGCGCCGAGATCAGCAGGCTCGTGACGAGCGCGACCGTCGCGGTGGCCGTGACGGCCTGGCCGGCCACGCCTTCGGTCACGCCGAGGCTGTCGGCCATCGGCGTGAGCAGGCTCGCGGGCAGGAATTCGGCGGTAACGAGACCGAACACGCCAAGCGTCATCGCGAAGACAGCGCCCCAGGCCGGCTCGCGGGGGGCCGCCGTGGTGGCGGCAGAGGAGATTCCGGGATTCATGCGTCGTTCCGAGTCGTGTAGGGAAAATACTGATGACGGCGTATCGTAAGGAACGACGACAGGACGGTCTATGACATACAATCCGTTCTTATTGATCGATCGTCCGAATTTCGCGATGTCCGAGCCCCTGCTTCCTCCCGTCCCCGACGTGCACGACCTCGTCAGCGAGCTGCTGCTGGGGATGCGCCTGAGCGGCGTCCAGTACCGCCGCATCCAGGTCGCACGGCCGTTCGGGCTGAGCTTCGGCCAGGCGCCGGGCCGCGCGCAGTTCCATTTCGTCGGGCGCGGGCCCGTGCTGCTGCGCGACGAAGCCGGCGCAACGATGCGGCTCGAGGCCGGCGATGCAATCCTGCTGCCGCACGGGCGCATGCATGCGCTGGTGTCCGATCCAGACGCGCCGTGCCTCGAGATCCACGGCTTCGAAGCCGCGAAGATCTGCGATACGGTCGCATCGGTGGCATCGGCCGGCACGTCGCCCGCGGCCTGCGCAACGACGGAGCCGGGCGCCGGCGACGCGCTGATCTTCAGCGCATGCATGGAGCTCGACCTCGGCGGCATGCAGCCGCTGGTCGGCGCGATGCCCGAGTTCATGCACGTCGGCACGCTGCTCGCGCGCTACCCGGAAATCCGCCCGATGCTCGACGCGATGGAACGTGAATCGTGCTCCGAGCGCGCGGGCTTCGCCGGCATCCTCGCGCGGCTCGCGGACGTGGTCGCGGCGTTCATCGTGCGCGGCTGGGTCGAGTGCGGATGCGGCGACGCGGCGGGCTGGGTGCAGGCGCTGCGCGAGCCGAAGCTGGGCCGCGCGATCGTCGCGCTGCATCGCGACCCGGGCCGCAACTGGAGCGTCGCGGAGCTGGCCGCCGAAGCGGGCGTGTCGCGCTCGGTGTTCGCCGAGCGCTTTCTCGCGGCGACCGGGATGACGCCCGTGCGCTACCTGACCGAGCTGCGGATGCGGCTCGCCGCGCAGTGGATCGCGCGCGAGGGCGAGACGATCGAAGCCGTCGCGTACCGGCTCGGCTATGGTTCGCTGGCCGCGTTCAGCCGTGCGTTCAAGCGCGTGGTCGGCAGGCCGCCGGGGGCCGTGCGTGCGGACGGCGACACGCACGCCGACGTGTGACGTGTAACGCTTCGCGTGCAGCGCGGGGCCAAGCGAACGCCTGCCGAGTCACGCCGGCATCGCTCGATGCGCCGTCGCCCGTGACGATTGCGTTCAACCGCTGTGCGCGTCGAGCTTGTCCACCAGCGCCGTCGCGCACTCCACGGCCAATGCCGCGCACTGTTGCGCATCGACCGGCTCGCCGTTCGTCATCGCGCCCTGCACGATCCGGCCCAGCAATTCCTTCGCCAGGTCGGCGATCTCGTGTTCCCGTTCCGTCATGATGTCGCTCCTGCGCGCCGGCCGATGACGGCGACGCGCTCATTGCCGCTGCCCGCTCAATGCCCTTTCGCCCGCACAACGATCTGCGCCTGCGTGTCGCGTTCGATGCGTTCGAGCGACGCGCGCAGCGCCGTGAATTCGTCGGGCGTGCAGACCTGGCGGCCGAATTCGGCCGTCATCCGCCGCGTGACCTGCACGATGCGCGTGGCCGCATCGAACACGTAATGCGACGCGAAGTCGACGAAGCGGTCGTGCACGGCCGCATCGGTCGGCAGGTCGCTCACCGCAACGTCGGCCGGCAGCGCGATCTGGCCGGTCTCCTCGAAACGGCCGCCGATGCACGTCCACGGCTGCGTGCGTACGGGTTCGGCCAGCCAGCCCTCGACCTGCGTCGCGATGCCGCCCGTGAGGCTCGACAGCACGGGCACGGCGGTCGTGCCGTCCGGCCACACGAAGTGATCGAGCGTGCCGTCATACGTCACATCGAACGGGCCGCCCGTCGCACGGCGATCGCTCGTCGTGATCCGTGCGCTACCGCGCAGCCCGCTTTGCCGCAGGCGTTCGTTCGCGAGCTGCCGGATGCGGTCGGGCGCTGCGCGGCGAAACAGCGTGCGTTCGAGCTCGGCGGTCCAGCCGTCGTCCTCGACGAGCGCGTGAAACCGCGCGGCGCCCGGTTGCGCGGCATCGATCGCCACGCGCGCGGTGCGGCGCTTCGGCTGCACGGCGGGCGTGCGCGACAGCACGCCGGTGTCGACGAGCAGCGCCGGCCGATCCATCACGATTGGCGGCAGGTAGCCGAACGCGATGCCGGCCGTCGTCGTGTCGGCGTAGAGGCCGAGATCGGGCAGCCACGTGATCGCGTGATTGATCGCGCCGCCGCCGTAACCGGGCACCGACGGCAGCGTGTACACGGAGCCGAGATTGATCAGCACCGGTTCGCTGTGGATGCCGACCGCCGCGAGCAACGCGCCGAACAGCGCGACGTGGTCCTTGCAGTCGCCGTAGCGGTTGCGCAGGATGTCGGTCACGCGATGCGGCGCGGCGGCCGTCTCGCCGAGAAAGAGCGCGACGTAGCGCACGTTCGCCTGCACCCAGTCGTACAGGACGCGCGCCTTGTCGTGCGGATCCGCGGCGTCGGCGGTGAGCGCGCGTGCGAGTTGCACGACGGCCGGATCGTTCGCGCTCGGGTCGACGGCCGCGTTGCGGTAGCGCGCGGCGAACGCCGCGTGGTCGGGCAGTGTGGACACCATGAGCCGGTCGCCGTAGGTCGGGTAGCCGACCGCGCCGCTCTCGATGCGCTCGTAAGGGCCGTGCCGGTAGTCGAATTCGTAGCGCGTGCGGCCGTTCGCGGTCACGGGCGGCAGCGCGACGTAGCCGCGCGCGTCCGCGTGCAGCGTCATGTCGGCCGGCACGTCGAAGATCAGCCGCTGGTTCTCCACCGGCTCACGCGACGGCTCGACGTAGTAGCCGAAATAACCCGCGTTGACCGGCCTCGTGCGCGACTTGCGGAACGCGATGCGCGTGCCCGATCCGGCCTCGACACCCGGAAACACGACCGTGCGCAGCAACCCGTCCTGGAACGTCGGCGCGCCGGCCGAGCGCGGCTCCTGGACGTCGCGGATGCCGTCGGGGCCGACCGGATGCGCGACGCCGTCGCGATCGATCGTCTCGGCCGCGAGCAGGTCGACCTTCTCCAGGTTCTTGTCGAACCACACGTAGCGCTGCGCGACCGCATCGATGCCGTTCGCGTTGTTCGCGCGCAAGGTCGAATCGTCGTGCTCGTCGAGCGACCCGTCGTGCTGGATCACGAATTCGTGGACATCGCTGACGAGCGTGACGGGCGCTTCGTCGGCCACGTCGTTCGCTGCGTCCACGGCCGGGCCCGCGCCCGGCGTCGCACCGACGGCATTCGATGCGCCGAACGCGGCGGCGCATGCCAGCATCCAGCCGGCCAGGCCGACAGAAAAGCGCACCACATCGCACCTCGTCGCGGTTCAAGGAAAGCGCGGTCACGCAGCGGACAGGGCTGACCGCGCACCCCTCGTGTCGGCCAGTGTGGGCGCCGCATCCGCACGCGTCAAGCCGTTGCGCGCCGACCTACAATGAGACATGGAAGCGTCATCGCGTGCGGCCGCCGGCATCGGCTCGATCGCCGAACGACGGCGATGGATCGTCCGCTCGCGACGAGGAGGCACCATGGAAAACGGGATCGTGGAAATCGTCGTGCTGCTGGCGTTCGTCGCGCTCGCCGTGCTGTTCTTCGTCAAGCGTCCGGGGCGCGACCGGCTGAGGGCCAAATTCCGTCATCCGCCGCTGCGGCGGCCCAACCGCCCGCATCGGCATCATCAACCCTGACGGCTGCCACCGGCAGTCGCTCACGCGCTTGCCGCGCCACCGCTACCCGACGTTCATCGGCAGCAGCACCATCTGCTTGCCCTCGACATGCAGGCGCGCCTGCAACTCGACCGGTGTCTGGTTGTGCAGCCACGCGGTCAGGAAATTCACGCGCCTGAAGATCAGCTTGCTCGCGAAGCACACGGCGTTCGGATAGTCGTCGATCGTCGACGATGCGAGGTTCATGAATTCCACGACGGGATTCGTACCGAACGCGATCCGGTAGTCGGCGGCGATGCCGTGGCGGCGACAGTGCGCGACGTAGTATTCGAGCGCTTCGGTGATCGAGTGCCGCAGCCGCTCGAGATGTTCGTGCCCGTCGTACGCCTTCGCATCGACCTCGCCGACCGCGAGGAAGATCACGTTGCGGAAGTGCCCGGGAAACAGCCGGTTGACCCACAGCAGCGCATGCATGCTCGCGCCGCGATGCTTGCCGACCAGCAGCACGGCCGTCGGTTGCGATGGATCGGGCTTGCCGGGCGCGGTCGCTTCGTCGACTTCCGGCGGCGCCCCCGAGAACAGCGCGTCCTCCTTCGCGAGCTGCGCGCGCGTGTACGCGTAGTGGCGGTTGATCATGAAGCACAGCGCGATCACCGCGCTCGTCACGAGCACCGTGAGCCAGCCGCCGGCCGTGAACTTCTCGACCAGCGTGATGACGAGCACGGTCGCCGTCACGGTCAGCCCGAGCGCGGACAGGAAGAAATGCTTGAACCAGCCGCGCTCGCTGCGATGGCGCCACCAGTACGTGCATAGCCCGAGCAGCGACATGCTGAACGTGAGGAACACGTTGATGCTGTACAGCACGACGAGCACGTCGACGCTGCCGTGCGTCCACAGCAGGATCAGCAGGCTCGACAGGCCGACGACGATGATGCCGTTCTGCCGCACGAGGCGCGTCGACAGGTCGCGGAAATGGCGCGGCACCCACGAATCGGACGCCATGTTCGACAGCACGGCCGGGCCGTCGAGAAAGCCCGTCTGCGCGCCGACCATCAGCAGCCCGGCCTCGAACGCGAGCACGGCCGCGAGCAGCGCGTGGCGCGCGAATGCCGAGCCGAGCCCGAGATGGTCGATCACGCTGCCGAACACGACCGCGTTGAGCGTCTGGCCTTCGACCGGCCGCGCGTGCCACAGCATGTACAGCAGGATGATGCCGCCTGCCGTGAACGCGAGCGACGTCGACATGTACCACATCGTCACCTTGCCGTTGGGCACGCGCGGATCGGCGAGCATGTTCACGTTGTTCGACACGGCCTCGAGGCCCGTATAGGTGCCGCCGCCGAGCGAGAACGCGCGCATCAGCAACGCGAGCATCACGAACACCCCGAGCGACTGCGACATCCCGTGCGCCTCGTGCACGGCATCGGGCACGATCGTCGCGAGGTTGCTGCCGTGCACGGCGACGCCATACACGATCAGCCCGAAGTGCAGAACGACGAAGCCGATGAAGATCGGCAGCAGCACCATGATCGATTCGCGCATCCCGCGGAAGTTGAGCCCCGTCATCAGCAGGATCAGCACGATCTCGGTCGTGAGCTTGAACGCCTGCGCGCTCACCGGCAGCAGGCTGAAGAACGCGTCGACGCCGCTCGCAAGCGAGGTCGCGACGGTCAGCACGTAGTCGACCAGCAGCGCCGCGCCCGACACGAGCCCCGGCTTCGCCCCGAGCAGCGCGGTCGAGACGCGGTAGCCGCCGCCGCCGGTCGGGAACAGCTCGATCACCTGGTTGTAGCCGAGCGCGATGATGAACACGGTCGCCGCGGTGGCACACGCGAGAAACAGCGCGAGCGGCGTGTGGTGCGCGAGCGCGAGGAACGCCTCCTCCGGGCCGTAGCACGACGACGACAACCCGTCGGCGCCGAGCCCGACCCAGGCCAGCAACGGCGTCACGGCGATCGCGTGGCGCGTGCGCGGATCGAGCGGGTCCAGCGGCTTTCCGACGAGCAGCTGCCACATCTTCTGGAATGCGGTCATGGTCTCCTCCCGGAACGCCGGGCGCGGCGGCGTCATCCTCTAACGCTAGCCGACGCCCGGCCGCCGCACCAGTCCGCACATTCCATGAGACGCGACCGACGGCGCGGCGCCGCTTTCAACGCGTAAGCGACCGGCATGTCGCGCCGCCCCTCGGCCGCGTAACCGCACCGGCCGACGGCCTGGTCGCGCGAACGCTCACCGCATCGTCACACCGACCACCCTCACCGCCGCGCGCCCCGGACGCCGCGCCCAATCCCGGCCTTCCTCGTCGTCGTTTTCCCGCCGAACGATCACATCGATTGCGTCATTCGCATGGCTCGCACGGTTCGCGCCGAACGCGCTGCCCACTCGCGTCCCGTTCATGCGTTGCTCCGCGCAATTCGACATTTGTGCGCGCGCAACAATGGCGGTGCCTCGCGGCCGGCGCCGCCCGGGGGCATGTTTCCACGACGCCGGCCGCGGCGGTTCCTGAAAACCACATCTCACGAGGACATACCATGCAACTCCAATCCCATCCGGCGTGCCGTCCGTTTTACGAAGCCGGCGAACTCACGCAACTGACCGCGTTCTACGAAGAAGGCCGCAACGTCATGTGGATGATGCTGCGATCGGAGCCGCGGCCGTGTTTCAACCAGCAACTCGTCACCGACATCATCCATCTCGCGCGCGTCGCACGCGACTCGGGCCTGCCGTTCGACTTCTGGGTGACGGGCTCGCTCGTCCCCGAGCTGTTCAACGTCGGCGGCGACCTGAGCTTCTTCGTCGACGCGATCCGCAGCGGCCGCCGCGACCAGTTGATGGCCTACGCGCGCTCGTGCATCGACGGCGTGTACGAGATCTACACGGGCTTCGGCACCGGTGCGATCTCGATCGCGATGGTCGAGGGCAGCGCGCTGGGCGGCGGCTTCGAGGCCGCCCTCGCGCACCACTACATGCTCGCGCAGAAGGGCGTGAAACTCGGCTTTCCCGAGATCGCGTTCAACCTGTTCCCGGGCATGGGCGGTTATTCGCTGGTCGCACGGAAGGCGGACCGAGGGGTCGCGGAATCGCTGATCTCGTCCGGCGAGGCGCATGCGGCCGAGTGGTACGAGGATCGCGGGCTGATCGACCAGACGTTCGACGCGGGCGACGCGTATCTCGCAACGCGCACCTTCATCGACGTGATGAAGCCGAAGCTGAACGGCATCCGCGCGATGCTGCGCGCACGCGAGCGCGTGTTCAATCTCACGCGTTCGGAGCTGATGGACATCACCGAGCAATGGGTTCACGCGGCGTTCACGATCGAGCCGAAGGATCTCGCGTACATGGAACGTCTGGTGATGCTGCAGAACCGGCGCGTGTCGAAGCTGCGCACGGTGTGATGTGAGCGAAGCGCCGCCGCGAAAGCGGCGGCGCCCGTCATGCGGTGGAGCTCAGGCGATCAGCCTGAGCTTTCTCGTTTCCGCGAGCCAGGCCTCGAACGCCTGGGCCGGCATCGGCCGCGCGAAGTAGAACCCCTGCGCGTGATCGACGTTGATCTGTTTCAGGAATTCGGCTTCCGCGTGCGTCTCGACACCTTCGGCGACCACCGAGAAACTCAGCGCCTTCGCGAGCGACACGACCGAGCGCACCAGCGCCTGCGAGCGCGGGTTGCGGTCGATGCCCGTGATGAAGGTGCGATCGAGCTTGATCGAATCGAGCGGCAGCCGCGACAACTGCGACAGCGACGAATAGCCGGTGCCGAAATCGTCGAGGTGAATCTCCGCGCCGAGCTGGCGGAACTGCTTCATCAGCTCGTGCGCCGACTCCTCGTCCTCGATGAAGCTGCTTTCGGTGAGCTCGATGTCGACGAGGCTCGGCTTCAGCCCCGCGCCGTCGAGGATCGACGCGAACTGGTCGACGATGTTCATGTCCTGCAACTGCCGCGCCGACACGTTCACCGCGATCCGCACGCCGAGCCCCTTCGCCTTCCACGCGGCGGCCTGCGCGGCCGCGGTGCGCATCACCCAGCGGCCGAGCGGCCCGATCAGCCCCGACTCCTCCGCGAAACGGATGAACTCGATCGGCGCGACGAGCCCGCGATCCGGCGACTGCCAGCGGATCAGCGCCTCGACGCTGTGCACGTCGCCGGTCGCGATGTCGACGACCGGCTGGTAGTGCAGCACGAACTGCTCTTCCTCGAGCGCCTTGCGCAGGTTCGTGTCGAGCCACATGTACTTCGCGACCTTCTGGTTCATCTCCAGCGAGAACACGCGGTACGTATGCTTGCCCTCTTCCTTCGCGACGTACATCGCGGTGTCGGCGCTGCGGATCAGCGTTTCGAGCGAATCGCCATGCTGCGGATACATCGCGATGCCGATCGAGCAGCTCGTGTAGACCTCCACCAGCCCGAGGTGGATCGGCGTACGCAGCCGCTCGAGGATGATCTGCGCGGTCGCCTCGAGCAGCGGCCGCGTGCCGTGCTCGAACAGCACCAGGAATTCGTCGCCGCCGAGCCGCGCGAGCGTCGCGCCGGACGGCAGGCAGCCGCCGATGACCCCGGACACGTCCTGCAGCAGGCGATCGCCGGTGATGTGCCCGTAGTGGTCGTTGACGCGCTTGAAGTTGTCGAGATCGAGGAACAGGATGCCGACCTGGCCGCGCACGTCGGTGCGGTCCGCGGCCAGCGCGACACGAATGCGCTCGCTGATTGCATGACGGTTCGGCAAGCCGGTCAGCACGTCGGTATTCGCGAGCTCGGTGAGCCGCTGCTGCGCTTTGCGCTCCTCGGTGACATCGATGCCCGAGCAGATCAGATATTGCTCGTCGACGCCGCTGCCGCTCTGCACGAACTTGTTGCGGAACTGGAACAGGCGCGGGCCGTTGACCGTGTTGATGTAGCGCTCGACCGCGAACGAGCGGTTGCTCGCGAAAAAGCCGGTGATGTTGCTGCGTGACTGCGCACCCTGCTCGGGACTCATGAACAGCTCGAACGCGCTGCGGCCGATCACGTCGACCTCGCGCTTGCCCGTCACTTCCTCGCACAGACGGTTGAAGCGCTGCACCATGCCGTTGCGGTCGAGGATCACGACGAGCGAATTCACTTCGGACACGACCTGCTCGGCGAACGCGAGCCCGTGCGCGAGGTCGCTCGCGACGGACGCGGTATCGGAATAGGCGGAGGCCGTGCCGGCCCAATTGGCGGTATCGACCTTCCGGCCGACCAGATGGAGGCTGACCGGATCGCCGAACAGCGCGAGTTCGAGCACGAGGTGCGACGTGACGCCGGTCAGCACGCGGATCCGCGCAGCCTGCTCGCCGGTCAGTGCCACCGCGACATTGGTCAGGCCGCGAACGGCGGCCAGTTCGAGCGCATTGCTGTCGCTGCCGAGACGCCAGCATGGGCTACGCGTACCGAGATGCGCTTCGAGCACGGCGCTATCGTTTTCGTCATCCATGGACACGCCCCGATCCAGAAAAAACGCACAGTGTAGACGGAGGCGAGCCGGCCGCCACCGATCCCCGGGCGCGCTGCATGCGTACCCGGCGGGGCAGTCGTGATGACTGTGCCAGCGGCCCTCGTTCCGTACTTGTTTCCAACCAATGCGAACCGGCGTTCGCGCATGTCGCGCGCAGGTTTCCAAGCGAATGATGGAAGCCATCTTATCAAATGACGACAAGGATTGGCACTCACATTTGACACGGGGTGTCAAGGAATCGGCACTCGATTGGCACGCGGGATTTTTCGTGATCGGCGACCGGCGCGCGGGTGCTCGCAGCGGCCCTGAGCGGGGCCGGCGGATCCCTCGGCGCGCCTTGCCAGGCGGGCGTTTGCGGGAAATCGCCATCGCCCGTCAACGATCTGCCCCCAATGGCGTTCTCGCGGGGTCGGATCGCATTGGGCGGCACGCGGAATGGGGAATTTCCATTTCCGTTCATGCGGGAATCCGCGTCATTATTCCCATGACTCGTGCAATAGCGGGCCGATTAGTGCGAGCGACTATATCGCCGCCTCGCGCAGGCACGGCGGCGGCATGTGATGGAACCGGTGCGATTACCCGGCCGCCACGCGCAAAAACCGTCCGGCGGGCACGCCGCCGCACCGCTTCCGCGCGTTGCATTGCCTCGCCGCGCCGCTCAGCCCGCCGCGCCGTAACCGCCGCCGCCCGGCGTTTCGACGACGAACACGTCACCCGGCGCCATCTGCGCGCGGCCGACGTGCTCGAGCGTCTCGACCGTGCCGTCCGCCCGCTCGATCGTGTTGCGGCCGAGCGCGCCGGCCTCGCCGCCCGCCGCGCCGAACGGTGCGTGGATCCGGTTGTTCGACAGGATCGACGCGGTCATCGGCTCGAGGAAGCGGATCCGCCGCACCGCGCCGTCGCCGCCGCGCCAGCGCCCGCCGCCGCCGGAGCCCGCGCGCAGCCGATGCGAGTCGAGCCGCACCGGGAAGCGCCACTCGAGCACCTCCGGGTCGGTCAGCCGCGAGTTCGTCATGTGCGTCTGCACCGCGCCGACGCCCGCGAAACCGTCGCCCGCGCCGCTGCCGCCGGCGATGGTCTCGTAGTACTGGTAGCGATCGTTGCCGAACGTGAAGTTGTTCATCGTTCCCTGGCTCGATGCGACGCAGCCGAGCGCGCCGTACAGCGCATTGGTGATCGCCGACGACGTCTCGACGTTGCCCGACACGACCGCCGCCGGATACTCGGGGTTCAGCATCGAGCGCGCCGGCACGATCACCGTCAGCGGCTTCAGGCAGCCGGCGTTCAGCGGGATGTCGTCGCCGACCAGCGTACGGAACACGTACAGCACCGCGGCCATGCAGACGGCCTTCGGCGCGTTGAAGTTGTTATCGAGCTGCGCGGACGTGCCGGTGAAGTCGATCTCCGCACGGCGCGCCGTGCGATCGACGCGGATCGCGACATGAATTTCCGCGCCGTTGTCGAGCGGATAGCGGTACGCGCCGTCCTGCAGCGCACCGATCACGCGCCGCACCGCCTCCTCGGCGTTGTCCTGCACGTGTCGCATGAACGCGAGCACGACGTCGCGGCCGAACTGCTCGACCATCCGCCGCAGTTCGTCGACGCCCTTCTGGTTCGCCGCGATCTGCGCGCGCAGATCGGCCATGTTCTGCTCGACGTTGCGCGCCGGATAGCGGCCCGACGCGAGCAGCGCGCGTGTGTCGGCATCGCGCAGCGCGCCCGCCGACACGAGCTGCCAGTTGTCGATCAGCACGCCCTCTTCGTCGATGTGCGTCGAATCGGGCGGCATCGAGCCCGGCGTGGTGCCGCCGATGTCCGCGTGGTGGCCGCGCGAGCCGACGTAGAACAACGGTGTGTCCGAGCCGTCCGCGAACACCGGCGTGATGACGGTCACGTCCGGCAGATGCGTGCCGCCGTGATACGGGTCGTTCAGCATGAACACGTCGCCGTCGCGCATGCGGCCGCGGTTGCGCTCGATCACCGTGCGGATGCTCTCGCCCATCGAGCCCAGGTGCACGGGCATGTGCGGCGCGTTCGCGATCAGGTTGCCGTCGCCGTCGAAGATCGCGCACGAGAAGTCGAGCCGCTCCTTGATGTTCACCGAATACGCGGTGTTCTGCAGCCGCAGCCCCATCTGCTCGGCGATCGACATGAACAGGTTGTTGAAGATCTCGAGCCGCACCGGGTCGGCGTCGGTGCCGAGCGAGCGGCGCGTCGGCAGCGGCGTCGTGCGCGTCAGCACGAGGTTGCCCTGCGCGGTCATCCGCGCGCGCCAGCCGGGTTCGACGACGGTCGTGCCGTTCTTCTCCGCGACGATCGCGGGGCCATCGATCGCGTCGCCGGCGAGCAGCGTGTCGCGCACGTACAGCGCCGCGTCATGCCATTGGCCGCCGGAATAGAAACGCACGGCGCCGTGCGCGTGCGGCGCCGCGCCCTCGTCGCGCGGCACGAGCGGTGCGATCTCGACCGGCGCATCGGAGCGGCCGATCGCCTCGACCGATGCCAGTTCGGCGACCAGCGGCGTGCCGGGCATCAGGAACGCGTAACGCTGCCGGTACGCGGCTTCGAACGCCCGCTGCATCGCCGCGACGCTGCCGGCCGGCACGTCGAGCGCGGAATCGGTGCCCTGATAGCGCAGGTGCACGCGACGCTCGGTCGCGATGCGCTCCGGCGGCACGCCCTGTTCGAGCAGCGCGCCGACGGCTTCGTCGGTCAGCCGGTCGAGCGCGGCATTCAGCGCCGGCAACGATTCATCGGACAGCACGGCCTCCACCGCGCGCTCGCGCATCGCGGTCTGGTCGGCAAGCCCCATCCCGTAGGCGGACAGCACGCCCGCGAGCGGATGTGCGAACACCTGCGTCATCCCGAGCGCGTCGGCCACGCCGCACGCGTGCTGGCCGCCCGCGCCGCCGAACGTCGTCAGCACGTAGCGCGACACGTCGTGGCCGCGCTGCACCGAGATCTTCTTGATCGCGTTCGCCATGCTGCCGATCGCGATTTCCAGGAACCCTTCGGCCAGCGCCTCGGGCGTGTCGCGCCGCCCGGTCGCCACGTGGATCTGGTCGGCGAGCGCGGCGAATTTCGCGACCACGGCGTCGCGGTCGAGCGGTTCGTCCGCATGCGGGCCGAATACGCGCGGGAAATGATCGGGCTGGATCTTGCCGAGCATCACGTTGCAGTCGGTCACCGTCAGCGGGCCGCCGCGCCGGTACGCGGCCGGCCCCGGGTTCGCGCCGGCCGATTCGGGCCCGACGCGCAGGCGCGCGCCGTCGAAACCGAGCACCGAGCCGCCGCCGGCCGCGACCGTGTGGATGCTCATCATCGGCGCGCGCATCCGCACGCCGGCCACCTGCGTCTCGAACACGCGCTCGAATTCGCCGTTGTAGTGCGACACGTCGGTCGAGGTGCCGCCCATGTCGAAGCCGATCACGCGGTCGAAGCCGGCCGCGCGCGCGGCGCGCACCATTCCGACGATGCCGCCGGCCGGGCCGGACAGGATCGCGTCCTTGCCCTGGAACGCATCGGCGCGCGTCAGGCCGCCGCTGCTCTGCATGAACTGCAGGTTCACGCCGGGCATCTCGTGCGCGACCTGCTCGACGTAGCGGCGCAGGATGGGCGACAGGTACGCGTCGACCACGGTCGTGTCGCCGCGCGACACCATCTTCATCAGCGGCGACACCTCGTGCGACACCGACACTTGCGTGAAGCCGATCCGGCGCGCGAGGTCGGCCAGCGCGCGTTCGTGCGCCGTGTAGCGATAGCCGTGGATGAGCACGATGGCCAGTGCCTGCACGCCCGAGTCGAACACGCGGCGCAACGCTGCTTGCGCACCCTGCACGTCGAGCGGCACGACGACGTCGCCGTGCGCGCCGATCCGCTCGTCGATTTCGACGACGGTCTCGTACAGCGCATCGGGCAGCACGATGTCGAGGTCGAACAGGCGCGGGCGGTTCTGGTACGCGATGCGCAGCACGTCGCGAAAGCCGCGCGTCGTCGCGAGCGCAATGCGTTCGCCCTTGCGTTCGAGCAGCGCATTGGTCGCCACCGTCGTGCCCATCTTCACCATGTCGACGCGTTCGGGCGTAATCGGCTCGCCGTCGGCGAGGCCGAGCAGGTGGCGGATGCCGGCCACGGCCGCATCGCGATACTGCTCGGGGTTCTCCGACAGCAGCTTGTGCGTGACGAGCGAGCCGTCGGGCCGGCGCGCGACGATGTCGGTGAAGGTGCCGCCGCGGTCGATCCAGAATTGCCAGCGCGCGGCGTCGGAGGAAACGGGGAAGATGTGTCGATCAGTCATGGCGATGAACTCGATGCGTCGTTGATTCGAAAGACGAGCGCCGCCGCACGGCGCGCGTCGCGCGCCGCGTGAGGGCTTCGATGAACAGGGAGTGGTAAAACGGTGGCGGGCGGGTGCGCGTTCAGGCAGCGTCGAGTTCGCGGCCGCGCGTCTCAGGCAGCGTCAGCGCCGCGACGATCACCACGCCGTACGCGGCGACCGCGAAGATGCCGATGCTCATGCCGAGCCCGTATTGTTTGGACAGCGCGCCGATCAGGAACGGGAACAGTGCGCCGATCGCGCGGCCGACGTTGTAGCAGAAGCCTTGCCCTGAGCCGCGCACGCGAGTCGGGAACAGTTCGGTGAGGAACGCCCCCATCCCGGAGAAGATGCCCGATGCGAAGAAACCGAGCGGGAAGCCGAGCCACAGCATTGACGCGTTGGTCAGGTTCAGCGACGTGTACGAGAACGCGATCACCATCGAGCCGACCGCGAACAGGATGAAGTTCGGCTTGCGGCCGAGGCGGTCGGTCAGGTATGCGCTCGTCAGGTAACCGACCCACGAGCCGAGGATGATCATCGCGAGATAGCCGCCGGTGCCCATCACGGTCAGGTGCCGCTCGGTCTTGAGGAACGTCGGCAGCCAGGTCGTGATCGCGTAGTAGCCGCCTTGCGCGCCGGTCGTCAGCAGCGCCGCGCGCAGCGTCGTCGACAGCAGCTTCGGCGCGAAGATCTCGGTGAGGCGCGGCGCGTCCGCCACCTTCGCCTGCGTGGCTTTCTCCTTCTCGTAGACGTCGGGCTCCTTCACGTAGCGACGGATCACGACCACCAGCAGCGCAGGCGCGAGGCCGACGAGGAATAGCGCGCGCCAGGCCTGCTCGGCCGGCAGCACCGAGAACAGCAGCGCATACAGCAGCGCGGACAGCCCCCAGCCGATCGCCCAGCCCGACTGCACGAGGCCGACCGCCTTGCCGCGATCGCGCGCGCGGATCACTTCGCCGATCAGCACCGCGCCGGCCGTCCATTCGCCGCCGAAGCCGAAGCCCATCAGCGCGCGCGCCGCGAGCAGCTGGTGGTAGTTCTGCGCGAGCCCGCACAGCGCGGTGAACACCGCGAACCACAGCACCGTCAGCTGCAGCGTGCGCACGCGGCCGATCCGGTCGGACAGGATGCCCGCCATCCAGCCGCCCGCCGCCGACGCGAGCAGCGTCATCGTGCCGATGAAGCCGGCGTCCGCCAGCGAGATGCCCCAGGTCGCGACGAGCGTCGGGATCACGAACGACAGCATCTGCGTGTCCATCCCGTCGAGCATGTAGCCAACCTTGCAGCTCCAGAACGCGCGTCGCTCGCGCGGCTGCGCGTCCGCATACCATCCGAACAGGCCGTTGCGCGCGGGGCCCGAGGGGTCGGCGGCGGGCGCCGCGAGGGTCTTGCTTTCCATGGTGAAGCTCCTGTCGAAATGTGCGGTCGAAACCGTGCGTGTCGTGCGTGTCGTGCGTGTCGTGCGTGTCGTGCGTGTCGTGCGTGTCGTGCGTGTCGTGCGTGTCGTGCGTGTCGTGCGTGGTGCGTGGTGCGTGGTGTGTCGTACGTCGTGCTAGCGATCGCCGGGCCGCGGCTGCGCGCCGCCCTCCGGTCGGGCGGATCGTCTGCGGTCGCGACGCGCCGCCGCGTCGGGGCCAGACCAGCAACCGTGCGGGCCGCCGGCGCCAGCCGGATCAGAACACGGCCAGCGACGCGTTCGTGATGTCCGTCATCAGCATGTAGCCGGGCGTATGCGCGATCGCGAGCGGCAGCTTCGCCTCCATCAGCGCGGTTTGCGGCGTCACGCCGCACGCCCAGAACACCGGCAGTTCGTCGTCGCGCACCGTCACCGCGTCGCCGAAATCGGGGGCGCCGAGATCGGCGATGCCGAGTTCACGCGGATGGCCGATATGGACCGGCGCGCCGTGCACGCCCGGGAACCGGCTCGTGATCTGCACCGCGCGGATCGCGTCGGCGCCGCGCAGCGGGCGCATCGACACGACCAGCTGGCCGCCGAAGATCCCCGCGCGGCGATTCGGAATCGACGTGCGGTACATCGGCACGTTGCGCCCCTCCTCGATGTGGCGCAACCCGATCCCTTCACGCGCCAGCATGTCCTCGAACGAGAACGAACAACCGATCGCGAACACGACGAAATCGTCGCGCCACAGCGCTTCGAGCGATTCGACCCGCCCGGTCAGGCGGCCGTCGCGGTATACGTTGTAGCTCGGCACGTCGGTGCGGATGTCGAGATCCTCGCCGAGCACGTCGAGCCGGAACGCGCCCGGTTCGCCCACGCCCAGCAGCGGGCACGCCTTCGGGTTCGCCTGGCAGAAGCGCAGGAAATCGTGCGCGTACGCGTCCGGCAGGATCGCGAGGTTCGCTTGCGCGAACGGGCCGCACTGGCCGGCCGTCGGGCTGCGGAATGCGCCGTTGCGTACGGACTGGCGGAATTCGGTAGGCGTCATGATGGTCGTTGGCAGATCGATATGTCGTCGGGATGACGGTTGCGTCAGCGGATACGGCGAAGAATAGAAAAGAAAAAATTTCGTCGCCAACGAGTTTTTTTGCACCGCGTGTATAGAATTTCTTAACGGATCTCGGGGTTTTCCCCGGTCCCGTTCACTTTTCTTCACCGGCAAGCTGCGCATCCACCGTCCGCCCGATCGCCATGAACACGCGTTTCCTCGAAACCTTCGTCACGCTCGCGAAGCTGCGCAACTTCCGCACGACGGCCGCCGCGCTGCACGCGACACCGGCCGCGATCTCGCAGCGCCTGAAGGCGCTCGAGGACGAATTGCAGACCGTGCTCGTCGATCGCGACAGCCGCGAGTTCCGGCTCACGCCGAACGGCGAATATCTGCTCGGCTATGCGAAGGCCGTCGTCGAGGCCACGCACGAGCTGCAGGCCGCCGCTGCCGGCGAAAGCGCGCTGCGCGGCAAGCTGCGGCTCGGCGTGATCGAGACGGTCGTGCACAGCTGGCTGCCGCATTACCTACGCCGCCTCGCCGCCGACTATCCGCAGCTGGAGATCGACCTGACCGTCGACGTCAGCGTCGTGCTGCAGCGCCGGCTGATGGCCGGCGAACTCGACCTGATCATTCGCGTGGAGGGCAGCGACGAGGCATCGGTCGTCTGCGACGCCCTCGCGAACTATCCGGTGCGCTGGATCGCGCGCGCGGGGCTGCTGCCGACCACGCGCACGGGCCTCGCACGGCAGGTGCTGCGCCAGCCGATCCTGACCTACGGTCGCGGCACCGCGCCCCACCGCGCGCTCGAGGACATCGTGCGCACGCTGGCGCACGCGCATGGCGTGCCGCTGTCGGAGACGCGCATCACCGGCTCGCCGTCGATCTCGGTGATCGTGCAGCTCGTGCGCGACGGCTACGGCGTGGCGGCAATTCCGGTGCTGTTCGTCGATGCGTTGATCGCCAGCGGCGAGGTCGTCGAGCTACCGCTGCAGCCGTCGCCGCCGTCGATCGTCGTGTCGATGTCGCGGCGGGCGGACGCGCCGAAGTTCGTGCATGGGGCGTCGATCGCGGCGCGGGCCGCTTGTCACGAGTATTGCGAGAAGAGCAACCGGTTGCTGGTCGAGGCGCTTTGAGGTGGTTCGACATCGCCGCGCGAATCGCACACAATCGCACTCGACACTTGTGACACCCGCTTCGCTTTGTGAATGCCGGCATGGCCGTCAGGCATTCATCGTTTCGCACGCCCCTGCACGACAAGAAACAAGAAGGCAGACATGCAGACTCGCACCGCTTCCCCCCCTTCCCTGAAACGCGCGCGCATCGTCGTCATCGCCGTGTATGTCGCGTCGCTGCTGCTGCCCGCGTTCGCCGAGCCGCCCAATGGGGCCGGTGCGGTGAGCTGGTGGCACGGCTACACGGTGCTCGCGCTCGGCTGGCTCGGGATGCTCGACCTGCAGTTCGCCTGGCTCGGCAATCCGCTGCTCGTCGCCGCGCTGGTCAAGCCGAACCGGACCGTGTCGGGGCTGCTCGGCGTCGTCGTGGTGCTCGCGCTCGCGTGGCACACGCTGCCGACCGACGCACGGGTCGAAACGATCAGCGATTTCGGATTCGGGTACTACCTGTGGATCGCGGCGATGGTCGGCGCGGCGGCATTGCCGTGGGTCGGTGAGCGCAAGATGAGAGGCGCTGTCGCGGCGGGCGAGGTTTCCGCCGCGGCCGAAAACGGCGCCGCCGATGCGTCGAATGCCGGCACGGTGCCGATCCGCTCGATCGGCAAGCCGGGCGGATGGACCGTCACCGCGACCGATACCCAGATCAGCGCAATCGACCCGCAAGGCGCGATACGCGGAATCGCGCTGTCCGCACTCGGCGCGGTGGCGATCGAGACTAACGACCAGGGGCCGTTCGTGTCCGACGTGTGGTGGATGCTGTTCGACACGCGCAAGCAGCTTGCCTGCGCGTTCCCGCAGGACGCGGAAGGCGCGAAGGCGGCGGTCGACCGGCTGCTCGACCTGCCCGGCATCGATCATCGCAAGGTGATCGACGCGCAGACGTCGGTACAGAACGCGATGTTCCCGATCTGGGAGCGCGCGACGCAGACGGACGCGCCGCGCGACGTCGCCCAGCAACGCGAAAACTGAACGGTGCGTCGTTCACGCGAACGTCCGGGAAGTGTGCCTGCTTCGCCTTCGCTTCCAGATGCGCGGGATGCCGAATCAACTGTTGCAGCGCGGCTTCCGATTCCCGGTAGCAAACGTTCCGGATCGGCCCCGCCTCGGTGTTCTCCCATGCCTCCTCGCCGAGGTAGCCGGGTGTCGAGCGATGCGTCGTCGCGACCGGCCTTGCCCGCGCATGCCCATTCGGCTTCGGTCGGCAGGTCGCGGCCGAACCTGTGCGCAAACGCGCGCGCGTGCGTCGTGGCTACGAAGCGTGGACGATGCGCTGCGGCACGCGCTCGCCGTCCGCGTCGTCCGACGCCAGCATGCGCGGAATCTCGTCAACGAGCGCATCGATGACGACGCGCACCTTCATCGGCACGTTGCGCGACGCCGGCCGCACCGCGAACACTTCGGCGCCCGACACGCTGTCGCTGTCCATCACGAGCGCGAGACGGCCGTCGCGCACGTACGGCGCCATCAGCCAGCACGGCAGCCACGCGAGGCCCGCGCCGGATGCCGCCGCGTCTGCGATCGCCTGCAGGTCGTCGAATCGCAGGCGGCCTGCCGGGCGATGGTCGTGCACCGCACCGTCCGCGCCGATGATGCGCCACGGCGTCGGCTGCCCGCCGCGCGAATAGGCGATGCCGTCGTGCAGTGCGAGTTCGTCGAGCCGCGACGGCCGGCCATGACGATCGAGATAGGTCGGCGACGCGCAGATGCCCATGCGCTGCACCCCAAGCTTGCGGCCAACCAGCGCGCTCGTGTCGGCCAGCGGGCCGATACGCACCGCGATGTCGAAGCCGTCGTTGACGAGATCGGCGACGCGATCCCTGAACGACACGTCGATTTCAAGCCGCGGATGGTGCTCGACGAGGCGCCGCACGACGGGCGCCACGCATTGCCGGCCGAACAGCACGGGCACGCTGACCCGCACGCGCCCGGTCGGCTCGCGCCGGCCCGCGTCGAGCGCGGCTTCCGTCTCGCCGAGTTCGGCCAGCAACCGCCGACACTGTTCGTAATAGACGAGCCCTTCGTCGGTCAAGCCGATCTGGCGCGTCGTGCGCTGCAAGAGCCGCGCGCCGAGCCGCTGTTCGAGCCGCGCGACGATCTTCGCAACAGCCGAGCGCGTCATGCCGAGGCGCAGCGCCGCCGCCGCGAAGCTGCCCGACTCCACGACGTCGACAAATTCGGCGATGCCTCTCAGCCGCTCGTCCATGCAATTCCGCTCCGGTGGGATGACAGGTTTGTGTCCGCCACGGCGACAATCGTTGGCCGAATTCTCGCCAATGCGTCCCGCTGCGCAACACTATGATAGTCCGGTCCATCTCGAAAAAGGAGTCGACATGCATGCATGGCAAATCAAACCGGGGGACGGCATTGCCGGGCTCCGTCGCGTCGACGCGACGCTTCGCCCGGTCGGGCCGACCGACGTCGTCGTGAAGATCCACTCGGCCGCACTGAACTATCGCGACCTGATGTTCGCGCGCGGCGACTATCTCGGCATCGGCACCGAAGCGCTGATACCCGTCGCCGACGGCGCGGGCGAAGTCGTCGAAACCGGTCGCGACGTCACGCGGTTCAAGCCGGGCGATCGCGTGATCAACACGTATTTCCCGCGCTGGATCGACGGGCCGCCCACGCCGCGGAAGGTCTCGGGGTCACCCGGCTCGCATTTCGACGGCGTGCTCGCGGAACGCTTCGTCTCCGACGAAACCGCGCTCGTCGCGATTCCCGCGCATCTCGACTACGACGAGGCGGCAACGCTGTCGTGCGCGGGCATCACCGCGTGGAATGCGCTGTTCGTCGACGGCGGGCTGGGACCGGGTGCGACGGTCGTGCTGCTCGGCACGGGCGGTGTATCGATCATCGCGCTGCAGCTTGCGCATGCGGCCGGACTGCGCACGATCGTGACCTCGTCGAGCGATGCAAAGCTCGAACGCGCCCGCGCACTCGGTGCGGACGCAACGATCAACTACCGCACGACACCCGAATGGCAGCATGAAGTGCTTCGGCTCACCGACGGTGCGGGCGCGGATCTCGTCATCGAAGTCGGCGGACGCGATACGCTCGCGCGCTCGGTCGCCGCGACGAAAATGGGCGGCATCGTATCGGTCATCGGCGGTCTCAGCAGCTTCGGCGGCCCGGAACTCGGGCTGCTTTCGCTGATCGGCGGCTTCAGGAAGCTGCACGGCTTCATGGTCGGCAGCCGCGCGATGCTCGACGACGTCGTGCGGCTCGTCGATGCAAAACGGATCAAGCCGGTGGTCGATCGCGTGTTCGGTTTCGACGAAGCGCCGCAGGCCTATGCCTGCCTGCAGTCGGGACAGCATTTCGGCAAGGTCGTGATTCGCGTCGCGTCGTGACGGATGAAGGCGGCGCACGCCGCCTTCTCCTCGCCGCACGCTTCGCGCCAGCCGCGCGCGCCGTCGTCAGAACATCTGGCGCAGGCCGATCGCGGCCCCGACGTTGTTGGTCCTGCCGATCTGGTCGACCTTGCCGGTGAGCCGGTTGGTGGCACCCGGATAGTCGGCCGCGAACGCGCCGTTGCCGCGGGCGAAATCGACCGTGCCGTACACCTCGGTGTGCTTCGACAGCGCATATTCGGCCAGCACGGTCGCCGAGTAGTTGATCCCGGAGCCGAGCGTGCCGTCGAGCCGCTCCGCATTGCGCGCATGGCCGTAATAGCCGGCCACCGTGATCAGCAGCGGCGCGGTGGCCTGCCAGTTCGCGCCGACGTAGAACGTATCGTCGATGCGATTCGGGCTGCCGCCGCCGAGCGTGGGCGCCCCGGCCTGCTGCATGTTGAAGTCCGTCGTGCCCGTCTTGTCCTGACCGTGCAGCCAGCCGGCCAGCAGGCGCACGGACGGCGTGACCTGATACGCGCCGCTCACGTGCACGAAGCTCACCTTCGCGCCGTTGACCGAACTGCCGTTCACCGACGACACCGAGGTCTGCTGGTAGCCGGCGTTGATCGACGCGGGCCCTTGCGCGTAGGTCAGCTCGACGCCGTACGTGCTGTCGAGGCCCATCGCGCCGGCATGATTGCCGAACCCGTAGATCGCATCGACGCTGAAGCCGCTGTACGAGAACTTGTACTTCACCGAGTTCGGCACCGTCAGGTAATTGCCGATGCCGTTGTACGCCCAGCTGTCCTGCCAGTAGTCGCCGACGGTCATCGGATCGAACACGTCGCCCATCGTGTCGTACAGCGGGGCGTACTGGTTGCCGAAGGTCAGCGAGCCGTACCGGTCGCTCGACAGGCCGACGTATGCCTGCCGGCTGAACAGCGTGTTCGCGACGTGCAGCTTGCCGTCGCCGAGCTCGAAACCGTTCTCCAGACGAAAGATCGCCGACAGGCCGCCGCCGAGATCCTCGCTGCCGCGCAAGCCCCAGCGGCTGTGCGTCTCGGGGCCGACCGTCATTCCGATCAGGTCCTTCCCGTCGGGGCCGGCATTCGTCTGATAACGGATCGCCGTATCGACGAGGCCATACAACGTGACGGAACTCTGCGCAAATGCGGACGATGCCGCGGTCAAGACGAATACCGCGCCGACACCACCGGATACGACGATGCGTTTCATGAAAGGCCTCCCTGAGCGATTGATTTTGTAAGCAGTCCGACAGCATTCGTGTCCGCCTGCCGGTATAGCGCTCGGGAGAATAATCGGTCATATTCGCGGCACCTATTGCTCTTTCTGGATTGGACCTTTCCAACGCCGTCAACAATCGCGGTCGCAGCCGTGCGACGGCCGGTGCGTCGCGCTCGGGTAAGATGAACGCTCCTTCCGTCGCTTCGCCGCCCAAGCCATGTCGACCACCATCGCCCTCCTGCTGCCGCTCGCCGGCGTCCTGTTCCTGAGCGTGGCCAGCCCAGGCCCGAACTTCGTGATCGTCACGTCGACCGCGGTCGCGCAGCGCCGCGCCGGCGTGATGACCGGGCTCGGCCTCGCGGCCGCATCGGGCACCTGGGCCGCGATCGCGATTGCCGGCTTCGGCCTGCTCGTCACCCACGTCGCCTGGGTGCACAGCGCGCTGCGGCTCGCGGGCGCCACGTACCTGATCTGGCTCGGCCTGAAAATGGTGCTGACCGCGCGCCAGCCGCTCGCCGTTTCCGCGCCGGCCGCGTCCTCCGGTTGGCATGCCGCGAAGAAGGGTTACGTGGTCAGCATGACGAACCCGAAATCCGTCGCGTTCTACGGCAGTATCTTCGCGTTGATGGTGCCGGCCCATGCGCCGGCGTGGTTCGATCTCGCGGTCGTCGCGCTGTCGATTGGCATTTCGGGCGCGTGGTACTGCACGATGGCGCTGCTCGCGTCGCACCCGTCGGTGCGGCGGCTGCTGATCCGGCGCAAGGCCGTGCTCGACACGACGGCCGGGCTGCTGCTGATGGGGCTCGGCGGGCGGATGCTGGCCGGGCGCTGAGCGCCATTGCGGCCCCGCATCGCCACGGAAAAGGGCAACTTGCGACACCCTGCGCGCGATGCGCCACACGTTGAAACGGAATCCGAAATGAAATCGCGCGCCGGGTCGAACGGCGCGCTTCGATGGAACGATGGCCGACGGGCGTGGCGCATCGTCGACGCATCACGCCCGTCACCGCATCAGCGTACCGGATCGACTGCCACGATCGGCGCGCCGCGCCCCTCGATGTCACGCCCCGCGAGCAAGCACAGATCCTCGCGATGATGCGCGGCAACCACCTGCACACCCACCGGCACGTCGTTCACGATCCCGGTCGTCACCGCGAGCCCCGGCAGCCCCATCGCCGGCAGCGCCCGCAGCGTGAGCTGCGCTTCCCATACGCGCTCGAACGCTTCCGGCCCTTGCCGATCGAGATCGTCGGGAAACGGAAGCTCAGACGACACCGGCAACAACAACACCGCATATTCGTCGAGAAACAGGCGCCATTGCCGCGTCAGCGTCGTACGCCGCACGAGCGCACGGCTGATCACGTCGGCCGGCAGATCGCGCACCTTGCCGCGCACGGCGGCGATCACCGCAGCCGCGCCCGGATCGCCGTCGCTCGCCACCGCGTTTGCCAGCGCATCGAATCCGTCGCCGAGCCAGAGTTGCTCCTGCAACAGCGCGGCCTCGCGCATCGGCGGCGTATCGTCGATTTCTTCGACCGCCCATCCCGCGTCGACGAGCCGTCGCGCGGCATCGCGCAACGCGGCCTCGACCTCGGGCACGACTTCCAGACCGCGCGGACGCACGCACAGCGCCGCGCGCTTCGGCACCGGGCGACCGTCGATCGGCACCGGCACGTGCCACGGGTCGCGCGGGTCCGGTGCGGCGAGCGCACGCAGCGCCAGCGCGAGATCGTCGATCGTGCGTGCGATCGGCCCCGTCGTCGACATCAGTTGCGCGCCGATCGCACGCTCCGGCGACGACGCATTGAATGCCGGCACACGCCCGAGCGACGGCCGGATGCCATGCACGCCACACGCATAGGCCGGATAACGCACCGAGCCGCCGATGTCGGTGCCGAGCGCGATCGGGCCGATCCCGGCGGCCACGGCAGCCGCCGCGCCGCCGCTCGAACCACCGGGCGTCAGCGAACGGTTGCGTGGATTGTACGTATGGCCGTGCACGAGGTTCGACGTGAACCAGCGCAGCGCGAACGTCGGCGAATTGGTGCGGCCGAGCAGCACGGCACCGGCCTTTCTCAGGTTCGACACCGACGGGCTGTCGGCGCTCGCGATCAGGTTTTCCTGCAACCGCGTGCCGTTGGTCGTCGCGAACGCCGCGACGTCGACGTTGATCTTCACGGTCACGGGCACCCCGGCAAGCGGGCCGGGATCGTCGCCGCGGGCGATCGCGCGATCGACGTCGTCGGCCTGCCGCCGCACGTCGTCGGGGCGATGCTCGACCACCGCATTGATCGCCGGGTTCACCGCGTCGAGGCGGGCCAGTGCGGCATCCGCCACTTCCCGCGCGGACACTTCACGTTGCCGCACGCGTTTCGCAATTTCAGTCGCCGACAGTTGCCAGAGTTGCTGCGTCATGACTTCTCCTCGTGAAAGGACATCACAATCACCGACGGCGCCACGTCATCCGCCACGCGGCGCCGCATTCACTCACTGCGCATCCTGCTTCGCACGTTCCGCGGCCGCGATGATCGCGTCGGCCACGACCTTGGGCTGGCTCAGCATCGCGACGTGGCTGCCGTTCACGCGCGTGACCGTCGCGCCGATCCGCTTCGCCATCGCCTCTTGCAGCTTCGGATCGATCATCCGGTCCTGCGTCGCGACAACGAACGACGACGGCTTGGCATGCCACGCGGCCTGCGCGACCTTCTCCGAGATGCAGCCACCGTACCACGGCCCTTGCGTCGCCGCGACGACGCGTTGCTGCGCGGGCGGAAGGTCCGGTGCGAAATCCTGCGCGATCGCCTTGTCCGACAGCGTCGCGAAACCGCCTCCGTCCTTGCGCAGCTCGCCGGCCCACGACGGCGCCGGCAACCCCTGCGTGACATCGGCGATCGACTGGCCGTTGTCCGGCGCGAATGCCGCGACGTAGACGAGCGACTTCACCTTGTCGTCATTGCCGGCGTCGCTGATCACGACACCGGCCCACGAATGGCCGACCAGCACGACAGGGCCCTTCTGTTCGTCGATCGCGCGCTTCGTCGCGGCTGCGTCGTCGGCCAGCGAGCTCAGCGGGTTCTGCACCGACACGACGTGCAGGCCGCGCGCTTCGAGCAGCGGAATCACGCGGTTCCAGCTCGACCCGTCGGCGAATGCGCCGTGCACGAGCACGACGTTCGTGCCTTTCAGGTCGTCCTTCGGCGCGGCCTGCGCCGCGACCGCACCGAACAGCCCGCCGAGCACCGCCGCGGACACCAGAACCCGTTTCGTCAAACCGATCATCTTCATGCTCCTTTCCGTCGTGTCGTTCATCTGAAGTGTTTCCGATGCGGCCGCGCCCGCGCGCGGCAGGCGCGGCGATTGCATCACGAATGTGCGTACAGATCGTCGGTGTCCGTCCGCGCGTTCCGTGCGGCGCGCTTGTCGGCCGCGGCGTAGCGGGTGGCAGGCGCCGACACGGCAGCCACGTTGTCGTCCTGCGACTTCGACGGGCCGTTCTGGTCCGAGCGTGCCACCTGCTGCGCCGCGGCGGCGGCGCTCTCTGCGGCGGCGATATCGTCCGGGTAATGCGCTTCACTGCCGGCGGGGTTGTAGCCGGCCTTCTCGAGCCGGATAAGGTCGGCGCGCACGTCGGCACGCGTGAGGCCGTGGCCGGTATCGGCGAACGACAATGCGGGGATCGAAACGAGCACGGCAACTGCGAGGATTCGAGCGGCTTTCATGAGATTTCTCCTTGGAGGAAGTTGGGGTATCGATCACTCGGCATCCGGTGCGAACGTCTCGCACCGAACGTTTGCTGCATGTCGACAGTAGAACCCGCTCACGTATCCGGCATGTTTCCGAAACAGGGGCGTTGTGCAATCCGATGTTTCCGCAGCGGTTCCCGATACAGTGCGATACAAACCCGGTAACCAACACATCGCCCGCCCCTCCACCATGAAAAAAGGCGTGCCACGCGCGGCACGCCTTTCCGTCTGACCGATCCGGTCAGGTCACATCAGGGCGCAAGCCGCGTGAACACAAAATCGTGATTCTTCACGCGCGCCTGATGACACGCGAAGCAGGTCTGGTGCTGACCGATATCAGCCGGCACGCCGTTGATGAAGCGCCCGAAGCCCCAGCCGCCCGTCGACGCGTAACGGCGCGAATCCTTCACCATCACCTGCACGGTCGTCGCCTGGCCGGGCACCGTCGCCGGCGCAAACTCTTCGGACTGCTTGCGCTTGTACGCGAGCTTCACGAGGATCGTGCCGTCCGGAAACGGCAGCGTCGACTGTTCGAGCGCGCGGATCGCGACGGGATTGCCGAGGACCACGCGCAATTCGTCGAGCGGCGCCGCTTCCTCGGCCGGCGCGACCATTTCCCACTTGCGGTAGCCGGGCGGGATCGTCACGCCGTAGATCGGCGACGCCGCCGGCTTCGGCGGCTCCGCGAACGCGGCCGGACCGCTCGCCGACCACGCGCCCGCCAGCAGCGCGCCCGCGACGAGCGCACGGCGCGCGCCGCGGCGCAACGCACCCGTGTCTGCCCGCATCACAGGTGTTCCACTTGCAGGATCGCATCCGCGAACGCCTGCGGCGCTTCCTGCGGCAGGTTGTGGCCAATGCCGCCGGTGATGGTCCGGTGCTGATACTTGCCCGTGAACTTCTTCGCATAAGCGGCAGGCTCCGGATGCGGCGCGCCGTTCGCGTCGCCCTCCATCGTGATCGTCGGCACGGTGATGGCCGGGCCGGTGGCGAGCCGCCGCTCGATGTCGTCGTATTGGGCTTCGCCCTTCGCAAGCCCGAGGCGCCAGCGATAGTTGTGGATCACGACGGCCACGTGGTCGGGGTTCTGGAACGATGCGGCGCTGCGCGCGTAGGTTTCGTCGGAGAACTGCCACTTCGGCGACGCGAGCTGCCAGATCAGCTTGTTGAACGCGTCGCGATTCGCCGCGTAGCCGAGCGCGCCGCGCTCGGTCGTGAAGTAGAACTGATACCACCACTGGAATTCCGCCTGCGGCGGCAGCGGCTTGCGGTTCGCCTCCTGGCTGCCGATCAGGTAGCCGCTCACCGACACCAGCGCCTTCACGCGCTGCGGCCAGAGTGCCGCGATGATGTCGGCCGTGCGCGCACCCCAGTCGTAGCCGCCGAACACCGCGCGATCGATCTTCAACGCATCCATCAGCGCGACGATGTCGACGGCCGTCACAGCCTGCTGGCCGTTGCGCACGGTGTCGGCCGAGCGGAACGTCGTCGACCCGTAGCCGCGCAGGTACGGCACGATCACGCGATAGCCGGCCGCCGTGAGCAGCGGCGCGACTTCCGCGTAGCTGTAGATGTCGTACGGCCAGCCGTGCAGCAGGAACACGACGGGGCCGTTCTTCGGTCCGAGATCCGCATACCCGACGTTCAGCACGCCCGCGTCGATCTGGTGGATCTTGCCGAGCGAGGCCGCGCCGGCCGCGCGCTTCGGCGCAGACGCATCGGGCGCCGACTGCGCGCGTGCCAGCGAGCCGAACCCGAGGTCGGCGAGGCTCAGGCTGGCGAGTGTCGTGCCCAGAATCAGGCGGCGGCGGGTGTTCACGGTATCAGGCATGACGCGTTCTCCATTGTCGATCGCTAAGGAAGTGGCCCGCGGCACGTGCGGGCGTTCAGGTATCGCCGTTCACGGCGGCGGCACGTGGCACCGCGCCGCCCTTGTGAATCGCTTCACCGGTTTTATATCCGAACCATCCGGAGGCTTTGTATCCCAACGTATCTGTGTTCCGGTACGACATACAGCGATTCAAAAATCACCTGCGAAACGGCGCGTCCCGGGGCCGCGCGGCACACGCGACCCCGTGCGCCGGCGCTTCAGAACAGCTTGACGATCGCCGGCACGCTGAGCACCGCGACGTAATACCCCATGAACTGCACGCCCGTGTTGAATGCAAACAGGCGCGACAGCATCCCGCCGAACAGGCCGACCGTGACGATCACCGCGAGCCCCGGCAACTGCCCTTCCCACACGCCGATCACGACGATCAGCCCCGCGAATGTCGCGATGATCGCCTCGTGGCTCAGCTTGCGCGCGACGAACGCCGCCGCGCGGTGCGCGTGATGCATCGCGAGCGGATACGCGATCAGCGCGGCCAGCAGGATCGACAGCAGGCCGTAGCCGAGGAACTCCGGCCAGCTCATCAGCGTATGCAGGTTGTGAATTTGCCCGCTCGCCGCGTCGACCGTGAAGCGCGGCGGCGCATTGAACAGCGGCGCGGCCGGGCCTGCCGCCACCGGGCTCAGCGGCAACCCGAACGCGATCAGCGGAATCAGCGCCTCCGCGATGTAGGTCGCCTCGGTCACGCCGTTGCGCGCGGCGATCACGGTCGTCAGGCGCTGATACGCATGGCGCACGCGCGCGCCGACGATCTCGCCCATCAGCACCGTCATCGCGACCGGGCTGAACACGAAGGTCGCGCTCGACACGACGGCCGTCCCGACCGTCCATCCGACCTGTTCGCGGTCGAGCACCTTCAGCGGATTCGGGAAGTAACCGCGCCAGCCCTTCACGTCCGGCGCGAGCACGAACGTCGACGGCCCGTCGCGGCGCATGCGCCGCCGCTCGGCCGGGGACAGGATCGAGAACAGGTCGGCGACCAACGGACCGATCGCGATCCCGAGGAAGTAGCTGACGCTCAGCTTCACGCCGTAACGACCGGTCAGCGCCTGCAGCCCGACCACCAGCATCACGAACGGCACGAGCAGCAGCACCGACGCCCAGCGCCCCGCCGAAAAATATGCGATGCCGACCGCTGCCGCGAGGAACACCCACGGTGCGGCCTTCGCGATCGCCGTGCCGAACGGTGCGAGCAGCGACGCGAACAGCACCGCGAGCGGCAGCGCGACGAACGCCGCGACGATCGCGCCGGAAATCATCTTGCGCAGCGCGATGTGCGGTACGCCGAGCGCGCGCAGCAGCGTCGCCTGCTGCAACAGCGGCGCGGCCATCGTGTCGCCGGGAATGCCGAGCAGGGCCGTCGGGATCGAATGCGTGATGTGCTTGGCCACCGCGCCCGCGAGAAAGAACGTGAACACGCCGGCGGGCGGCACGCCGAGCAGCGCGACGAGCAGCGTAAGCGGCGCGATCGTCGTCGTTTCGTCCGTGCCGGAGATCAGGCCGATGCCCGAGAACACGATCGCGCCGAGCAGCCCCATCGCCAGCGCGGACGGCAACGCATGCACGAATGCGTCCATCAGCGGCCTCCCGTGCGCGCCCGCGCGGACGACGCTTCGTAGGAAGCGAACAGGTCGAGCAGCCCGAGTTCTTCCATTTCGGCACGCGCACTCGGTGACAGGTCGCTTGCCGAGCCGAGGCCGCCCGATGCTTCGGCAAGTTGCCGGAGCGCTTCGTCGCGCTCGGGGCCGCCGGCCGCGTGCTCGATCACCGTGCGCTTCGGCTTGAACAGCAACGCGCACAGCACGCCGCCCAGCAGGCAGCCGCCGAGGCCGATCAGCATTGCATAAGCCCGCGCGATGGCCGCATCCTGCACGAACGACGCGAGTGCGAACCGGCCGGCCTCGAAGGCGCCGAGGCTGATCGCGACGCCGAGCAGGACCGACCATGCCAGGTGTTTCGTGGCGACCGTGTCGCCCCACACCTCGACGAGCGTGTCGGCCGACGCATCGACATGCGCGGACGGCCGTCCGCGAGGCGGCACCGCCGATACGGCGCTTGAACCGGTCTGTTCCATGTGTCTCCTCCTTGATTGATATGTCGCCGGCCGTACCGGCGCGTCATGCGGCATGCCGCACGAGCACCGCGGATCAGCCGTCGCTGCGCCCTGCCAGCAACGCGACCGCGAAATCCGTGCGCACGTCGTTCGCCGCGACCATCCGTTGCGCGATCCGGTCGATGTCCGCGCCGGTTGCGCCGGCCGCCACCGCGATGTTGCGCGCATGCAGCGCCATGTGGCCGCGCTGGATCCCTTCGGTCGCGAGCGCGCGCAGCGCCCCGAGATTCTGCGCAAGCCCGACCGCGACCGCAATCTCGCCGAGTTCCTGCGCCGACGTCACGTTCATGATCTTCAGCGCGAGACGCGCGAGCGGGTGCGTCTTCGTCGCGCCGCCGACGAGCCCGACCGGCATCGGCATCTCGATCGTGCCCACGAGGTCGCCGTTGTCGGCCTTCTCCCACGTCGTCAGCGACGTGTAGCGGCCGTTGCGGCTCGCATACGCGTGCGCGCCGGCTTCCACCGCGCGCCAGTCGTTGCCGGTCGCGACCACCACCGGATCGATACCGTTCATGATTCCTTTGTTGTGTGTCGCGGCGCGGTACGGGTCGGTCGCCGCGAATACGTATGCATCGATCACCCGATCGATCACCGCTTCGCCCGAATAGTCGTCGGTCGCGAGCGTCTGCGCCGAGTACCGTACCTCTGCGCGCGCCAGGCGAAGATCGGCGAGGTTGGACAGTATCCGCAACCGTACCTGCCCGCCGGTGATCGCTTCGATGCGGGTCGCGACGGCTTCGGCCATCGTGTTGACCGTATTCGCGCCCATCGCGTCGCGCACGTCGACGATCAGGTGCGCGACCACCATCGCACCGCGCGGCGTGTCGGGAAACACGTGTACCTCGATGTCGCGACAACCGCCGCCGAGGCTAACGAGCACCTTGTCGCGACTGTTCGCCAATTCGATCAGTTCGGCCGCGTGCCGCAGGATCGCGAGCCGCGCGCCGTACGGGTCGCCGACGCCGATCACCTGCACCTGCGCGCGCATCAGCGGGCCGCTGCTCGACGTGCGAAAGCCGCCGGCCGCGCGGGACAGCTTCGCCATATACGATGCGGCCGCCACGATCGACGGCTCCTCGACGGCCATCGGCACGATCACGTCGCGGTCGTTGATCCGGAAGTACCCGGCCACGGCCATCGGCAGCTCGAACGTGCCGATCACGTTCTCGATCATCCCGTTCGCGGTATCGAGCGGCAGCGCGCCCGGCGAAGCGAACAGCGCGTGCTCGGCATCGCCGAGCCCGACGACGCCGGCGAGGTGGGACAAACGTTGTGCGGGCGTCAGCGCACGGAAATTCGGCAACGCGGAATCGATGGACATGATGTCGTTCTGTCTCGGGGTGGCGGTGTGGTCTGCCACGGTTGCGGCGGGCAGCGGATAGCCGAATAATAGTCACGCTGTACCCATTGAAAAGGTACAGACCGTCCAGACAGCCGGACATCCGCACCCATGACAGTGAATCCGCCCGACGGAACATCGCGATGAAACAGCGTGCAAGAGCCAGCCTGTCTGGCGCCATGGCGGACAATCTCGCCAGACAGATCGAGGAAGGCGTGTTGCCGGCCGGCGCGAAACTGCCTTCCATCAGGGAATACGCCGAGGCGTCCGGGTGTTCGAAGAACACCGTGATCAGCGCGTTCGAGCTGCTCGCCGCCGATGGCCTGATCGAGCCGCGCCGCGGCTCCGGCTTCTTCGTCACGCGGCGCGCGGCGGCCGCGCCCCCCATCGATGAGCCGAGCTCGCTCGACCGCGCGATGGACATCGTGTGGCTGATGCGCGAGCAGCTTCACGAGAAGCCCGACGTGCTCAATCTGGGCGAAGGCTTCCCGCCGATCGAATGGCTCGAGGAGACGCGGCTGAACCAGTACCAGCAGCGCATCATGCGTACCGGTTCCGCGTCGCTGTTCCGCTACGGCAGCCGCTTCGGGTATCTGCCGCTGCGCCAGTCGCTGCAGCAGAAGCTCGCCGGCTACGAAATCGAGGCACCGCCCGCGCAGATCGTACTCACGCACGGCGCGAACCAGGCGATGGATCTCGTGCTGCGCTACTTCGTGCGCCCCGGCGACACCGTGCTCGTCGACGACCCGGGCTACTACCCGCTGTTCGGCAAGCTCAAGCTGAGCGGCGCGAACGTCGTGGGCGTGCCGCGCGAGATCGACGGCCCCGATGTCGCGAAGCTGGCCGAGCATATCGGCGCCTACCGGCCGAAGCTGTTCTTCACGAAATCGGTCGGGCACAACCCGACCGCGACCGATACCAGTGCGGCCAAGGCGCACCGCATCCTGCAGCTCGCTGAGGCGCACGACCTGATCATCGTCGAGGACGACGCACTGGCCGACCTTCGGCCACGCTCGCTCACGCGCATCTCGACACTCGACCAGTTGCGCCGCACGATCTATATCGGCAGTTTCTCGAAATCGGTGTCGGCAGCGCTGCGCGTGGGTTTCCTCGCATGCAATGCGGCTCTCGCGAGCGATCTCGCCGACGTGAAGATGCTGACCCATGTGAGCAGCTCCGAGTATTGCGAGCGCACGCTCGACGCAATCGTCAGCGACGGGCATTTTCTCCGGCATACGAATCATCTTCAGGAGAAGCTGCGACGTGCGACCGGCACCGCCCTCGACGCGCTCGACCGGCTCGGCGCACAGGTCTATCGGCCGTGCGAGCAGAACCTGTATCTGTGGGCCGCGATGCCCGGCTGGCCGGATTCGATGGCACTGGCGCAGGCGATGCTGGAGCGCGGCGTGATCCTCGCGCCGGGCGCGGTGTTCTCGCCGCAGGCCGATCAGCCGTCCGCGTATTGCCGGTTCAACGTCGCGTATCTGGCGGACAAGCGGTTTGCGCACGCGTTGAAGACGCTCACGTCGCAATGAACGCGGGCCGGCATCGCAACCGGCCCGCGTTTTCCCGTCAAACCCCGCTTACGCGCGACGCAACGGCCGGAACCCGGCACGCACTTCCCGGGCAAACAGCTCCGGCTCCTCCCATGCCGCGAAATGCCCGCCCTTGTCGACTTCGTTGAAGTAGATCAGGTTGCGATAGCTGCGCTCGGCCCAGCTGCGCGGCGCCTGGTAGATCTCGCCGGGGAACACCGTGATCGCCGCCGGCAGCGAGATGTCCACCGCGTTGAAGTTGTTCGAGTGATCCTCCCAGTAAATCTGCGCCGCGGACGTCGCCGTGTCGGTCAGCCAGTACAACGAAATGTCGTCGAGAATCTCGTCGCGCGGGATCGAGCGTTCGGGCACGCCGCCGCTGTAGGTCCACTGCGAGATCTTGTCGTACATCCACGCGGCCTGACCCGACGGCGAATCGGCGAGCGCATAGCCGACCGTCTGCGGGCGCGTGACCATCATCGCCGAGTAGCCGCAGTTATCGCGGTAGAACGTCGCGAGCTTCTCGTACGCGGCCTTCTCCTTCGGCGACAACGACGCCGGTGCCGGCGCGTCGGTCTGGAGCAGCGTCGCGATATCCGGCGGCACCGTCGCCGGCATGTTCACGTGAATCCCGGCCAGGCCCTGCACGCGCTGCATCGCCATCCGGTGCGAGATCACCGAGCCACAGTCGCCGCCCTGCGACACGAAGCGCGTATAGCCGAGGCGCGCCATCAGCTCGCCCCATGCACGCGCGATGTGATCGGAGCCCCAGCCCGTGTTCGTCGGACGGCCCGAAAAACCGAAACCCGGCAGCGACGGCACGACGACGTGGAACGCATCGTCGGCACTCGCGCCGTGTGCGGTCGGATCCGTCAGCGGGCCGATCGCCTTCAGCAGCTCGAAGATCGAACCCGGCCAGCCGTGCGTCATGATCATCGGCATCGCGTTCGCGTGCCGCGAACGCACATGGATGAAGTGAATGTCGAGCCCGTCGATTTCGGTGATGAACATCGGGAAACCGTTCAGGCGCGCCTCGCCCTTGCGCCAGTCGTAGTCGGTGCCCCAGTAACGGAGCAGCGCCTGCATGCGCGCGAGCCGCACGCCCTGCGATTCGTCGGCGACGGTCTCGCGGCCCGGCCAGCGCGTCGCTGCAATGCGGCGGCGCAGGTCGGCCAGCGCTTCATCGGGGATATGGGCGGTAAACGGACGTATGCCGTCGCCGCCGGTTGCCGCCTGCAGCGCGGTGGGCAGCATCGCGGATACGCCGGCGGCCACGGAAGTGGCCAGCAGGTGGCGACGCATCGGGGAAAACTGTGTGGAAGACATCGTTCGGCATCTCCTTTCGTGAAGTGGAAAGTGAACATGCCGCGCGGCGGGGCGCGCCTTCGCTTTCATTCGGGCGGGCGCCGGTTGCGCGGCGTTGCCCATTTGAAAGGTCTGACGTATCGGGGATGTGTCTGGTTTGTACGCGTTTGTAGCCGGGACGCGACCGCGCCGTCAGGGCGCGATCCAGCGGCCTTCGTAGCCGTCGCCGCTCACGTCGAACACCGCGCGACGATGGCCGTCGCGGGCGAGGTCGAGCCAGTCGATGCGCGTCACCGTGACGTGGAGCAGGCAGAAGTTGCGGTAGCCGTCGTCGGTGGTCGCCGTGCCCGTGCCCGGGCTTGCGGTGACGTGCGCGTCTTCCGGCGACTCGATCGGCGTGCCCGGGCGCAGCGGTGCACGATACAGCAGCAGCGTATGCGGACGGCTCGATTGCCAGACCGCGCGACGTTGTGCTTCGTCGTCGCAAATCGTCGCAACGCCTTCCGCGCGAATCTGCACGAGTGAATCGAGATCGTACGCGACGATCGCGATACGCGGATCGCGGCGCAGCTCCACGACCTTCTCCGAGCGCGCATCGGTATGGAACGACAGCCGATGATCGGCGCGGCTCACCTGCCGCAGCACGATCGTGCGCACCTTCGGCGCGCCGTCGAGGCCGAGCGTCGCGGCCTGCACCATGGTGAAAGGCGAGCGCTGTGCACCGACGCCGGACTCGAGGCACGACCAGAGGCGGTCGTACGTTTCCGTGAGCGATTCGATATCGATGTCGGACATGATGATCTGGCGATCCTGCGTGGTTCGATCACGCCAGCTTAATCGTTTCGGCGGCGGGATTGCGTTGCAGGCCCCCCGCCATGCGGTTCAGTTGTAGCCGAGGACGACCGGTGCGGCGTCGCGCGTGTCGGTCGAATCCGCGCCGAAGCGGCCGAGCACGTCGGCGACGTACTGCGGCCCCGCGCCGATCTGCGACGACTTGTGTTCGACGGGACGGATACCGGCGATGCGCGGCGCTTCATCCATCCGTGCGGTGTCGTTGACGACGATGCTCATGTGTCTCTCCTCCTCACGCGGCCAGCGCCGCACCATACGCGCGCACGAGGCGCGCCACGCCTTCCCGGATCGCGTCGACGTCGGGCGCGGCGAACGACAGCCGCAGCGAAGCGGCGTCGACGTTGTCAGCGAAGAACGCCTTGCCCGGCACGAACACGACCTTGTTCGCGATCGCCTGTTGCAGCAGCACGTCCGACGACACCGCGCCGATCCGCGCCCACACGAACATCCCGCCTTCGGGACGATGAAACGTGATCGCATCGCCGAAGCCGTCGCGCAGCGCGTCGCACATCGCATCGCACTTGCGCTTGTAGGCCGCCGTGATGCGCGGCAGATGACGCTCGAGCGCGCCGGCGGCGAGATATTCGGCGGCGGTGGCTTGCGTCCACGGCGCGCTGCACAGGTCGACCGTCTGCTTCGCGATCACGCAGCGCCGCGCGATTTCGGCCGGCGCGATCGTCCAGCCCACGCGCAGCCCCGGCGCGACGATTTTCGACAGGCTTGCGAAGTGCACGATCCAGTCGCGTGCGCCTTCGACTTCGTTCGCGAGCGCGAGCATCGACGGCACCGGTTCTCCCGCGAAACGCAGGTCGCCGTAGGGATCGTCCTCGACGATCAGGAAACGGTATTGCACCGCGAGACGCAGCAGCTTCAGGCGGCGTTCGCGCGCAAGCGTCGCGCCGGTCGGATTCGCGAAGGTCGGCACCGTGTAGAGCAGTTTCGGCTGCACGATCGCGCCGGAGGCGAGTTGCGACGCGAGGCGGTCGGCATCGAGGCCATCGCCGTCGACGGGGATCGTCACGATGCGCGCCTGCTGCAGGCGCATCGCCGACAGCGTCGCCGGATACGCCGGTTGTTCGGTCAACACGACGTCGCCTGGGGCGACCATCACGCGCAGCAGCAGATCGAGGCCCTGTTGCGAGCCGGTCGTGACGAGCAGTTCGGCCGGCGTGCACGTCACGTTGCGGCGCGCCATCAACGCGATCAGTTGCTGCTTCAGTTCGGCAAGGCCGTCGGTCGGGCCGTATTGCAGGCAGCGGACCGGCTGCGCGTACGCGCGTTCGGCAGCCGTGTTCAGGCCGTCGACGTCGAACAGGTCGCTGGCCGGGTAGCCGCCGGCGAACGAAATCATCCCCGGCTCGGAGAGGTACTTGAACAGCTCGCGGATCGGCGAACCGGCGGGATTCTGGAATGAGGGCGTGAACGCGTACATGTCGTCGTGATCTGGGTGGCGGCGACGGCCGGGATAGCCGACAGGGGCCGCCCGCCAACGCGCGCTTCTGGCGCAACGGCGGGAATTCGAGCCACAATTGTCGATAGTCATTAACGCCGCGGCAAACGATATCTATGCACTAGGTCTTGCGGTTTGGTCATCAATTGGCGGCAGCAGGCCGGTGCTTGCCGGCGGTGCGAAAACACGCGACCGGGTGGACCGTGTGGTCGAGATGACCGGCGGTTCTCGACCCGTTGCCGACTTTCGGCTCAGCGTGATCGCAAGGGCATTTTCCAAAGCAACGTTTCAAATCTGAAACATTGCGCACGTTCCGGTTGTCCGGGCGCACTCCATGCGCACATGCGCCGACACGACCGCTGATTCCCGCCATGCTCGCGGTCGGCGAGTGCCTAGTTGCCTGCCCGACACCGAGGACTCGCTCGCCGGGGGAGGGTCTCGCCATCGCTCGCCGGCCTCTGCTTCAAGATCAAAACCGATCGTGATGTCCCCGCCGTCCACGTTCAACCGCGCCGCGATGGACTGCCGAGCCGATCCGGTGGTTTCAAGACTGACACATTTCGCACGACAACCGGGACTTCGGCTCGCATCGATGCCGCCTCATCAGCCTGGAACGCACGCTCCGAACGCCGTGGCACGCTCCGTGCGTTCGCGTCAAACGCGCTGGGCCAGCCGTCCCGGCGCTTAACCAAAAATTTCTACAGAGTCCGCGTCCGACGCACCAGTAAAAGCGCTTTTTCGGTGCAGGACGCATCGGGGGACACGATGAGAACAAGCATCATCATTTCGATCGCGGCGTCGTCGGGGATGAGCAGCGGCGCAGCAACGATCGCACCGGGAGCGGTCTCCGGCAGTTGCCGGACATTCCGACAGGCATCCGCGCCGAATCAGAAACGGCGGAAGTCTGTGCGCGCACAACCGCACCATGCCACCTCTCACGTCGTCGGCATGAGCACCCGCGTATCGCGGGCTATGGACTGCAAGCCGCAACGCACGCCCTGAGCGCCGCCCGGCCTTTCACCGAAAGGCCCGGACCGTCAGGATGTACCCGCCGCCGTCAGCGAAGCCTGAACCCCACGGTTCGCTCCGCCGCGTACGGATTGCCGGGCTCATGAAATATCGTCGATAAAAGTCTTCCATTCAATCATGAATCGGACTCAGAAACGACCTTATTCGGTCATCGCACTTGCGCTTTCGCTGGTCGTTCTGTTCCTGATAACTCACCCTTATACAGGCATTCGACACGACGCGATCCTGTATACCGCGCAGGCGCTATATAACGCTCATCCCGAGAATTTTTCGCACGACCTGTTCTTTGAATATGGCTCCCAGGATCGCTGGACGATTTATGGCCGAATCTTCGCGAAGCTCGTCTCAGCGTTCGGGCTCCGCGCGAGCAATCTCGCGTGCCTGATCGCAGCGCAGGCACTCTGGTGGAGCGGCATGTGGCGGCTGACAAAGAAACTGCTGCCCGAACCATGGCATTGGCTCGCATTGTTCTTTGTTGCCTGCATGCCGTCCGATTACGGCGCCGGGTTGATCTTCTCGTACGACGAAGGCTTTCTCACCGCCCGGCTTCCCGCCGAAGCGCTTGGCCTGTGGGCGCTTGCGTCGATGCTCGAGCGTCGGTATCGCATTGCCATTGCGCTGACAATCGTCGCAACTGCCGTTCATCCGCTGATCGGCGGCGCTTCGTTTGTCTTCGTCGTACTCGGCCGGATGCCACGGGCGAAGTGGTGGCGGCTATTGCCGCTCGCGCTGATCGCTTTCGCCGTCGTCCAGATGCCGCCGTTCAAGGCGCTGCACCTGTATCCGTTTGATCCGGAATGGCGGTCAATCGCGCGCTACAACGCGCCATTCCTGTTTCCGACCTTATGGTCGCTCACTGAGTGGAGCAAGGTGTGTTGGGCTATCGCACTTCCTGCGACGCTATGTGCGACCCAAGTTCAGGATTACCGGACGCTGTGGTCGAACCTCACGCTGATCGGTGTTGCCGGTGTCGCGCTAACCACGATCGCGGACTTGACCGGACAGGACGCGGTCTGGATACAGTTGCAACCTTGGCGCGCGCTGTGGCTGCTGACGTTGATGCAATGGCCTGCGGCGATATTGCTCGTGCGACGCGAGTGTCACACGCAACCGACGCTGATCTGGTTGTTCGCGATTTGCTGGCTACTGCTCGACGTCGGCGGTGGAATCATCGCGCTGGCAATCTCCGTGGCGCACAACGCGACGGCCGGACGGCCGGCACCCGGCGCTCCGAGGGCACTTCTCAGCGACCTCGCCCCGGCAGTTCGCTATACGTGGATCGGCACGACGCTCGTTGCCGCGACGGTCTGGATCGTCTTCCAGTGCGCGTATCAGGTCGGTCGCGCCGCATACCCGACCGGCAGCGTGATGCTGGACATCCCGTGGCTCGAAACGCTCATTCACACGCACCTGGCCGTCACACTGGTCGCGTTGTTCGTCATGCTCAATCTGTCGCGCAAACGCATCGCGGTCATCGGCCTGCCCGTCATGCTGGCCGCATTCGCGGGCTACGGACTTGTCAATATCGACCAGCGCTCGGAACCGGCCAAGATCATGGAAGCCGGCGCCGACCGCGCGGACCTCGCGCCATTCGAAGGTACGGTCGCACGCGGCGACATCGTCTATTGGGACGGCCCGGAGGACGAAGTCGTCTATCCGTGGCTAATGATGAAGACGTCGAGCTATTACTCGTCGACACAGGCTGCGGGTCTGATCTTCCACCGCCGGACTACCTTCGAGGCCGTACGGCGGGTCGAACTGATCAAACAAGACCCGTATGCCGCGCGACCACGCGGCGACAACGGCACGGAAAAAAAGTCGACCGTTTTCGTGTCCAAGTATGAATACGTTCCGCTGACCCGAGCGGGCATCCAGCACATCTGTGCAGACCCGGTGCTGGATTTCATCGTGTCGCATCAGCGCTACCCGGAGCTGGTGACCCGCTACGCCTGGTCACCCGAACCCAACAACACTGTCTGGCTGTACGACTGCCGCAGCATCAGGACGACTGCCGCAGCTCGGAACGCGTCATTCGTGAGCACGCAACAAGCCAACAAGATCAACGCGGGGCCCGCGCGACCACCAACGACCGCTCGAGACGATGCATCCCGATCTCGCTCCACGCCAGCACACGACGTTTGAACGCGAAATCCCAATCATCGATTCGACATGGCAGTTTGCCGTCCAGCTGGCGCGGCCGATACGAAAGTCAATGGACCAGCGACCTAAGACTCGGGGTGACAACATGGATCAATCGGTTGACGTACTCATCATCGGCGCGGGGCCGGGCGGCCTCACCGCCGGCTATCTGCTGACCAAGCAGACCGAGCTGTCGGTCGCACTCGTCGAGAAGGATCCTCACTATGTCGGCGGCATCAGTCGTACCGAACGGTTCAACGGCCACTGCTTCGACATCGGGGGACACCGCTTCTTCTCCAAATCCGCGGACGTGGTCGCACTGTGGCATGAACTGCTACCGGACGACTTCATCGAGCGCCCGCGCAGCTCGCGCATCTTTTACCGAAACAAGTTCTACCGTTACCCACTCGACGGAATCGAGGCCCTGCTAAATCTCGGCATCATCGAAAGTACTCGCTGCGTGCTTTCGTACCTTGCAGCGCGCGTCAAGCCTTGCCCGAACCCGAAGTCCTTTCATCAATGGGTCGCCAATCAATTCGGAGAACGACTTTTCTCGATCTTCTTCAAGACGTATACCGAAAAGGTCTGGGGCATGTCGTGCGACGAGATTTCGGCCGACTGGGCCGCGCAACGCATCAAGGGCCTGAGCCTGTCTACCGCCATCGTCAGTGCAGTGAAGCGCTCACTCGGCATCCGGTCGCGCAAGACCCAGGTCAAGACCCTGATCGAATCCTTCCATTACCCGCGCCGCGGCCCCGGCATGTTGTGGGAAGCCGCCGCCCGGAAATTCCAGGATCAGGGCGGACAACTGATGATGGGACAAGCTGCCGGTGCGATGCACTACGACTGCCGCGCGCAGCGCTGGCTCGTCGAAACCCTCGGCCAGGACGGCCAGATAAATCGCATCAGCGCGCGTGACGTGGTGTGCACCGCGCCGCTGCGTGAAACGCTTAACGCAATTTCACCCGCTCCGTCATCCGCGGCTGCGGCGTCGAAGCTGCAGTATCGAGACTTCATCACGGTCGCACTGATACTCGATAGGCCCGCCACATTCACGGACAACTGGATCTACATCCACGACCCGTCCGTCAAGGTCGGGCGCATCCAGAATTTCGCGTCGTGGTCGCCCGAGATGGTGCCGGACGCGGCGACGGGCGGTTGCCTCGGACTCGAATACTTTTGCTTCGACGGCGATTCGATGTGGGAAAGCAGCGATGCCGATATCACCGAACTCGCGATCGTTGAACTCGAGAAAATCGGTCTTGCAACGCGCGACCAGATTCGCGGATCGCGCGTCGTTCGTCAGCCGAAAGCATATCCCGTGTACGACGACGAATATCGCGACATCGTGGATCAGGTCCGCACGGATCTGGCCGAGCACTATCCGAACCTGCATCTCGTCGGCCGTAACGGAATGCACAAGTACAACAATCAGGATCACGCAATGATGACCGCGATGTTGACGGTCGAGAACATCGTCGCCGGGCACAAGCTTCGCGACGTCTGGGCCGTCAATGAGGACGCGGAATATCACGAGAGTGGCAGCGAACCGCAAGCCGGCGCATCGGGGTTGCGCGCGGTCCCGGCCCGCACTGTTCAGTGGGGGCGGACATGATGTTTTCCAGCTATTTCGTCGTGAGCGCACTGTCGCTCGTCGCCGACTGGTCTCTGTTCCTCGCGCTGACCTCGACCATGCAGATCGATGCCGGAATGTCGGCGTGGATGGCGTACCTGATCGGCGGCGTCGTGAATTACATGCTTTCGCGCCGCTTCGTATTCCGCTCGGAGACGACCGGCCGCCGGCAGCTCGGCGAAGCGCTGCTGTTCGCGGCGAGCTGCGGGTTCGGTTCGCTGCTAACTGGGGGCATCGTGCACGTTGCTTCGGCACTGCTCGGCAATAACGCCGCGAAATGCATCGCGGTGACGGTCAGCTTTATCACGCTGTATCTGATTCGCAGGGTCGCCGTATTCCGGGTGCCGGGACCGCATGTACCGGCCACCGTATTGGCGACTGAGCGCCGGGAAGTCGGCGGGGATGCGCGCGTCGAGGCGACGGTTCGTTGAGGGCTGTGTGCGAGGCGGGTGGCCAGGGTCTGCGCAGAATTCCCAGCACGCCCGCGGCGTCCGCGCTTGAGGCAGAGCCGCGTTTCGTCCACGTCCGTCCGGCCCGCACACGCCGCGACACCATCAACGCCATGACGCCGGGCGGCACGCCTGCGTGCGATCGGATCGAGCCAGGCCAGGGGCAAGCTGCGCCGCGCTTGCGCCCTTGGCCCGGCCGGTCACGCGCGCCGGACACGCAATGGGCGCACGTGAATCGCGAGCTATTCGCCCGGAGGAGAGACTCCCTTCCTGACGTAGCAGGCAATCGCCTCGAGCATACCGACGTCGAGGTCCTGCACGCGGTCGGCACCGAAGTGCGTCAACCACTTGCGCGCGAGCTCCGTCTGCGTCGTCGTGTGCCCGGTCGCGGCAGGGGCACACAGGTCTTCCAGTGCTGAACGCTGGTCCATGTCTTCTCCGTGATTGCTGATGGTCGGGACGTTGCCGGCTCCTGTCGCGATCGAGACGCCGTCAGACGGCCTCCAGGGCGAGGGCGATGCCTTGACCGCCGCCGATGCACAACGTCACCATGCCGCGTTTCACACCATCGCGGCGCATCGAATGCGCAAGGCGGGTCGTCAAGACGGCACCGGTTGCGCCGATTGCATGACCGTGCGCAATCGCCCCGCCTTCGACATTCACCCGTTCCTCGTCGATGCCGAGCTCCCGGACGACCGCGATCGGCACGGCGGCAAACGCCTCATTGATCTCGAAACGCTCCACGTCGTTCAACGACCATCCGGCACGCGCGAGCGCCATCCTGACTGCCGGCACGGGCCCCAGTCCGAACATGCCTGGCTCGACCGCACCCACGCCATACGACACGAGCGTCGCGATCGGCTCGATACCGCGCGCCTCGGCATACTCCCGCTCCGCCACGATCATCGCCGCCGCACCGCTGTTCAATCCGGGCGCATTGCCCGCGGTGATGGTGCCGTCGGAGCGAAACGCGGGCTTCAATCCGGCAAGCGACTCGACCGTCGTGTCCGGCCGCGGCTGCTCGTCGCGCTCGAATCTGACGGTCTGTTTCCGCCCCTCGATTTCGACCGCGACAAGCTCCGGGTCGAACGCCCCGCGTCCTTGAGCCTGCACGAAGCGCTGCTGCGAACGCGCCGCCCACCGGTCCTGCTGCGCGCGCGTGATCCCCATCGCTGCAACGAGGTCCTCCGTGTGCCATCCGGAATGCCGGTTGGAAAACGCGTCGACGAGGCCGTCCCCGAGCATGCTGTCGACGATCCCTGCATTCCCCATCCGATGGCCCCATCGCCCGCTTTCCAGCAGATACGGGGCGCGGTCCATGTTTTCCATTCCGCCCGCTACCGCGACCGAGCCGAATCCAAGCCAGATTTCCTGGGCCGCATTCACGATGGCCTGGGCACCCGAGCCACACACGCGATTCACGGTAAGCGCAGGCACGGCCACCGGAACGCCGCCCCCGATGGCTGCCTGACGCGCGGGATTCATCTTGTTTCCTGCCTGGACGACGTTGCCCATCACGACCGCGGCCAATTCCGCCGGATCGACGTTGCTGCGACGTACCGCTTCGCGGACCACGACTGCGCCGAGCGCGGTCGCGGCAACGTCCTTCAACGCGCCGCCGAACGCGCCGATGGGCGTTCTGACGGGACTGCAGATCACTACCTGTCGTGCAACCATTTTCACACTCCATTCAAAGGTCGGTTCCGGCTGAACGGATAGCACCGCCGCCGCACGAGTCGCCTGCCGGGATGGGGTACCGCAGCGCCTGCCCGGCACACGCGTAAAACCTGCTGTTGCGCTGCCGGGCGCGAGGAAAGGCGACGCGCGCCCCTCCATCACGTCAGATCGACACCATTTCGAAATCTTCCTTGCCGACGCCGCACTCCGGACATTTCCACTTGGCTGGAATGTCTTCCCAGCGCGTTCCCGGCGCGATGCCGTCGTCCGGCGCCCCCCGTTCTTCCGAATAAATCCAGCCGCACACCAGACACATCAACGTCCGCATCTCCACCGCTGTCGTGCTCATCTCGCCAACTCTCCAAAATTCGACATCTGTCGCGTCACAAATTCGCGCACCTGCTCGCGCACCCTCGCGTCGGAGAGGATTCGCCCATGCCCCGCGCCCGGGGCCGGCCACAGCGTCGCCTCCTGAAGACCGGCCACGACCCGCTGCGCCTCGCAGTACGGCACCACCGAATCGGCCGGATCGTGCACGACCAGCACCGGAACATCGAGCGACGTGCCGCGCGCGAGAATGTCCCAATGGCTGACCGGTACACCGTTGCGGCGATGCAGCTCCGCAAAAATGCGCTCGACCACCGGGCGCGGGAGCGCCATGTCGCGGCTCGCCCAGCGCTCCAGCACCTCGGTCAGCCCGCTCGTCGGAGCGATCAGCACGATGCAGCGCAACGATGCGCGGCGCGAGCGTTCCGCCAGTGCGGAAACCGCCGCGATCGAACCGAGCGAATGCGCGATCACCACGTGCGCGCCTTCGATCGCGTCGAGCACCGCGCCCGTCGCGCGGGTGAACTGCGTCATCGTCGTATGCTTGCCCGGCGAACGACCGTGAGCAGGCGCGTCGAATGACGCCACCGAGAAGCCCAGGTTCTGCATCGGCTTCACGAAGCTCAGCATGCTGCTACTGTCGGTGCCCCAGCCGTGCACGAGCAGCACGCGCGACGCCCCGCCCTCCCAGCAATAAGCCTGGTCGATATCCGCATTGCCCTCGATCGGCGTCTCCGTGGCGCCGAGCGGCACCCGATCGCTGACAGGCAGCCCGTAGCCGCGCGTGAAGCCGAACGCGTCGGCCGCCCGCCTCCCGGCAATGCGCGGCGCGAGGGCATTCAGCATCCGGAACGCACGGCGGCTCAGTTGCACGCGCAACGATGGCGCATTCGCCTTGCGCCGTGCGATCGGCGAGGCTTCCGTATGGTTCGCGGACACCATCACCGGCCCTCCGCCGCCGTACGCGCGCCGACGGGCACGGCTTCCCGGGACAGGCTCCGGTAGTAGCCCGACTCGGTGTCGTAGAAATGGCAATGACGAATCACGTGCCAAAGATCGCCGAACGTGAAATCCTTTTCGCGGATCATTCCCGGGAACGCCTCCTTGAGCGCCGCCTGGGCCTTCGGCAAGTTGTAGAACGGCACGATCGGCGCGACGTGGTGCGCCGTATGCACCGAAATGTTGTGAGTCATGAAATGCAGCCACTTCGGATACCGGTAGTCGGTCGTCACGAGCAGGCGACTGGCGTTCGGCGTCCAGTGCTGCGACGGCAGGAACGGGATGTCGTCCGACGTGTGGTGCATCAGCGTCGTGGCGCTGAACCAAGCGTGAATCATGAGCCACGGCACGACGAAGTACAGGAACAGGCCCGTGATGCCCGTGAAGTAGATCAGCGCCGGGAAGTAGAGCGCCGACGCGATCAGCACGAACGCAATCGAGCGTTTCACGTCGCGCCGCATCTCGCGCTTCGGATAGAAGCCCGGACGGAATCCCGATTCCCTCCAGTAGCTGACCGTACCTGCCCAGAACAGCCACTTGCGGGTACCGGCGTACTCGAGACGCTTCAGGAACGACATGCGATCGTAAAGCGGCGCGGGAATGGGCCGCCAGTCCGTGTCGAGTTCGAGGTTGTTGGTGTTCGCGTGATGCAGGTTGTGCGTATGGCGCCACGCGTGGAACGGATACAACAGCGGCAGAAGCGACAAATGACCGATCGCCAGGTTGAACCATCGAGAGCGGGAGAACGAGTTGTGCCCGCAATCGTGCGCGATGCAGTGCAACCCCCAGCCGCCCAGACCCGCGAGCAGCCACAGCGGAACATAGAACAGCCAGTGCGGTGCGTACGCGATGCCGACTATCGCGCCGATGTACGCGGCATAGCTCACCACGAAACCGAGAACGCCGCGCCACGCACGCGGTTCGTACAACGACTTTGGAATCGCGTCGGTCAGCCGCACGCCCTCGAGCGCCTTCGATTTCTGCAGGAATTCGTCGAAACGCGCGGGCGGCGCGCTCGGGACGGTGTATTTTTTCGTCATGTCGATCTCCCGCTTACGCAGCCTGCAAGCCGAGCTCGGTCGACAGGTGGCGCGCCAGTTCGTCGATGCTGTTGTGTTCGAACAGCAGCGCCGGAGACAGCCGCTGCTCGACGACCTTCTCCAGATCGCCCGACACCTGCACCGCGACGATCGAATCGAGGCCATATTCGTCGAAGCGCTTCGCAGGGTCGATGGCAGCCCGGTCCATCTTCAACTGCCTGGCGAGCCGGTCGATCAGCCAGCTACGGATCGACGCTTCGGTGAGGGGGCCGATATCGGCGGCCATCGCCTTCTTGCGGCCGAACAGACCACCCAGAATTCCAGCTTGAGACATGATGAATAATCCTTCTATACGAGGGAAATGAACGAAATCACGACGGCAACTTTCTTCAATACGGCTGCTTGGCGAGCTTGCGGATTGCGGCCGGCCCGGGTTGGCGCAGGTCCCACACGACGCCCAGCTTGCCGAGTGTCCACAGCACCCACGCGCTGAGATCCGGCTCGTACCACTTCACCGAGTGGCGATATGAAGCCGGGAACGCGTGATGGTTGTTCTGCAGGCCTTCGCCGAACGTGAGCACGGCGACCGTCCAGTTGTTTGCGCTGTTGTCGTCTGTCCTGAACGGCCGTCCACCGAACATGTGGCACACCGAACCCACGCACCAGGCGGCCTGGTTGGCCAGGAAAATCCGCGCGAAACCGCCGAACAACAGACCGTTCCACGCGCCGTGCCAGGAGCCGGCAATGGCGCCGCCGATCCCCGCTGGCAGCACGAGACCGAGCACGATCCACCAGACATAGGTACGGTGATAGAAAAACAGACGGCGATCGCGCAACACGTCGGGGGCGAAGAACGTCCAGCCCGATACGTCCGCGGCCAGCATCCACGGCATGTGCGCATACCAGAGGCCGCGCAGCTTGGCGAACAGCCCCTCTCCGACCAGGTTCGGTGAATGCGGATCGCCTTGCTGGTCGCTGTACAGATGATGACGGCGATGCGTCGTCACCCAGAACATGATCGGCCCTTGGGCGGCCATCGACCCGCAGATCAGCAGCAGTCCCTCGAACCATTTCGAGGTCCGGAACGTCTTGTGCGCGAGATACCGATGGAAGCCCATCGTGATCCCGCCCATGTGCAGAAAATAGAACGCCCCGAACAGCACCAGATCGGTGACGGTGAAGTCTCCCAGCACGAGTTGGCGTGCCGCCAGCGCAAAGCCGGCGAGCGGCACCAGCATCACGGCCAGGGCGGTATAGCGCTTGACGCGCGCACCACTGCCCTTTAGCGGCAAAACACCGGGGATCTCACCGTCGGCGGCCGACAGCCCGCCGGCGGCAGTCACGCCGGGTGCAACCTGAATCGACGAATTCATAGGATTCTCCAAACGCTAACAGGATTACGGCGAAGTTGAGGGGGCCGCCGCGCGGCGCTTCGGGGCGTAGCGCACCTCCGTGACGAGCCCCAGCGCGTCGAGCAGGCGGATGATCCAGGCGGAGGGATCGAGTTGCCAGAACGTGTGATCGTTGTTGGCGAAGGCCGGCTGCGCGTGATGGTTGTTGTGCCACGCGCCGCCCACCGAAACGATCGCGAGCAGGCCCAGATTGCGACTGTGGTCGCGCGTCGCGTGCGGACGGGTGCCGATGGTGTGGCACAGAGAATTGACGGCCCATGTCGATTGATCGAGCAGGAAGATTCGTGCGAGACCGCCCCACAGGAAGCCACCGACGGCCCCGAACAAGGCCTGCCCCGCGGGCGCGAGCAGCGCACCCGCGAGCGCGGGTATTGCGAGGCCGAGCACCACCCACCACGCGTATCGAAGATTGAGATTGACGATCAGGCGGTCGCGCAGCAGGTCCGCGGCATACGCGCTCCAGTTCTCGCGCCGCACGGTGAACAGCCAGCCCACGTGACCGTGCCAAAGGCCCGCGAGCCGGCTCGGCTTGCCGTGCCGGTTCGCGCGCGGGCGCGGCGAATGCGGATCGCCGTCCTGATCGGTGAACGCGTGATGCATCCGGTGCGTGGCGGCCCAGAACAGGATCGGCCCTTGGGCAGCCATGCTGCCGAGTACGCCAAGCATCACGGTGACGATCGGCCGCCCCTTGAACGAGCGGTGCGAAAAATATCGGTGCATGCCGGTTTCGACGCCGATCGCGGTCGAGAAATACATCACCGCCAGCAGCACGAAGTCTGTTGTGCGAACGCCGAATATCCACGTGTAGGCGATCGCCAGCGCGAAACCGAGCGCGGGAATGCCCACGGTCAGATAAGCAAGCCGGCGTGCGCGCACGTCGGTATCGGCTTCCGCGACAGGCGTGGCTGCCGGCGTACGCGAAGCCAAGGAATCCGCTTCAGCCATGACTGGCTCCGAAGAAAGAAAGCGACGATGGAATTTGGAAATGAAGTGCTGGCGGGCGGCTCACGTGCGTGCCTCGAGCGCGCTCAGGCAACCTTGCTGGAACGCCTGCTTGCACGCTTGCCGGCGCACCTTGCCGCTGGTCGTAAGCGGAATCGAGCCGGTCGGGCCCAGGTGCACCACCGCCGGCGACACCCCGTGGTCTCGCGTGACCGCCAACGTGATCGCCGCGCGCACCTCGCGCATTTGCTCGGGATTCAGCCGGCGCGAGCGCTTGAGTTCCGCGACGATGACGAGCGACTCCGCTGGACCGCCGTCGATCGAAAACGCCACCACGCCGTTCGTGCGAATCGCGTCGTGCGCCGATTGCACCGATCCCTCGATGTCGTTCGGATAGAGATTGCGCCCGGCGACGATCACGATGTCCTTGATCCGCCCGGTCACGAACAGCTCGCCGTCGTTCAGAAAGCCGAGGTCGCCCGTGCGGAGGTAGCGCACGGGTTCGCCCTCGCCGTCTCCGTCACTGAGCGACGCCGCGAAAACGTCGGAGCTGTCGTCGCGGTTCAGATAGCCCGCGGCGACGTTCGGGCCACTGAACCAGATTTCACCGATGGCCCGGTCCGGCAGTACGCGCTTCGTCTCAGGATCGACGATCAGCAGCCGATGCCCGGCTGCCACGGGTCCGCACCCGACCAGCGTGGTACGCCCGCGCACATCGGATTCCGACGCGTGTAGCTCGCACCGGCCATGAGCAAGTGCATCCTTGTCGACATCGATCAGGGTGATCGGCGAACGCCCCACCTTGCCGGATACATAGAGCGTCGCCTCGGCCATCCCGTAGCAGGGCACCACGGCGCGACGCTCGAAGCCATACCGGCCAAAGCGCGCGAAGAAACGTTCGAGCGTCGCGTGGCTCACCGGCTCCGCGCCGCAAAATACGTGCTGCAGCGAGCCGAGATCGAGCGTGTCTGCCTCTTCGTCGCTGATGTTGTCGACGCACAGATCGAACGCGAAATTCGGCGCGACGCTGGTGGTCACGCGGTAATCGCTGATTGCCTTGAGCCAGCGATACGGCCGCTGGACGAAATGCTGCGGCGACAGGATCACGAGCGGAAAGCCGCTGAACACCGCGAGCAGCAGCGCGCCCATCAGTCCCATGTCGTGATACGGCGGCAGCCACGTGCACCCGACACGGTCGCGATCCGGGCCGATCCGTTCGGCGATCACCGCGCAGTTGCTGACGAGGTTCTCGTGCGTGACGACTACGCCCTTGGGCTCGCCCGTCGATCCGGACGTGTACTGAAGCAGCGCCGGCCGGTCCAGGTCGACACCCCGCACCGCGTCCCGCATGCCATATGCCGACGCTTCGATTTCGTGGAAGGCACTTTCGTCGAGCGTCAGCAATGCAGGCGCGTCACGCTGACCACCGTAGAGCGCGTCGAGCTGTGGCTGCAGTGAGCGATGAAGCTTGCCGGCTATGACCACGTCCGGGTGAGCATCGCGACAAATCGACGCGAAGCGGGCCACCGCGCGCGCGCCGGCCGGCGGAAACGAAGGTACTGCGGTGGCGCCCGCCAGCAGGATGCCGAACAGCGCCGCGACGTAACCCAGACCGGGTTCGAGCAGCAGCAATACGCGCCGCTCGTGCAGCGGGTGCTGCAGAACCATGTCCCGCACATGGACGGCAGCGGCGGCGAACTGCCCGTACGACCAGTTCACGACATCGTCCTCGCCGTCGCGAAGAAAATGAAATGCGATCCGCTCCGGCGTTTGCTCGGCGCGCGCTCGAAGAATGTCGAGCAGGGACGAGCGCTCCGCCATCTCGGCGGAGGGGGGAATACTACCGGTCATCATGAGGCCCTCGGATAATCGATGTTGTTGTTGTAAAAGCTTCGTGCGCGAACCCGTGCCCGACGACACGCTTGCATCAGCGCGCGGCCGCGGATGCAAGCGCTCGAGGTCGGGTATCGACCGGCGCGCACAGGATCGCGGTAGCCAGGCCAAGCGCGATCTGCAGATAACAGAGGGTGCGGAATTCGGCGAGGCGCGCTATCGCATTGCCGGTGATGGCAACCGTCAGCGCGACGCCGAAAACGGATCCCACCTGGCGTATCGCCTGGTTGACCGCCGAGCCCACGCCAAATCGCGCCGGCGGCAGATGCGCGACGGCCGCCGCCGACAGCGAAGGCATGACCATGCCGACCCCCAGCCCGGTGAGGAGCGCACCCGGCAGCCACGCATGCACATAATCCGGATTGACCCCGGGCACCAGCGCAAACCAGATGCTCGCCGCAGTGGAGATCAGGCTGCCCGTCACCAGCAGAATCCGGTGCCCCGCGCGCGCCGCGAACCGTCCGCACACGATCGCCGTGGGAACGACCAGCAGCGGCCCGGGGCTGCCGGCCAGTCCCGCACGCGTCAGCGAATACGACCAGACACCCGTGGTGAACAGGAACGTCTGAAAAAACATCATCGCAAAGCCGATCGCGAAGCACAGCGAAGCAAGATTGATGAAGCAGTAAGTCCGATCCCGAAACAGCGAGAGATCGATTGCCGGCGTACGTACCCGGCGAGCCCATGCAACGAATGCCGCCAGCATGCCCATCCCGCCTGCGATTGCGAATGTCACTTCCGGCGAAGTCCAGCCGACCGCCTCGGACCGCACCAGGCCGACCGCGATGGCGCCGACGCCAAGAATCAGCAGGACCCCCCCCACCAGATCGAGCGGTGCACCGCGCTCGGGATCACGCGACTCGTCGAGAATGCGCCATCCCTGCCATAGCGCGATTGCGCCGAGCGGCAGGTTGAGAAAGAAGGCCCAGGGCCAGCCGAAGCGATCCACCAAGAACGATCCGAGGCTCGGCCCCAATGCCCCGGCTACGCCGCTGACTGCGCCCCACAAGCTCACGGCCACTGACCGTTTGCCGACCGGGAACGCCGCCAGCAGGATCGACAGCGATGCAGGCAACAACAGCGCCGCCCCCGCTCCTTGCACCGCGCGCATTGCCCAGAGCATCTCGACATGGGTGGCAACGCCACAGCCGAAAGATCCTCCCAGGAACATGGCGAGTCCGAGCAGGAACGTGCGCTTGCGGCCGCGCAAGTCGGCAAGGCGGCCCGCGGGCACGAGCAACGCGGCGAAGACGAGCGTGTACGCGTTCAGAACCCACGACAGGCCGGCAGAGTCGGCATCGGGAAACGCCCGTCGCAAAGCGGGAAATGCCGCATAGAGCACCGTCACGTCGATCGAGACGAGAAACACCGCCACGCTGGCGATCCAGAATACCGGCCACGGCGAAATCGAGCTCGGCTGCGCCTGCGCGGCGGACACGCTGGGTCCGTTCATGGACTTACACCTCGCCAAGCTGAACGGGCGTCACACCGTGACGCGATTCGGATTCGGATTCGAAATACGACGGATCGAGAAACGGGAGCGTTCGCGCCTGCATCCGCGCCTGAAACAGCGCAACGACCGGCCACGGGCGCATCGCCATTGCCATGCCCTTGACCGTCCGGGCATCTTCCCAGTAGATGACGTTCGCCACTTCCAGCGGCAACCCGCCAACCTCGCCTGTCCAGAGGCTCAGCGTCGTCGCGTTTTCCGACAGACGCGGCCCGCTCGCTCGGCCACCGTAGACCGCCATCGAATGGCCGCAAACGCGCTCGACGTCATCACGGCCGCGAATCGGTTTGCAGGCAACCGGGCTGGTCAGAAACATCTCGTCGATGATGGGGAACGGCAACTTGGCGTCCAGCACTTCGTCAGCAGGTATCGGCGGCAACGCGGTATCGATTCCCGGGGGCAGCACCCACGCGTCCGGGTCGACGAGATCCCGGCTCGCGTCATACAGCGCCCGCCGCACCGGCGCGGGAAACGAGCCAAGGAAGATGTCGACCTGGATGTGCGTGCCGGACCGGCGTGCCACCGTCACGCCGCGAATTTGACGGCCCTGAAAATGGCCGAGCCATTCGCGCCCGCCGATGTCCGCACCGCTCCATGCGTGTTTCGACTCGACTTCGGAAAAGATGCCGGCGGCGGCAGTCGCAAGACGCTCGACGCGGGCGCGACCGACGATCGCTCCGAAGGTCATGGGATGTAGCAAGCTGACCTCGTCCTGCGCCGACGATCCGAGTTCGCGCAGCAACTCGCCGACATAGAGGCTGGACTGTCCCTGGTGATGCATCGTCGCTTCCTTCTCGATCATCGTCGTTTCTTCCTGCGCGTGCGGCACGCGCTCCGTCCCGACGGGCGTCATACGGACGCCCGAATGGATGCGTTCGCACCCATTCGCTCCAATATCCGCCGCGCGGCGAACGCCGGCCGATCGAGCTGGATGTCGATCATCGGTGCCGTGGGGCTCCAGTTCGCCTGCAGGCTCTCCGCAACATCCTTGTCCTCCATCACGGTGGCGAACACTTCCTTCGCGGTGAACTCGGTAAACCGTTCGTTGTCGACGTCGAAATCGCGATGCATGCCCACGAAGACATGCGTCGTGGTATCCGTGGCGGGCGTGAAGATCGTCGTCGTATAGACATGGAAGACCTGGCCGCTCGCATCGTCGCAGGCATGTGCCCTCGTTTCGACCCGTGTGTTGCCGATGGGCCAGTAGAGCACCTCCTGGAAGCGGTCGATGTAGTCGAGCTTCAGGATATGGGTGTAGAGCGGCGGCGTCTTCTCGCGGCGCAAATAGCGGCGCACGCGGACTTCGCCGTCGTTGATCACGATTTCGGGCGGCGTCTCGACGATGTCGAGCGAGCCGAGCGTCTTCGCATGCACGAAGGCGGCGTGCGAGATGTCGAGGATGTTGTCGATGCCGAACAGGTAGCTGCACGCGATCGTGCAATAACTCATCGTCCCGGCAAGCTCGGGCGCCGAACACACCCAGTGGTCGGGGATTGCCGCCTCGTCGGCTTTGTCGGGCTCGCCGGTCCACAGCCAGATGAAGCCGTATTTCTCGACGGCGGGGAACGACCGCACGCGTGCGCCCTTCGGGATCACGCTCTGGCTCGGAATGCCGACGCACGCGCCGGAGCAGTCGTACCTGAGCCCGTGATACCAGCACTGGATTTCGTCGCCAACCACCCGCCCCCGCGACAACGGAACCTGTCGGTGCGGGCACCGATCTTCAAGCGCGACGATCTGATTCGCCTGCGTGCGGTACATGACGATCTTCTGGTTCAGAATCGTCCGACCAAAGGGCTCCCGCTGGACTTCCGCTGAAAGTGCTGCTGCGTACCACGCATTCTGGATAAACATAATTCCTCACTTTGCTACTTGAGCGGCGATATGGCACACCCGACGCGAGCTCGAGTCGCCGTGTGCGTTCGATCTGTCCTACCTGCGCGCGACCGCGACCAGCTGGTCGTCGTCCCGAGCCTCTGCTCCGGCCGCCTCGCGATCAAGACGGCCGTCCGCCATCCGCTCGAGAAATTCGTCCGACGCCGACTGCAAACTGACGCAGGGATACTGGAAGCGGCCGGTCGTGTAACGAAGCGCGCCAAGGAAGGACGGCTCGACCGGCGCACCTGCCGCCTCGAACAGCCCGTGCGACGACAGATACGTGTGAAGCGCGGGCAACCGATAGCACGGGACGGCCGGATACTGGTGGTGTTCAAGGTGGAAGTTGCTGCCGAAGAACAGCGCGGTATAGATCGGCGACGTGTAGCTGCGACTGTCGCGATATCGCCCCGGCACGGTATCCGTGTGTTCGATGTACGCGCGGATGGTGCTGAATACGTACACCCCGATATACGGAATCAGCATGACCGTGAAACCGAGCCACAGCGAGCGATGCCAGATGAATCCGTAGGCTGTTATCGCGCACAGGCTCAGCGCGATGTTGATCCGCGAGATCCAGCGCATTTCGCGCTGGCTGAACGGCAGCCGCGTGTTCTCCGGCCACGGCAAGCCTGCCGCCATGCGCATGGCGTTCCTGGTGTAAATCCTCACGCCCTTGGAACGCGCGAGAAAGAAGCGCGACCAGAAGGTTCTGTACTGCGAATAGATCTGGACATCCGGATCGATGTCCTGTCCGGTGAAGCGATGGTGCTTCCAGTGAGTCATGCTGAAGCCCACGATCAGGAAACCCGGCACCAATGACGAACAGATCAACGCCAGCGCGGCGCTCACGTACTTGTTGCGATGCAGGTTCGTATGCATCCCCTCGTGCCCGACGAAGGTCAGCAAATGCATGCCATGTCCGCCGATCACACCCAGGACGATGGCCATCGCAATACGGACCGGCGCCGACGCCGGAATATCGACGATGGCGAACGCCACCGCGGCCGGAATCAGGAAGAACGCGAGCGCGTGTGCCAGATAGAGAATCGTGGCGACCGAGCTGATCCGATGGAAGTGCCGCGGCAGCTTGAGCCGCGACAATGTGACGTCACTGTCCAACGTGGCTGCGATGGTCATGGCCTCTCTCCTCGATTGATGTGACGCAGTACTGATTATTGGCGAACGGGCCGCGCCGCGACTTGAAATCACGTGGCCGCAACGACCACGCACCGATGTTCCGCACGCTCACACGGATTCCCCGACTGACGCGTCGCGCTCGACGCCGGCCACGGACGATTCAAGTTCGTCCGACCCGGGCGCGCGGGACCGCCGGGCACGTGCCTCTTCTGCAAGACGCACGCGCCGCGCCATCTCGGCGCGAATCGCCTCGCCTCGCCGGGACACGTCGATCAACGGCTGGATCACGCCGGTTTCGCCGCCGGCAATTGCCTCGTCCGCCCACTGCTTGATATCGCTCGGATCGAATACGGCAAACGGCGAGCACTGGCGACTCTGCGAAGCGAGCAAGCGCGCCTGCAGCACCGGGTCGCTCGCAAGCTTGCGGTAAAGGATCCGGCTGAGCGGATTGTTGTGGCCGAGTGCGCCGCGGCCGCGCGAGTATTCGAACAGGTCGATCGAGGTTGCGTCGCGCTGGCGCCAGTAGCACTCCAGCGCATGGTCATCGCCGTCGACGATTGCCTGGGCGAGCGCGCGCGCATCGCGCAGTGCGTCGGTAATCCCGAACCCGGGCGACGGGTCCATGAAGAGGCCCGCATCGCCCACCAGGGCCCAGCCGGGCCCTGCAGCCTGACGGAAGAAAAAGCGCAGCTTCAATGCGCCGAGCAGCTTGCTGGCGGGCGCGTCGGCAATCAGCGGGGCCGTATGGGGGTTGCTCTTCAGCGTCTCCGTGAGCTTCTCGAGCGCGCGGCCTTTCCATTCCGGCAACTCCGTTTTCGGGAACGCCACGCCAATCAGCAGCAGGTCCCGATTGGTCGGAAAGACGAAGACAACATCGTCGCCGAAGGTGCAGTTCATCGCCCCGCCGCGATAGCGCGGATCGGTGTCGAACCAGTCCGGCCGCGGCCAGTACGCCCAATACATGGCACGCGGGCAGTCGTAGCCGTGGTACTCCTCGGCACCGACGAGTTCCGCCATCGTCGAGTGCGCGCCGTCCGCGCCCACCACGACTCGCGCGCGGATCTCTTCACGCACCCCGTCATGTTCCACCACGGCGCCCGTCACCCGTTCGCCGTCGCGCAACAGACCGACCAGCCGGGTCCGCGTGCGGACCTGAGCCCCCGACGCTCGCGCCTCCTCCAGCAACAGTGCATCGAGATCCATGCGACGCGGACAGGAGCAGCGTCCGCCGACGGGATACTCGACGCGGCCGAGTATGTCATCGACCCCATACATCATGCTGGGCACCGGCGGCGCGAAACGGCGCACCTTGTCGCCAAGCGACAGTTCGTCAAGCAGCGCCATGCCGTAGGGCGAAATCCAGTGCGTGGACATTGGCTGGTCGCTCGGCAGATTGCTCGCATCGATTGCCAGAACGCGCTTGCCGGCGCGCGCCAGATGAATCGCGAGCGTGGCGCCCGCGCAGCGGGCGCCAACGATGAGGGTGTCTAACACGGAGAATTTCCTTAGGATGACGACAAGAACCGGAATTGGACGTGACGCGACCTCGCCATCGCCGTCACCAGCGAGTCGATGAAGAATCAGCGGATACTGACGATGCGACGTATTTGCGAAATCGGACGCGTGCGCGCAGCCGGTGCGCGTCGCTCAATGCGTTTCTGCAGCCCGATCCGGCGGGTATCGCTTGAACAGCACCGACGCATTCACGCCACCAAATCCGAAACCGTTGGACAGCGCAATTTCGACGGGAACGTGCCGGGCCGAGGGTCCGATCAGATCGAGTCCGGCGGCAGCCTCGTCGGGGTGCTCGAGATTCAGCGTGCCGGGCATCACGCCATCCCGCAGCGCGAGAATGGAGAACGCCGCTTCGATCGCGCCGGCCGCCCCGAGCAAATGCCCCGTCGCCGACTTGGTCGACGAAATCGCCGGGCCGGCACCCACGCCGAAGACAGTCTTCAGCGCCTCGATTTCTCCGGAATCGCCGACTGGCGTCGATGTCGCATGCGCGTTGACGTAGTCGACCTGCTCCGGGGCGATGTCGCCCATCGCGAGGGCCAGTTTCATCGCGCGCATTGCGCCGGATCCGTCGTCGGGCCCGGCGGTCATGTGGTAGGCGTCCGCCGTGGTTCCGTACCCGATGATCTCCGCGATGGGGCGGGCGCCACGCGCGATGGCATGGTCGAGAGACTCGACGACCAGCATTGCGGCCCCCTCACCCATGACGAATCCGTCCCGATCGCGGTCGAATGGCCGCGAGGCGCGAACCGGCTGATCGCCGAAGCCGGTCGACAGCGCTCGCGCCGCGGCGAATCCGCCCAGACTCACCTTGTCGAATGCCGCTTCTGCGCCGCCGGCCAGCACGACATCGGCCTCGCCGTTCCGGATCAGGCGCAGCGCATCGCCGATTGCCTGCACGCTCGCCGCACAGGCAGTCACGGGACAGCCCAGCGGCCCGCGAAACTGATGCTTGATCGAAATCTGGCCGGCGGCCAGGTTCGACAGAAAGTACGGAATGGTGAATGGCGACAACCGCCGCACGCCGCGCGTCTCGCCGATTCTCACCGCCTCGGCCAGACCCGGGAATCCGCCGATGCCCGACGCCACGACGGTGGCCGTCCGCTCGCGTTGATGTTCCGCTTGCGGCGCCCATCCCGCTTCCGCGAGCGCCTCATCCGCGGCAACCATCGCCATCTGGATGAAACGGTCCATCTTCCTCAGTTCCTTGTTCGGCACCGAGCACTCCGGATCGAAACCACCGTCAGGATCGTCGGCCTTCGCCGGTACGGTCCCGCCGACCTTGGCGGGCAGGTCGCCGACGATATCGTCACCGAGCCGGCGAAGCCCCGAGGATCCGCCGATCAGGCGCTGCCACACCAATTCCTTGCCGCAACCCAGCGGAGACACAATGCCCATACCGGTTACTACCACTCGAAGCGTCATTTCACATTCCTCTCGCGGACCGGGACTTGCCGAGCCACATCATTAAAGCTGTTCATCTTCATGCGCACCTTTGAAACACTGCATGCACGCGCCACTCCGGAAGCGCCCGGGCCCGCCGGATGCGTGGCGGACCGCAGACGTTCACAATGCGCGTCGCGCACTCACACCGCTTGCCCGAACGCATGCGACGCACGCGGAGCGCGCGGCATGTCGAGCGGCACGCCGTACTCCGATCCGTCGAGGTCCAGCGCGGAGCGCGTCTGTTCATCGATCTCGATCCAGAACGGCAGGGTCGGCTTACCTTCGATCATTTGGGGCGGCGCGGCGCGATGCACATTGACACCCATGCGCTTCAGAAGCCGTTCGTTGCCGAGCACGGAAAATGCAATGAGACGGTTCGCGCCATGTGCGTGCGCGACGCGGACGATTTCGGACATGAGCGCGCGCGTGTTTTGCCACGACTCCTCGGCAGTCAACGACTCGCCGCGCGGCATGCTCATCGCGAAGCGGGACAACTCCCAAACATCACGCGCACGGGGGAGAGAAGCGTCGCCCATCAAATCCGAGAAAACCTCACCGAGCAGATAGGGCTCGTCGGTCGGCAGCAATCGACCACAACCGACAATTTCACGGTTGCGATCGAAAGCGACAACGTAAAGAGTGTCAGCATGATCGAAATCGTCAAATTCGATGCCGTTGTCGGTCGGCAATGACCAACCGAGTTCCTGTATGAAGACCTTATGCCGAAACTTCGCAAGTCGATACATCACCTCGCGACTCAAATCAGCGCTTCGCCCCGACAACAAAGTCAGCATCTGAAAGCCCTCTCTCTCATCTCAGAATTGTTAGCGCGATTGAACCCGAAATTGCCGCGACAACATAGCTGCCCGAATGGGCAGGGTGGGCGCTTTGGACGAGACTCATCACGCCGAATGCGCTGAAACAATCCGGCGGGAAAGCGGATTATGGATTTAGCTGGCGACGGCCAGTGGGGCGGTCGAACGAACCATCGCGAGCACGCCTGTCATGAACGGCTCGAAGCGAGCCTCGCGTGGTGCCGCGTCACGGTATGGATAATCGTGCCCGCCATCGAATCATCGCTGAAGCCGATGAGGACGATCGGCGGAAACGGGCGGTTGCGCGGCGCGAAACTTTAATGCCAAAGCATTATTTACTCGCCGAGAAATAATGAAGCGCCTTGAACACGAAATCAGTGATCGGCAAAAATAGCCGATTCAAGTTCGCGTTGGCGCGCTCCCGAGCACAGCCAGTTCTGGATTAACGCCTGGCTGTATCGCGCGCCGTAATCGTCGCCGTCCGTATCGAGAAGCATGACATTGCTGCTGATGTCGTCCGCCCCGACGTTCACATCGGGCCGACCCACTGCCACGTACCATACGCAGCCGATGCTCGCGGCCGGTTGCGTCTCGGTGCAGACCAGTTCGTAGTAGCCGGCATTGACGGCGCTCATCCCCTCACCCCATAAGTCATGTAACAAATCCGGGGCTTGCTGACACATATGCTGACGGAAACGCAGCGCGTAGAACGCCGGCAGGGTCAATCGCACGTATCCATCATTCAGCTTTTTTGGCATGTTCGTTCTCTCAACGTGGCACCTGTTAAAATTGGCACGGCTTGTGAATATCCACTGCGATCACGCACAGGTTATTTACGATTATTACAGACCACCCGGGAAATGCCATTGCATCATCGAGATCACGCACGATCACGAAGCAATTCCAGGATTTTCGAACTTGCGATTTGCGGAATCTGAACTCCGTTCGGTCAAAATATATACATACCCACATGCAAGATCGCGCAATTCAATCGACGGCAACTCCCTACACTATCCCGAAATCGATTCGATAGAAAATTGCATTCGACGTCATGTTTGACGCTTGAAACGTCGAAGCGCAAGACCAGCCCTGAATGACTTTTGAAGGACCGGCCAACGCCCCCGGGAACACGATCCCTTGGGGCAAGATTGACCGCAAAGGTAACGATATGCATGCATGGAAAGAGAAGTATCTGAATGGATACGCCGCGGCAAAATCCGAGGCCGACGTGTTTTTGGAGTTGACGGCGGATGTGCGAGCACTCGGATTCGAGTATTGTTCGTTCGGCCTGCGCATTCCGTTCCCGGTGACCAATCCGCAGTTCATGCTGCAGTCCAATTATCCGGAGCCGTGGGTCAAGCGCTATGTGAGTCAAAACTACTTTGCCGTCGACCCGACCGTCCGACACGGGCTCAGCCAGTTGATGCCAATGATCTGGCGCGCCGACACCCCGACTCAGAGCTTCGAATTCTGGAAGGAAGCGGATCACTTCGGCTTGCGTCACGGCTGGTGCATGCCGTCCGTCAGCCGCACCGGCGCGATTGGACTCGTGACCATGGTGCGATCGAGCGAGCCGATCGACGAGTGCGAGCTCGAGGAAAAGGGATACCAGATGTCATGGCTCGCGAACACAGCAAACTGCGCGATGAGCATGCATCTGCTCGCGCAGCGTGCACCCGAATATGCCGTCGAGTTGACGGCTCGCGAGCGGGAGTCGCTGCAATGGTCTGCTGCGGGGAAAACCTACGTCGAGATCGGCAAGATCATGCATGTCGACGAGCGCACCGTGAAATTTCACCTCGTCAATGCGATGCGCAAGCTGAATGCGACCAACAAGACTGAAGCCGCGGTCAAGGCGACCATTCTGGGACTCCTGTTCTGACGCCCTTCTCTTCATCGGCCGCGCGCCGACTTTTACAACGCAGCGCCATGCTCGCGGGACGGTAACACCGTCAAAACGGCAACCCCGGTTGCCCGGTTCAATGGTCGGCAGCCTCGCAGCCCACCCTGATTACCTAGGTAATTGACACGTATAGACCTAGGTAATTGTCCTCCTTACCATGGTTTTCGACGCGAATCCAAGCGCCCACATAAAGAGGACACGACCATGACCACCCAGGACGTCGATACCAGCACGCTACGACGCGTGATCGCCGCAGCCTCGATCGGCAATTTCGTCGAATGGTTCGATTTCGCCGCATACGGCTTTCTCGCCACCATCCTGACGCGCGAATTCTTCCCCAGCGGCGACCCAACGATCGGGCTCCTGAAGACTTTCGCGGTGTTCGCGGTGGCCTTCGCATTCCGCCCGCTGGGCGGCCTCGTCTTCGGCGTGATCGGCGACCGGATCGGACGCAAGCGCACCCTCGCGCTGACGATCCTGATGATGGCCGGCTCGACGACGTTGATCGGCCTGCTCCCGACCTACGCGAGCATCGGCTACTGGGCACCGTTGCTGCTCACGATCATTCGCTGCGTCCAGGGGTTCTCCGCAGGCGGCGAATACGCCGGTGCATGCGCGTACGTGATGGAACATGCACCGCGCCGCCGCCGCGCCTTCTTCGGCAGTTTCGTGCCGGTATCGACCTTCTCGTCGTTCGCTTGTGCGGCGGTGGTGGCCTATCTGCTCGAATCGTCGCTGTCGTCGCAGGCCATGGTCGAATGGGGCTGGCGCGTGCCGTTCCTGATCGCGGCACCGGTCGGCCTCATCGGCGTCTACCTGCGTGTGAACCTGAATGAAACGCCCGCGTTCCAGGCGCTCGAAGGCAAGCACGACATCGCGCATGCCCCGCTGATGGAAACGCTGCATTCGCAGTCGTTGAATATCCTGAAGCTCGGCGCGTTCGTGTCCGTGACGGCGCTGTCGTTCTATACGTTCACGACGTATTTCGCGACCTACCTTCAAGTGGCCGGGCACTTGTCTCGCGGCACGTCGCTTCTCGTGACGGTGCTCGCGCTCTTCTTCGCCGCGGCCCTGTGCCCGGTCGCCGGCTTGTTCTCCGACCTCGTCGGCCGCCGCGCGACGATCGCCACGACCGGCATCTTCATCATCGTGTCGGTTTATCCGGCGTTCTCGCTCGGCGGCTCGGGCGTGCTGTCGCAATCGCTGATCGGCGTCGCGCTGCTTGCGATCGGCGCGGTGTTCTCGGGCGTGGTGACGGCACCGCTGATGTCCGAAGTGTTCGCGACGAAAACGCGCTACACGGCATCGGCGATCACGTACAACCTCGCCTACACGATCTTCGGCGGTACCGCGCCGCTCGTCGCCACGTGGCTGATCTCCGCGACCGGCACGAACCTGTCGCCCGCGTACTACCTGATCGCCGTGTCGCTCTTCGCGATGATCGGCGGCCTGTCCCTGCCGGAAACGTCGAAGACGGCACTCGAGGAAGCCGGTCCGGCGATCGCGGGCGCCGCCCGGTCCGCCAAGCGCGGCGTCGAAGGCGCCGTTTGAGCACGGGCGCCGCTTCCGCAGCCTGTCCGCAAGCATCCAACGCATCGACAGACACCATGACCAGCCTTCACGACTCCAGCATCATCATCGACGGCCTGAACATTTCCCGATTCGAGCGTTCGGTGTTCGAAGACATGCGCGCGGGCGGCGTCACTGCCGTCAACTGCACGGTCTCCGTGTGGGAAGACTTCCAGAAGACGATCGACAACATCGCGGAAATGAAGCAGCAGATCCGCGAATACGGCGAAATCCTCACGCTCGTGCGCACGACGGACGATATCGTGCGCGCGAAGCGGGAGAACAAGACCGGCATCATTCTCGGCTTCCAGAACTCGTATGCGTTCGAGGACAACCTCGGCTATATCGAGGTATTCAAGGAACTCGGCGTGAATGTGGTGCAGCTCTGCTACAACACGCAGAACCTCGTCGGCACGGGTTCCTACGAACCCGACGGCGGGCTGTCCGGATACGGCCGCGAAGTGATTCAGGAGATGAACCGGGTCGGCATCATGGTGGATCTCTCGCACGTCGGCGCGAAGACGTCGTCCGACGCGATCGCCTGTTCGAAGATGCCGGTCACCTATTCGCACTGCTGCCCGTCCGCGCTGAAGGCGCATCCGCGCAACAAGACGGACGATCAGCTGCGCGAGATCGCGGAAGCAAACGGCTTCGTGGGCGTGACGATGTTCATGCCGTTCCTGCGACGCGGCGCCGACGCGACCATCGACGATTATCTGGAAGCGATCGAATATGTGATCGACTTGATCGGCGAGGACAAGGTCGGTATCGGCACGGACTTCACGCAGGGCTACAGCACCGAGTTCTTCGACTGGATCACGCACGACAAGGGCCGCTATCGTCGCCTGACGGATTTCGGCAAGGTCGTCAATCCGGAAGGCATCCGAACGATCGGCGAATTCCCGAACCTCACGGCCGCGATGCAACGCGCCGGCTGGAGCGAATCGCGCATCCGCAAAGTGATGGGCGAGAACTGGCTGCGGGTGTTCGGCGAAGTCTGGAACGCCTGAATCGCACGACGCATACGCACCCGCCATGCAACCGCAATTGCCCATCGACGTCGATCCGGACACCGGTGTCTGGACCACCGACGCGCTGCCGATGCTGTACGTGCCGCGTCACTTCTTCACGAACAATCATGTCGCCGTCGAGGAAGCGCTCGGCCGCACCGCCTACGCGTCGATTCTCTACACGGCCGGCTACAAGTCCGCCCATCACTGGTGCGACAAGGAAGCGAAGCAGCACGGCATCGGCGGCATGGCCGTGTTCGAACATTATCTGAAACGGCTGTCGCAGCGCGGCTGGGGCGTGTTCAGCATCGCGGAAGCCGATCCGGCGACGTCGCATGCGCGCATCCATCTGCACCACTCGTCGTTCGTGCTGGCGCAGCCCGACAAGCACGGCAAGCTCTGCTACATGTTCGCGGGCTGGTTCGCCGGCGCGATGGACTGGGTCAACGACACCGCGCTCGACACGGCGAGCAAGGGCCCGCGCGCGCATGCTTCGGAGGTCCGGTGCGCGGGAGAAGGACACGACTGCTGTGTCTTTCATGTCGGGCGCAAACCGTTGCAAGCGCTACAATCCGACGGGAGCGAACCCGCCCGATAGCCTTCGTCCGAACACGGTTCGGACCCGTCGACAAGATGCCGACCATGACCGACACGATGCCAAGCCTCGACTACGAAGATCTCTTCAGGCATCTGCCCGTCGCGGCCATCGTCGCAAGGGAACGCATCATGGTCGACTGCAACGAGAAGGCGCTGCAACTGTTCCGGGCGACCCGCGACGACATCATCGACCAGTCGTTCGCGAAGCTGTATCCGCAGCAGAAGGACTTCGCGACGACGGGCCGCCGCCTCGCGCCGCTGCTCGCGAAACATGCGGGGTTCAGCGACGACCGCATCATGCGTCGCGTCGACGGCAGTCATTTCTGGGTCACCGTGTGCGGCTTCGGCTACAACCCGAAGCGGCCCTTCGAGCTGGCCATCTGGACCTTCACCGACCTGTCGGAGAACGCCAAGCATCCCGACGTCACCAGCACCTTGACCGATCGCGAGCGCGACGTCGCGGCATTCCTGGTTCACGGGCTCACCAGCAAGGAAATCGGCAAGGAACTGAGCATCAGCCCGCGCACGGTCGATATTCATCGCGCGAGTTTGTTGAGGAAATACGAGGTACGCACGACCCACGAACTGATCGCGTGCCTGCTGGCGTGAGTTGCGCGCGCGAGAGCGGCGCATCCTGCATCCCCGCTCCAAAAAAAAAGCCCGGCAAAGCCGGGCCAATCAGATTGAGACACAAGGAGAATCCCGCCCACCCCACACCGGGCGGTCACGCCGCGCTACACGACGTTCTTTTCGACGATCGGCCGGTTTTCGAGCACACGCTCCCAGCCGAGCGACGACAGGTCGAGCGATTCATACCGCCCGCCCAGGATCAGTTCACTCACTCCACGCCCCGTCGCGGGCCCTTGCTGCAGCCCGTGCCCGCTATACCCGTTCGCGAACACCACGTTGTCGAGTTCGGGGTGATATCCGATGATCGCGTTGTGATCGAACACGTTGTACTCGTAGTACCCGGACCAGCAGTTCTCCACGCGCAGCGCTTCGAACTCCGGCACGCGATTCGCGAGCGTCGGCCAGATCACCTCGTCGAACAGGTCGTGATCGACCTCGTCGAGCGGCAGGTCGTCGGGATCGCGATCCGGGCTCGGCGATGTTCCGCAGATGTACGTGCGCCCTTCCGGCCGGAAATACACGCCCGTCGGATCGATCAGCAGCGGGCAATCGGTCAGCTTCGCCGGCGACGACACGTTGAAGATGCTGCGACGCCGCGCATACACGGGGATGTCGATGCCCATCATCGACGACAGCGTGCGCGTCCACGCACCGGCCGCGTTGACGAGCGTGTCGCATGCGTAGCGCTCGCCGTCGTTCGTCACCACGTGCGTGACCTTGCGACCGTCGCGAACGACGCCGGTCACATCGGCCGGCACATACCGCGCGCCCAGTGCCTGCGCCTTCTTGCGCAGCGCCTGCACGAGCCCGTAACCGTCGAACCACCCTTCGCCGCTCACGCCATAGCAGCCCGACACGAGATCGTCGACGTTCAGCCAGGGAAACTTCGCGCGCAGCGCATCGCGATCCATCAGCAGGATATCGGCACCGAGCTTCGTCTGCAGCGCATGGTTCTCGCGCAGCGTCGCATCGCCCGCCGGCGTCGCGAGAAACAGATAACCGCCTTCGTGCAGATCGATCGACGGCCGCGTGCCGTCGACCTCGAGCCGTTCGCCGATCGTGCGCAGGAAGTCGATCCCGAACAGCGACATCTCGATCGACAGCGGCGTCGAGAACTGCTGGCGAATCGACGCGGCCGACAGCGCCGACGACGACCTCGCATAGGTGGGATCGCGTTCGATGACGGTCACGGACACCGTCGGATCGGTAGCACGCAGGAAATAGGCGATCGAGCTTCCGATCACACCACCGCCGACGATGACGACTTGAGAACTCACGACTGACTCCAGTTGCACGTGAAAGGCGCGGCCGGCCGGCCGCGCCGAAGGTTGTTCGTGCCGCGTCGCGCGCGGCGCCGTGCGAGCGAACCACCCGGCGAATCGCCCCGACGTGCGCCGCGACCGCATCCGATCGCTTCGGCTATTTCAGCACGTCCTGCATCGCCGCGAAAGTCCGCGCGCGTTCGGGTATTCAGTCCGCCGTTTGCGTGGTGACGGGCTGCCACGCGGCGTTCTTCACTTCATACAGCGTCGAGCTCGGGTTCTTCAGGTCGCCCGTGTTCGTGAACGCGATCGTGCCGGTGATGCCGTCGTAGCGCGTGCCCTTCAGCGCGCCGTTGAAATCGGCCGGCTTCGTCGAGTTCGCCTTCTGCATCGCGTTGATCGCGATCCACGTCGCGTCGTACGCGAACGGCGCATAAGCGAGCATGTCGACGCCGTACTTCTGCCTGAACTTCGTTTCGAACTGCTTGCCCTTCGCGAGACGCGCGAGCGGCTGCCCGTATTCCCACACGGCCGCGCCTTCGGCCGCGTTGCCGGCGAGCTTGATGAAGTTCGCGTTCATCACGCCGCCGCCGGCCAGGAACTGCGCGCGGATGCCGAGCTGGCGCATGCGCTTGACCAGCATCGCGGACTGCGCGTCGAGGCCGCCGAAGAACACCAGGTCGGCATTCGTGCTCTTGATCTTCGTGAGCTGCGCGCTGAAGTCGACGGCCTTGTCGTTCGTGAATTCGCGCGCGACGATCGTGCCGCCGTTCGCCTTCGCGGCCTTCTCGAACTCGTCCGCTTCGCCCTGGCCGAACGCGGTGCGGTCGTCGATGATCGCGATGCGCTTCGCCTTGGTCACACTCGCCGCATACGAACCGGCGTTGCCGGCGTTCTGCGCGTCGGTCGCGATCACGCGATACACGGTGCCGAGCCCGGCGCGCGTGATGTCCGGATTGGTCGCCGACGGCGTGATCATCGGAATGCCGGCCTTCGCGTAGATCTTCGATGCGGGCAGCGTCGTGCCGGAATTGAAGTGGCCGATCACGACGGCCACCTGCGCGTCGGTCAACTGCTGCGCGGCCTGCACGCCGATGCGCGGATCGCTCTGGTCGTCCTGCGACGCGACGACGAACTTCACCGGCTTGCCGCCGATCGTCGTGTGCGCGGCGTTCGCTTCGTCGACGGCCATGCGCACGCCGTTCTCGATGTCCTTGCCGTATGCGGCGCCGCCGCCGGTCAGCGGCACGGCCACGCCGACCTTGACGACCGTCTCCTGCGCGTGGGCCGCGCCCGTCTGGAATGCGAGGATCGCGGCGGTCAGTGCAATACCGGAAAGCGAACGAATGCGGAACGTCATCAGCCAATCCTTCTTCTGTGGGTCGGGATGCGACGCGCGATCATCGCGCGCCGGCGACCTCCCGCGTGCCGGTGATTGTTCTGTCGCCGGCCTGGCGCCGATGGCGCGTCACTTGCCGGTCGATCTTCGCGGTTCCGTCTCCGGGAAACCTGTCGGCGCGAAAGAGGTGAACCGATTGTGGGTAGCCAATACGCGTGCAGCAAACGAAATATCGGAACTATGTTGTGAGGAATTGTCATCAAGTGCCGACGCTATCGACGGCACGCGGCCCGCGCGACGGCGGGCCGGGGAGCGGAAACATCAGCGGGGTGCGCGCTTGCCCCGTTGCACCGAGGCTGCGCGGGGGTAATGCCGATGAAGCATCATCACCGAATCAGGCAGCGGCAACGCTCGGCACATCGCGCGATTCGGTCGATGACGCGGGGCCGGTCAATGCCTGTCGGTGCCCGTCTGCTTGCGCACGGCATCGGCCGCCTCGCCGGCCTTCTCCTGGACCTCGCCGGCCTGCTGTTCCGCCACGCCTTCCGCTTCCGTCTCGCGGTCGCCCGTCACCTTGCCGAGCGCTTCCTTGACCGAACCCTTCACTTGTTTGAGTTTGCCTTCGATGCGATTCCTGTCCATGGTCGTCTCCTGCGATGAGTTGGGAGAGAGAGCCGACGGCACGGCAGCCTGCGCCGCACCGCCGAGTGGACAGGATCGCAGCCGCGCGCCGCGCGCGGCAGATGCGGATGCACCAGCCTGCATGGTGCATTCGCACCGATGGCCCGACGCCCGGCGTCAGTCCTTGCCGCTCGCGCCGCCCTTGTCGCCGCCCTTCTCGGCGCCCTTCTCGCCCCGCACGCCGTTCGTGTCGGACGCGCCGACGATCCCCCGCTCGCGCGCCCACACGATCGCCTCGCCGCGGCTATGCACGTCGAGCTTCGCGTAGATTGTCGCGACGTGATTGCGGACCGTGTTCGGCGCGAGCCCGAGGCGCGCGGCGATCTCCTTGTCGGCGAGACCGTGACACAGCAGGTCGAACACGTCGCGCTCGCGCGCGGTGAGGTCCGACAGCTGCGCGCCCGCGTCCGGCGCATTCGCGCGCCGCACGTTCGCCAGTTTTTCGATCAGCGTGCGGCTGAACCACGACGCGTCCTGCATCGCGGTTTCGATCGCATAGACGAGCTCCATCTCGGTGCGCTTGCGGTCGCTGATGTCGAGCAGCGCGATCAGCAGGCAATCCTGCCCGTGAATCGCGACCGGTTCGGCCGACACGACGCAATCGCGCACATCGCCGTCGCGCGTGCGGATCTGCACGTCCGCGTTGCGCACGTTGCCGTCGCGCGCGAGCTGGCTGTCGATGCGCTGCCGGGCCCCGCGGTCGGCCCACAGCCCGATCTCGTCCGCCGACTTGCCGAGCAGATCGTCGCGCGCATGGCCGGCCATCCCGACGAAGGCATCGTTCACGTCGAGCAGCTCGAAGCGGCCGGCCGTGACGATCGCGGTCGCGACCGGCGCCATCCGGAACGCCTTCGCGAAACGCTCTTCGCTCTGCCGCAGCGCGAGCTCGGCCTGCTTGCGCGGCTCGAGATCCATGAACGTGAACAGCATGCACGCCTCGCCGTTCATGTCGATCGGCTGCCCGGCAACCACCACCGCCTTCGTGCCGCCGTCCGCGCACTTGAGCACGGCCTCCATCTGCGGGATCGTCGCGCCCTCACCCAGCCGCTCGATCGCGAGTTCGCGCCGCTCGGCCTGTTCGAGCACGTCGACTTCGTAGACGGAGCGGCCGAGCACGTCGTCGCGCGCATGGCCCGTCATCTCGAGGAAGCCTTGATTGACCTTCACGTAGCGCAGGTCGTCGAGCCGGCAGATCACGGCCGGCGCCGGGTTCGCGTTGAACGTGCGCTCGAAGCGGTCCTCGGCGCTCGCCCATTCGGTCGCATCGTGCAGCACGAGCGCGAGGCAGTCGGGCTCACCGGCCGCGTTCGTCAGCACGAGGCTGCGGATGCGGTGGACCCAGCTCACGTTCTCGTCGGCGGCCGATTCGACTTCGACGGTCACGTCGCTGAATTCCTCGCCCGCGATCACGCGATCCATCGGATAGTGGCCGTCGCGCACCGGATGATTGTTCCGGTAGCGAAGCCGGAAGCGCTCGCGATACTCGGTGACGTCCGCGCCGAGCGCGTCGAGCTCGGTGACGCCGTGCATCGCGAGCGCGGCCTCGTTCGCCCACACGATGCGCTGGTCGGGCTCGATCAGGATCACGCCCTCGGCGAGCCCCGCGATGATCTGGTGCAGCTGGCGCCTGTCGGTATGCGACTTCAGCGCCTGTTCGTTTACGCGTTCGTCCATTGATCGGTGGTCCACATGGTCGACATGGTTGACGGGCCGGTCGCCTCCGCGCCAACCCGCGCCGGCTGGCGCGTGCACGCGATGATCGCGTGCGGCCGATGCAATCGACAGGCGCGGATGCACCATGCGCAATAGTACATTCGCACGCCGCGCCGCCTGCGTGCGCTATCCCGCCTAACTGCGCGCGGCACGACTGGCGCACCGATCATCCCGCATCACGCGCATCACGACGCACGTCCCGTTCCCGCTCCTTCGTTCCGTCCCCGTGCAAACGCACTAGCCGATCCGGTGAATTTGCGCGATGTCCGCGTGCATTCGCGCCGGTACGCTGGTAGTGCATCGGCGCCCATGCGCCGCCCTTTCATACCGCAGAGGAGGATCCCCTGATGAAGCTGCATCAGACACCCGATCCGACGCGACCCGAACCGGCCCCGGACCATCCACCCGAACCGTCGCCTGGCACCGATCCGCCGGTGCCGCTGCCGCCCGACGTGCCGCGTCCCGACATGCCGCCGCGCGAGCCCGGCTACGACACGCCGATCGCACGGTAACGCACGGCGCGCCTGCGCCGATTCCCATCCACCACGTCAATCGAAGGAGCACATCCATGAACAAGACCTCGAACCTGTCGGCGCTGCTCGCCGTCAGCGCGGCGTTCCTGCTTTGCGCCGCCCCGCTCACGAACGCACAGGCATCGTCGTCGACCGACGACGGCATGAAGGCGGAATCGAACCAGCCCGTCACCGACACGTGGATCACGACCAAGGTGAAGAGCGAACTCGCGACCACGGATGGCGTGAAAAGCGTCCACGTCAACGTGAAGACGGTCGATGGCGTCGTCACGCTGACGGGCGTGCTGCCGTCGAAGACCGCGGTGAAGAAGGCCGTCGCCGTGACGCGCTCGATCAAGGGCGTGAAGCACGTCGACGCATCCGGCCTGAAGGCGAAGGCCTGAACCGTCGCGCGGCCGAGCGTCGCGCTTTTTTCCCCTTATTCCAGGAGCACACGATGAACGAAGACAAGATCAAGGGTCAATGGAAGCAGTTGACCGGCAAGCTGAAGGCCAAGTGGGGCAAGCTGACCGACGACGATCTCGCGGTCGCCGAAGGCAACCGCGACTATCTGGCCGGCAGGATCCAGGAGCGTTACGGGATCGCACGCGACGAAGCCGAGAAGCAGTTGAAGGAATTCGATCGCGACCTTTGACGCGACGTCGCCTCACCCCGCCGCGATGCGTCCTGCATCGCGGCCACGCGGAGGACCACGACATGGGCAAATATCTGATCGCATGGCTGCTCGGCGTACCGCTCGGCGTGCTGGTGCTGTTCTATCTGGTCACGCACCTGTTCTGACGATCGCGCCGCCCATCCAATGCAAACGGGCCGGCGGCTTTCAACAGCCGCCGGCCCGTTTGTCTGCGTGCGTGGCGTCTAATTCGCCGCGTTCGCCGTCATCTTGAAGATGCCCTGCGCGTTGCCCGCGTCGAAACGCAGGTCCGTCACCCAGCGGCGCGCCGCCTGGTCGAACGTGCGGCGGCGCGTGATGAACTCGTAGAACGAGCCCGGCACGTTGCGTTTCACGGTCCCGCCGTCGCGCGTGCGGAATTCGCGCTCGACGATGTCCGCGCGATAGGCGGTCTGGAACACGCGGCCCGAACGCGAGCGCTCGACTTCCGGCTTCATCGGCCGGCCCTTCGCCTTCTCGTCGTCGGATAGCTTGAACACGTCGGCCACGCGATCGGTCGCATGGTTGAACGCGTTGCCTTCGGTCGCGATCCACGCCATCTCGGCCGATTCGAGCAGCAGCGTCTCGTAGTCGAGTTCGTTCGGCAGGTCGTGCTGGCGAGCGAATGCGCCGACGATCTCCGGCAGCAGCGCATGCGCGGCGTCGAGCGGGAGCCAGCCTTCACGCTCGATCTCCCACAGCAGCGCGACGGACGCCGGCGACAGCGGATCGCGCGACGAGCTCACGACGTTCGTCACGGCCTGCTGAAATTCCCTGGAGAAGCGCTCCGGATGCAGTTCGCTGACGAAGAACTGCGCAATCTCGTCCGGCGCGTCTTCATGCGCATACGCGCGGCCCGTCATGCCGAGCTTGTCGAGCGGATAACGGCCGTTCAGGCGGAAGCCGAGCGGACGCAGGATGCGCGTGAACGCGGCTTCGCCCGGCGGCAGCGCGCCCGTGTGCGGCCAGCGCACCGTTCGCAGCGCGCCGTGGTCGAAGTAGACCGAGCCGCCGTTTTCGATCGCATCGGCCGTGTACGCGCGGCCGTTCGCCGAACGTTCGAGCAGCCCTTCGAACAGCGCCATGTTCATCGCCTGCGCGATTTCCGCGCGCGTGACGACGTCGGTTTCCCATTCGTCGAGGATGGCCGGCATGTTCAGGGTCGCGAACAGGGCGTCGGTCTTCGCCTGTCCCAGCAGCTTCGTCAGCAGGCTCTCGATATTCGGATTGCGCATCAGGATTCTCGTGTTTCGGGGGACCGCCGGCAAGCGTGCCGGCAACTCGATTGGCCGGCCGCCCAGCGGGCGCCTGGCCTTGCGTGGGATGCATTATTCAAAGGGTTGCAGCGGGGCGTAAAGCGAGATTAAATTGAGACGTGATGAGTTTTTGGAATTATCGGCCGTCTCCGCACTCGTCCTCCGGCCCGCCGCGGGCGGGTCCGTTCGTCAGACAAAACGAGCATCATGCGCAAATTCAAGATCCCCAACATGGGTGCGCTCGTGGCTTTCGAAGCCGCGGCGCGCCACGAGAGCTTCACGCACGCGGCCAAGGAACTGTTCCTGACCGAAAGCGCGGTATCGCGGCAGATCGCGACGCTCGAGGCGAGCCTCGGCGTGCGACTGTTTGCGCGCGTGAAACAGCGCGTCGTGCTGACGCGCGCCGGCAAACTGTACGGCACGCAGGTGCGGCGCGCGCTGGAGGCGCTCGATCGCGACACGCTGTCGATCATCGCGCACGGCAGCGGCGGCGGCTACCTGGAGCTCGCGGTGCTGCCGACCTTCGCGTCGCATTGGCTGATCCCGCGCATCAAGAGCTTCTATGACCGCACGCCGGACGTGCGCGTGAACATGGGCAGCCGCACCGACCTGTTCTCGTTCGAGGACACGCACTTCGAAGCCGCGATCCACTACGGCAAGCCGACCTGGCCCGGCACGTCGTCCGATTACCTGTTCGGCGAGGAAGTCGTGCCGATCTGCTCGCCCGCCCTGCTCCAAGGGCCGGTCGAGCGCGTGGAGGATCTGCTCGCGTATCCGCTGCTGCACTCGACCACGCGTCCCGGCGCCTGGGCGCAATGGTTCGAGACGCACGGCATCGAGGACATCCGCACCATGCAGGGCGTGCGCTACGAGTTGCACACGATGCTGATCAGCGCGGCCGCGGCCGGGCTCGGGATCGCGCTGGTGCCGAAGTTCTTCGTCGAGGAGCAGTTGCAGCAGCTCGGCCTCGTCGTGCCGTGCGACGCGGCGACGGTTGGCGATTCGGCGTACTACCTCGTTTATCCGACGGAGCTCAGTCACAGCAAGCCGCTGGAGTCGTTTCGTGCCTGGTTGCTGGAGCAGGCGAGCGCGTATGCGGCGCCGGGGCGGGACGAGAACGAAATGGAGGACGATGAAGACGACGAGGACGTCGAATAACGCGGGGCATCGCGAGGTCGGGAGACGCGGGTGGCCGGCTGCGAAAGTCCGGTGCGCGCCGGGCGGGCAACCCCGACCCGGCGCTCCGGGCAGCCGACCTCGCTTCGGCAGCGCGGCGGACCTTCTCTCATTTCTTCACTGCGTGTGTTTTCTCTCAGGTTCCCGGGCAATTTTTGCTTCGCCGCGCCGGACCATTATCCGCCCAATCCGGCCGAAGTGAAACGTTTGCGCATGCACCAGGCGACTTATACCCGCCATTCGGACACATTCCTTCAAATAGCTTACGTAGAGTGCGATCGCGTTCGGCAAATCTTGCAATCGGTTCGGCGTTCCTTTTAAATGGAACTGGTTCCAGTCCGCGTTTCGGCCATGCCGCCGCGTGACGCCGCTTCGTCCGCGCGTCATGATGCCGATTCAGGTTCGAGGATCGTTCAGCTCAGGATTCCGCATCGCCCGTCCTTCCCGGACACCCCGTCAAACGAGACCGTCATGCCCGATTCCGCCTCCCTGCAGCAGCTGTTTCCCGCCTATCAAGACATCCCCGCCGAGTTCCGGCTCGCCGCGCCGATCCACCAGCGCGTGTCGCTGGTCGACGGCGAGTTGCGCCCGTGGGACGGCGCGACCAAGACCGTGCTGTCGCCCGTGTGCGTGCGCCAGCCGGACGGCAGCGTCGCGCAGATGGAGATCGGCAGCTATCCGGTGATGAGCGAGACGGAAAGCGATGCGGCGCTCGACGCCGCGGTGCGCGCGTACGACTCGGGCCGCGGCGAGTGGCCGACGATGAAGGTCGAGCAGCGCATCGCGTGCATGCAGGACTTCATCAAGCGGATGGTCGCGCAGCGCGAGCTGGTCGTGAACCTGATCATGTGGGAGATCGGCAAGAGCCTCGCCGATTCGCAGAAGGAGTTCGACCGCACCGTCACGTACATGACGCAGACGATCGACGCGCTGAAGGAGCTCGACAACGCGAACTCGCGCTTCGTGATCGCGGAAGGCACGATCGGCCAGATCCGCCGCACGCCGCTCGGCGTCGTGCTGTGCATGGGGCCGTACAACTATCCGCTGAACGAGACCTTCGCGACGCTGATCCCCGCGCTGCTGATGGGCAACACCGTGGTGTTCAAGCCGCCGCAGTACGGCACGCTGCTGTTCGAGCCGCTGCTCGAGGCGTTCCGCGACGCGTTCCCGAAAGGCGTGATCAATACGATCTACGCGCCGGGCGCGGTGGTCGTGCCGCACATGCTCGCGTCGGGCAAGATCAACGTGCTCGCGCTGATCGGCTCGAGCAAGGTCGCCGATCACCTGAAGAAGCAGCATCCGAAGTCGCACCGCCTGCGCGCGATCCTCGGCCTCGATGCGAAGAACGCGGCGATCGTGCTGCCCGATGCCGATCTCGATCTCACCGTGAAGGAGTGCCTGCTCGGCGCGCTGTCGTTCAATGGCCAGCGCTGTACCGCGCTGAAGATGCTGCTCGTGCATCGCTCGATCGTCGACGAATTCCTGAAGCGCTTCACCGCTGCGCTCGAACAGCTGAAGATCGGCATGCCGTGGGAAAAAGGCGTCAGCATCACGCCGCTGCCGGGCATGCATCGCACCGCGTACATGACCGACGCGATCGACGACGCGAAGGCCAGGGGCGCGCAGGTCGTCAACCATTCGGGCGGCGAATTCAGCAAGACGCTGTTCTACCCGGCCGTCGTGTATCCGGTGTCCGAAGGGATGAAGCTGTATCGCGAGGAGCAGTTCGGGCCGATCATTCCGGTCGCGCCGTTCGACGACGTGGAAACCGCGCTCGACTACGTGACGACGTCGGAGCACGGCCAGCAGGTCAGCATCTTCGGTTCCGATCCGGCGCAGATCGGCGCGCTCGTCGATCCGCTCGTCAACCAGGTGTGCCGCGTGAACATCAACTGCCAGTGCCAGCGCGGGCCTGACGTGTTCCCGTTCGCGGGGCGCAAGGATTCGGCGGAAGGCACGCTGTCGGTGACCGACGCGCTGCGTGCGTTCTCGATCCGCTCGATGGTCGCGGCAAAGCAGACCGACGGCAGCAAGCAGCTGCTCGATTCGATCGTGTCGGATCACCACTCGAAGTTCATCAACACGGGCTTCATTTTCTGAAGCGCCGAAGCCGATCCGCCGCGTGTTCGCGCGGCGGATCGTTCGTCTGGCTGGACGCGTGCGGGTTGTCCGTTCACACGTTCGACGCCAGCAACCGGATCCCCGCCACGCCGAACACCACGGCAAGACACGCTTCCATCGCGCGGCGTCCGCGCACGTACAGCCGGCGTGCGCCGTCCGTCGAGAACACCAGCGCATAGCCGCCGAACACCAGGCATCCAATCGCGATGCAGCCCGGCACGACGGCGCCGTGCGACGCGCCCGCGCCGTTCGACGACAGCGCGACGATCGACACCCACACCAGGATCGCTTTCGGATTCGTCAGATGCAGCATCGCGCCGCGTGCGTAGAAGCGCGACAGCTTCCGATCGGCCGTCGCCTTCGGCGTGGCGGCCGCCTTGGCCGACCACGCGGTGCGGCCCGACTTGAACGCGAGCCACAGCAGGTACACGCCGCCGAACAGCTTGATCGCGACCAGCAGCTGCGACCAGGCGAGCAGCGCGGCCGACACGCCCAGCGCGGCCACCGTTGCCCAGAACATCGAGCCCGAGATGACGCCGAGCGCGAACGCGAGCGCCGCCTTGCGGCCGTGGTTCGCGGCGACCGACATGATCGCGAGATTGCTCGGGCCCGGGCTGGCCGTACCGACGAAATAGGCCGTGTAGGCCAGCAGCAGATTCGCCGAGAAGAAGGCGTGGGCGCTCATGTCGAACCTCGCGGAGATGATGCGATGATTGTTCGCAAACACGGCGCGGCTGCCCATGGACAGTTGCCCGGTTATTCGCTGGGCCAGTTGGGCGCCGCGCGTCCACAGGTTGCGCATGCATCCGGCGGGCCGCGAACGAGACGTCTCGGATATGAAACATCCGGCGCATCCATCGTGCGCTTTCATCGTAAGGCGGGTGACGCCGCGGCTCGCCGCGCGAGAGCGTCCCGACCTCGTGCCGACGCCGGGAGCGGCACCGGCACGCGCGAGACACGACATTCCCCGATTCGTCGACCGAAACACACGGCCGGTTTCAGCCCGGCGTTACGTTACATCGCTGAAGCATTTCATTCATCCGGCCCCTGTCGCGCTGCCGCTCGCGCTCGCGCGCAGCGTATGGATTCCCTTCTCGATTTTCCGTGCAAGCCAGTATCGGCGGGACGCGACGACCGCTGCCGCGCCCGGCGTCAACATTGCTCAACACTTGGATCGCAGGGCTGGTACGGAACGTGCATTCCCGTCGGATGACAATCGCGCCGCCGATCGGCGCGGACATGAACCCGGATCGGGACCCTCCATCGGACACGCCCGAACGATCCACGCAAGTTACGAGGCTCTTCATGGATGCGCTGCCCAACTCATCCGATACGTCGTTCCAGATCTTTCTCGCGAAACTGCTCGACCAGCCGCAGCCCGAGTGGACGGAAAAACAGCAGATGGAACTCGAGATGGCACGCACGCTGTCGACCCAGATGGTCCACTTCGCAGAAGGCATGCGCGGCGGCAACGCGGATCTCGCGCGCTGCCTCGTGCTGCTGCGCTATGCGAAGGTCCTCGACTTCATGCTGACGTCGCTCGCCGCGCACCGCGACATTCATCCGCAGACGCTGCGCACGCTGTTCCGGCTCGCGAACCTGAAGGTCGACGATGCGTATCCGGTGTGAGCAGGCATCGGGCAGCCCAACGCGGCGCCTTCGCGGCTAGCGCGCCGCCCGCCCGGCCATCCATTTGCGGTAACGCCGCGTCTGGCACTGCGCGGCGAGTTGCTGCGACACCAACGCGCGCAGCGGCGACACGCCCGGGTGCGTGCGCCGCCCGACACTCAACCTCGCGAGCTGGAACTTCACGACGGCCATGTTGGCCAGCGCACCCAGCGCCTTGTTCTTCCAGCGGATCGGCTGCAGCGCCGGCGCGCTGTCCTTGCCGGCCTGCCAGTCGCGCGGCAGGTTCGGCTCGATCGACAGCGCGGTCGCGATGCCGACCATCGCCACGCCGCTGGCGACCACCTGCTCGGCCACCGCGCGGCGCCGGATTCCGCCCGTGACCATCAGCGGCATGGCCGCGACGGCCGTGATGTCCCGTGCGAATTCGAGGAAATACGCTTCGCGGGCCAGCGTGCGCCCGTCGCGCGCCTCGCCCTGCATCGCCGGCACTTCGTAGCTCCCGCCCGACAGCTCGACGAGATCGACGCCGAGCGGATTCAACAGTTCGACGACGCGCTTCGCATCGTCCGCGCTGAAGCCGCCGCGCTGGAAGTCTGCCGAATTCAGCTTGACCGACACGACGAACGCCGGCGACACCGTCGCGCGCACGTCGCGCACGATGTCGAGCAGCAGCCGCGCGCGGTGCTCGATGCTGCCGCCCCACGCGTCCTGCCGGCGGTTCGTCAGCGGCGACAGGAACTGGCTCAGCAGATAACCGTGCGCCGCGTGGATCTGCACGCCGGTGAAGCCGCTTTGCTCGGCGAGCTGCGCGGCGCGCACGAAGCGCTGCCGCACGTCGACGATGTCGGCTTCCGTCATCTCCTTCGGCACCGGGAACTGCTTCGACAGCGCGCCGAGCGCGAGCGGCACGGCCGACGGCGCGAGCGTCGTCTGGCCGAGCGCCGCCTGCATCTGGCGCCCCGGATGGTTGATCTGCATCCACACGTGCGCGCCGCCGGAGCGCGCGACCTGCGCCCATCGCCGAAAGCGGTCGAGATGCGCGTCGCTGTCGAGCACGACGCCGTTCGGCCCCGTCATCGCGCGGCCGTCCACCATCACGTTGCCGGTCAGGATCAGGCCCGCCCGGCCGTCCGCCCACGCCTGGTACAGGCGCAGCAACGCGTCGGACGGCGCGTGGTCCGCATCGGCCATGTTCTCTTCCATCGCGGCCTTGGCGAGCCGGTTCGGGATCACCGCGCCATTGGGCAGTGTGAGGGGCGCAAACAGGTTCATGGTGAACATCCTCGATTGACGATGCCCAACCATAACTTTAAAGTCAGCTTCAAGGTCAAGCCCCCCCTGGAGCACAAAGATGAAGATCGGCGAACTGGCGCGAACCAGCGGCATCGCGGCATCGCGCATCCGCTTCTACGAAGCGAGCGGCTTGCTCGAGCCGGCGCGCCGGCAGGCGAACGGCTATCGGGAATACGGGCCGGAAGCGCTGACGCGGCTCGCGATCATCGACCGCGCGCAGCGCGCGGGCTTCGCGCTCGACGAGATCCGCGCGGTGCTGCCGCCCGATCTCGGCGCGTGGCCGCGCGACGAACTGCTGCGGGCGTTGCGGAACAAGGTCGACGAAATCGCGCTGCTCGAACAGCGGCTCGCGCAGAACCGGCGCAACCTGCAGGCGCTGATCGACGAGATCGCGAACAAGCCCGCCGGCGAGGACTGCGCGGGCGCCGCGCAACGCATGCTCGACAAGCTGTGCAAGGAAGCCGCCGAGTCGGAGCCGGAACCTGTGCCGCATCCCCGGCCGATCCGCAAGCACGCGTGAGTGCGTCGCGCGCCCGATGTCCGTGACGTGCCGCACGCGGCACGCGACACGCGACACGCGACACGCGACACGCGACACGCGACACGCGGTATGCAGTATGCGCGGCCCACGCGCGGCCGGCATCGCGCACGGCCACATGGATGTGCTTACGTCGCAGGTAATCGACGCGCGCCGCCCGCGCGTCGATCATGGCTTCACCGATCGACGCATCGCGTCGACGCCACGGAGCCCGCCATGACCGCTTACGCCATCGCCCACCTGCACGACGTTGAAATGTGCGACGACATCGTCGAATACCTCGAACGCATCGACGACACGCTCGCGCCGTTCGACGGTCATTTCGTGATTCACGGCGCGCGGCCCGACGTGCGCGAAGGCGTGTGGCGCGGCGACCTGATCGCGATCGCGTTTCCCGATCTCGATACAGCGCGCACGTGGTACGAATCGGATGCTTACCGGCGGATCCAGCCGCTGCGCGCGCGGCACGCGAGCGGCCCGTTGATCCTGATCGACGGCGTGGACGAACGGCACAAGGCGACGGACATCCTGCGCTGATCCGCGACGCCGGCGGCGCCTGCGATGCTTACTTCGCGTTGCGCTCCATCGGCTCGCCCACGACGAACCCGCCGCCCTGGAACCGCTGCGCGGGGTCGTCGTAGTCGGCGGTCGGCGCCGTCACCGGGAACAACCCGGCGAACTGCTCGGAGCTGTCGCGCGGGCGGAAGCCGAGGAAGCCCGCCTTCGTGTTGTCCCACCATTTCACCGGGTTGTCCGACGCGCCGTACACGATCGCATGGCCGACGCGGTTCGTCAGCAGCGAACAGCGCACCAGCTCGATGAAGTCGCGATAGCTGAGGAACGTCACGAGCATGCGCGGATTCTTCGGCACTTCGAACGACGAACCGATCCGCAGGCACACCGTCTCGATCCCGAAGCGATCGAAGTAGTAACGCGACAGCGATTCGCCGAAGCACTTCGTCACGCCATACAGGCTGTCGGGGCGCAGCGGCGAATCGGCGTCGAGCACTTCCGTGACCGGATGAAAACCGATCGCATGGTTCGAGCTCGCGAACACGACACGCTTCACGCCATGCTTGCGTGCGGCTTCGTACAGGTTGTACGTGCCGGTGATGTTCGCATCGACGAGATCGTCGAACGGCGCGTCGACCGAAATGCCGCCGAGGTGGACGATCGCGTCGACACCGTCGACGAGCGCCATCACCGCCGGCCGGTCCGCCAGATCGACGACCCGGATTTCCTCGTGCGGGGCCGCGTCGTCCAGCGCGGCAATGTCGCTCACGCGCACGATGTCGGCCCAGCTCGCCAGCGCGCCGCGCACCTGACGGCCAAGGTTGCCGGCCGCGCCGGTCAGCAGCAGGCGCCCGAACGGCTTGCGTGCGCCGGTGGATGTGGCGTTCATCGAATCTCCTTGAATCTGTTCTGAAGTGTCCTGGACGTCGTCCGAACCCGACGGAATCGGAAAACGTTTTCCAACTATACGCGGGACAAAAGCCGAACGTCAATGGTCGAATCCGCCCGCAGCCATCCGCACTTTCCCGATATCGGTCGGTGGCCGGACGCCGGCTTTTTCTGCCACAATCCGGTGCAATCGAACGAAAACGTTACCCTTCCGATGAAAAAAGTTTCCCCGACGATCCGCGACGTGGCGGCGGAAGCCGGTGTGTCGGTCGCGACGGTATCCAAGTACGTAAACGGCACGCAACGCTTTTCGCCAACCGTCGAAGCGCGGCTGAAGGAAGCGATCGAGCGGCTCGGCTACCGTTCGAACCCGCTCGCGCGCTCGATGATCACCGGGCGCACGCGCACCATCGGCCTCGTGATCCTCGACATCAGCAACCCGCACTTCACGAACGTCGTCAAGGGCGCGAACCGCGTCGCGCTCCAGCACGACTACACGCTGCTGCTCGTCGATACCGAAGAGAACCAGGCGCGCGAACGCTCGCTGATCGAGGCGCTCGCGCAGCGCGTCGACGGGCTGATCGTCAGCACGCGGATGCCCGACGACCAGGCCGGCTGGATGCTCGACCTGCACAAGCCGCTCGTGCTGCTCAGGCGCAGCCCCGGCCTGCCGATTCCGAGCGTCGGCATCGACAACCGGCTCGCGACCTACATGCTCGCGCGCCACCTGCTCAATCTCGGCCATACGCGCATCGCGTACCTCGGTTTCGGCCCCGCGCGCGTCAACGACGAACGGATCCAGGGCGCGCGCGACTGTCTCGCCGAAGCGGGGCTCACGCTCGACGTGCACGATGCGCATGCGCCGACCGCCGAAGCCGGCGAGCGCGCGTGCTCGCGCGTGATGCTCGGCCCGAACCGTCCGCAAGCCGTGATCTGCTACAACGACCTGATCGCGCTCGGCTTCATGAAGGAAGCCGCGTCGCTCGGGTTCCGGCTGCCGCAGGACGTGTCCGTCGCCGGCGTCGACAACGTGCCGTACGGCGAATACGCGGCACCCGCGCTCACCACCATCGACATCCAGAGCGAGAACATGGGCGAGCTCGCGATGCAGAAACTGATCGACGCGCTCGCCGGGCGCACCGACGCCAGCTATTCGACGTTCGAGCCGCGACTGATCATGCGTGCGTCGACGGCCGCGGCCGGTTGAATTGCGCGGTTGCGTCCACGGCCTGTCGGCTCTTCGTCGTCACTGCGCCGCTGTGCATCGCAAATAAAAACGCGCCGCCTCCGGGCGGCGCGTTCGTTTGCCGGCACGCGATCAAGCGTCGAGCTTCGCTGGCTTCATCTTCGGCGTGAGCACGTGCATGACCGCCAGCGCGAGCAGGTAGGCCAGCGCGCCGATCGCGAACAGCACCCAGTAGTGGCCCGTGCGTTGCAGCACCTGACCGATCACTTCCGAGAACAGCACGCCGCCGATCGAACCTGCCATCCCGCCGATGCCGACAACCGACGCGACCGCGCGGCGCGGGAACAGGTCGGACGCCGTCGTGAACAGGTTCGCCGACCAGCCCTGGTGCGCGGCGGCCGCGAGGCCGACGATCAGCACCGCGCCCCACAGGCTCTGCACCTGCGACACGAACGCGATCGGCAGCACGCAGCAGGCGCAGATCAGCATCGCCGTCTTGCGCGCGCCGTTCACGCTCCAGCCCGCGCGCAACAGCATCGACGACAGCCAGCCACCGCCGATGCTGCCGACCGTCGTCAGCGCATAGATGCACACGAGCGGCAGGCCGATATGCTGCATGTCCATCCCGCGCGACTCGTTGAGCCACTTCGGCAGCCAGAACAGGTAGAACCACCACACGGGGTCGGTCAGGAACTTGCCGATCAGGAACGCCCACGTCTCGCGCTTGCGGATCAGTTCGCCCCAGCGCGGCGCACCTGCATCCGCGTTCGCCGCGTCGAGCGCTTCGGCTTCGTCGCGCGGCTCGTCGTATTCCGCGGCGAGCGCGCGCGTGTCGGCCGTGCGATACATCACCAGCCAGACCGCGAGCCACACGATGCCGATCGCGCCGATGATCACGAATGCCGCGCGCCATCCGTAGGCCACCGCGATCGCCGGGATGATCGCCGGCGCGAACACCGCGCCGATGTTCGCGCCCGAGTTGAAGATACCGGTGGCAAGCGCGCGCTCGCGACGCGGAAACCATTCGGCCGTCGTCTTGATCGCGGCCGGGAAGTTGCCGCCCTCGCCGATCCCGAGCAGCGCGCGCACGGCCGCGAAGCCCATCACCGAACCGACCGCCGCGTGCAGCATCGCCGCGATGCTCCACACCAGCATCGCGACCGCATACGAGATGCGCGTGCCGAGCCAGTCGACGATGCGCCCGAAGCCGAGCAGGCCGATCGCGTAGAACGCGGAAAACGCCATCACGATGCGGCCGTACTGCACCTGGCTCCAGCCGATGTCGTGCTGAAGCATCGGCGCGAGCAGGCCGAGGATCTGTCGATCCATGTAGTTGATGACGGTCGCGAAGAACAGCAGCGCACAGACGGTCCAGCGGTAGCGGCTGGCGGCCGCGCGCACCGCGCCGACGACGGCAGATTGCATGAGTGTCTCCGATGCGCGGCCGCGCCCGTCGCGCCGCTGGATGTTGTCTGTCCGTGACCGGCGACGGGCGCCGGAGCGGACGGCGGCCCGCCCCTTGCGTGGCACGGCCGCTCGTCCGTCGAGTTCTGGAAAACGTTTTTCAAAGGATAGGGCTTGGCCCGGTACCGTGTCAGTCGGGGATTTCGATGAGTCATCTCAAATCCGGCCGCGCAAAAAAGACGACTGTTTCGCAAAGTGGCATTAACCGTTTTTTCGGGATTTTCCCGTGTGCGAAAGGGGGCCATGACGCGAGCCGGCGCGTCGATACACATGTCCGATTCCAGCCGGAATCGGCGGCACGGATGGTTTACAGTCGTCTCATGCACCTCGATCCAGACACCTGCTACGACGCCCTGCTTTCGCGGAACCGCCGCTTCGACGGCTGGTTCTTCGTCGGTGTGTCGACGACGGGCGTGTATTGCCGCCCCGTTTGCCCGGTGAAACCACCGAAGGCGCGGAACTGCAGTTATTACCCGACCGCCGCCGCCGCGGAGAAAGCCGGCTTTCGGCCGTGCATGCGGTGCCGCCCCGAGCTCGCACCGGGCCACGGGCTGCTCGACCTGTCCGGCAATCTCGCCGACGCAGCCGCCTCGCTGATCGAGGACGGTTTCCTGAACGCGCATTCCGTCGATGCGCTCGCCCGGCGAGTCGGCGTGACCGAGCGCCATCTGCGCCGAATCTTCGCCGCGCAGTTCGGCGTGTCGCCGGTCGAATTCGCGCAGACGCACCGTCTGCTGATGGCCAAGCGCCTCCTGACCGACACCGCGCTGCCGGTGGCCGTGGTTGCTTCGACTGCCGGGTTCGGCAGCGTACGACGCTTCAACGATTTGTTCCGCCAGCGCTACGGTCTCAATCCGCTGCGCCTGCGCAAGGGCACCGGCGCATCCGCCAGTGGCGACATGACCTTCCCGCTACCGTACCGGCCGCCGTTCGCTTGGGCCGAATTGATGCGCTTCCTCGCGCAGCGGCAGGTCGACGGCGTCGAGCGTATCGATGCGCACGGCTATGCCCGCGTCGTCGCCCTGCCGAACGGGCACGGCGACGCTCAGGTGACGGGCTGGCTGTCCGTCACGCACGTGCCGCAGCGGTTCGCGCTCGCGGTGACCGTGTCGCCCGCGCTGACGCCCGTCGTCCCGGCCGTGCTCGCGCGCGTGCGGCGGCTGTTCGATCTAGACAGCCGCCCCGACGTGATCGACGCGCATCTGGGCGAGCTCGCGGACGGCTCGCCCGGCTTGCGCGTGCCCGGCGCGTTCGACGGGCTCGAGATCGCGATTCGTGCGATCGCGGGCGAACGATTGGCTGCGATGCAAGCAGGCGCCGTGCTGGCGCGTGTGGCCGAACGCTTCGGCACGCCGGTGGACCACGCACCGCCGGGGCTCACGCATGCGTTGCCTTCCGCCGCGACGCTGGCGAGGGTGCCACCGGCGGCGCTCGAAGCGATCGGCGCGACGCGTGATGCGGCGCGGGCGATCGTGTCGCTCGCACGTGCAGTCGCCGACGGCACGCTTGCGCTCGAACCGATGGCGCCGCTCGATGCGACGCTCGCTGCGTTGCGCGCGCTGCCCGGCTTCGACGAACGCGCGGTGCAATATGTCGCGATGCGTGCGATGGCCTGGCCGAACGCGTTCCCCGCAGACGACGCGTGGCTTGCACCGCGCGCCGCCGCCACCGAGCGTCCGCGCAGCATCGCATCATCGGCGCCGCAAGCGGGGCGCTGGGCGCCATGGCGCGCGTATGCCGCACTGCATGTGTGGCGCCTTCATGGAGAAGCTTCGCGATGACTCCCGCTCATCTGATTCCGAGCCCACTGGGCGACATCGCCATCCGTATCGAAGACGATGCCCTGACGGGCCTCTTCTTCGTCGGCCAGAAATACTATCCATCGCTCGGGATCGCACCGGATGCGGACGTACGCAACGCGTCGCCGCTCGCGCGCAAGGTTGCCGAAGAAGTCGCCGAATATTTCGCCGGCACGCGCGAAACCTTCTCGGTGCCCATTCATCTGCGCGGCACCGCGTTTCAGCGCAGCGTGTGGAAGGAACTGCTCGCGATTCCGTTCGGCAAGCTCGTGTCGTACGGCGACATCACCGAACGCGTCGGGCTGCCGATGAGTGCCGCGCGCGCCGTCGGCGGCGCGGTCGGCCGCAACCCGGTATCGATCATGGTGCCGTGCCATCGCGTGATCGGCGCGTCGGGCAGCCTGACCGGTTATGCAGGCGGCATCGATCGCAAACGCGCGTTGTTGTCGCTCGAAGGCGCCGGGTTCGCGCGCGGCGAGCGCCATCCGATGCAGCAGACGTTCGCGTTCTGACGCCGCGCGCCTGCCGTTCGACGTGTGTCGTGCGGTCTAGGCGTCGCCGCGCTTGCGCATCGCATGCGTGACCCGCGCGTTCGCCTCGAACTTCGCGCGATGCGTCGAGAAGAACGTCCGCACGTTGCGGACGTTCGATGCGCCGGTGAACAGCCGCCGCGCGAACGCGTCGTATTCGGCGACGTCGGCCAGATCGGCCACCACCACGAAATCCGGCCCCGGCGACACGCGATAGCACTGCGTGACCGCCGGCTCCGCGCACACGTAGGCCTCGAACGCGTCGTAGTCTTCCGCCGTCTGCCGGTCGAGGCTGATCTCGATCAACGCCGTGACGGCCGTGCCGATCGCGACCGGGTCAAGCACCGCGACCTGGCGGCGGATCACGCCCGCTTCCGTCAGCCGCCGCACGCGGCGCATGCACGTCGGCGGCGACGACAGCGCGCGCTCGGCGAGTTGCAGGTTCGACACCGACGCGTCGTCCTGCAGGATCGCGAGAATGCGCAGGTCGAGGTCGTCGAGCGTGATGCCAGCCATCGGCGGCTCCTTCCGGTCAGGTTCGTGAAATTTAATTTCAACATGATAGCCGACGTCTCGTCTGCTTCATTTTCTTGTGTATTTTGAAATTTAATTCCACTCGACCGCTTCTACCATCGCTGTCACGGGTCCAGACAGGACATTTACGGAGCGCGATATGTGTGGAATTGTCGGGGCGGTGGCCCAGCGGGACATCCTGCCGAACCTCGTCGACGGGCTGAAGCGGCTCGAATACCGCGGCTACGACTCGTGCGGCGTCGTGGTCTATCGCGACCGTGCGCTGGCACGGGCGCGCAGCGTCGACCGCGTCGCCAACCTGCAGCGCGAGATCGCCGCGCACGCGCTGTCCGGCTACACCGGCATCGCGCATACGCGCTGGGCAACGCATGGCGCGCCCGTCACGCTCAACGCGCATCCGCACTTCTCGCCGAGCGACGACAACGCGCGCATCGCGCTGTCGCACAACGGCATCATCGAGAACTGCGATCAACTGCGCGCGGAATTGCAGACGCACGGTTACGTGTTCGCGAGCCAGACCGACAGCGAAGCGATCGCGCATCTGATCGACCACCTGTACGACGGCGACTTGTTCGACGCGGTGCGCCGCGCGGTCGCGCGGCTGCGCGGCAGCTATGCGATCGCGGTGATGTGCCGCGACGAACCGCACCGGATCGTCGGTGCGCGCGACGGGATGCCGCTCGTCGTCGGTGTCGGCGATGGCGAGAATTTCCTGGCGTCGGATGCGATCGCGTTGTCGGGCATCACCGATCGCATCGCTTACCTCGAGAATGGCGACGTCGCCGATATTCAGCTGCATCGCTACTGGATCGTCGATGCGGCCGGCCAGCGCGTCGAGCGCGCGGTGCAGCGGGTGGCCGCGCACAGCGGCGCGGCGGACCTCGGCTCGTATCGCTACTACATGCAGAAGGAAATCTTCGAGCAGCCGCAGGCGGTGGCCGATACGTTGCTCGATGTCGGATCGATCATGCCCGAGCTGTTCGGCGACGGCGCGTGGCGCGTGTTCAACGACATCGATTCGGTGTTGCTGCTCGCGTGCGGCGGCAGTTATCACGCGGCGCTGACCGCGAAATACTGGATCGAGAGCATCGCGAAGCTGCCGGCGAGCGTCGAGATCGCGAGCGAGTTTCGCTATCGCGACAGCGTGCCGAATCCACGCACGCTGGTCGTCGCGGTGTCGCAGAGCGGCGAGACGGCCGACGTGCTCGGCGCCGTGCATGTCGCGAAGCAGCGCGGGATGACGCATACGCTCGCGATCTGCAACGTCGCGACGAGTGCGCTGATGCGCGAATGCGTGCTGCAGTTCGTCACGCGCGCGGGGATCGAGATCGGGGTGGCTTCGACAAAGGCTTTTACGACGCAGCTCGTGGCGCTGTTCTTGCTGACTTTGTCACTGGCGCAGGTGCGCGGGCGGTTGAGCGATGACGAGGAGAAGGCGCATCTGCGTGCGCTGCGGCATCTGCCCGATGCGATGTCGAAGGTGCTCGCGCTGGAGCCGCAGATCATGGGCTGGTCGGAGCTGCTCGCGCGACGCGACAACATGCTGTTTCTCGGACGCGGGATGCACTATCCGATCGCGCTCGAAGGCGCGCTGAAGATGAAGGAGATTTCGTATATCCACGCGGAGGCTTATCCCGCAGGGGAGTTGAAGCATGGGCCGCTGGCTTTGGTCAGTAACGAAATGCCCGTCATTGCCGTGGCGCCGAATGACGTGCTCCTGGAAAAGCTCAGGTCGAACATGCACGAGGTCAGCGCGCGCAACGGCAGGCTTTTCGTGTTCGCGGATGTGGACTGCGGGTTGGTGCCGAGTGAGGGGATCGAGGTGATTCGGCTTAACGAGTACTACGGGCCGCTTTCGCCAATCCTGCATACGGTGCCGATGCAGTTGCTGGCTTATCACGCGGCGTTGGCGCGGGGGACGGATATCGATAAGCCGAGGAATCTTGCCAAGTCGGTGACGGTGGAGTGAGGGTAGCCGTGCGGTTTTTTCCGCTCGCTGAGTTGCATTGATTCCAGTTACGGACACTCGATTTAGGTTTGGTTACAAGGGCCTTTTGTGCCGCCAAGCCTTGTTCGGCTTACGTTGCAATTATCGATGCCCGTAAGCTGAACGATTACCACTCGCTCGAGGCCGAGCACGGCCGACTTGTCCTCCTGGATGACGCCGAGAAGGGGCTCAAGGACGCGCTGGCAGGTAGGGTGATGTCCGACGAGAGCTTCCGTAAAACACTGCGGCGGATGCGGACCGTGCGCTGGCGCGGGTCGAGGAATGCAGGAGGCGCTCCGCTTCATCGACCGGTTCAAGTTGAGATGACACCCGGTGAAGCGTTGCGGCAAATGTCATAGCCGAAATTCCGAGAAGTTGGCTAAAATGGCGCCCTACAATTGTTGCCATGAAATTCCTCCGGACACTTTTCCTGTTGACGCTGTGTGCGATGCTGCCCCTCAGTGGGCTGGCAGCCAGCGGTCTGACCGGCGAGTGTCCGATGCAGCAATCGATGGCCGGGGATGTGGGCGAGCATATGTCTACGGATATGTCCCACTGTGACATGATGAAGTCCCAGTCAGTCGACAAGACCAAGGTTAAGGGCGTGTTCTGTAAGGTAACTGCCCAATGCCAGTTTGGCAGCCTCTACCATCCGACCGGTCGCGCAGACGTCAGCCGACCTGCCGCGCTCGTCCGCCCGGTCGTCTTCCACTACGCTGATTCTCTCTCGGTCCGCGACCCGAACGGGTTGTGGCGACCTCCACGCGCCATCTAATCCCACGCTGACAGGTTTCACCGCAAATGCGGTGAAGTTCGTCCTATGCCAGGACGTGGAATCCCTATTGGATTCCGCCGTTGGGGTAAGAACATGACATTCAATTTCGGCACGCCGCGGAGTCGGCGTGTTCTTCGGCGCGCGCATACGCTTTTTGCCGCGCTACTTGTCGCGGGTGTCGTACACGCGCAGGAAGCCACTTTCAATCTCGACGCCGCGCTGCAGTCCGCCAGTGACCACTCGGCTTCGATGCAGGCAGCGCAAGCGTCTGTGCGCGCCAGCTCGGAGGCAGCTGCCAAAGCCGGACAACTGCCGGACCCGATGCTCAAAGCCGGCATCGACAACCTGCCGGTGAACGGACCGCAGCGGTTCACCGTCGGCCAGGATTTCATGACGATGCGGCGTATCGGCATCGAGCAGGAGTGGGTATCCGGCGAGAAGCGACGCCTGCGTTCGGCGCTAGCCAGCGAGATGGTCGGACGCGAACGCGCCGGCTATCTGGCTCAGCTTGCCAATGTCCGCCAGCAAACGGCGACGGCCTGGCTGAACGCCATCTTCGCGAAGCAAGCGCTCGCGCTTCAACAAGAATTGCTGGACCACATGACCCACGAGTTGGCGGCCACGAAAGCCTCGTACCGTGGCGCGAAGGCGAGCGCTGCCGACGTGGTTCAAGCCAAAGCCATGCTGGCGCAGACTCAAGACCAGGTACTGAAGGCACAGCAGACCTACCGGACCGCGCTCATCGGCCTGTCACGCTGGACGGCTATGCCCGCTACCGATGTGACGGGTGAGCCGCCGGCACCGGAATCCTTCGTGTCGTCATTGCCGCCGGACGAGCTGCGCCTTTCCCAGCCAGCGCTGGTGGCAGCCGCCGATGATATCGCGGTCGCGGAAGCCGATACGGCGGTCGCGAACAGCGAGCGCAGCCCGAACTGGAGCTGGGAGATTGCGTACCAGCAACGCGGCGGTGCGTATTCGAACATGGTATCGGTGGGTGTCACCATCCCCTTACCTCTGAACCGCAAGAACCGCCAGAACCGCGACGTCGCTGAAAAAGCCGAACTCGCGACGAAAGCCCGGCTGATGTACGAAGACACGCTACGACAGGTCCAGGCTGATATCCGAACTCAATCGGCCACGCTGGCGAGCGGCCGGGAGCGCATCGACAACCTGAGTCACTCCTTGCTGCCTGCCGCCGAGCAACGTGTTCAGCTCGCCAACGCCGCCTACCGGGCCGGGACCGGCTCGCTTGCGGACACGTTTGCTGCCCGGCGCGCACAACTGGAAGCGCAACGCCAAGTGCTCGACCTGAAGCGCGAGGTAGCGCAAACCTGGGCGCAACTCGAATATCAAGTCGTGCCGTCCACGATGGCTGCAGCCCAGTGAAGGAGAACAACATGACAAAGAAACCACTGGTGCGCGCCATTTTTGCGGTATTCGCCGGCGCAGCGCTGCTCGGCGCGGCCTATTTCGCTGGCATTCACCACGCCTCGACCCGTGCGGCGGCCGTTCCAGTTGCCAGCGCCGCTTCAGGTGACAAGATTGACCCGAAGACTGGCCGGAAGGTGCTGTACTGGCACGACCCGATGGTGCCCAACCAGCACTTCGACAAGCCAGGCAAGTCACCCTACATGGATATGCAACTCGAGCCCGTCTATGCGGACGAGGGCGGCGGTCCATCCGGCATCGAGATTGACTCGGGCCTGCAGCAAAATCTCGGGATTCGCTACGCGACGGTTCGTCGGAAAGAGACAGCGAGCGGTTTCGACGCGGTGGGCACCACACAATTCGATGAGTCGCGCTCGGACGTCGTTCAATCGAGGGTCACCGGCTACATTGACCATCTATACGCCAGTGCGCCGATGCAGCGAATTGCCAAGGGCGCGCCAATTGCATCGTTGTTCGTACCGGACTGGTTGGCGCCGCAAGAGGAGTACCTTGCGCTCAAGCGCGGCGGGATGGATGCCAACCTGATTGAAGCATCGCGGGCGCGCATGCGCGCGCTGTCGATTCCCGACGGGGTTATTGCGAGCCTCGACCGGACTGGCAAAGCGCAAACCCATGTCGTCCTGGCGTCGCCGGAGACAGGTGTCGTGAGCGAACTGAACGTTCGGGACGGGGCGATGGTGGCACCGGGACAGACGCTGGCGAAAATTGCCGGGCTCTCGAAGCTCTGGCTCATCGTCGAGATTCCAGAGGCGCTCGCGCTGAACGTGCAACCCGGGATGGCGGTCGATGCGACATTCGCTGGTGACCCGACGCAGCATTTCACCGGACACATTCGCGAAATCCTGCCGGGTATCAGCACAAGCAGTCGCACGCTCCAGGCACGCCTGGAAATCGACAATACGTCGCTGAAACTGACTCCCGGCATGTTGATGCGCGTGCGCGTTGCCGGCCAGAAGAACGTTTCACGATTGCTCGTGCCGTCCGAAGCGGTCATCACCACCGGCAAGCGCTCGGTCGTCATCGTGAAGAACAACGATGGTCGCCTGCAGCCCGCCTCGGTCATCATCGGCAATGACGTCGGCGACGAAACAGAAGTGCTCAGTGGATTGAACGACGGCGATACCGTTGTCGCATCGGGGCAGTTCCTCATTGATTCCGAGGCGAGCCTCAAGTCCGTGCTGCCAAGACTTGGAGCGAACGCAGGCACGAGCGCTGCGAGGCCGGCATCGGGCCCGGCGGCCGCGGTGCAATCGTACGAGACCACTGGCAAGGTCGAAAAGGTGACGGCCTCCGACATCACGTTCTCTCACCAGCCCGTGCCAGCGCTCGGGTGGGGGGCGATGACGATGGCGTTCAACAAGCCTGCTCCCACCGCGTTCCGCGACGTGAAAGTCGGGCAGACGGTGCATTTCGTCTTCAAGCAATCGGACGATGGCTACCAACTGATGAACGTCGAACCGCTCGGAGGCGCCAAATGATCGCGCGTCTCATACGCTGGTCCATTCATAACCGGTTCCTGGTGCTGCTCGCGACCGTGCTGGTCACCGCTTGGGGTGTGTACTCGGTAAAGGAAACGCCGCTCGATGCACTGCCGGACCTCTCGGATACGCAGGTCATCATCAAGGCCTCCTATCCCGGCAAGGCTCCCCAGGTCATCGAGGACCAGGTCACATATCCGCTGACGACGACGCTGCTCGGCGTACCGGGCGCAAAGACCATTCGTGCGTATTCATCGTTCGGCGATGCGTTCGTCTACGTGCTGTTCGACGATAAGACCGACCAGTATTGGGCCCGCTCGCGTGTACTGGAGTACCTGAATCAGGTGCAAAGCCGTTTACCGCAGGGGGCGACCGTATCGCTTGGCCCTGACGCGACGGGTGTCGGCTGGGTGTACGAGTACGCGCTCATCGACCGAAGCGGGAAACACGACCTCGGGCAACTGCGCGCACTCAACGACTGGTTCCTCAAGTTCGAGCTGAAGGCTGTGCCGGACGTTTCCGAAGTTGCGAGTATCGGTGGGATGGTTCGTCAGTATCAGGTGATACTTGACCCCGACAAGCTGCGAGCCTACGGCATCACTCAGCCGACGGTGGCCGATGCGCTCAGCAAAGCCAACCAGGAATCGGGCGGCTCCGTCATCGAACTTGCCGAGTCCGAGTACATGGTGCGCTCGTCCGGATACCTGCGCTCGCTTGATGACTTCCGCCATGTCGTGCTCCGTACGAACGAGGCCGGCACGCCCGTGTTGCTCGGCGATGTTGCGCGTATCCAAATTGGTCCGGAAATGCGTCGCGGCATCGCCGAATTGAACGGCGAGGGGGAAGTCGCGGGCGGCGTCATCGTCATGCGCTCGGGAAAGAACGCGCTGACGACCATCGATGCGGTGAAGGCGAAGCTCGCCGACCTGAAGGGCTCGTTGCCTCCCGGCGTGGAAGTCGTCACGACTTACGACCGCTCGCAGCTCATCGAGCGTGCAGTCGACAACCTGAAAGACAAGCTCATCGAAGAGTTCATCATCGTCGGACTCGTCTGCGCGGTATTTTTGTTCCATTTGCGCAGCGCCCTCGTCGCCATCCTGTCACTTCCGCTCGGCGTCCTGGCTGCCTTCATTGTCATGCGCTACCAGGGCGTGAATGCGAACCTCATGTCGCTGGGCGGCATCGCGATTGCCATCGGCGCGATGATTGACGCGGCCATCGTGATGATAGAAAACGCGCACAAGCATCTGGAGGCGTATGAGCATGAGCATTCAGGGGCGCCGATGTCGACTGCCCACCGTTGGGAGCTTATCGCGACCTCCGCGACCGAGGTCGGACCTGCGCTGTTCTTCTCGCTGCTCATCATCACGCTCTCGTTTATTCCGGTCTTCTCGCTTGAAGGCCAAGAAGGCAAGCTGTTCTCACCGCTCGCGTTTACGAAGACCTACACAATTGCCGCCGCAGCGGGCTTGTCGGTGACGCTCGTGCCCGTGCTGATGGGCTATCTCATCCGTGGCCGCATTCCACACGAGAACGCGAACCCCATCAACCGCGTGCTGATTCGGCTATACAAGCCACTGCTTGAGGGAACACTCCGGCGTCCGTGGCTCACCATCGGTCTGGCGGGTGTGGCATTGGCGCTGACCCTCATCCCGGTCTCCCGTCTCGGCGGCGAGTTCATGCCCCCGCTCGACGAGGGCGATTTGCTCTACATGCCGACCGCGCTGCCGGGCATTTCGGCGCAAAAGGCCTCCGAACTGCTGCAGCAGACCGACCGGCTCATCAAGACGGTACCGGAAGTGGCGACAGTGTTCGGCAAATCGGGGCGCGCCGACACGGCCACGGACCCCGCACCGCTCGAGATGTTCGAGACGACGATTCAGTTCAAGCCACGCAGCCAGTGGCGGCCCGGCATGACGCCGGAGAAACTGGTCGACGAGTTGGACCGGGCCGTCAAGGTGCCTGGCTTGTCGAACGTCTGGGTGCCGCCTATTCGGAATCGTCTCGACATGCTGTCCACGGGTATCAAGACGCCGGTCGGGGTCAAGATTTCCGGTCCCGACCTGATGCAAATCGACAGCATCGCGACGCAAGTCGAAGCCGCCGTAAAGAGCGTGCCCGGCGTGACGTCCTCGCTGGCAGAGCGACTGAACGGGGGCCGGTACATCGACGTTGATATCGACCGGCTCGCGGCCGCGCGGTATGGCCTGTCGGTCGCGTACGTCCAGTCGGTCGTGTCGTCGGCGGTCGGCGGCGAAAACGTCGGCGAGGTGATTGCCGGCCGGGAGCGCTTCCCTATCAATATCCGTTATCCGCGTGAAGTGCGCGACTCGCTCGAGAGGCTGCGGCAACTGCCCGTCGTGACAGACCGTGGCGCGCAAATCCAACTCGGGGATGTCGCGCACATCACGATTGCCGACGGTCCACCGATGATTCGGAGCGAGAACGCGCGGTTGTCCGGTTACGTGTATGTCGATATTCGCAATACGGACCTTCAGTCTGCGGTACAGGCGATGCAGAAGGCCGTTGGGCAACAGGTCAAGCTTCCGCCCGGCTATTCAATCGCCTGGTCCGGACAGTTCGAGTATCTGCAGCGGGCAGCCGCCAAGCTGCGCACGGTCATTCCGGTGACACTCCTCGTCATCTTCGTGCTGTTGTTCCTGACGTTCAATTCGGCAGCAGACGCGCTGCTGCTGATGTCGACCGTGCCGTTCGCGCTCGTTGGCGGATTCTGGCTCATCTGGGGCCTGGGGCACGCGGTTTCCGTCGCGACGTCGGTTGGCTTCATCGCGCTTGCTGGTGTGGCAGCCGAATTCGGCGTCGTGATGCTGCTATACCTGAAAGGCGCGCTGAACCGCCGGCTGGAAGCCGGCGAGCTTCTCACGGAGGCATTGTTGTTCGATGCGATTCGCGAAGGCGCCGTGCTGCGTGTGCGCCCGAAGGCCATGACGGTTGCGGTCGTGCTGGCCGGTCTGATTCCCATCATGGTCGGCCACGGTGCCGGCTCCGAAGTCATGCAGCGTATTGCCGCTCCCATGGTGGGTGGCATGGTTACGGCGCCACTCCTTTCCATGTTCGTTATCCCCGCTGCCTGGTTCCTGCTGCAGCGCCGTCGTGCGCGAAAGCTGAATCAGACGCGGACATTCCATGCAGTCCCATCCGGCATGAAAATGCCTTCTACCCAACCTGGAGAAACTCGATGAAGAAGCTGTTTGCCACCACCATCGCCGTCTGTGCAATCGGCGTATTTGCCGTTCCGGCGTTCGCCGGCGATGACATGGCCGGCATGACCATGTCGATGAAAGCTTCGGCATCCACATCGTCGAATGCAGCGCTCACCGATGCGGAAGTGAAGAAGGTCGATGCTGCCAGCGGCATGGTTACGCTGAAGCACGGTGCACTCGAGAATGTCGGCATGCCGCCGATGACGATGGCGTTCAAAGCCAAGGATGCCAAGATGGTCAAGCAGATTCACGAGGGCGACAAGGTCAAGGTCCGCGTCGAGAGCGTGAACGGGACGCTCACCATCGTGAAGCTGGTGAAGCAATCCTGACGGCGTGATGAAACGCGCGCAGGCTTACCCTCGTGGTTAGCCTGCGCCGTGAATGCGAAGGAGGGCAACGGCTGCCAACCAGACGAAGCTTGGCTTCGACACGCACGTGCCGAACCAGGCGCATGCTCCAGCGTGCGTTGCACGCTGCCGTCGGTTTCTTGTTTGCCCTGTTTTCACTTACAACTCTTGCGTCCAGCGAAGCGGACCTGCTGCCACCTGAACGTGCCTTTCCCCTGGAGGCCTCGCTCAGCGGCGTAACCGGAACTTGCGATTACCCGTAACCAGAACCAATGTGCGTCGGCAGCGACGGCCACGCCGGCGCCCCATCGGAATCATCGCCTCGCACAAGAAAATCGCTACTTCGACAAACTCAGCTTCTTCGACAGCACGACACCGCTCGACGGGCTCACCAGCCGGATGGACTGGAGATCCATGTGCAACGTGGAGATCCGGGTCGTAATGTCGGTTGGCTCCTCGATGCTCGGTTCGGCATGTTCGACTTGTTCGGTCAGGTAAGGCCGAACAAGGCGCCCGGAAAAAACGAGCGCGAAGTCGCCATGCGCTTGGGCGTACACGGCGGGCGAAAGCCGCATGCGGCTGCGAACCGTGGTCTTTTTCCCTTGCCCGGACTCGAGTTCGATGATGTCGACCTGCTGGATGTACCCTTTTGCCTTCGCTTCGGGTGCAATCACGAGCCCTCGTCCTCGCGGCCCCGTCGTGACCTTTCTGAGCAGGATGCTCGTCCGGTCGTCGCGCTCCGCGTCGAACAGGTCGACGTCCAGCGTCAGCAGGTGCTGCTGCGACCGGTACCTCAGCCCGTACCGCACCGGCACCACGAACGTCACGTCACGATCGAGATCGACGGCTGCCAGGTCGGGATTCGGGCCATGCCGATCGGTGGCGCTGGAGACCAGGCCGCGAACCCGTGCACTCAAGGACGGCGCGGCGGCGCTGACGTGCTGCTTCTTCAGCGCATCCCGGATTGCAACCGGATCGTCGCCGACAATCGGCCGGCTGGGCGAGGTCTCGTGATCGGCAACGGGCGCGATGCGCGCCGTGCCGTCGACAGCCTCCGCCTCCGCATGCGCCGCCACTGGCGCCAGCATCATCGCCGAGGCGACGACCCACGCGAAGTTCGAACGACGCAACTCGGATTTGATGTGAAGCACGGCGAACTCCTGATTTTTTCGCAGATCGGTCAACGACGAGCACTATAGGGTGGAATGACCGGCAGCGCACCCACCGTTTGAAGTTACCCATGGTGCGGTCGCCGATCAAGAGCCTGCCCCTCATCCCCGCCCATCCCCCCGCCGATACTCCGCCGGCGCCTTCCCCACCATTTTCCGAAAATCGCGCGTGAAATGCGCCTGGTCGAAATACCCCAACGCCTGAGCCAGTTCCGCGAGATCGACCGGCTCGCCGCCGGCGAGTTTGTCCGCAGCCTCATGCAGGCGATAACGACAAATCACCCACTTCGGCGACACGCCCACATAGTTGGAAAACAGTTGCTGCAGCGTGCGCTCGCTCAACCCCGCGCGCTCGGCCAGATCGCGCACCTGCGTGAGCCCGAGGTCCTGCTGCAGCATCTCCAAGATGGCATGAATGCGCTCGACCTGCGGATCGGCCGGCGGCAGCACCCGCAACAGCAACGCCTCCGCGGCGGCCACCATCCCGGCATCCGCTTCGGCACCGAGCACGGCGTCTTCGGCTTGCGCATCGTCACAATCGAGCAGCGTCGACACGGGAAGCACCTTGTCTGTCGACAAATGCACGGGCTTGCCGAAGAACGCCCGGAACGCCCCCGGCCGAAACCGCAAGCCCATCACCCTCCCGGCGCCGGTCAGCGTCGTCTCGAACGCCCCCGACACCACACCGAAGATCCCCGTCTGCCGCCGGTCGAACACCAGGTTGACGCACGGATACGGCAGCGTGCGCTGCACATACGGCGGCTGGTCGCGCAGATCCCATTCGACGATCCAGTGGTGATCCAGCACCCCGGCCAGTTCGGCACACGGGTAATAGCGATTCAGCCGGAAGCGCTGATTGAAGGCTTTCGGGCCGACGACGCCTTTGGGCGTCTCGGTCACGTTACGCAAGTCGGCCATGGTGACGAACCGTTGAGGTGACGGCGTGATGATGCACCGCCACAGCGGATTTTTCCAAGACGAAGCCGCACGGCCGTCCTACATTGGAATACCTGTCCCGAACGCACACCGGAGCCCGCGATGCCGCAAGACCGTCACCTGACCCTGTACCACTCGCCGCGCAGCCGATCGGCCGGCGCGCGGATGCTGCTCGAGGAACTGAGCGCCGACTACGAACTGCACGCGTTCGACCTCTCCGCAGGCAAACATCACGACGCCGAATACCTCCGCATCAACCCGATGGGCAAGGTGCCCGCACTGCGTCACGGCGACGTGATCGTGACCGAGCAGGCCGCCGTCTACATGTACGCGGCGGAACTGTATCCGGAAGCCGGCCTGTCGCCGGCGCCGGGCGATTCACTGCGCGGCCCGTACCTGCGCTGGATGACGTTCTATGGCTCGTGCTTCGAGCCGGCCATCGTCGACCGCTCGATGAATCGTCCGCCCGCGGCTTACTCGACGTCACCCTACGGCGACTTCGATGCCGTCATCAACGCGATCGATGCGCAACTGGCACAGGGGCCCTGGCTGCTGGGCGAGCGCTTCACGGCGGCAGATGTGCTGTGGGGCTCTGCGCTGAACTGGACCACGATGTTCAAGCTGGTGCCCGAGACGCCGCGCATTCGCGCCTATATCGATCGCGTGCTGGCTCGCCCGGCCATCCAGCGCGCGCAGGCGGCAGATGCGGCACTCGCGGCAGAGCAGGACAAAGCCAAGGAGGCGGCGTCCGCTGCGAGATAGTCCGGTGCGGGGCGGACATCGATGCGTGTTCCGCCCCGCAACCCGTCAAAACATCGTATGCACCCCGACGCGCGCCACGGCCTGACTCGCTGAACTCGACGCCCCGTTCGGATCGAGCACGCCGTTGATCTGCGCGTTCGCCCCGCTGTTCGCGCGCTGATAATCCGCGGACACATAAACCATCGTCCGTTTCGTCAACAGGTATTGAAGCGCGACGCTGACCTGATGCGCGTGGTTGTCGTTCACAGCTTCATTGCCCTTCATGTACATGTACTTCGCGCCGAGAAAGACATCCGGCCGGATGCGCCACACCCCACCCGCTTCGGCCATCCACACGCCTGCGTCGTTGAACGAATTGCGTACGGTGGTCAGCAGCGCCTTCGCGGTGACCGCGCCGAAGTCATAGTGCATCCCGACGCCCCAGTTGCGCACACTGGTCGACGGTGTGCCGGGCGCCGGACCATACTTCTCGTTCGTATAGGCCGCACCGACACCGAACGCCCCGGCTTCGTAGTTCAGCCCGGCACTCACGGTATTGTCCGCGCCGACGGAACCGGCCACACCGCCGAACGCATACATCACGCCCCCGGAAAACCCGGCAATCGTCGGCAAGCTGTATTTGACCGAATTCGCGACCGGCTTGCTGCCCGCCGTGCGGTCCCAGTCGAATGCGCCGGTCGGATTGCCCGGCAGCGCGAGACGCTGGAACGGGCCATTCCTGAACCCGTACAGCCCCGTAAGATCCATCGAGATCGCGTTCCCCTTCGCAAACAGGGAATCCACCATGAAGTCGTACTGATTACCCAGCCTGACGCCGCCGAACCGGTCGCTCTCGATGCCCACGTATGCGTTACGCCCGAAGAGTCCGGTCCCGACGATGCTGCCGTTCGCCATCGAGAACTGGTTCACGAGCGCGAACGTCGCGTGATATCCGCCACCGAGATCTTCCGTGCCGCGCAAGCCGAACAGGTTCGGCGTGAAGATGCCGTCGTCGAACTTGACGTTCTTTCCACCAGCCTCGTTGCTGACATACGAGATGCCGCTGTCGATCAGACCGAACATGGTCACGCTGCTCTGCGCGTATGCACCCTGCGCGATGACAAGCATCGCGACTGCTCCAAACCTCAGTTTCATTGTGTCTCCGTCTTTTTTCTGTCAATGCGAACCGGTCGCCCACTGTCTCGCGGGTACTCGCCCGATGCTTCGTGAAACAACGACTTCCCCGGCCCGGCTTCGCATTCATCCAGGTCGGAAAAACTGGTATTCGATTAGCTTTACTGATTGAATTGAGCGAATGAAGTCACGCTCATTCTCCATTTCATCCCGCGTGATGCGATTACCGCACGGCCCGATTTCCGCTGGGCAATCCGACCTTCCGAATCAAGCGCTCCGACAAATCACCCACGCCGCCGAATCCACCTCGACAGCCACGGCTTCCAGCCCGGCACCCGAACACGGTCCGTCGATGCACACGCCATCGTCGAACCTGAACAGCGCGCTGTGATGCGCACACATCAGCACCTGGGATCGGTAACAGGAAACGTTGCCCGGCACGAAGTCGAGCGGAACCGAGAAATGTGGGCAACGGTTCACGTAAGCCCACACCTGTTCTCCACGCCGCACGACGATGACAGGATGCCCGATGCACGCTTCGTCGACGACCCGTGCCCCGCCATCCGGCACATCGGAGAAGCGGCAGAGTTGCGCGTCACCCATGACTCACGCTCTCCGCTCGGGATTGCCAAGGCTCCAGTCCCACGGTCGAACCTCCACCCGCGAGAACAGCCCTTCTTTCACGTACGGATCGTTGCCGACGAACTGCATCACCGCATCGATGTCGTCCGCCTCGACGACGAGCAGCGTGCCGTTCATCGCATCGCCCTGCGGATCCAGCGTCGGCCCGCCGAGCCGCACATACACGCCGTGCTGCGCGGCGGCGCGAAGATAGGTCCGATGCGTGGACCGCACGCGGTCGCGCACTTCGCGCATCCCGGGCTGGTCCGTCGCAAACACTGCAAAGAATCGCGCCATGTTGGTCAGTTCCGGTCGAGCACGAAGTCGTACGTCGCTTCGCGGTATGCGCCGCTCACTCCGACACGGCGCGCGAGTTCATCGCCCGCCGCACGCGGACGATAGGCAACCATCAGCGACGGCTTCACGCCGAAGACGGCATCCGAGTTCAGATACGCGTCCTCCTCGTCGAACAGATGCGTGACGAGCTTGCGGTAGCCGGGCGCGTCGATCATGAAGTGCAGATGCGCAGGCCGCCACGGATGACGGCCGGTGGCATCGAGCATCTTCCCGACCGGGCCGTCGGTCGGAATCGGGTAGCTGACCGGCAGAATCGTCGTGATCGCATAACGGCCTTCTGCATCGGTCCGGTAGCGGCCGCGCAGATTGCCGTGCGGCTGCGCCTTGTCCTGCCCGGAATACATGCCGTTCTCCGCGGTCTGCCACACGTCGAGCACGGCGCCGCGCACCGGCGCGCCGTCGGTGTCGAGCACGCGGCCATGCACGACGACGGGCGTGCCGGGCGTGAATGCCATGTTCTCGCCATACGCGCGCTCGGGCATGCCTTCGATGTAGAACGGGCCGAATACGGTCGTTTCCGTCGCGCCGGTGGCGAAGCGATGATTGATCGCATCGACCAGCATCGACACGCCCAGCGTGTCCGACAGCAGGATGAATTCCTGGCGCACGACGTCGTCGCACATCTGCCCGGTTTCGGTCAGGAAGCGAATCGCGGCCATCCACTCGGCCTCGGTCAGCTCCGTCTCGCGCACGAACGCATGCAGATGCCGCACGAGGCTCTGCATCAGCACGCGCAAGCGCGGGTTCGACGTACCGTCGAAGCTGGCGACGACCTGCTCGGTCAGCCGCGTATCGCCGTCATCATGATGCTCATTCGTCACGTTCGTCTCCTGTGATGCAGCTGGCCGCTCAATGCGGCTCGCGCCCTTCCCACGCATGCTGAAGCAATTCGCGAATCGGCGCACGTTCGATCGGCCGCGGGTTCGCATACGGATTCCGGCAGGCGAGGTCGGCGGCTTCGTCGAGGCCCGCTTCCGGCATCCCGATGTCGGCAAGCGCAGCCGACAGGCCCAGTTGCCGATTCAACCGGAACAACAGCGGGCCGGCGTCGGCCGCGTCGGTGCCGCCCAGCGCCCGCGCGACACGGCGCAGCGCGTCGGGCGCCGCGGCATGGTTGTAGTGCGCGGTATGCGGCAACATCGCGGCGTGCGTCTGCGCATGCGGCAGGTTGAAGGTGCCGCCGAGCGTATGACACAGCTTGTGGTGCAACGCCATGCCGACCGCGCCGAGACACGTGCCGGCGAGCCATGCGCCATACAACGCGCGGCTGCGCATCTCGCGGTCGTCGGGCGCGCGAACGATCGCGGGCAGTGCCTCGCCGAGCGCACAAATCGACTCCTCGGCCATCAGGCTGATCACCGGGTTCGCATCTTCCGCGTAGAGCGCTTCGACCGCGTGCGCCATCGCATTGACGCCCGACGCCGCCGAAATCCCCGGCGGCAGCGACAGCGTCAGGGACGGGTCATAGAGCACCGTCCGCGGCAGCACGCGCGCATCGCGCCCGGTGCGCTTCAGCCGGCCTTCCGTGAGCCCGAAGATCGGCGTCATCTCCGAGCCCGCGTAAGTCGTCGGCACGGCGAGGATCGGCAGCGACGACTCGAGCGCGATCGCCTTGCCGAGCCCGATCGTCGAGCCGCCGCCAATCGCGATGCAGCAGTCCGCGCCGAGTTCGGCGGCCATCTCGCGTGCGGCACGCGCGACTTCGACCGGCACGTGCATCACGGCCTGCGCGCATACGCCGGCGGCGCGCTCGCCGAGCACGCCCCTGACCCGTTCTGCGAGCGGCTGCTGTTCCGGCGTCGACAGAATCAGCGCCCGCTGCGCGCCGAGCGCGGACAACTCGTCCGGCAACCGTTCGAGCGCACCCCATTCGAACACGACGCGGGACGGCGTTCCCTGATAGACGAAGCGCTCCATCCCGGCCTCAACGCTTGAAGTGCGGCGGCACCTTGCCGTCGACGTTGACCCACACCGAGCGCGCTTCCGTGTAGTCGTGCATCGCCTCGAAGCCCATCTCGCGGCCGTAGCCCGACTTGCCGACACCGCCGAACGGGCTGCCCGGATTGACGCGCTTGTAGCAGTTGATCCAGCACATGCCCGCGTCGATCTGCGACGCCATCTTGTGTGCGCGGGAAAGATCGTTGGTCCACAGGCCGCTGCCGAGCCCGTATTCGGTTGCGTTGGCGATCGACAGCGCTTCCTCGTCGGTGCCGAAGCGCAGCACGGTGACGAACGGGCCGAACACTTCCTCCTGCGCGACGCGATCGGTGGCATGCTTCGCTTCGATGACGGTCGGGCGCACGTAGTAGCCGTTGGCGAGTGCGGCATCCTGCGGCGCACTGCCGCCCGCGAGCACGCGGCCGCCCTGCTCGCGCGCGACGTCGACGAACGACAGCACGCGGTCGAGGTGCTGCTTCGACGTCAGCGGGCCCATCTCGGTGTCCGGGTCCAGCGGGTTGCCGACGCGGATCGACGAAGCCAGCGACACGAAGCGCTCGAGGAATTCGTCGGCGATGCGTTCATGCAGCACGAGGCGCGAACCCGCAATGCACGCCTGCCCCTGATTGTGGAAGATCGCCCACGCGGCGCCGTTGATGGCGGCATCGAGGTTCGCATCGTCGAAGACGATGTTCGCGCCCTTGCCGCCGAGTTCCAGCTGCACGCGCTTCAAGTTGCCCTGCGAGGCCTCGACGATCCGGCGGCCCGTTGCCGTCGAACCGGTGAACGCGATCTTCCCGACCCCGGGGTGCTCGGCGAGCCGCTGGCCGGCCGTATGACCGTAGCCGGGGACGATATTGACGACACCTGCGGGGAACCCGACCTCGGCCATCAGTTCGACAATGCGCAGCGTCGACAGCGGCGTGATCTCCGACGGCTTGAGCACAACCGTGTTGCCTGCCGCCAGCGCCGGCCCCATCTTCCAGCTCGTGAACATCAGCGGGAAATTCCACGGCACGATCTGGCCGACGACGCCGACCGGCGCGCGCTGCACATAGTTCAGGAAGCCGGTTTCGACGGGAATCACCGAGCCCTGCAGCTTGTCGGCCATGCCGCCGAAGTAGCGGAAGCATCCTGCCGTGCGCGGCACGTCGAGCGCGCGCGAATCGCGGATCGGGTGGCCGGTGTCCAGCGATTCCAGCTGCGCGAGTTCCTCGGCGTTGGCTTCGATCGCGTCGGCGAGGCGCAGCAGCAACCGGCCGCGCTCGGCCGCCGCCATGGCCGACCACGCCGGGAACGCCCGGGTCGCGGCTTCGACCGCCAAGTCCACGTCCACCGCAGTGGCGGCGGCGATCTTCGTGATCAGCGAGCCGTCGTGCGGATTGAGCACGTCGATCGTGCCGCGCTCGACGGCGTCAACGAAGCGCCCGTCGATGAAAAGTTGGGTTTGCATGAATCGTCCTCGATTTTTTGCTGAAGTGCGGCTTAAAACTCGATCGGATACGGCGCCAGCTCACCGCTCTCGTATCGCTGCGGCAGGTTCGGTGTCGCGTTTTCCCAGACCAGCAGCATCGAGCGCTTCGTCGAATAGCCCTGGTGGCGGATGTCGGCGGGCATCGCGCAGATGTCGCCGGCCCGCATCGTGATGCGCGCGCGCGGCGCGCCGGTGTTCTTGTCGCCGATGTCCCATACGATTTCGTCGGACAACTGAAGGAACCATTCGACGCGGTCGTTGCCGTGGAACACCGGCAGGATGAATTCCTCGGTAGTCGGGCAGAACAGGCTGCGCCCGCACACGGACGTGACCGACGGATTCCACGTCACGTCCGAACGCGACAGGTACTTGAACAGGTTGAACGCGTGCAGTTCGCCTTCGAAGCCCGGCTTCACATGCACTTCAGGCTCGTCCTGGCCGACGTCGAGGAACGCGCGGTTGACCGGCAGATCGTCGCGCAGCGGCGAGTCGCCTTCGAGGCCCGGCATGCGGCGCGTCGCGATGCGCGTGCGTTCGATCGCCGCGCCGTTCTCGCCGTGCTTGCGGCCGAATGCCGTGCCGGTTTCCTCGGGTGCGGCGAACGGATCGAAGCCTTCGTTGGTCCAGTCGTGCAGCATGGCCTTGAAGGTCGCCATGATCGTCGGTGTTTCGAACGTCTCGGTGTAGTCGACGCCGGCTTCCTTCAGGATCCCGTTGAACGTGCCCGCATAGACGTCGACCTTGCCGTAGTGATTGCGCGTGCCGAACACGTGATCGAAGTTCACCCAGCCGTAGAAGAAGCCCCATGCGACGTCACGCATCATCGCGCGCAGAAACGCGTCCGCGGGCATTGCATGCGTGCGCGTGCGGCCTTTCGCAGGCCAGCTGATTTTCACGAAGTATTCGTCGCGCTGGAACGCGAACTCGCCGAGCCGGAAGCGGCGGTAACCGGTGACGGCATCGGCTTCCGTGGCCTGCACCAGATCGGCGGCAAAGCCAGCGGAAAGATCGAGGGTCTCGAGGGTGGCCATAACGTGTCTCCTGGAATGTTTGAATGGGGCAGTCGGATGGATCAGCTCAGGCAGATGTCGGCCCACTTCTCGACGGACAGCTCGCCGAGCACGGTCTGCACGAGCGCGACGCCCGGCTTGCCGGCGGCGAAGCGATACGCGCAGCCGGCCGGCAGCAGTGCCTGATGCCCCTTGCGCAGGACGACGTAGCCCATCTCGCGGCCCGCCGGCTGCGTGCCGGCGCTCACGGTGCCGCGGCCGGTGGTCGGCGGGTTGTCGAGCTTGATGAATTCGATGCGGACTTCGCCATCCATCTGGATCGCGAACTCGTCGTGCGCGCACGCGAACCAAGGCGACTCGCCGTCGGTCCGCAGCACTTCGATCACGTATTCGAGGTTCTTGCCGGCGACGATCTTTTCGTAGGGAGCCGACTTCGATGCGATCTCGAATACGTTCGAGAAGGCGTAGTGTTTTGCGCTGCCGCTGGTGATTTCGATCTCGCCCTTGATATGGCTGTCGAGCGAGCCAAAGACGGTGTGGAATGCCGCGTCGGTCATTGCTGTCTCCTGAGTTGAACCGCTTGTTGGATTCAACTCTAGGGGCAAGGGCGCCCCTCAACAAGGCAACGGAGCGCGACTACGGCATTTGCGATTCGCGAATAATCGCTTCGTTCAGCGAACCCAGCCGCGCTCCAGCAGTGGACGGTCCCACGGCGACTCGTCGCCGATGTATTCGACGAGGAATTCGACCAGCGCCTTCACCTTCAACGCCTGTCGCTGCGTTGCAGGATAAACGGCGGCAAAGCTGAGCGGCGCGATCTGGAAATCGGTGAGGATGGGCACCAGCCGGCCCGCGACGAGCGCGTCGCTCGCAACCAGCGTGGGCAGGCAGACGACACCACCGCCCGTCAGCGCATACTCGCGCAGCAGGTGCACGGAGTTCGAGCGGATCATGCCGGGCAACTCCATCTCGACGACCTCGTCGCCGCGCGTCAGGGTCCAGCGGTTGCGCGACGGATAGCCGGAATACAGCGCCGTGGTGTGCTGCAGCAATTCGCGCGGATGTTGTGGCGCACCATGCGCTTCGAGGTAGGCCGGCGACGCGCAGAAAAGGCGTCGCACCACGAACAGGCGCCGCTCGATCAGCGACTCGGATATCGGCGGGAAGATCTGGAACGCGATGTCGAACCCTTCTTCGACAGGGTCCACGACACGGTCATTGACGATGATGTCGAGCTGAATGCCCGGGTAGCGGCGATTGAATTCGGCGAGCGGCACACCGAAGTGATCGAGCGCGAAACCGGGCAGCATCTGGATCCGCAGCCGCCCGGTCGGCGTCGCGCGCAGTTCGCGCATCTGGTCGGTCAGCTCGTTGACGCGCCCGACCACCTCGGCGCATTCGCGGTAGAAGGTCTCGCCGACTTCGGACAGGCGCACGTGGCGCGTGCTGCGATGGAACAGCGGCGCGTTGACGAACTTCTCCAGCTGCTGGATGCGGTTCGTCACGACCGAACTGGTGACCCCAAGCTGTCGCGCCGCTTCCGCAAAACTGCTCGCCTCCGCAACCCTGACGAATGCTTCGATGCTCAGAAACCGGTCCATACCGCGCCCTTTCCGAAAGCGAAACCGGCAGTCTAACCGCACCTGCCGGCCGGTTGGGTCATGCCGAACGCGTCACACTGTCACCTGGCGGGTGTCAATCCCGCCGACAGCCCGGCACGAGCATGACCGAGGGTACGTTACGGCTGCTTGCCTGCCGACAGCTCCGGCTGCAAGCCCACGCGACGCTGCAGCACGGCCGGCGCGGTTTCCCGCAGCAGCAAGCTGACCACGATGCCGAGCAGCACTGCCCCCATCGGCAGCCACAGAATGTTCTGGATCCCGAAGTGTGCGGCAACGTAGCCGCCCATCGCCGGTGCGATGCCGCCGCCGAAGATCTCGCCGCAACCGACCACCACGCCGATCGACGTCGAAACGAGGCCGACGGGCGCGGCTTCGGTCGCCACGGGGCCCGACAGCAGCGACACCAGCCCGAGCGTGAAGAACGATGCGACGAACAGCACCGCGAACAGCACGAGCGGCTGCGGACCCAGCCCGCGGAACACGTAGAGCATCACCGCCGTGCCGGCGAAACCGACGATGCTCGCGAGGCGGCGGCCCACGAGGTCGGACAGGCCCGGCAGCCCGAACTGCCCGAGAAAGCCGCCGAAGCCGATCGCCGACACCACGAGGCCCATCTTCTGCGTGCCGAGCCCAAGGTAATCCGTCAGGTACAGTGGCAGCAGCGCGCCGAGCACGAACACGCCGGTCATCGCACAGCACAGCGCGCCCATCGCGACGAGGATGTTGCGGCTCTTCAGCACATGGCCGAGCGACGCCGGCGCGTGTTCCGACACCACCTCCCTCGCGCGCTTCGGTTCGCGGATCACGAAGAACATGATCGCGCCGAGGATCAGCCCGGGAATCGCCACGAGCGCGAACACCCAGCGCCACGACACGACATTGAGCAGCTGCGTCGCGATGATCGGCGACAGCGCGAGCCCGAACAGCGCGAAGCCGCTTTGCTGCAGCCCGAGGTTCAGGCCGCGCCGCCGCGGATGCGACGCGTCGGCGGTGGCCGCGAAACTGGTCGGGCAGAACGAGCCTTCGGCGACGCCCATCAGAGCGCGAATCGCGATCAGCCCGAGCAGCCCGCCCGCGAGCCCCGAGAAGCCCGACAGCAGCGAGAACGCGATGATCGCCGGGATCAGGACCTTGCGGCGGCCGACCTTGTCGGAAATGCCGCCCATCAGCGCCGCGAAGATGCCCCACGACAGGCCGAGCACGCCGATGCAGTTGCCGACGTCCTGCGCGGTCAGGTGCAGGTCCTTCATGATCGAAGGGAACAGCGGCGCGATGAGCCAGCGGTCGAGGCCGACCAGCCCGAAACCGAGCGCCAGCAGCGTCACCGCCTTCCACTCATAGGAGGTATCCCACTCGTTTGCTTTCATGTCCGTCTCCGTGGACCGGTCCGCCTGCACGCGCCGGGGGCGTCCGCGCATGAGCCAGGTCCGTTGTCTTGTGTGTGCGATGCGACGTGCGTCGCGAGGAAGTGGCGGCCGCCTTTCCGGTTGCAGGCGTCGAATTCAATCAGCCGACGCCCGAACGATAGGTGCGCGCGCGCAAATCGGGTATGGAACATCCGGCGAACGCGCCATTCGCGAAACGCAAATAATCGGGGCATCGGTGCGGGAGGCGTCAGCCGGAGGCGCGGAACGCGCGGCGGCACGGACGAAACGGCGCGAATGCGTGCGTCACCGGGGGAATCCCTCATGGACATCGGCCGATCGTTGCCGGGTGCCACCGGGAGACAACAGGATACGATTCCAATTAAATCAACGTCGATGGAATATTTTTCCACGCATCAGCGAAGAGCCAACCCATTTTGGATCCTTTTTCCCCGCTCCTCCTCGTATCATTTCTCCCGTTACGAAAAGAAAGAGCCAGAGAAGGACATGAGCGATACCACCCCGCTGCACTACCTCGACTACGCGGCCACCACCCCCGCGGATCCCCGCGTGATCGAAGCGATGACGGCCTGCCTGGGCGCCGACGGCATCTTCGGCAATCCCGCGTCGAGTTCGCACGCCGCCGGCCGGCTGGCCAAGGAAAAAGTCGAGCACGCACGCGCGCAGGTCGCCGCGCTGATCGGCGCGGATGCCGACGAGATCGTCTGGACGTCGGGCGCCACCGAATCGAACAACCTCGCGCTGAAAGGCTATGCGGAGACCGCGACCGACAAGCGCCACCTGATCACGAGCCGCATCGAACACAAGGCCATCCTCGACACGATGGCGAACCTGTCGAAGCGCGGCATGACCGCGACCTACCTGTCGCCCACCGCCGACGGCGAAATCACCGTCGACGCCGTGGCCGCGGCGATCGGCCCCGACACGGGCCTGGTGTCGCTGATGCTCGTCAACAACGAACTCGGCACGCTGACCGACATCGGCGCGATCTCGCGCATCGTGCATGCGGCCGGCGCGCTGCTGCACGTCGACGCCGCGCAGGCGCTCGGCAAGACACCGATCGACGTGCGCGCGCTCGGCATCGATCTGCTGTCGATGTCCGCGCACAAGGTGTATGGCCCCAAGGGCATCGGCGCGCTGTTCGTCCGCCGCGAGATCGCCGACCTTATCGCGCCGCAGATCCACGGCGGCGGACACGAGCGCGGCCTGCGCTCGGGCACGCTCGCGACGCACCAGATCGTCGGCATGGGCACCGCCTGCGAACTGGCCGCGGAAAAACTCGAGCGCGAAGCCGTGCGGATCGCGGCGCTCAGCGCACGCCTGAAGGACGCGCTGCTCGCGCTCGGCGGCGTCACGCACAACGCGGCGGCGGCACGCCGCATCCCGCACACGTTGAGCCTCACGGTCAACGTGCCGGGCTTCTTCCCGTTCATGCTCGGCGATTCGCTCGCCGTGTCGTCGACCTCCGCGTGCAACTCGACCAGCGGCGCGCCGTCCCACGTGTTGACCGCGATCGGCCTCGACGCCGAAGCCGCGGGCCGCACCGTGCGCATCAGCTTCGGCCGCTTCACGACGGAGCAGGACGTCGATTTCGCGATCGCGTGTTTCGCGCGCGCGCTCGAGCAATGCCGTGCCGCGGCGGCGACCGGGTTCGCCGCATCGCGACAGATCACGCCGGCGGACCTGAAGGCGATTCGCAACGCAGGCTTTCGCGCGGTGATCTGCAACCGGCCGGACGGCGAAAGCGCCGATCAGCCGGCATTCGAGGAAATCGCCGCCGCCGCGCGCGAACTCGGCCTCGACGCGCGCTATCTGCCGGTCGAACGCGACCGGATCGGCGATGCGGAAGTCGATGCGTTCGGCGCGCTGGTCGATGCGCTGCCGAAGCCGGTGCTCGCGTATTGCCGAAGCGGGAGCCGCGCCGGGATGCTGTGGAATCGCCTGACGGCGCGGCGGACCGCAACGGTCTGAGCGCAACCCGTATGTAACCGGGCATCGCCCGCGATCGCGCACGAAGCCGACGGCACGGTGCGCGATCGCGCGGGCACGAGCACCGTCACCTGAATGTTCACGCTGAACAGGATCGTGAAGCGTCGCGCGGGCGCCCCGTACCAATCGGTGACCGGATGAATCCGATACTGCGCCGTTCCGCATCCATCTGCCCGTCTCCTGAAGCCGCATCTTCCGTCAACCCGCTTCGCCACGCGGATTGATGCCACTCCAGCGGGCATTTTTTCCCCGGGTATCGAGGTTCGACAAGCACGGATCATCCGCGATCCGTACGGATTTCTTACAAAACTTCAACCCGGCATGCGATGCCCCCGAAACGTGCATCCGCCCGGAGTTTCGGGTGCATTGCCGAAATCCGATAGCGCCGCGAGATTTGGCTTCATAACGTTCCCGCATCGGACCGGAAAGCGACTCGTCATTCACCCATGACGTCGCGTGCCGCCGACGAATTCCAGGAGCGGGCTGCCGTGCCGGGCCCGGGCAGCGATGACGGTCCTGCCATGCAGGACATTCGTGACGGAGCGAACATGGACGCGAAAATCCAGCCTGACTTGGGCACCGACAGTGACGTAAGCCTTCTCCACAAGATGGGATACGCGCAGGAGCTGTCGAGACGCATGAACGGCTTCTCGAACTTCGCCGTGTCGTTTTCGGTGATCTGCATTCTGTCGGGCGGCATCACGGCGTTTCAACTGGCGTTTTCCGCGGCCGGCGGCGCATCGATCGGCCTCGGCTGGCCGCTCGGCTCGCTGTTCGCGCTGATCGTGGCGGTATCGATGTCGCAGATCGCGTCCGCGTTTCCGACCGCCGGCGGCCTCTATCACTGGGGCGCCATCCTCGGCGGGAAGAAATGGGGGTGGATGACGGCATGGCTCAACCTGATCGGCCTGATCTTCGTGATCGCAGCGATCAACTTCGGCACCTACGATCCGTTCTTCAAGACGCTGATCGCACCGATGTTCGGCGTCAGTCCGGACAGCCTGACATGGTGGCATCAGACCGCGTTCATCGCGGTCATCACCCTGTCGCAGGCGATCCTGAACGCACGCGGCATCAGGATCGCGAGCAAGATCACCGACCTGTCCGGCTACCTGATCTTCGTCGTGACGATCGCGCTGGTCGTGTCGCTCCTGGTCTACTCACCGGTCGCGTTCGACCTGCATCGGCTCGTCACCTTCACCAATTACACGCACGTCGACGGCAGCGCCTGGCCGAAACAGAGCATGCCGCTCGCGTTCCTGTCCGGCCTGCTGCTGGTGACCTACACGATCACGGGCTTCGACGCATCCGCGCACACGTCGGAAGAAACGCACGACGCGGCGAAGAACGTGCCGCGCGGCATCATCGGCTCGGTGTTCTGGTCCGCGGCGTTCGGCTACGTGATGGTGTGCACGTTCGTGCTGGTCATGCCGGACCTGACCGCCGCGATGAAGCAGGGCACCGGCTTCTTCGAAGCCATCCTCGCGCCGATTCCGAAGACGTTGCGCGTGTGCCTCGAGCTCGCGATGTTCTTCATCAACTACGTGTGCGGACTCGCCGCGATCATGTCGACGTCGCGCATGATGTATGCGTTCGCGCGCGACGGCGGGCTGCCGGCGTCGAAGCTGCTGCGCAGCGTGAATCACAATCATCGGACGCCCGGGCCCGCGATCTGGACCTGCGCGGTGCTCGCAATCGTCGTCACGCTGTACGGCGACGCGTTCTCGGTGTTGAGCGCGGGCAGTGCCGTGTTCCTGTTCATCTCGTATGCGATGCCGATCGGCTCGGGGATGCTTGCCGAAGGGCGCACGTGGACCGAAATGGGCCCGTTCCGGCTGGGCATCTGGTCGAAGCCGTGCGCGCTGCTCGCGCTGGTGGGCGCCTGCGTGCTCGCGTACGTCGGCATCCAGCCGCCGAACGAGAAGGTGCTCTACGTGCTCGTCGCGTTCGTGGCAGTACTGATGGTCATCTGGTACGGCTTCGGTGTGCGCACGACCTTCGCCGGGCCGCCGATGCTCAAGGACACGCGCAATGACGCGCGCATTCGCGAACTCGAGGCGAATGTCGATCCGAGCGTGTGACGCGACACCGATTCGCGCACAGCGCAAAAATCCGGCTCGCGGTGTGCGAGCCGGATTTTTTTAGTCGCGTCGTAGCGAACGAGGTTCAACCGCGTTGGCGGTCGAACCCGATTGCCGCGTCTTAGCCGTAGACCGGGAAACGCTTGGTCAGCTCCGCGACCAGGCCACGAACGCGCTCGATCGTCGCCGCATCTTCCGGCGCTTCCAGCACGTCGGCGATCAGGTTGCCGACCATCTCCGCTTCCGCCGGGCCGAAGCCGCGCGTCGTCATCGCCGGCGAACCCAGACGGATCCCGCTCGTCACGAACGGCTTTTCCGGATCGTTCGGAATCGCGTTCTTGTTCACCGTGATGTGTGCCGCGCCCAACGCCGCTTCCGCCGCCTTGCCCGTGATCTTCTTCGCGCGCAGGTCCACCAGCATCACGTGGCTTTCCGTACGGCCCGACACGATCCGCAGCCCGCGCTTGACCAGCGTCTCAGCCAGCACGCGTGCGTTCTCGACCACCTTCTCCTGGTAAGCCTTGAACTCCGGCGACAGCGCTTCCTTGAACGCCACCGCCTTCGCCGCGATCACGTGCATCAGCGGGCCGCCCTGGATGCCCGGGAAGATCGCCGAGTTGATCTGCTTCTCGTATTCCGACTTCATCAGGATCACGCCGCCGCGCGGGCCGCGCAGGCTCTTGTGCGTCGTCGTCGTCACGAAGTCCGCGTGCGGCACCGGGTTCGGGTACACGCCCGCCGCGATCAGCCCCGCGTAGTGCGCCATGTCGACCATCAGGTACGCACCGACCGACTTCGCGATCTTCGCCAGACGCTCGAAGTCGATCTTCAGCGCGAATGCCGACGCGCCCGCGACGATCAGCTTCGGCTTGTGTTCGTTCGCCAGTTGCTCGGCTGCGTCGTAGTCGATGTCTTCGTTTTCGTTCAGGCCGTAGCTCACGACGTTGAACCACTTGCCCGACATGTTCACCGGCGAGCCGTGCGTCAGGTGGCCGCCGTGCGCGAGGCTCAGCCCCATGATCGTGTCGCCCGGCTTGAGCATCGCGAAGAACACGCCCTGGTTCGCCTGCGAACCCGAGTTCGGCTGCACGTTCGCCGCTTCCGCGCCGAACAGCTGCTTCACGCGGTCGATCGCCAGCTGCTCGACCACGTCGACGTATTCACAGCCGCCGTAGTAACGCTTGCCCGGATACCCTTCCGCGTACTTGTTCGTGAGCTGCGAGCCCTGTGCGGCCATCACGGCCGGGCTCGTGTAGTTTTCCGACGCGATCAGCTCGATGTGCTCTTCCTGGCGGCGGTTCTCGTCCTGAATGGCAGTCCAGAGTTCCGGATCGACGTTGGCGACGGTGCTGGTAGTGCGATTGAACATGATGATTGATCAAAAGAAAGTGATGGATTGACCCTGGTATGCCGGACTTGCCCGGACCCGCGAAGCCGAGCGCCGGACCGGCGCTCGATGACGTCATCAACCATGCCGCCCCGCGATGCCGGCTGAACGGTGATTCGGCATTGCCATTCCAACAGACGCAAATTCGTTCAGATAGAAGGATTACGACAATCCGCTAGGACGCATCGCGCGGCGAACCCGCAAAAAAAATCGAAGGCCCGCATCGCTGCGGAACCTTCGACGGGACCTGCCGCTCCTGGAGAATTCGTGCCTGCCCTTCGGCCTCCTGCGAATATCGGGGCCTAAACAGCGGAAAAACAGTTGTCGACGAACAGATGGGTACCGTTGACGAAGCTCGATTCGTCTGACGCCAGGAACAGCGCGGCTGCGGCCACTTCCGACGGCTCGCACAGCCGGCCTTGCTGCACCGCGATAGCCGCTTCGGTCGCGTCCACGCCCATCGCCTGCAGATCCTTGAGCTCGCGCATCCCGTGCGGCGTGCGGATGAACCCGGGCGCCAGCGCGTTGCAGCGGATGCCGCGGTCGCGGTATTCGACTGCGATCGCCCGCGCGAACATGTGGCACGCGCCCTTGGTCGCGTCATACAGCACCTCGCCGGGCGTCGCGCAGACGGCCGAGATCGACGACGTGCAGACGATGCTGCCGCGCCCCTGTTCCAGCATCTGCGGCAGGACCGCCTTCGTCATCAGGAACATGCTCTTCACGTTCACGCCCATCAGCCAGTCCCATTCCGACTCCTCGATGTCGAGGAACGGTTTGACGATCAGCGTGCCCGCGTGATTGAACAGGATGTCCGCATTGCCATATTGCCGGCGCACCGCGTCGACCGCCGCCTGCACCTCCGACTGCTTCGACACGTCGGCGCCGACGCCCAACGCCTGCAAGCCGGCATCGCGCAGCCGCGACGCGAGCGTTTCGGCCGCGTCGCCGTCGCGGTCGATGATCGCCACCTTCGCGCCCTGCGCGGCGAACAGTTCGGACGCGGCGCCGCCGCATCCGCCCGCGCCGCCGCTCACGATGGCGACCTTGCCGGCCAGGCGTCCGTCAATCTTGGCATTCATTCGTCGCTCTCCAGTCTGGTTCGTTCGGACCGCTCAGCTGAACAGCGTCCGAAGATGATCGTTGAGGAAACGGCCTTCCGGGTCCACGCTGCGGCGCAGTTCGCGGAATGCTTCGGCCTTCGGGAACCAGCGATCCACGTCATCGCGGTTCGTGAAGTGCAGCTTGCCCCAGTGCGGACGCGAACCGTAGTCGCGCAGGATGTCGTCGACGTCCTTCAGGAACGGCCAGTAGTCGACGCCGTTCGGCCCGCCCGAGCACGAGATGGTTACGCTGTCCTGATTGTTGAACGGGCTGATCCACGCCGGATCGCCCTTCGTGAAGCGGTACTCGACCGGGAAGATGCAGTCGCGATGCTTCGTGAGGATCAGGTCGCGCACGCGGCGCAGCGCTTCCTTGCCGTGTTCGGCGGGCACGGCGTATTCGAGTTCGTGGAAGTTCGCGACGTAGTGAATCGCATAGACCTCGGCGCTGTACGCGATCTTCTCGTGCTCGCCTTCGAAGAAGGTGCGTTCGTCGGTGATGTCCATCACCTTGATTTCGCACACGTCGTAGTCTTTCTTCGAGTTCGACACCTTCGCGGTGTCGGGCAGGCAGTACAGGTGGCGGCTTTCGGACGTCGGGCACCAGAAGAAACCGAAATGCCGGTGCGTGGCCGCGAGGTCGTCGTACTTTTCCATCAGCGCCTCGAAGTCCTCGCGCCACACGCGGTCGTGCAGCCAGAACGCGTCGGTCACCTGCAGCGTCAGCTCCGACACCACGCCGAACAGGCCGATGTTCACCTGCGTCGCGTGCAGCAGTTCGAGGTCCTGCCTGTCGCTCACCTCCATGATCGAGCCGTCGGGGCGAACGATCCGCATCCCGACGACCTGCGACGACAGATTGCTCAGCGTCACCCCCGTGCCGTGCGTGCCGGTTGCGAGCGCACCGGCAATGGCCTGCGAATCGATGTCGCCCTGGTTGACGAGCGAGAAGCCGATGTCCTTCAGATGACGCGTCACCGCGTTGATCCGCGTGCCGGCCTTCACCGTGACGCGCTTTCGCTGCTCGTCGACCGCGACGATGCCCTGGTGGTCCTTCAGCGACAGCAACAGGCCGCTCGTCGCGACGACCGGCGTGAACGAATGTCCCGATCCCGAGCATCGGACGTTCTTGCCCTGGCGCGTCGCCGCATGCACCAGCTCGGCGATCTCCGCCTCGCTGGTCGGCGACGCGATGTGCGCGGCAACGCACGACTGATTACCCACCCAGTTCCGCCAGAATCCGCCACGTGGAAGCTCCATCGACGTCTCTCCAGAAGTGTGCCGCCGGTCCCACGCCGGCAGCCGTGTTCGGTTCGTCCGGCAACGAAGCGGGATGCTCCCGGCGCCGGCGCGATGCGATGCGTTGTGTTCCGTTCGTGCCAAAGGTATTGCGCCAGCCGGCTTTTCACTATCGGATTTCGGCAAGCGAGGGTTTCTTCGGGGAATCGGGCCATCGGGGTTTTTGACCGGCTCGTGCAGCGGCTACAATGCATCGATCCGGCCCGCCCCTTCCCGACTCCGATGACGCCGTCCGCCGATCCGAGCGATTTTTCTGGCGCCCCGCCGTTTGCGCGAACGGTGGCGTTCTGCGCGTTCACCGACGTGGAGGAACAGGCGCGGATCTTCGACGGCTGGGATCTCAACTACACGCAGATCTCGGGCGGCCTGTTTCATGGCTCGTCGTCCATCGTGTCGCTCGGCGGCATCCGGCTCCTGGTCGAGGACCTCGACAAGGTGATCCTGCAGCAGGGCGCGGTGCCGTCCGACCGCATCGCGGTGGCCGTGCCGCTGGAACTCGAAGGCCATGCACGCATGTGCGGGGAGAAGAGCGGGCGCGACAGCCTGCACGTGTTCTCGAGCCAGCCCGTGTTCGAGTTCTATTCGCCCGACCGGCACGTGCTCGTGAACGTCGAGATCGAACCCGACAAGCTGTCGACGGAGGCGATGCGCACACTCGCCGCGTCGCTGCGCGCGCGTACCTTCGCGCCGCTGATCCCGATGACGCCCCAGATCGCGGACCGCTTGCGCGACCTGCTGCGCCACACGATGGCCGCGGCCGCGAAAAGCACGCCGATCGAGGACGTGACGACGCAGGAGCGGATCGAACTGCTCGAGCGGACCGTGCTGTATGCGATTTCCGAAGCGATGACGATGCCCGCGCCGGACGCGGACGCCCTCGCGACGCGGCGGACGAAGTACTGGTCGCTCGTGAACGCGGTGCAGGAGCGGCTGCAGGATGCGTCGACGTGCCCGCTGTCGATCGCCGAACTGTGCGTGCAGCTCGGCATCAGCCGGCGTACCGCGCAATACGCGTTCAACGACACGCTCAACCTGAATCCGATCGCCTATCTGCGCGCCGTCCGGCTGAATCACGTTCGCCGCGAGCTGCGGCTCGGCGGGTCCGTGACGTCGGCCGCGACGAAGTGGGGCTTCTGGCACCTGAGCAGCTTTGCGCAGGACTACCGCGCGATGTTCGGCGAGTTGCCGTCGGCGACGGCGCGGCGTTACGCGCACCGGGAAGCCGAACATCGATCACGCGATACGTGACGCGGCTTCGCGTTGCCTGCGCATGAACCGAGCTTCCATGAAGAAAGCCGCGGCCGGACTTGCGCCGCGGCGGGTTGAAAGCAGGCCGCCGCAGCAGGGGGCGGCCGGCACCGGCCACCACCCTGCGCACGACCTCGCTACGCCGTCACTCCTGCTGTTCCTGCTCCGCCTGCACCTGCCGCTGCTGGATGAACTGCCGCACGTCGCTCATCGTCACGCGACCGGTGTGTTTCGCATCGATCTCGTCGAAGTGCTTCGCGACGAAGCCCAGCCCGCTGCTCTGCGCCTGCGCTTTCGTCACCGCCGCGCCGTTGCTCAGCACCGTGTTGCCGCCGAGCCGGGCGTCGACGCGCCGCTGCGCCTGCTGCTGCAGCGTCGCGCCGGTCGACGGCAATACCGGCGCCACGCGGGTCGAAGGAAAGAACGGACCGTCGACACCGTGCCCGCCGTGCGGCAGCTTCACCGGTGCCACCGCCTGCGGCGGCAGTGCATGGGCGCTGCTCATCACGGCACCGAGGACGATCGACGCAGACATACGCCGCATCAAGTTGATTAGGGACATGATCACTCGCATTCAATGGATGAATAGAGGGTTCCTTTTCGCAAGGAGTCCGTCGTTTATGGTGCCACCGCCAGCGTCGTCGCGGCCGTCGCGCCCGGCACGCTGCCGGTCGGCGTGCCGGCCGGATTCTCGTCCGGCCACGGCGGCGGCAGCGTGCGCAGCGTCAGCGCCGTCGGAATCCGCCTGCCCTGATAGAAGATCTTCAGGTCGCGCTTCATCTGCGGACGGGCCACGTCATCCAGATACGTCATATGCCCGCCCTGGAAGAAGTTCACCTGCAGCTTCGGGTTCAGGCCCTTCACGGTCTGCAGCCGCGCGAGTTGCTTCTCGGTGTTGAAGAACGGCGTCGCCAGATCGTGAAGGCCGTTTTCCGCGAGCACCCGGAGCTTCGGATTGAGCTGCAGCGCGCCGAGCAGATCGGGGATCGAGTCGGGCATCGGCTGGCCGTCATGCGAGAAGTCCCACACTTGGATGATGTTGTCGTTCAGCGGCAGGTAAGTCGCGTACGGCGCGGTGTAGCCGAGGTAGTCGGGCATCTGCGTCGCGAGCGCGTTCGTGAACGGCTGCGAGATCAGGATGTCCGACGGATCGCCGTCCGTTTGCAGTCGCGGATCCGAGTTCGGCAACGACACACGTCCGTCGTAGCGGCCGATCGTCGTGCCGGGCAGCAGGCTCGTGCCGAACGGATTCGCGTTGAAGTAGCCGCGCAGCGCCTGCTGCGTGAGGCTCGACGGCAGCGACCACAGATTCAGCGTCGCATCGCTCGGGAACACCGGCGTGCCGAGCGCATCCGGAATACCGAGCTGGCTCAGCACCCACGACTGCGAGTACTGCTGCAACTGGTTGTAGATCAGCGTCGTGAACAACTCGGTCTGCAGTGCATACAGATACGGGTTGACCGGCGCCGGCGACACCTGGTTGAAGTACGCCGCTACCGCTGCATAGCCGGGCAGGTAGCCGGCCACGGTATCGGTCTCGAGCAGCAGCCCTTCTGTCGACTGCGTGATCGCCACCGCTTCCACCACATCGGCGAAGTAGTTCAGGATCGACGACTGCAGCACGATCCCGGTCAGGTGCACGCCGGCCGATTCGAGCGCCAGCGCGAGCATGTCGGTACGCGGCGTGCCGTATGACTCGCCGTACAGGTAGATCGGCGACGTGCCGCGGCTGTTGACGTTCAGGTAGCGCTGGATGAAGTCGCGCATGATGTTGACGTCCGCGTCCGAACCCCAGTACTTCTGGTTGGTGTTCGGCAGCACGGCTTCCGACAGCCCGGTTCCCGGCGGGTCGATGAACACGAGGTCGGTCGTGTCGATCAGGCTTTCCGCGTTGTCGACGAGCGGATAGTTCGGCCAGTTGTTGCCGAACAGCGGATCGGGCGTGGCGACGCGCGTCGGCGCGAAGGAGCCGAGGCGCAGCCAGATCGACGACGATCCGGGGCCGCCGTTATAGACGAACGTGACGGGGCGCGGCTTGCCGTTCGTGCTCGGCGCGGTGTACGCGACGTATGACATCGACGCTTCCGCGTTGCCGTTCGCGTCCTGCGCGGTCAGGTGGCCCGTGGTCGTCGTGTAGCTGACCGTCGTGCCGCCGGATTTCCACTGGTAATGCATCACCGCCGCCTTCTCCGAGACCTGCGCGGCCGCGAGGCCGTCGGTCGCGTTCATCGAATAGGCGACGGGGTCGACGTAAGGCTGGTTCGCCGCCGGCGACTGGCTGTCGGCCGCCGCTTGCGCGCTGGCCTGCTGGCTGGCGGTGGCCTGCGCGAGGCTCGACGCGCCGACCGACGACGAATCGTCGCCGCCGCAGCCCGCGAGCACGAGCGTCACGACGGTCAATGCGCCTAGCCCGGCCGGCCAGCCGCGACGCGCGCGGCGGCTGCCGGTACTGCTCCTGTCTGGTTTCATCTCTGTCCTTGGGTCGGATACCGCTTCACACGGGCCGCCATCGCCGGCGAAAAACGCGCAGGCATACCCGCCACTCGCGTTGCACGGTCGGCAGACGGCGGTTGGGGACTGGATTTCTTCGAGAGACTGAACTTGATACAGACACAGCAAACTGCTGGCGGAGAATGATGCGGGTAACGCCGCCCCCTTTGCAGTTTCAACGACTTATCGTATGACCAAAATTTACGACATCACAAAAATAGGTGGTGCTGCGCTGCGTTGTCAAAGATCATTCCGATATTAAAAAATCTCTTATGATGCAAACGGCGATCAGTGTCTGGTATTTGAAAGAAAACACGATTGTTCGCGCCTGGTTTGTTATATGAGTCAATTTTATTGAAATGCGATGGCGTTTCCGCATGTTGGGCAACCCTTCCACACTTCGCATTGCGCATGGACGCCCTTCAGATCGACAGGATTTTTCTTTCATTTTAATTATCCCGAATCGATTGGCGCGATTCATTGAATAAAAATCGGCACTGTCCAAAAAATACCGATTCCGATTATCTCCCGAACACGCAATGGAATTATTTACCCGACATCGGAATTAAACCGCGGAGTGCGCCAAACGGCATTGATGCGTAATGCGAAGGCATTCGCAATGAAGAAGCCGTCATTCGCGCCACGCATTCCGGATCGCATGACAGCGATCGCGAATCGGGCACCTGACGGCCGAGGGGGAGAGAGGCAGCGCGAGCGGCACAAGCACCGCCCGCGCGACGGCGTGCGGCAACGTCGCACGCCGTACTTCAGACACTGGATTCAGCGATCAGCGCCCGTTGCCCGGCAACGCGATATCGATCAGCACCGGATCGTGGTCCGATGAACGATACGCATCCGGCGCGTAGAACGTCTTCTGCTGCTCGGCCGACTTGTACGCGAGCGTGTACTGCAGCGCGAGCGGCTCGTCCGCGTTGATGTGCCATTCGTGCACGGCCTTCACGTGCGATGCGAGCGGCAGCGACGCGAGCGCGTGATCGAGGTAGCCGGCTTCGCCGTTGTACACGTAGCTGTACGCATTGGCGCCGATCCAGCGCGACACGAGGTTGCGGTAGCCGCGCGATTCGAGCAGGCGGATCGGGTCTTCATACGTGTAGCTGTTGAAGTCGCCGATCAGCAGCGTGCCCTGCCCTGCGACGCCCGTCGGGGCGCCGGCGAGCCAGTCGGCCAGCTTCGCGGCCGCGCGCGTGCGCGTCGGATTCCAGCAGCCCTGGCCGTCGCCCTGGTCGAGGTCGTCGTTCGCGGCGTCCGGGCAGTTCTTCGACTTCAGGTGATTGACCGCGATCGTCAACGCCTGCTTGCCGCCGATCCGGCGGAACGACTGCGCGAGCGGCTGGCGGTTCTTGTCGTCGATCGCGAGGGTCGACGCGCGGCCGACGGGTTCGACCGCGCGGCTGTCGTAGATCATCGCGACCGTGATCGCGTCGCCGCCGAGGCGCGACGTGCCCGGATCGACGACGCGCCAGTTGCTGCCGAGCTTCGCCGCGAGCTGACGCACCGCGCTCAGTTCGCCGTAGCCGTTGTTCTGGATTTCCATCAGGCCGATCACGTCGGCGTCGAGCGCCTTCAGCGCGCTGACGATCTTCGCTTCCTGGCGCTGGAATTCCTGGTAGTTCTTCGCGCCGCGGTTGTTCGGATCATCGAAGCCGCCGCCGAGACCGTTGCCGTTGAAGTAGTTGAGGACGTTGAACGACGCGACGCGCAGGTTCGATTTCGGATCGCGCGCCGGTGCGTTGGTGCGCGGGTTCGAACGCGTGTCGAAAGCAGGCGCGGCCGCGCCGGGCAGCGGCTGCACGCGCCATGCGCCGTAGCGCACCTCGAGCACGCCTTGGACGTCGCGCACGGTGTAGCCCGAGCGCAACGTGTTCGCGGCCGACAGTTCCGGCGCCGGATACGGCACGGTCGCCGGGTTCTGCTTGTTCGAGCCGTCGTCGAGGACCAGCCGGTTGCGTGCGTTCGCATCGATCTGCGTCTGCGCCTGCGACGGCGGCACCACGCTCGTCGGTGTGCGCAGGCGGCCGTTGCTCAGCAACACGCTGCCGTAGCGGCCGAGTTCGTAATTTTCGGTGACGGTGAGCGTCTGTGGCAGGCGCACGCGCATTCCTTCATATGCGGCGAACGCGTTCGGGTTGTCGACCGGAAGCGAGAGCGTCGCCGGCGTGACCGTCTGGTTGTTCGCGCACACCGCGATCGCGCCCGACAGCGTGAGCTGCGTCTGCCCGTATTTTTCCTCGACCTTGCCGGTCACGTGCACGAGATCGCCGGCCTTCGCGCGCACTTTCGGCGCATAGACGAACAGGCCTTCGGATACGCCCGGCTGGTTGCGGCGCTGCGCGTCGGCCTGCTGGACGAAGAAGCCGCCGAAGCCGTCCGTGCCGCCGAAATCGGCGGTGACGACCGCTTCGATCGACACGTTCTGGCCGGCGAGCGGCGACGGCGCGCCGGGCCCCTGGATGTCGGCGATCGGCGTCGTGCTGCCGCCGCAGTTCGGACTGACGGGAGCGGCGGTGGCGGCGAAGACCGGTGCGGCAAGCGTGGGCAGCAGCAATAGCGGGGCAAACAGGCGGATTGTCGAGCGCATGACGGGGAATCCCGGTTGTGAGGATGGCGAAAGCTTAGCGGCGCTCGATGACAGTTGTTAGTAACCAGAAGATAGATGGATGTAATAATCCGACATCGCGCTCACGGTCGGAAAGCGGGAAATCGTCTGATCAAAACCGCCGCTGTTCCGACGATTTCCCGATACCGGCTTCGCCTGCCGACCGTGGCGCTAAACCGTCCCCGGCAACGCGCTCGACACGAGCACGGCGGCCACCATCAGCGCGCCGGCCAGCACAACCGCCTCGATCCGCAACACCGCGCCGAACCGTCGCAACAGGTCGGCCGGCGTCGCGGCCGCCGGGTCCTTCAGCGCGGCCAGTAGCTTCGGCATCTCGAAGAACCGGTTGTGTCCGCCGAGCGCCGCCGCGATCAGCACGAGCGCGAGCTTGAACAGCAGGATCTGCCCGTACGTCGACCCGAGCAGGTTCGCGGGCGTATCGACACCGCGCCAGCCGTTGTAAGCGCCGGTCGCGAACAGCACGATCAACGCGTACGTCGACGCATCGGACAGCGACTGCACGAACGATGCGCCGGTCGTGCGTTCGCTCGCGGGCATGCCGACAAGACGCGGCATCACGCCGAACGCCGTCACGAACACGAGCCCGACCCACGCGCTGATTGCCAGCAGATGCAGCCAGTCGACCCACACCGGTACGCTGAACAGGCCCGCGTCGACCGGATGCCCGCCGTTGCTGCGCGCGAGTGCGACACCTGCGAGCGCGGCCCACATCGCGAACGGAAAGCGCGTGTCGTTCGCACGCCGGAGCAACGACAGCAGCACGACGACGGCCGTGAACACCGCGCCGGCCAGCCACGCGTGGCCGAAGCCGGTGCCGGCGAGCATCGCGCGGACAGCCGGCCAGGCGTCCAGCATCGACACGTCGCTCATCAGCGCGCAGTGCGCCCAGAACGCGGTGATGCTCGCGAGCAGCGACACGATGGACGCGATGCGCAGCGTCGCGACGAGACGCCGCGCGATGCCGTGCTGCCACGCCGACTCGCCGCGCGCGAGCCAGTGGCTGCCGAGCAGCGCGCCGACGATGACGGTGAACCCGGTGTTCTGGATCGCCACCGACACGAGCCGCAGAAGGCCGACGAGGCCCTCGTTCACCCCTTCACCCTGAACGAATAGGTGCCCTTGGTGCGATGCGCGTCGGCCGTCATCGCCACCCACTGCACCGTGTACGCACCGGGCGAAAGCTTCGGTATCCCGACGGTCATCACGCGCGGATTCGACGCATCGACTTTCGCCTTTTCGTGCGCGACGGCATTGCCGTTCGCGTCCGACACCTTCACCGAGCTGAACGCCGGTTCGAGGTCTTCGTTGAACGTCAGCCGCAACGTGTCGGGCGCGGTGTCGACCGCGCTGCCCGTCGCCGGTGCGGCGCTTTCCAGCTTGCCGTGCGCGAATGCCGCGGCCGGCACGGCGGCGGCGATCGCGCCGGCCGCGGCGAGGGCGGCCAGCCGCCCGAGCGTGGTGATTTTCATGGTCATGCCCGGCGTCACGGCTTCTTCAGCTCGACGACGGTCAACGCGCCGCCCACGTCCTCGGCGACGAAGTCGACCTGGTCGCCCACCTTCACCTGCGACAGCATCGCCGGGTCCTTCACCTTGAACGCCATCGTCATCGCGTCCATCCCGAGGTTGTCCAGCGCGCCGTGCTTGATCGTCAGCTTGCCCGTGCCCGTGTCGATCTTGCGAATCTCGCCGTGCGACATCTCGTGCTTTGCGGCGGCGCCCTGCATCGCGCCGCCGCTCATATCCATGCCGGCCATGTCGCCGGCCGCGTACGACGCGGCGGACAACGCCAGCATGCAACCCGTTGCAATCGAAACCAGTTCCTTCTTCATCGTGCGTGCTCCTGAGTGAATGAAACGAAAACCGGCGGCCGCATCGTCACGGCCGCCGCATGCTGCCCTCGGCTCAACCGTCCGGCAATTCGCCGGTGTATTCGTACGCGACGGTGCCCTTCGGATGCCGGAACCAGCCCGGATCGCGATAGTCGTTGCGGCCGAGCCCCTGCCGGACCTTCAGCACCGTGAACATGCCGCCCATCTCCAGCGGCCCGAACGGGCCGGTGCCCGTCATCATCGGCAGCGTGTTGTCGGGCAGCGGCATTTCCATGCCGCCCATCGCGCCGCCCGTGCTGCCCATCGCCATGTAGTCGGGCACGAGCTTGCCGATCTTCTTCGCGAGGTCCTTCTGCGGCACGCCGATCAGGTTCGGCACCTGATGCCCCATCGCATTCATCGTGTGATGCGACTTGTGGCAATGGAACGCCCAGTCGCCCGGGCGATCGGCGGTGAACTCGATCGCGCGCATCTGGCCGACGGCGACATCCGCCGTCACCTCCGGCCAGCGCGCCGCCGGCGGAATCCAGCCGCCGTCGGTGCCGGCCACCTCGAAGCTGTAGCCGTGCAGGTGGATCGGGTGGTTCGTCATCGTCAGGTTGCCGAAACGAATCCGCACGCGGTCGCCCGCCCGCACCGGCAGCGGGTCGATGCCCGGGAACACGCGCGAGTTGAACGTCCACATGTTGAAGTCCGTCATCTCGTTCACGCGCGGCGTGTAGCTGCCCGGATCGATGTCGTACGCGGCGAGCAGAAAGACGAAGTCGCGATCGACCGGCATCGTCGCGCGATCCTTCGGGTGCACGATGAACATGCCCATCATCCCCATCGCCATCTGCACCATTTCGTCGGCATGCGGGTGATACATGAACGTGCCGTGCGCCTCCAGCTGGAACTCGTAGACGAAGGTCTTGCCCGGCGGAATGTGCGGCTGCGTGAGGCCCCCGACACCATCCATCCCGTTGGGCAGCCGCAGCCCGTGCCAGTGGATCGTCGTGTGCTCGGGCAGCCGGTTCGTCACGAAGATCCGGACCTTGTCGCCTTCGACGGCCTCGATCGTCGGGCCCGGCGACTGGCCGTTGTAGCCCCACAGGTTCGCGTTCATCCCGGGCGCCATCTCGCGCACGACGGGCTCGGCCGTCAGGTGGAATTCCTTCCAGCCGTTCTTCATTCGCCACGGCAGCGTCCAGCCGTTCAGCGTCGCGACAGGCGTGTACGGGCGGCCGTTGGGCGGCACGAGCGGCGGCTGCGTGCCGGCCTTCGCCATCGTGGGCGCTTCGGGCAGCGACGCCGCGCCGCCCTTGCTGACCATCGCCGCACCGAGCAGCGCGGCGCCCGAGCCGCTGAGAAATTGTCGACGGGACACCATGTCAATGACCTTCCGGATGCGTTGCGGGCGCCGGTTGCGCCACGGGTGAAGAAGCCGGCTGCGGTGCAGCGTCGGTCGTGGGTGCGACGGGCGCGTCCGCGCGCTGCGTCGGCTGCGTTGGCTGCGTTGGCTGCGTTGGCTGCGTTGGCTGCGTTGGCTGCGTCGGCTGCGTCGGCTGCGCGGTCGGCAGCCGGCCGCCAACGGCCGCCTGCAGATCGGTTTCGGCGAGCCAGTAGTCCTTCAGCGCATCGATGTAGCCGTTGACCGCGCCGACCTGGTCGCGCGCATCGGCCAGCAGCTCGAACACGCTCGCGAGCATCCCGTTGTAGCGCAGCAGCAACTCGTCCGAGATCGTCTTGCGCAGCGGCACGACTTCGTCGCGATAGTGCTTCGCGACGTCGTAGCTCGTCGTGTATGCCGCGTACGATTCGCGCACTTCCGAGCGCGCGTCGATCGCCGTCTGCGCGAGCCGGTTCGCCGACTGCATGTAGACGGCCTCGGCCCGCGCGACCTTCGCGCCGCCCCAGTCGAACAGCGGAATCTCGACGCTGATCTCGTAGCCGTGCTCGTGCCCCTTGGCGGTCTCGTAGTTGTTCACGTAGCCGAGATCGACCGCGTTGACGAAGCGCGTCGCCTTGCTGAGCCCGAGCGACGACGCGACGCCCCGCGTCTGCAGCTTCGCGGCCTGGATGTCGAGGCGGTTGCTCATCGCATAGCGTTCGAGATCGGGCAGATCGGGGCGTGCCTTCGGCAGGTCGGGCAAGCGCTCCGGCAGCGCGTACCGCGTGCGCTCGCCCCACAGCCCCATCGCGCGCGTGAGCTTCTCGCGCGCGGCCACGGCCTGCTGCCGCGCCTTCGCCTGCTGCGCGACAGCATCCGCATGGAACGCCTGTTCGCGCGCGTAGTCGAGCCGGCTGAAGTTGCCGGCCTGGCGCATGCGCAGCGCGAGTTCGGCTCCGGCGCTCGCGGCGTCGCGGACCTGTTGCGCATAATTCGCGGCCTGTTCGGCCGCGACGGCTTCGACATATGCGCGGCGCGCGTCGGCCGCGACCCTCAGCATCGCGTCGGCGGTTTCGAGCCGAGTCTGCTCGAAACGGCGGCGTTCGATGTTCGTCGCGAGCGGCAGCGTCAGCAGCGCGAACACGTTGGCCGAGAACGTGCGGCCGAGGCTCAGTTCGCCGTCACCGGCCCGCGTGCGGCTGAACGAGAAGCGCGGGTTCGGCAGCCGGCCGGCCTGCACGAGATCGGCCTCCGACAGCCCGAGTTCCGCGTACGACGCCTGCAGGCCACGGTTGTTCAGCAGCGCGAGCTGCACCGCGTCGTCCATCGACAGCGGTTTCTCGAGCAGTTCCTTCGTCCGCTTGTCGACGGCTGCACGGTCGGCGTCGGTCCTGACGATGACGGCGACCTTCCCGATGCGCTCCGATGCGACGGACGACACGGCGTCGAAGCCGCCGTCCTTCGAGAATGTCGTGCAGCCGGCGAGGAATGCCAGCACGAGCACGGTTGCGCCGAACCGCGGTGAAATCGCAAGTCTCGTCATTGCGCGGCCCCTCCGTGCATCGAATGGGCCGCGCCGGCTGCCGCATTTTCGGGTTTCGCGTGTCCGGTGGCGCCTCCCTTCGCGGGCCGCGCCGTCACGTCCCGGTTCAGTTGCTTCCAGCCCGGGCCTGCGTCGTCCCGATACGGCACGTAGCCGTCGAACGCGGACGTCACCGTGACGTCCGGCACCGGCGCAGCCGCGTCGGCCGGATCGGGAAAGGCGGTTTGCGCGGGCGCGAGCGACGGCACGAGCGCCGCCGCGCCAAGCAGCGCCGCAGTAATCAATCGCATGGATGGTTCTCGTCGTGAGTCGTGCGGCGGATGTCGAGCGTTCGCCGGCACGGTTTGCGGATCGCGGCCGGTCGGCCGCGGACACGGACTAGACGGGAATCCGGCGCGGCGGCCGGTCGATACCGCCGGTCAAGAACGACACGACGACCGTCGACGGCGCGAACGTGACGACCGCGAGGCCGACGTCCGACGTAACGGACACGGCAGGCACCTCCGCCATGCCCGAGCCCAAACAGCAGGACCCGCAGGCGGAACAAGGCGCCTCGTGCCGTGCGTGGTCGCCGTGCTCATGCCGCTCGCCGTGCGCGCTCGGCATCGCATGCGACGCAGCCTGGGCATTGGCACCGGCCCCCGCATGCGGCGCGGCGGCACCCGCGCACTGCGTCGACACGGTCGCGAACGACTGGATCGGCACGCACAGCGCCAGCAGCACAACGAGGATGAATTTGCGCCAATACGACATGGATGCGGAATCAGGCAGACGATGACCGGATGAACGGGAGCGGCGCCGCGACGACGCGCGCCGGATACAAGACGGCCGCAGCTTATCGCCGCCGGCGTGACGACGACATGGCCGAAATATGACGGAATTTTCATGAAGTACGGCGACGCATCGCACGCACGCTTCATGAAAATTCCGTCATCCGGCGGTCATCTTTCGCGCACGCGCTGCGCCGTAAGCTCACGCGTTACACTGACCGGCTGGAATCACGAACGCCTGCTCCACCATGCGGATACTGATAGTCGAAGACGAACCCAAGATGGCGTCGTACCTCCGCAAGGGGCTGACGGAGGCAAGCTACACGGTCGACGTGGCCGAGAACGGCCAGGACGGGCTGTTCCTCGCGCTGCACGAGGATTTCGATCTCGTCGTGCTCGACGTGATGCTGCCGGAACTGGACGGCTTCGAGGTGCTCCGGCGGCTGCGCGCGCAGAAGCAGACGCCGGTGCTGCTGCTGACGGCCCGGGAAGCGATCGAGGACAAGGTCACGGGGCTCGAACTGGGTGCCGACGACTACCTGCTCAAACCGTTCGCGTACGCGGAGTTCCTTGCCCGCATCCGTTCGCTGCTGCGGCGCGTGCCGCGCAATTCCCGAGAGATCCTGCACATCGCCGATCTCGAAGTCGACCTGATCAAGCGCCGCGTACGACGCGCCGACGCCCGCATCGACCTGACCGCGCAGGAGTTCGCTCTGCTGCAGCTGCTCGCGGAACGCGAGGGCGAGGTGCTGACGCGCACCTTCATCACGTCGCAGATCTGGGACATGAATTTCGACAGCGACACGAACGTCGTCGATGCGGCGATCAAGCGCCTGCGCGCGAAGATCGACAACGCATACGAGAAGAAGCTGATCCACACGATCCGCGGGATGGGCTACGTGCTCGAGGATCGCGCATGAAAGGCGGCCCCGCGCCCTATTCGCTGCTCCGGCGCCTGACGCTCGCGTTCGCGGTCGTGGCCGCGCTCGTGTTCGCGCTGACCGGCGCGTACCTGTATCGCTCGCTGTCCGCCGAGTTGACCCGACGCGACGATATCGAGATCGCCGGCAAGCTCAACCAGTTCCTGCAGCTCGCGCGGGCGAGCGGTTCGACCGCCGCCGTGCGCGCCGATCCGGCCGTCTTCCATGAAGTGCTGCTGTCGCATCCGGGCGTCTATCTCGGCATCTACGACGGCGCGAACCGCCCGCTCGTCGAACACACCGACGAAGCCGGCCACACGCTCGCGTCGGTGATCGCGCGGCCGCAGCCGGCCGGTGCAGCGGGCGCGGCGGCCAGCCCATTCACGTGCTCGCCGCCCGGCATCGGCACGTCGCGCTGCGTCCGTGCGCGCGCCACGCTGCCGTCGGGCGAAACCATTCAGGTTGCGCTGGCGCGCACGGCGGCGGACCGCCAGTCGCTGCTGGAAAGCTATCGCGTCGACATCTGGCTCGCGGCCGCGCTCGGCGCGCTCCTGGTCGGCGCGCTCGGCTACGCGGTCGCGTCCCGCGGCCTGCGTCCGGTCGAGAGCCTCGGCCGGCAGACGTCGCGCATCGAGGCGCACAACCTGGCCGCGCGCCTCGATGCGCGCGGCGGCCCGATCGAGCTGCGCGAGCTCGCCACGTCGGTCAACCGGATGCTCGACCGGCTCGAGCGCGCGTTCGTGCGGCTGTCCCAGTTCTCGTCCGATCTCGCGCACGACATGCGCACGCCGCTCGCGAACGTGATCAGCGCGTCGCAGGTCACGCTGTCGCGTGCCCGCACCACCGAGGAATACGAATCGCTGATCGATTCGAACATCGAGGAATGCGAACGGCTGCAGCGGATGATCGAGAACATGCTGTTTCTCGCGCGCACGGACAATGCGCGGCAGCACCTGAAGACCGCGGAACTCGACGCCGGCAACGAGCTGCGTCGGCTCGCGTCGTATTTCCAGGCGCTGGCCGACGAGGCCGGCGTGCGCCTCGACGTACACGGCGCAGCACCGGTCGTCGCGGACGCGACACTGTTCCGGCGCGCCGTCAGCAACCTCGTCTCGAACGCGCTCGAACACGCGGAAGCCGGATCGACGATCGAGCTGGCCGTATCGACCCGGCCCGGCTACGCGGTCGTCGAGGTCACGAACCGCGGCGTCGCGATTCCGCCCGAACAGATCGAGCGGATCTTCGAGCGCTTCTACCGGATCGATTCGTCGCGGCACGGCGCGGCGCGCAACACCGGGCTCGGGCTCGCGATCGTCAAGTCGATCGTCGAGCTGCATCGCGGCAAGGTCGAAGTCGTGAGCCGCGACGGACGGACGACCTTCGCGCTTCACTTCCCGGCCCGCGTTTCGTGACACGCGGATGACGCCGTCGCGCGAGCATGCCGATGCTTCCCGATACTGCACGGGCATCCGTCACAAGGCGGCTTGACCGCACGCATGAACGGATATGACCGCACGCGCTTGCCGAAAGCGGCCAGCTCGGCTAGACTGCCCTTCGTCTTTGGGGAGTAGCCTGCTTTCCATCCCCCGGAAAGCGAACGCGTCAACACACTCGGCCTGCGGCCGTGGCGCGTTCGGCCTAATCGGTCTGGCGAGACCATCGACGCATCGCGTCGTTCCTGGTCGGACGTCGGCAGATGCGTCATGGTTCGTCCACGTCCGACCACGGAGTCCCCATGTTCCTTCCAGACTTCCCCGTGCGTTTTGTCCGCTGCGTCCGTTCCGCCACTGCCTGCGTGCCTGCCTGCGGAGGTGCCGCATGACGTTGATGCTCGTCGAACTGGCGGTCATGCTGATCGTCATCCTGATCGCCGCCGAACTCTTCACGAATGCGCTCGAACATCTCGGCGAGCGGCTGAAGATTTCGGAAGGTGTGACCGGCTCGCTGTTCGCCGCCGTCGGCACCGCGCTTCCCGAAACGATGGTGCCGCTGCTCGCGCTCGCGGGCGGCACGTCGAACGCGGCCGTGAACGAGGAAATCGGCGTCGGCGCGATTCTCGGCGCGCCGCTGATGCTCGCGACGCTGACGACCTTCCTGATGACGCTCGCCGTGATCCGCTCACGCGGACTGACCGGCACGATCGCGCCCGAGCGCACCGGCTTCGTGCGCGACCTGAACTACTTCATCGCCGCATTCGCACTCGCCACCATCGCGATGTTCGTTCCGCATCACGTGTGGGCGGTCCGCGCGCTGCTCGCCGCGATGCTGGTCGGCATTTACGTGACGTACGTCCTGATGACGTTCCGCGCGTCGACGCAACTCGTCGATGCCGGGCACGGCACCGAGGCGCCGCACGCGATGTTCCTGTCGCGCGTCGGGCTGCCGACCAACCTGGCGACCATCGCGCTGCAACTCGCGCTCGGTGTCGCGCTGCTCGTCGGCGGCGCGAAGGGCTTCATTCACGGCGTCGAGGGGGTGTCGCACCTGCTCGGCATCTCCGCGCTGCTGCTGTCGCTGATCATCGTGCCGATCGCGACGGAATTGCCGGAAAAGGTCAACAGCGTGCTGTGGATCCGCCGCAAGAAGGACACGCTCGCGTTCGGCAACATCACCGGCGCGATGGTGTTCCAGGGCACGCTGCTGCCGGCGATCGGCATCATGCTGACGCCGTGGGAACCGCGCCCCGAAGTGCTGACCGGCGTGATCATCACGCTCGCGGCGGCGGTGTGGCTGCGCGTCAATGCCCGCGCGCGCGGGCTCGCGATCTGGGCGTTGCTGGCAAACGGGGCCGGGTATGTCGGCTATCTGTTCGTGACGCTGACGCGCTGAACGCGCGACGCGCTTCAATCACGACACATCGGGCCGGGCGTCGGCCTGCAGCACCTGCTGCACGGCCGGCCGCGCGCGCACCCGCTCGTACCACGCGCGCAGATTCGTGTACCGGCTCAAGTCGATGTCGGCGTTGTACACCGAACGCATCCAGTCAGCCTTGCCCCAACCCGTCAGCGCGAACAGGTACGCATCGGCGATCGTGAACGTGTCGCCCGTGACGAAGCTCTTGCCGTCGAGCTGGCGGTCGATCCATGCGAAGCGGCCGTCGAGCTTCTGCCGCGCCGGGTCGACGTATTTCCCCGCCTGCACCGCGTACAGCAGCGGGATGAAGCCCTTGTGGATCTCGGTGCCGAGAAAGGTCAGCCATTCCATCAGCCGGTAGCGCGCGAGCGTGCCGTACGCGGGTGCGAGCCCCGCGTTGGGGCGCAGGTCGGCGAGATACTGCGCGATCACCGGTCCTTCGCGCAGCATCGTGCCGTCGTCGAGTTCGAGCAGCGGCACGTAGCCGAGTTCGTTGACGTCGTAATAATCGCGACCGTCTTCGATCCGGTGCTTCCGCGCGTCGACCGTGACGATCTTCGCGTCGATGCCCGCTTCGCGCAGCACGATGCGAATCGCCTGCGAACAGCTGCCGGGAGCGTGATAGAGCTTCATGTGTTTCCTTGGTTGGGTGGTTCGACTCTCGATTCGCCGCGACGCGGGCGCTAATATCTCGCATCGGTGCAGCGCTGAGAAGAAGGCAGTCGTTTGTGCCGTAGTCACAAAAAAGTTACCTACCGGGGTTCAGCAGGATGAAAACGAGTGCGACAGGATGTTCCGTGGAAGAAGCGATGCGCCTGCTCGGCGGCCGCTGGCGGCTGCTGCTCGTGTCGTATCTGCTCGACGGACCGAAGCGCTTCAGCGACCTGCGCCGCGACATGCCGGGCATCTCGCAGCGCATGCTGACGCTCGATCTGCGCGCGCTCGAGGACGCCGGCTTCGTGCGGCGCACCGTGTATCCGGAAGTGCCGGTGCGCGTCGAGTACGATCTGACCGCGGACGGCGACCGGCTGCGGCCCGTCGTCGACGTCATGCGCGAGTTCGGGTTGTGGCTGAAGGCGCGCGATGCGCACTGCGAGGTTGAAGCGGAAGCCGAGCTGCCCCGATAACCCCTCATCGAGAGAAACATCATGGAACTACATGCCACCGTCGGCGCGGCAACGTCCGACATCGACGACGACGAAAGTTGCGCGAACATCTATTGCCACGACGCGGCGCAGAATTATTGCTTCTCGCTGCTGCGCTTTCCGGAGGAAACGTCGATCGAGGTGATGGTGCTCGACCAGCTCACCGCGCACGTGAAGGATCTGACGGTGCGCCTCACGGGCGACACGATCGAAGTCAAGCTCGATGAGCGCACCGCCGCGCGTCTCGACGGCAACACACATTACGTGATTCATCTCGCGCCCGGCGAGCACGATCCGGTCGTGCTGCGTGCCGCGCTCAAGGAAATCTTCGACGGCAAGAGCGGATATCGCGACGACAGCGCAAGCACGTAACCCGCCCTGCCCGGCACGCGTTTACATCTCGCGCGTTCGCGCTTCGCCCATGACGCGTGCTGCGCGATTCCAACCGCTTCTCCTGCGCTGCGCGCTGCTGGTCGCGTGCTGCGCATCGATTGCCGCCGCGCATGTGGCCAGGATCTCGACCTGCATCATCGGCGCGAACTACGTCACGTCGACGGGATGGGTGATCGCGGGCAGCCTGTCGTACGGGCTGCTGGTCGGCAAGGTCGAGCGCATCGATGCCTGAGCAGGTGCCGCGCTACGCGGCCAGCGCGACCGCCTTGATGTTGAACGCGCGCAGCAAATCCTCGCAGAACGCGTCGACGATCGGCCTGTCGCTCGCGCTGCGCTTCATCGCGAGATGCAGCGGCACGTCGAAGCTGAGCGTCGCGCGGCCGATGGCCTTCACGAGCCCGCGCTGCTCGAACGGCTCCGCGTAATGCGCGGGCAGATAGCCGAGATGGCCGCCCGACAGGATCAGGATCGTCGCGGCCTCGATGCTGTCCGCGCTCGCGGTCACGCGCCGCTCCGGCAGCGGATACTGCTCCTCCGGCACCGGATAAGTGCGCCATACCCAGTCGTGCGCCTGCAGGTCGTCGGCCGACACCGGCCATGACGCATGAAACAGCGGATGGCCGCGCCCGCAGTAGATCACCTGTTCCTCGGTAAACAACGGCGTGTAGTCGAGCCCCGGCACACGGTGCCAGAAATACCCGATCGCGAGATCGAGCTGGTTGTTGACGAGACTTTCCTCGAGTTCCTGCGGCGACGCGACCTTCATCGAAAACGTGACGGCCTGGTCGCGCTTGCGAAACGCGCCGATGGCATCGGCCAGGCGCGCGTTTTCGACGAGCGGCGCCTGCCCGATCAGGCCGATCGACAGCGTGCCGACCAGCTTGCGGTCGATGTCGCGCACACGCGCGACGAACTCGGACGTCGCCGCGACGAGCGTGCGTGCCGTGGCCGCGAAGCGTTCACCCTTCGACGTCAGCCGAAAGCCGCCGCGGCCGCGATCGCACAGCTTGAAACCGACGCGCGCTTCCAGCGCGGACAGCTGCGTGCTGATCGTCGACTGCCGCACGCCGAGCGATGCCTCGGCGGCCGTGATGCCGCGTGCGTCGACGACGGCGAGAAAGACCCGGATGAGCCGGAGATCGAGATCGGTGGTATTCGAAAACATGCTTCGAGCCGCTGCGCCTGAGCGCGTTGTCGGGCCGGCGCGATACCGGCCGTCTTTGCCGATGAACCTTGCCGGACGCGTGCCGCCATCGGCAACGGCACGCGCCATACGCGTCGCTCGCGGACATCGCGCGTCGCCTACATCGGGAAGCCCATCGCCTTGATCCCGTTTATCCACGCGCGCTTCCAGCCGCCTTCGGCATCCGCGCCGTCGAACGCATGGAACGTGATCTTCGCGGCGACCCAGCGCATCGGCTCGGGCGGGATGTAGCTCGGGCTCTGGTTCGCGATGTCGAGCTTGCGTTCCGGGCTGTCGCGATCGAACAGGATGTTCAGCCCCATGAACGCGCCGAACCGGCTCGCCGCGACGCCGAAACCCGTGTAGCCGGCGACGAACACGGCCTTGTCGCCGAGATAGCGCTTCGCGAACACCGAGCCGCGCGAGCAGTAGTCGATCGGGCCGCCCCACGCGTGCGAGAAGCGCACGTCGGCGAGCTGCGGGAACGTGCGGTGGAACGCCTCCGCGAGCCGGTAGTAGGTTTCGCGCTCGCCGTCCTGGTGCGGCTCGGGATCGCCGTCGAAGTGATAGCTGACCAGCCCGCCGAAGATGATGTTGTTGTTCTTCGTCAGCCGGAAATAGTTCAGCTGTGTGCGCGTGTCGTACACGCCCTGGCGATTCTTCCAGCCGATGCGCGCGAGCTGTTCGTCGGTGAGCGGCTCGGTCGCGAGCACGTGGTCGCGCACCTGCATCACCCGGCGGTTGATGTCGGGAATGCCGACCTTCGCCGTGCCGCTGCCGAACACGACGCGCGGCGCGCGCACGCTGCCCTTCGGCGTCTTCACGTACACCGTGCCGCCTTCGTCGGTCACCTTGGTGAGCGGCGTGTGTTCGTACAGCTTCACGCCGAGCGACAGCGCCGCACGCTTGAGCCCCCACGCGAGCTTCGCCGGATGCACGATGCCGCTGCGGTTGCGCGACCACAGTGCGCCCGCGAACAGCGGCGAATTCAGTTGCCCGAGCGTCTCCTCGCGATCGAGCAGCACGACGTCGTGTCCGTATTCGCGATGCAGGTCGTAATCGCCCTTCAGGTGCGCGAGGTGCTCGGGGTCGACCGCCACCGTCATCTCGCCGTTCCACTCGACGTCGGCGTCGATGTCGTAGCGCTTCAGCGTTTCCTCGAAGCCGTCGAGGTTGCGATGGCCGAAAGCCTCGAGCTGCGCGATGTCGTTCGGGAACACGCGCACCGCGTTCGGCAGCCCGTGCATCACCGACGTCGAGATGATCCCGCCCGCGCGGCCCGATGCGCCGTGCGCGACCTTGCCGGCCTCGATCAGCACCACGTTCAGGTGCGGCATCTGCTCCTTCGCCTGCACGGCCGCCCACAGCCCCGTGAAGCCGCCGCCGACGATCAGCAGGTCGGCCGTCGCGTCGCCGACGAGCTCCGGCTCGGTGGCCGGTGCGGCCGGGTTGTCGAGCCAGTACGGGAACAGCTTCGTATTCGCGAGCGCCTCGGCGGCGCTCAGTGCGACCGGTGCGCGACGCGCGGCGTGTGCGTGCGCGTGCGCCGGTGCGGCCCGTGTTGCTTCGTTGACTTCCATTTCCATGATCCCAGCCATTCCACGTGATCGCGGCCCGCACGGGTCGAGCGTGCGCGGCGTGCCGCATTCGCCGATTTCGCCGATGGCGACTTGCGGCGCATGCACCGCAAGTCGCGATGCGTCCCGTCGGCAAAAACGCGACGGACTTCGCTAGCGGTCGATCGAAAACGCAACCGCCGGCGGGCCCGCGTCAATCCGACGACGACACCCCGGCGGCGGTCGCTCGCATCACGACTTCTCGAGCAGCACGTAGAACTTCTTCGCGTCCTCGATCGTCTCCCAGCGGCCCGCGAAACCGGCCGGCAGCAGGTACCCCTGGCCCGGCGTGAATTCCTTCCGGTTGCCTTCAACGTCGGTCAGCGCGATCCGGCCCTCGACGAGCCACACCGCCTCGTCCGCCGCCGTTTCCGGAAACTCCACCGAGCCGACCTTGCCTTCCCACCAGCCGATGAGATAGCTGCCGCTCTTGCCTTCGGCCGCGCGCCAGTCGCTTTCGTCCATCCCGAAGTCGAGCTTCGTGAATTCGCCAATGCCTGCGCCGAGCGGCAGGATGTCCTTGATCAGTTTGGTCATCTGAATCTTTCGTCTCTGGATTGAAAAAGCAGAGACAAAGTTACTCATTTACACTGCGCCGGTATGCCCCCCTTCGGGGGGGACAAGTCGCGTTTTCCGGGGTGCGCCAGATCGCAGGACGCCATACCGCATTTCCCCTTAATGACGTTTCGGACTTCGGACGCTAAAATCGCGGCCGCTTTTCACCGGGGAACCGCATGCTGCTCAACGTGAACCCCTCAGACCGCGACACCGACCGCTTCGTCGTGTCGTTCAAGGCGCTGGGCGAGCTGATCGAGACGGTCGGCACGCCGCACTTCGTGCCGCGTCTCACGCAATTGCTGAACGACGTGGTACCGCTCGACGTGGCGCACGTCGAACGTTCGCGCGTCGACGGCACGATGCCCACCGGCTACCGCTGCGAATGGATCGGCAGCAGCGGCATCGGCACCGCGACCGCCGCGATCTCCGACGTGATGACGCTCTACTACGAGCGCTTTCTCGACAGCGACCCGCTGTTCGCGGGGCTGCGCGGCAAGACGGGCACGATGCTGGTCGTGCGCGATATCGCGGCGATTCCGCCCGGCGAATTCCGCCAGCGGCTGTTCGACGACGTGCGTATCGGCCACGAATGCGTGCTCGCGCGCGGCACGCGCTACGCGCAGCATTCGATCGCGCTGGAACGCGGCCGTGACCGCCCGCCGTTCACGCTCGCCGAGATGAACCGCTTTCGCAACGTCAGCGATGTGCTGTTCCCGCTGCTCGAGCTGCACGCGTCGACTACCGCCGCGCGGCGCGTCGCGCATCCGACACCCGAAGTGCATCCGCTCGCGCAGTTCGATGCGCGGATCGCGGCCGACGGCGTGAAGCTGTCGAAGCGCGAATACGAAACCTGCAAGCATCTGATCTCCGGCAAGACCGTGCCGGAAACCGCCGACATCCTCGGCGTGCGGGTCGCGTCGGCCGAGTCGTACGTGAAGCGCGCGTTCGCGAAGCTCGGTGTGCGCACGAAGCGCGAGCTTGCTGCATGGGGCTCGGCCGCGCCGGCGTTTCGTGTGGCCGCGGCCCACGACGGCGACGGCGCGCCGCCGCCCGCGATCGCGCGCTGATCCGGTCCGACGTCGACAGTCTGCCGACGGTCACGCCGCTTCGATGCGGCGGCGCCACTCGCATCGAGCCCCGTCGATGTAAACGTTGCGACTTCGCGATCTTCGCGTGCGCGTTCTCATCTACCATCGGCCGATCGCTTTTCACCAGAAAGAGGAGACGGCCCCATGCACCGCGAACTGAACCAACCCATGGGCGGCAACGAGATGCCGCGCTTTGGCGGCATCGCCACGATGATGCGCCTGCCGCAGGCCGACACGACCGACGGCCTCGACGTGTGCTTCGTCGGCGTGCCGCTGGACCTCGGCACGTCGAACCGCTCGGGTTCGCGCTTCGGCCCGCGCCAGATCCGCACCGAGTCCGTGCTGCTTCGCCCGTACAACATGGCCACGCGCGCGGCACCGTTCGATTCGCTGCAGGTCGCCGACATCGGCGACGTCGCGACCAACCCGTACGACCTGAAGGATTCGGTGCGCCGCATCGAAGAAGCGTATGACGAGATCGTCGCGAACGGCTGCCGGCCGATCACGCTCGGCGGCGACCACACGATCGCATGGCCGATCCTGCGCGCGCTGCACAAGAAGTACGGCAAGGTCGCCGTCGTGCACGTCGACGCGCACGCGGACGTGAACGACACGATGTTCGGCGAGAAGATCGCGCACGGCACGCCGTTCCGCCGCGCGGTGGAGGACGGCCTGCTGCAATGCGACAAGGTCACGCAGATCGGCTTGCGCGGCACCGGCTACCACGCGGACGATTTCGACTGGTGCCGCCAGCAGGGCTTCACGGTCGTGCAGGCGGAGGAATGCTGGAACACGTCGCTCGCGCCGCTGATGACGCAGGTGCGCGAACGCATCGGCGACACGCCGGTCTATCTCAGCTTCGACATCGACGGTCTCGATCCGTCGTTCGCACCCGGCACCGGCACGCCGGAAATCGGCGGGCTGTCGGTGCAGCAGGGTCTCGAGATCATTCGCGGGATGAAGGGGCTGAACATCGTCGGCGCGGATCTCGTCGAAGTGTCGCCGCCGTATGATCCGACCGGCACCACCGCGCTCGTCGGCGCGAACCTCGCGTTCGAGATGCTCTGCGTGATGCCGGGCGTCGCCTGCCGCTAACCCGATCGACAGGAAAACGTTCATGTCCACCGCTGAGCTTTCCCCTTCCGCCACCGCCATCGTGCTGCCCGCCGCGCGCATCGCCGGCCGATCCGTGCACACGCATTCCGCTGAAGCCGGCGCGCCGATCTTCAATGCGTCGACCGGCGAGACGATCGGCTGGCAGGAATTCGCGACGGCCGCGCACGTCGACGCCGCGGTCCGCGCCGCGCACGACGCGTTCGCCGGCTGGCGCGACACGCCGCCCGCCGAGCGCGGCCGCCTGCTCGCGACGATCGCCGCGCGCATCGACGCCAGCCGCGAACGCCTTGCGGCGCTGCAGATGCAGGTGAGCGGCAAGCCGCCGTTCGAGGCCGACGCCGACGTCGACGACGTCGCCGCGACGTTCGCGTACTACGCGCAGCTGTGCGAGAACCCTGCGCTGTTCGCGGCCGAGCCGGTCGCGCTGCCGAGCGACACGGTCACGGCCGAACGCTTTCACGATGCGGTCGGCGTGGCCGCGCTGATCATGCCGTGGAATTTCCCGATGGTCACGACCGCGTGGAAGCTCGCGCCCGCGCTGGCGGCAGGCTGCACGGTCGTGATGAAGCCGTCCGAACTGACGTCGCCGACCGAGCACGCACTGCTCGACCTGATCGCCGAAGCCGGCGTGCCGGACGGCGTCGTCAACGTCGTCAACGGCGGCGCGGAAGTCGGCGCGGCGCTGACCGCGCATCCGCTGGTCGACAAGATCTCGTTTACCGGCAGCACGGCCGCCGGCCGCAAGGTCATGCAGGCCGCGGCCGAGGACATGAAGCGCGTGACGCTCGAACTCGGCGGCAAGTCGTCGCTGATCGTGCGCGACGACGCCGATCTTGACGTCGCGGTGTCACTGGCGGTGGCCGGTGCGTTCACGAACGCGGGCCAGATGTGCTCGGCCACCACGCGCATCCTTGTGCACGACAGCGTGTACCGCCGCTTCATGGCCGCGTTCGAGACGGCCGTTCGCGCGCTCGTCGTCGCGCCGCCTTCCGCCGAACACGTCGCGATGGGGCCGCTGATCTCGGCCGCGCAGCGCACGCGCGTGGAGGCGATGCTCGAGCAAGGCATCGCGGCCGGCGCCCGCGTCGCGTTCAGCGGGTGCGTCGCCGAGGGGGGCGGCAACGGCTTCTTCATGGCGCCGGTCGTGGTCGCCGAACCCGCCGTCGACAACCTGCTGTGGACTGACGAGGTGTTCGGCCCGGTCGCGTGCGTGAAGTCGTTCCGCACCGACGACGAGGCGATCGCGCTCGCGAACGACACGCGCTACGGGCTCGTCGCGACCGTCGTGACGCGCGACGCGGAAATCGCGAAGCAGTTCCAGGCACGCTTGCGCGCCGGGCTCGTGTGGATCAACGCACCGCAGCTCATCTACCCGCACGTGTGCTGGGGCGGTTTCGGGCTCAGCGGGATCGGACGCGAACTCGGCGTGACGGGCCTGCGCAGCTACCAGGAACTGCGCCACGCGATGCGCGCGATCGATTGACCGGGGCGGCCGGCCGAAGCATGCGATGCACGCTTCCGATGATGACGATGTCCGTGCGCGAATACGGCGTCGTCACGGTCGATGTGCCGCCGCTTCGGCCTCGGTATCGTGATACTCGACAAACGTCGCGATCTTCCCGCTTTCGATCGTGAACAGATGCACCCAGTCGTCGTCGTACGTGCGGCCTGTGGCATGGACATGCCAGCGTTGCGTGCCGAGCACGACGACCCGGTTGCCGCTGCACGCGAGCCGCCGCGAGGCGGCGGAACAGTGGATCGCAGCGCAACAGGCAAGCGCGCGTGCGATGCGCGCGCGGCTCGACGACTTGATGGCGATGGTGAAAGCGCTGCGCGCCGAGGCGAGCGCGATCGAACGGACGGTGCAGGCATCGACCGACGATCCGGCCGCACCCGCGGCGCAGTCACTGTCGATGCTGCGGCGCAAGCGCGTCGTGCCAGCCGCTTCACATGACGCGGCGCGCCGCCGCGCGCATCACGACAGCACGATGTTCCGGATGACCTTCTTGATGCTCGGGTAGCTGTCGACCGACTCCGCCTTCTGGTCCGTCACGAGCGTGCCGATCCGCGCGGGTTCGCAAAAGCCGATCCGGCTATTCGTGCCGAGCTTGCTGAAGTCGGCCAGGATCGCGACGTCCGCCGCGTTGGCGACCATCGCGCGCGCGACTTCCGTTTCCATCCGATCGTAGTTCGTCGCGCCGCGCACGTGGTCGACGCCGACCGGCGACAGCAACGCGAGATCGGCGCGATAGCGGAAGATCTCGGCGATCGTCCCGTCGCCGACCGTCGCGGCCGCGCGGCTGCCGATCATCCCGCCGAGCAGAATCGTTTCGTTCTTCGCCTGCCCAGGGTCGCTCGAGCGCATCTTCAACGCGACGTCGATCGAATTCGTGACGACCGTGAGGCCGGACAGCTTCGCCAGCTCCTCGGCCAGCAGCGTGGTGGTCGTGCCCGCGTCGATGAACAGCGTCTGCGAGCCCGTGACGAGCCGCGCCGCGGCGCGCGCGATCGCCTGCTTCGCCTTCACGTGCGTCTGCGCGCGTTCGGCGATCGGCGCTTCGTCGCCCACCTGCACCGCGCCGCCGTGCACGCGCTTCAGCTCCCCCATCGCCTCCAGATCGACGAGATCGCGGCGCACGGTTTCCCGCGACACGTTCAGATCGGCCATGATCCGGTCGGTGGAGACACGCTGCATCTTCGATAACAGAAGCCGGATCCTCTGATATCGCTCTTCTTGCCACATGAAATGTCCTTGGAAATGAACGTCAATGGTATTCGAACCGCGGCTACGCGGCGCTCTCCTCCATCTTTTTGACCCCGCCGAGGGTCTGCAGGGATTGACGGACCACCTGGAATTCGCGGCTCGTCATCTTCGAGAACACCACATGGATCCGGTCGTCGTCCGGTGTCGCGTCGTCCTGTTCGATGACGAACTGGACGATGCGCGCCTGGTCGATCCCGGGCATCGCCTGCAGCGACGTCAGCTTCACCGCGCCGCGGCTCGCGAGGATGCGCACGCCCCAGCGCTGCCGCGCGGCGAAGAAGCGCTTCTCGATCGGCTTCAGGCCGGCGAGGATCGTCAGCACGATCGCCGTTGCAGCGATCGCGGCGATGTACATGCCGCCGCCCACCGCCAGCCCGACCGCCGCGACGACCCACAGGCTCGCCGCCGTCGTCAGCCCGCGGATGATCTCGCCGCGCAGCATGATCGACCCGGCGCCGAGAAAGCCGATGCCCGATACGACCTGCGCGGCGACCCGCGACGGGTCGAGCGACACGTTCTTCGCGTTCTGGATGTCGGCGAAGCCGAACGCCGACACGACCATCACGAGCGCCGCGCCGACGGCTACCAGCATGTGCGTGCGCAACCCGGCCGCCCACGACAGCCGTTCGCGCTCGATGCCGATGATGCTGCCGAGCAGCGCGGCCAGCAACAGGCGGGAGATGATTTCCATCTGACTGATCATGCGATGCCTCCATTCTTCGACCGACTTGATGAAACGCGACGCGCCCGGACCGCCGCCCGACCTGCCCTGCTTTCGTCCGGCTGACGGTTCGCACGCGCCGCAGGTTGTATATTTGTGCGAACTTGCGAATTTGTGCTTTCTAATATACGTTACGAAAAACCGCACGGCTAGACCCAAGTTCGTTCGTTTCATCCGATCAATACGATCGATCGTCGGACCACTCACGCAACCCGATCCGGAACACTTGCTTAGGAGACCAACATGATGAAGAAGGCATGGATGCTGGCCGCAATGCTGCTCGCGTCGATCGCGACGGCGCCCGTTCACGCATCCGAAGGCGACGTCTGCAGGAAGGTGACGCTCGGCGATGTCGGCTGGAGCGACATCGCGGCCACGACCGGCGTCGCGATGATGCTGCTCGACGGGCTCGGCTACGAAGCCAGCAAGACGATCGCGTCGCCGCCGATCGTGCTGGCCGGCGTGAAGAAGGCACAGATCGATGCGTTTCTCGGCTACTGGGATCCGAGCATGACGCCGACGGTGAAGCCGTTCGTCGACGCCGGCGCCGTGCACCTGCTGCCGCAGCCGAACCTGGTCGGCGCGCGTTACACGCTGGCGGTGCCGCAATACGCATCGGACAAGGGCCTGAAGAGCTTCGCCGACATCGCGAAGTTCCGCGACCAGCTCGACGGCAAGATCTACGGGATCGGCGCCGGCAACAACGGTAACGCGCTGATCCAGCGGATGATCGACAGGAACGAATTCGGGCTCGGCGGCTTCAAGCTCGTCGAGTCGAGCGAGGCCGGGATGCTGGTGCAGGTGACGCGTGCGGTGCAGGAACACCGGATGATCGTGTTCCTCGCGTGGGAGCCGCATCCGATGAACATCAACTACAAGATCGCGTACCTGGAAGGCGGCGACGGCGTGTTCGGCCCGAACTACGGCTCGGCGAAGGTCTACACGCTCGTCACGCCCGGCTACCTCGAACGCTGCCCGAACGTCGGCCGCCTGCTGACCAACCTGAAATTCACGACCGACGAAGAGAACCAGCTGATGGTGCCGATCATGAATCACGCGGATCCGGTCGCGGTCGCGAAGGAATGGGCGAGGAAGAACCCGGGCGTGCTGTCGAAGTGGCTCGACGGCGTCACGACCATCGACGGGAAGAACGCGAAGGACGCGATCGAGAAACTCATCGGCGCATGAGCACGCCAGCAGGCACGCAATACAAGGACTTTCACATGCACAGGAATCTCGCGCTGTTCGATCTCGATCACACGCTGTTGCCGCTCGACAGCGATCAGGCCTGGGGCCGCTTCATCACTCGGGTCGGTTCGCTGGAAGACGACACGCACGCGGCGCTGATCGACGAGCACTACGGCCGCTACGCGGCCGGCACGCTCGACATGGACGCGTATCTCGCGGTGACGCTGGCGCCGCTCACCCGCTATCCACGGGCGCAGCTCGAACGCTGGCACGCGCAGTTCATGGACGAGGTGATTCGGCCGGCCATCACGCCGCAGGCGCGCGCGCTCGTCGATCGCCATCGCGAGAGCGGCGATCTCTGCTGCATCGTCACCGCAACCAACGTATTCGTGACGGGGCCGATCGCCGCCGAGTTTGGAATCGAGCATCTACTCGGCATCGAGCTCGATACCGACGACGACACGCCGGGCGGACGGTTCACCGGACGCAGCACCGGCGTGCCGAGTTTTCGCGAAGGGAAGGTCGTGCGCACGAACGCCTGGCTCGATTCGCTCGGCTACGCGCCGTCGGATTTCGATCGAACCTACTTCTACAGCGATTCGATCAACGACGTGCCGTTGCTCGACTACGTCACGCATCCGGTTGCGACCAATCCCGATGCAAGGCTGTCGCATGTCGCCGGCACGCGCGGATGGCCTGTCATGAAGTTGTTCTGATACGGGCGCTATTCTCCGCTGCTCATTTCATTTCTGGAGGGGCAATGAAAGCAGGAACAGGAACGACGCACGTCAATCACTCAGGAATCCGACTTGAATCGAGTCGCGACAACCCCGCTCCGCCCGCCGGCAAGGAAAGTCATTTTCCGCACTGGCGCGGCGCTTTGATGATCGCACTCCTCTGCACGCTGGCCGGTTGCGGCGATGGCGATTCCGGCGCGACCGGCAACCTCGCCGCGAACCGCGCATCGGCATCGGGCCCGGCCGCCGCGCCGGTCCTGCATTGCGCCACGGCTTGCCACTGACGGGCACCTGCCCTTGTCCGGCGCGACTGCCATTGCAACGCGCGGCGTTTGAAGCGCGGCGGCGTCCGGCCATTCATGACAGAGAGCGAACATGCAAAACAAATCCACGACACGACGTCAGTTCCTGGCCGATGCGCTGAAGCTCGCGGGCGCCACAGCAGTCACCGGCATGCTACCCGAGAGCATCCTCCGCGCGCAGTCGATTCCGGCTGCAACCGTCACCGGCACGATCCAGGACGTGAAGCACGTCGTGATCCTGATGCAGGAAAACAGGTCGTTCGACCACTACCTCGGCACGCTGCGCAGCGCGCGCGGCTTCGGCGATCCGCGCCCCGTCGTGATCTCGAGCGGGTATCCGGTCTGGCGCCAGCCGTGGCTGCTGTCGTACGTGTTCCCGTTCAACCCGTCGCCGCCGGCCGGCAGCGCGAACGGCGACACCTATTACGGAGACCTCGACCACAGCTGGAACGGCACGCACAGCGCATGGAACAACGGCCGCTACGACAACTGGGCCGGCGCGAAGACCAGCGGCACGATGTACTACTTCACGCAGAACGACATCCCGTTCTATTACGCGCTGGCGAGCGCCTTCACCGTGTGCGACAGCTACCACTGCTCGATGCTCGGGCCGACCGACCCGAACCGCCTGTATCTGTGGACCGGTTGCTGCGGCAACGTGCCCGGCTATTCACCGTACACGACCAACACGATGACCGGCACCGGCTGGACCACGATGCCGGAACGGCTGAATGAAGCCGGCGTCACGTGGAAGTTCTATCAGGACAAGGGCAACGGGCTCGATGCCGCTCACGGTTACGGCGAATACAACGGCTCCAGCAAGGATCTCTGGTGGAACGGCAACTACGGTGACAACGTCATCCTCAACTTCAGGCAGTACCAGAACCTCGGCGCGAACGATCCGCTTGCGCCGGCGCTCAACGGCACGCAAATCGACCCGACGGGTGGCGGCACCGAATACGACACGCGCCTGTTCAGCCAGTTGCAGGCGGACGTCGCGAACGACACGCTGCCGCAGGTATCGTGGATCGCCGCGCCCTATGCGTACTGCGAACATCCGTCGTGGGCCGCGAGCGGCGGCGAATGGTATGTGAGCAACGTCCTCAACGTGCTGACGTCGAATCCGAAGGTCTGGGCCAGCACGGTGCTGCTCGTGATGTACGACGAGAACGACGGCCTGTTCGATCACGTGCCGCCCGCCGTGCCATCCAGCGCATACGCGGGCACCGGCCTGTCGACGGTCTCGACCGCGGCCGAATTCGTCGGCAGCAGCGGCGCGGCGTCCGACGGCTCGGCCAGCGGCGACGTGCCGATCGGCCTCGGCCCGCGTGTGCCGATGTTCGTGATCTCGCCGTGGTCGAAAGGCGGCAAGGTCAACTCGCAGGTGTTCGATCACACGTCGGTGATCCGCTTTCTGGAAACGCGTTTCGGGCTGCAGGAAACGAACATCACGCCGTGGCGGCGCACCGTGTGCGGGGACCTCACGTCGGCGTTCGACTTCACGAATCCCGACCAGACGGTGCCTGCGATCCCGAGCCCGGCCAGCAACATGGACCCGAACGGCTGGACGGTCGTCATCCCGCCGGCGACCACCACCGCGGTGCCGGCACAAACGACCGGCCGCAATGCGGCATGCCGGCTGCCGTACGAGTTCTTCGTGCAGGGCAAGGTCAACCGGTCCGGCAAGACGCTCGCGCTGACGATGACCAATACCGGCACGGCGGGCGTGCATCTGCAGGCGTGGGTCGACGGCACCAGCACGATCCCGCGGCAATACACGATCGGCGCCGGCGCGAACGCGTGCACGACCCTGTCCGATTCGCTCGCGCTGAATTCGGCCGGCGGCTACGACTATTCGGTCTACGGGCCGAACGGATTCCTGCAGACGTTCCGTGGCAACGTCGGCGCGTCGGGAAATACCGGTTCGTCGGCCGAAGTGAGCCTTTGTTATGACGTGCAGAACGGCAACGTGCAGATCACGCTCGACAACACCGCCGGATCGAGCCCGACGACGTTCCAGCTCGTCGACAACGCGTACGGCATGAACACGCCGCAGTCGGTCAGCGTGCCGGCCGGCGCGACGCAGGCCGTCACGTGGTACGGCGACGCAGGCTGGTTCGACGCGAGCATCCGCGACGCGAACGATCCGAACTTCCTGCGCCGCGTGGCCGGCTGCGTGCAGACGCAAGCGGGCGCGCTGCTGACCGATTCGGCGATTGGCAATACGAACGGGAAGTTCGTGCCCGCGCTGTCGTCGCAGGGGTCGTCGTACGGCACGCTGCGGTTCGACTACGTGGTGCCACCCTGGCGCCACAGCCCGAAGAACTGGGTCGGCATCTACCCGCGCGGCGCGCAGCCGACCAAGGGCGGCTACAAGTCGTGGGCGTATCTGCCGAAGAGCACGGGCTCGCTGCTCTTCTCGTCCACGGCGAACAGCGCGCTGGCGTCGGGCCAGTACGATGCGTGGTTCCTCTTCGACGACGGCTACACGCCGCTGGCAGGCCCGGTCGCGATCAGCATCTGACGAGCGGCCGGCGACGCGCGCTCACTGCGCGCGTCGCTCGGCCGGGGCTCGCATCAGCAAGTCTTCGTAGAGCGCGCCGAACCGCCGTGTCGGATGCGCGTTTTCGGATTTCCAGGATCCACGGCCCGGTGGCCGGCGCGCCGCCGAAATCGCCGAGATTGCCCGCCTTGTGGATCGCGTGCGGAAAATCGCTGTCGCGATGCCCCGTATCCGCGATCGCGTCGACGGCGTGCCACGTCATCGTTCTTGCGTGCCGCATCGCGTCGAGCGAAAACGCTTCGCCGACGGCTTCCCGCTGCGTCGAATTCAACATGGTGTTCCCGTGCCGGTGAATGTCGGTCGGTGCAGTCGATCATCATTTCGATACGCACCGCCGACTATCTCGCGTTCCGCGCCGATGCATGGCGTGGTTGCATACCCGCTCCAGGTGCGGCGTCGCCGCCGATATCCCGCATAATCGGGCGTTGAACCGCGCCGCGAAGGGAAGCATTGTGCGAGCGCAGCAATTCGAATCAGGAACGGGCGCGATCCGGCTCGCCGCAAGGCGGCGGCGCTCGCCCCGGGGGAATACCCGGCAATCCCGCTGAAGACAGGACACCGACACATGGACCGAGCCGAGCACATCAGCATCGAACAGGCGGGCGATCTGCCCGCCGACGAACTGAACGGATGCGACTTTTCGTTCGAGATCGCGTGGGAGCTGAATGCGCCGTACCAGGATCTGCTCGATTTGCGCGCGCTGCCCGTGCGGCGCAAGGACTACGGATTCGACCCGGCCGGCTGGGCGCGCGAGGCGTCCGGCGGCACCGCGCTGTTCCGCGCCAGCGCGGGCGGGCGCCTCGCGGGATTCGTCGCGATCACCGAAAGCTGGAACGGGATGGCCGAGATCGCGGAACTCGCGGTCGACCGCGGTTGCCGGCGGCAAGGTATCGGCCAGTTCCTGCTGGCGGCCGCGGAAGCATGGGCGCGCAACCGCGGGTTCGGCTTCATGCGGCTGGAAACGCAGGCGAACAACGTCGCGGCCTGCTGCACGTACGCGCGCGCCGGCTTCGTCATCGGCGGCCACGACCGCTTCCTGTACGCCGACGGCGCGAATGACGGGGAAGTCGCCCTCTTCTGGTACAAGGATCTGCGTGACGGGCAGTCCGCGAAGAGCCGGACGGTCGATCCGGAATCGATGCGGCCGCTGTCCTGACCGACGACCGGCCGCCGCACCGCCCCGGTCCTGGTTTCGTCTTACTTCCGCGTCGCGACGATGAACAGGCGCGGGAACGGCAGCAGCACGGTGCCGTCGTCGAGCAGCGGATAGCCGTCCGGACCAGCGAGCGCATCACGATAGCGCGCGACGAATGCGTCGCGCTCGCTTTCGTCCAGCGCCGCGAGAAACGGCCGCAGCGCGCTGCCCTTGAACCATTCGACGACCGCATCGGCCCCGCCGCGCAACGGATGGTAGTAAGTCGTGCGCCAGACATCCACCCGCGAACACAACGGCGACAGCAGCGCGTAGTAATACCGTGCGTCGAACCGTTCGGTGCGCGCCGCGCCCTTGAGCTTGTCCGCCCATCGCCCGCCCGCGGCGACCTCGCGCATCAGCCGGTGCGCGGGTTCGTCGAGGTTGTCGGGCATCTGCACCGCGAGATGGCCCCCCGGCGCGAGCCGGCCGACGAGCGACGGAAACAGCGTGTCGTGCGCGGGCACCCATTGCAGCACCGCGTTCGACAGAATCAGGTCGTAGCCGCCCGGATCGTCCCAGACCGAGACATCCGCGAGATCGAAACGCAGCGCGGGCAGGCGCTTGCGCGCGGCCGCGATCATGTCCGGCGACGCGTCGATCCCGCGAACCGTCGCGTCGGGTGCGCGCGCGATCAGCGCTTCGGTCGAATTGCCGGGCCCGCAGCCGATGTCGATCGCGGTATGGATCCGCGTATCCGGCACGGCGGCCAGCAGGTCGCGCACGGGCCGCGTGCGTTCGTCTTCGAATCGCACGTACTGGTTGGCGTATTGATCGAGTGGGGTCGTCACGGTAAGCCTCCTGGTCGGCGTGGACGGTGCCGGAATACCGACAGCCATCGATGCAGCGCATTCTGCGATCTCGCTGTTCTTCAGTAAAATGAATTTAATATCGTTATTGATTCATGTTTCTGATGAAAATCGATACGCTCGGTGTCCAGGCTTTCGTCGCGATCGCCGACGGCGGCAGCTTCAGGCAGGCGGCCGACACGCTGCACGTCACGCAAACGGCGATCACGCAACGGCTGCGCAAGCTCGAGTCGTTTCTCGGCGTCGCGCTGATCGAGCGCACGACACGCCGCACCACCCTCACCGAAATCGGCCGGCGTTTCCTGCCGCAGGCGCGCCGGCTGCTGAACGAGCTGTCGGATGCGCTGACCGAAATCCGCGAAACGGGCCTGAGCCAGCGCGGCGACGTGACGATCGCGTGCGTGCCGACGGTCGGCGTTCAGTATCTCCCCCGTATTCTGCGTGCGTTTTCCGGGCACCGGCCGCACGATCGCGTGAAGATCCTCGACCACGCGTCGGCGTCGGTATTGCAGGCCGTGCTGCGCCGCGAAGCGGAATTCGGGATCAGCATCGCGGGCGACCAGCACCCCGAACTCGTCAGCGTGCCCCTCACGCATGATCCGTACGTGCTCGTCTGCCGCGACGATCACCCGCTCGCGAAGCGTCGACGGATCCGCTGGGCCACGCTGCAGCCGCATCCGCTGATCTTCGCTGGCGAAGTGAGCGGCAATCGCGGGCTGCTCGAAGGTGCGCTGAAGACGAGCGGCGTGACGCTGCATTCGTTCTACGAAGTGCAGCGCAGTTCGACCGCGCTCGGCCTCGTCGCCGAAGGCCTCGGCGCGGCCGTGGTGCCGAAGCTCGCGATCCAGAAGAACGCGTATCCGATGATCCGCACGATCGAGCTCGTCGAGCCGTCGGTGTCGCGCACGCTCGTGCTGGTCAAGCGCCGGGCCGCGCAGTTGTCGCCCGCGGCGCAGGCGCTGTACGACATGATCGTCGAGCGCGCGACGCCGGCGCGGTGACGTCAGGCAACGTCGTTCATAGCGTCTTGACCATGAACACACGCGCCGCCCCTTCCGGCTCGCACGGCACTTCGCCGAACACCTCGTACCCGTGCTTGCGGTAGAAATCCGGCGCCTGGAACGTAATCGTGTACAGCACCGCGCGGGCACATCCGCGCCGCTTCGCCTCCGTTTCAGCCTCGCGCAGCAGCCGGCTGCCGAAGCCGCCGCCACGCAGCGATTCCGGCAGATAAAAGAGGTCGACGAAGAAGAGACCGAGCGAGGTTCGGCCGGTGAGCCCGCCCAGGACCTCGCCGGTCGCGGGATCGGTCACGTAGATGTCGAGCGCCGCCGTGTCGCTGCGGCCCGTCATCGCGTGGTTGAATTCGCCGAGCTTGCGGCTGATGAAATCGCGGGCAGCCGGTTGTTCGGCGTCGGTGAGCTGAAGGGAAACGGCGGGATGCGCGGTCATGGAATGGAGACGTGCGTGAATGAGCCGCCGAACGTGCAGTGTTCGCGGCGGGCGTCGCACGACTATAGCGCGTTCGCCCGCAGCGCGAGACCGTGCCGATCTTGACGACCATCCAAACGACGGGCACATACGGAGCCCGCCGCTTCGTGACGCCGGGAGCCCGCTCGAGCCGCAGCAAACGCCGCCTTCAAGTCGGCCACCCCGCACCGTTCGTGCGCGATCAGCATCTGGTTCACGACGTTCACGCCGATCGTCACCGCCGTGATGAACCGCGTCGCCGGCGCGTTCATCTCCGGATTCGGCTCCAGCCGCACGCGCGAGAACACGACCAGCGGCAGCGTCACCACGAAGCACTCAGTCAGCCGACTATGTCCCCATATACAAGCAGCCACCCGGATGCCGAAATATTCCGATTTATCCGGTAAAATCGCCAACCGAGAGCATTCCTACGATAAATCCGGCGAGAGAGACGCCGCTCATCGTTCTCGATCCAAGAGGGCCACGACGGTGAATTCACAAGAACTCGTTCGCGCAATCGGCGGCGGCTTGTTTCAACAAGGTCGCCTGCTCAGGCTCGATACACCGCTGGGCCAGAACGTGCTGCTGCCCCAGACAGTTCACGGCGCGTCGCGGCTCGGCCGCGATTTCTCGATGACGGTCGATGCCGTCTCGACCCGCGACAACATCGAGCTGAAGAAGCTGATCGCGCAGCCCGTCACGCTATGGGTCGAACCGCACGGCGACGCATACCTGCCGTGGCACGGCTACGTGCAGACCGCACGCCGGCTCGGCTTCGACGGCGGCATCACCGCATACCAGATCCGTTTCATGTCGTGGCTCGGCTTCCTGCGGTATCGCCGCGACCAGCGCATCTGGCAGGACCGCACTGCCGACGAAATCATTACCGACGTATTCAATCAGCATCCGCAAGCCGGCGGGATGTTCCGTTTTGCACTCTCCGCGCCGCTGCGAAACCGTTCGTTCTGCATGCAATTCGAGGACGACTGGAATTTTGTCCATCGCCTGCTCGAGGACGAAGGCTTGTTCGGCTATTTCGAGCAGGCCCCGGACGGCTCCCACCACACGCTGGTGATCACCGATTCGCTCCACTCGCTGCCCGCCGCGGTACCGTCGCGCGTGCCATTCCAGCGCGCGGCCGCCGGCGACGAGACCCAGGCGCTGATCCAGTGGTCAGGCACGCGCACACTGCAAAGCAGCCGTTACACGACGCGCACGTTCGACTACAAGTCGCCCGGCTCCGCGCTCAATCCGAAAGGCACCGACATCCCGGCCAGGCCGAACCAGGGCGACCTGCCGGACCAGGCCGAGGTCTACACGTACACGGGCGCCTATACATACGGCGCGCAAGGTGACGGCAACCGCCAGTCGACCATCCGGATGGAAGAATGGGAATCGCGCGCGAAGCGGTTTCACGGGATCGGTGGCATGCGCGGCATCGACGCGGGCCGGGTGTTCGAACTGACCGACCATCCTGCCCATCCGCCCGCCGAACAGGACGGCAACCGGTTCGCCGTCGTCGAGACGGTCTGGTGGATCAGGAACAACATCCCGGCCACGCCGACGCATTTTCCGCACGGGCTGGCTGCGCAGTTCGACGCGATGAAGGCGCAGCTCGGCGACGCGGCCGGCGCGATGACCGTGCGCCACGCCGATGGCAGCGAGGGTTTCTATCTCGTCGAAATCGAAGCGCAGCGCCAGACGGTGCCGTTCCGCAGCCCGTTCGAGCATCCGAAACCCGAGATGCACCTGCAGACCGCGACCGTCGCGGGGCCGAAGGGCGAGGAAGTGCATACCGACGAACTGAACCGGATCAAGGTCCGGTTCCACTGGGATCGCCTGAACGAAGGCGACGAGCGCGCGTCGTGCTGGCTGCGCGTCGCGTCGTCGGACACGGGCGGCGGGTACGGCAGCGTGCACGTGCCGCGCATCGGCGAGGAAGTGGTCGTCGACTGGATGTCCGGCGACTGTGACCGGCCGATCGTCACGGCACGGCTCTACAACGGCACGACCCAACCGCAGTGGCACACGAACGGGCTGCTGTCCGGCTTCCGCTCGAAGGAATACGCGGGCAGCGGCTACAACCAGCTCGTGATGGACGACGCGACCGGGCAGAACCGCGCACAGCTCTACAGCAGCACGGCGAACAGCCTGCTGCATGTCGGCTATCTGATCGAACAGTCCGGCAACACGCGCGGCGCGTACGTCGGCAGCGGCTTCGACCTGAGGACCGATGCATACGGCGCCGTGCGCGCGAACCAGGGCCTGTATGTGACGACGCATCCGCAGACCGTGTCGAGCCAGCCGCTCGACGTGCGCGAGACGCAGCAACAGCTCGTCGGCGGCGAAAGCCTGCTCGAATCGCTGTCCGACGTGAGCGAGACGCATCAGGCCGACACGCTGAAACCCGGTCGCGACGCGCTGAAGACGTTCACCGACGCGACCCAGCAGAGCGTGCCCGGTACCGCATCGGGCGGACGCACGGCAGGCGGCGGCACAGGCAACGCGAACGCGTTCACGCAGCCCGTGATGCTGTTCGGCAGCCCGGCCGGCATCGGGATGGCCAGCCAGCAATCGCTGCAGATGGTTGCCGACCGGCATGTCAACGTCGTCAGCGGCCAGAACACCCATATCGCGGCGGGGAAATCGCTGGTCGCGAGCGTGATCTCGTCGATCAGCCTGTTCGCGCAGAACGCCGGGATGAAGCTGTTCGCCGGCAAGGGCAAGATCGAGATCCGCGCGCACGACGACGATGTCGAACTCACCGCGCAGAAAACCGTGAAGATCGTCGCCGCCACGGCGCAGATCGACCTCGCGTCAAAGCAGCCGATCCTGTTGACGTCCGGCGGCGCGTATATCCGCATCGGCAACGGCAACATCGAGATCCACGCGCCCGGCAAGGTGGATTTCAAGGGTGGCAACCACAGCTTCTCGGGCCCGGCCAGTACCGACTACCCACTGCCGCGCCTGCCCGAAGGCGTGTGTTCGGAATGCCGGCGCAGCGCTGCGAAAATGAAGTCCGCGTTGACGCCCCGCACATGAAATCCGCCGCCTCCATGAAACCGTTTCACGATCTGACGCGCGCGTTGCCGCTGCCGGCGCAGTGGCCGCGCACGACCGCCGCACAGCGGCACGACGGCCTGCGCGACTGGCATCGCACGCGGCAAGCCGCTCACACGCGCCCGCTGCGCCTGCTGGCGCTCGTCGACGGCGCGCTGGACGACACGATGCTCGATGCGGCCCGAGCGCGGGGCATCGCGTGGCAGTCGCTGTATCCCACCACGATGCTCGAGGCGTCGCGGCCTGAAATCGGCCCGTTCCTGCTCGACCTGACCACAGACGACGACGCATCGCGCGCGACGATGCTCGACCTGTTGAATGCCGGCGGCGATTCGGATCTCGTCGTCTGGCTCGCGACCGGCCATGCGTTGCCCGAGCTCGCCGCTTATCTGCACCCGCTTGCCGAGGCGACGTTGCCCGATACGCGCCAGGCGCTGCTGCGCTACTACGATCCGTCGATCCTCGAAATCCTCGTGCCGGTCCTGACGCCTGCGCAACGGCGCGAACTGCTGGCCGCATTCGTCGAGCTGCGTTACCGGTTCGATCCGTGGGAGGCGGTGGCCGGCGAGGAACATGGGCCGCTGCCCGCGCCCGCCGCGACGCCGATCGTGTTCACGGACTCGCAGTACGACGCGCTCGCGCGCGAAGGGTTCGCGGAAACGCTCTATTTCCAGTTGCGAGACGAATTCCTGCCGCCGATGTCGGCCGTGCCGGACCGCTGGGGCATTCGCTATGTGAAGGATCTGGTCGCGCGGGCGCGGGAGCGGTACGGGCTCGCGAACGAGAACGATCTCGCGTATTTCGTGCTGGTCGGGATGAACGTGCATCCGGCGTTCGACGTGCATCCGGCGATCGCCGAGCAGATTGCGGCGCGCGGGGACGATCCGCCGCCATTGTCGGACACCCTTGCGGCTGTCGACGCTGATGTGTGGACGGAGTTGCTGGATGGGCATCCGCTGGCGGGTTATGCGGCCGAGCGGCAGCAGGCAATGACGGCGGCGGTGGATGCGCAGCCCGAAGCCGGTTGAGCGGCGGGAGAGGCGGACGTTGAGGGGAATGCGTCGGGTGGCTGCAATAGGGATCGCGATCGCTGGCGGCCTGTGGGGTATGCAGGCACATGCCGAGCGCGACGGGCCGTATCGCGTCGCGGGTTTCAACTACACCGACCGGGGTGTGTACAACTTCGTAGTCGACGGATTCGGTGCCGGCACTGTGCACGCCCGTCAATTCGGCGGCGGTGGAGGCATGGCCTGTTGCATGGAGGTGCCGCGCGACAAGAAGACCTGGCACCTCAAGGTCACATACGACCTGACGCCTGAAGAAGATGCCAGGAATCTGTCGCCGGAAATCTACGAGACGGACATTGCCATCCCGCAGCTGCCAACCAAACGCGACGGCTATATCGAGTTCCATTTCCTGCCCGACCGCAAGATCGAAGCCCAATGGGTCGAATACCCGACCGGTCCGCGCAACCCGAATACCATGAGCAACGCGTCGTCCACGACGAACCGAATGACAGGAACATCGACATGCTGAATTTTCTTCGCCGTCTCATTCGCAACCCGATCGCGATCGCCGTGATGCTGCTCGGTGGTGCGTGGTGGGTGCATGCGCAAACCACAGATTTCGGCCCGTACCGCGTCATCGGTTATAACTTCACCGATCGCAGTATCTACAGTTTCAAGATCGACGAATTTGGCGCAGGTAACGTGCGTGCGCATAAGCCAGGCGGTGGCGGTGGAACCGTATGCTGTATGGATGTACCTCGGGGCAAGAAAACCTGGCACATCAAACTCAAGTATGAGCTGACTCAAGAACAATACAAAAACAACCTTCCCAACGACATCTTCGAGACGGACATTGCTATTCCGCCGCTTCCTGACAAGCATGGCGGATACATCGAATTCTATTTCTTGCCGAAACAGAAAATTGAAGCGCGATGGGCCGAACTGCCGACTGACCCTCACAATCCGAACTTGCAGTAACCGGGAGGAAAGCATGCCTAACGACACAATCCCCGATCTGTCGCCGGAAATCTACGAGACGGACATTGCCGTCCCGAAGCTGCCAACCAAACGCGACGGCTATATCGCGTTCCATTTCCTGCCCGACCGCAAGATCGAAGCCCAATGGGTCGAATACCCGACCGGTCCGCGCAACCCGAATACCACGAGTAACGCGTCGTCCACGACGAACTGAATGACAGGAACATCGACATGCTGAATTTTCTTCGCCGTCTCATTCGCAACCCGATCGTCGTCGCGGTGCTCCTGCTCGGCGGGGCGTGGTGGGTGCATGCGCAGACAGGAGGATACGGACCGTATCGGGTCATTAGCTATAACCACACGGATCGAAGCATCTACAGCTTTCAGATCGACGATTTCGGCGCAGGGGGATCATATGCGCACGAATCCCAAGGAGGCGGTGGCATCGTATGCTGCATGGATGTCCCTCGAGGGAAAAAGACCTGGCATATCAAGATCATCTATGACTTGACCAAAGAGCAGGCTCAAAAGAATGTGCCGAATGAGGTTTACGAAACCGACATTCCCGTTCCCCCTCTGCCAAACAAGCATGGCGGGTATATCGCATTTCATTTTCTGCCCGATCGAAAGATTGAGGCGCAGTGGGTCGAACGTCGAATCAAGGCAAACATCCCGAACGCAAACTAAGATAGCGAGCGCAGCATGTCGAACGAAACCAGTCCTGCCCAAAGCGCCAACTCAAGCCAATCCGATTCCGCCTCCGGTGCCTCCCGTGCATCGCGCGCAGCGAGCGTCAGCGCGCAGCTTCCCCCCGAACCGCCAAGCCCTTGCTTTCGCTGCCATCAGGAAATCTACCAATCCTTCTTTTTTGATGGATTTGCGCAAGGGCTAAAGGATGTCGATCACCCGTCGAATATCCTTCGACTGTTCAATGCACACGAAGAAACAAACGATGAGCGCGGCATCTACAAGATGTACTACGACGGGATGGGCCGCGACCTTGCCAACCAGACGGTCGGCACCGGCAAGAAGGTGGCAAGCGACATCGCGTCCACCGCCGAGAAGATGGCGAGCGACAAGTTTCTGAAAGGGCCTGCCAAGGCCGTCGCCGACGATATCCGAAAACGGGCAATGAACGACGCCGGCGACAAAGGTCTACTGACCCGAGCCAGATCCGCGATTCTCGAAGGTACCGCTGCCGCTGGCACTACAGCGAAAAACAATATAAAAGACTCGTTTTCTCTGAAAAGATGGGCATCCGCTGGCGGGTTATGCGGCCGAGCGGCAGCAGGCAATGACGGCGGCGGTGGTTGCGCAGCCCGAAGCCGGTTGAGTGGCGGGAGAGGCGGATGTTGAGGGGAATGCGTCGGGTGGCTGCAATAGGGATCGCGATCGCTGGCGGCCTGTGGGGTATGCAGGCACATGCCGAGCGCGACGGGCCGTATCGCGTCGCGGGTTTCAACTACACCGACCGGGGTGTGTACAACTTCGTAGTCGACGGTTTCGGTGCCGGCAGTGTGCACGCCCGTCAATTCGGCGGCGGTGGAGGCATGGCCTGTTGCATGGAGGTGCCGCGCGACAAGAAGACCTGGCACCTCAAGGTCACATACGACCTGACGCCTGAAGAAGATGCCAGGAATCTGTCGCCGGAAATCTACGAGACGGACATTGCCATCCCGAAGCTGCCAACCAAACGCGACGGCTATATCGAGTTCCATTTCCTGCCCGACCGCAAAATCGAAGCCCAATGGGTCGAATACCCGACCGGTCCGCGCAACCCGAATACCACGAGCAACGCGTCGTCCACGACGAACTGAATGACAGGAACATCGACATGCTGAATTTTCTTCGCCGTCTCATTCGCAACCCGATCGTCGTCGCGGTGCTCCTGCTCGGCGGGGCGTGGTGGGTGCATGCGCAGACAACGAGCTACGGTCCTTATCGCGTTACGGGCTACAACTATACAGATCGAAGCATTGCGCTTTTCACGATCGATGGCTTTGGTGCCGGCGGTTCCAACGCACATGAATCCGGCGGAGGCGGAGGAACGGTATGTTGCATGAGCGTGCCACGAAACAGAAAGACATGGCATATCAAGATCGTCTACGAACTGACCCAGGAGCAGTACAAAAAAGATTTGCCTAACGACGTATACGAAACAGATATCCCGGTTCCCTCTTTGCCAAACAAACACGACGGATACATCGAATTTCATTTCTTGCCGGACAGAAAAATCGACGCCAAGTGGGTCGAACTGCCGACGAAGCCGCATATTCCGAATACCAACTAGGATAGCGAGGGAAGGATGTCGAACGAAACTGCGTATGCGCAAAGCGCTGCACCCGGTCAGCCTGACTCCGCATCCGGTGCATCACGTGTTGCCCGAGCCGCCAGTGTCAGCAATCAACTTCCGCCTGAACCGCCGACACCATGTTTTCGTTGTGTTCAAGAAATCTACCTGAGCTTTTTTTTTGATGGATTCGGACAAAGCCTTGACGACCTAGATCATCTTTCGAATATTGGTCGACTCTATAACGCCCACGCAAAAAGCAGCGATGAGCTAGGCATCTACGCGACGTACTACGAGGGAATGGGTCGAGACCTGTCGACTCAAACAACCGGTACCCTCAAGAAGGTGGCAACCGATACCGCGTCCGCATTAAGCAAGGAAGCACAGGACAAATTTATCAAGGATCCCGGTAAGAAAATTGTCACCGAAGCCGGCAAGAATGCGCTTGCCAGTCGGGGAGAACAGACAATTGTCGCTCACGGTACATCCGTGATCCACAATGCCATCAGCAATGCCCCCAGCACTTTCAAAGCCACGATAAAGGAGTCTTTGACGATCAAGAAGGTCGGATTCGACCTCCTCGGGCAGGGCATAACGATCGTCGCCGACTCAGTTCCATCTGTACGCGACAGCGAATTCTCGGCTGCCTATATGGGAACTGGCTTCGATATCCGCGTGCGACAAGCCCTCGCCGACTTCGAGGCCAACTTCAAACGAGCACACGACAACGACCCTCGAGAAATCAAGCGCATCCGCGTGGCAGTTTTCGGATATGACCGCGGCGGTGCCATGGCCCGGAAATTCGCGAACGATTTGATTGGGAAGGTATGTAAGCAGAAAGACGGCAAAGTGACATATCAAGGGATCCCAGTCGAATTTGATTTTATGGGACTCTTCGATTGTGTTTCAACATCCTTTGCCGATTCGATTTTCACCAAGGCTGTCGCTCCCGTCCTGGGCGTCGTGCCAGCTGGAGGAAAAGGTCTTAGTATCGGCATCAAGGGACTGAGCCTGTTTCTCAGCCTATCCAAGCAATCGCTTGGAGAATTCGATATCCAGAAGGAATTCAAGTCGATCGTTCATCATGTTGCGGCAACGGAATTGCGGTTTTACAAGAACCTAGATTCTCCGAGGAAATCGCCAGATCATAAGAACTTGCTCGAAATCGTCTATCCAGGCAGCCAGTCGGATGTCGGTGGCGGCTTTCGAGAAGGCGACGATCAAAAGTCGGCCGAATTGGCACGCATATCCGCACGCAACATGCTCGATCGGGCATGGGCTGCCGGCGTGCCACTTCAACCGCTAGCCAAACTTCGCCAGGTCAATCCCACGTTCGCGAGAGAATTCGAGTTTCGAAAAACCGTCAACGTCAACGGCAAGAATCTCACGGTCAATGACCTCTTCGCGGCCTACACCGCGATGCTGCCGAAATCGAGCGGCCCGCTCGAAACGCATTTTCTCGAGCACCAGAAGCTGTTCGTGTCATGGGCACGTTACGTCCACGATCGCACCGCGCACGAAAGCACCGGCAACAGCCTGTTCATCAACACCGTGGACGCCGACGTCTACAACGCGGTCTTCCCGCACGGCGGCGGCTTGCCAAACTATGAGGGCCGGGACTGGTACTACAAGAGCCAGGATCCGAATTCCAAAGTCCCGCAGTTCACCTTCGGCGAACGCCGGACAGTCGACGACATCTCGGACAAGACCGTGCGCGCATTGGCCACCGCATGGGTGCACCCGCCAAAACTGTCACCGGAAGTCATCGCGTTCTTCGACAACTTCGTACACAACACGATCACGCCATTCAACAACGTGTCGCTCGGCGACGGCGTATTCATGCAACTGCGCGAAATCGAGGAGAAAGGCTGGATCGCACGCCAGACCGACGCCGCGAAGGACTACGTGAAAAAAGTCCTCGGCAACGTATCGAAGAACATCAAGGATGCGCAGGACGAATACGTCAGGCAGGTCACGTCCGGCCAGATTCCGCACGGCGCGTCGATCGGCGACCTCTCCGGCGACTGAGCAGTACACACCACGCCAATCAGCAAGCCCGCCCGGCCGCACACGCGACCGGGTGCCAACCGCATCCGGCCCCGCGTCAGTTGTACCCGAGAATCGCCACCGCCGCGACGTCCGGCCGGTCGAGCGTATTCCCGACGAGCGACGTCATCGGCTCCTGCAGCACGGCCTGATACGAGGTCACGCGCGGCGCTTCCGGCGCGCCCGGCTCATCCGGTGCCGGTTCGTCGAACGCGGCATCGAAATCGCTGTAAAACCCCGGTTGCTTCTGCGAAAAAGTCATCTCCACTCCTTTACCTGTTTTATCTGTTTATGTTTTCGATGTTCTAACCAACTTGCTTCAATGCCGCCGCCTGCACCGGCATGCCATCGTGCGCCGCCTCCGATCGCGCCAGCTGCGCCCGCGTGCGCCGCGTGATGTGAATCACCGCGAACACGACCGGCGCGATCAGCAGGCCTTCCGCCAGTTCGGGATCGACCGGCAGGTTCATCACGTGCAGGGCCTTGAACGCCGCCGTCGCGAGCGACAGCACGTAGTACGAAATGGCCGCCACCGACAACCCTTCGACCGCGTGCTGCAGATGAAGCTGATTGCGCGCGGTGCGCTCCATGCCGGCCAGCAAGCGCGTCACGTCCTTTTCCTGCGCGAGATTCACGCGCGTGCGCAGCAGGTCGACCGCTCGCGCGATCCGTGCGGCGATCTGCTCGTGGCGCGCCCATACGCTGCGGCAGGTTTCCATCGCCGGCGCGAAGCGGCGTTCCATGAATTCGGCGATCGTCGGCATCCCTTCGATGCGTTCCTCGCGCAATTCGTGGATGCGCGCCAGCACGAGCTTTTCGTACGCACGCGACGCGCTGAAACGTGCGCCCGATCCCGACAGCGATTCGACCCGCACCGCGAGATGCGTGAGCTTGACGAGCAGCGCCGTGTCGTCGCCGTCTGCGCCGCTCGCGTCCATCCGCTGCATCAATGCGTGCAGCGCCGCGTGGATCTCGTCGAGCTCGCGGCTCATCCGGCGCGCGACGGGCAACGCGAGCAGCGCCATCATCCGGTACGTCTCGATTTCATACAGGCGCTGCAGCAGTCGGCCGCCCTGCTCCTCGCGAAAATCCTCGTCGACGACGAGAAAGCGCATGAAGCCGTCGTCGCGCACGTGCCAGTCGCAGTACACCTTGCCACCGCCGAGCACGTTGCTGCCGACGAGCGCGGGGCCGTCGATCCAGCGGCGCAGGTCGCCGCACACGAGCCGCGCGGCGTCGCCCGTCAGCAGCTCCATGCGCACCGCGACGAAGCGGATGCCCGCGAGCCGCGCGAACCACGCGGCAGGAATCCCTTCGATCGCGAGATCGTCGAAGTAGCCGGTGTCGCGACGCGGCGCGACGAACGTGAACGTCGAGAATTCGGTGTGCCGCTCCCACTTCAGATGCCAGCCGCACGGCGACTGCACCGCAAGGTGGGTCGCGCCGTCCTGCGGCACGGCAATGCCGGTGTCACGGCACAGTGCGTGCAGCAGCGTTTCGTGGATATCGGGCTGGCCGTCCGCGTAGATCGCGTAATGCGTGAGCGACACGGCTTCGGCAAGCCGCAGGAACGGCCGGGCATGCAATTCCGCGGCCAGCGCGGCGCGCAACGGATGATCCATCATTGGTATACCACTCTTCCTGTTCAACGCTGCGTGCCGGGCTCGCCGGCGTGTTGGCCGCACCGCATCGAACGATACGGCAGGCTCGATGCCACTATGGCAGACACACAGCAACAATAAAAACGCATAATGCTGATCGTTACGTTCAGTTTTCCTGATACCCATGAAGATGCTCGATCACGACGTGCTGGCCACCGTCGTCGCCGTCGCGGAAACCGGCAACATGACCCGCGCCGCCGAAGCGGTGAACCGCTCGCAGTCGGCCGTGAGCATGCAGATCAAGAGCCTGGAAGACGCGATCGGCCGGCCGCTGTTCGTGCGCAAGCCGCGCAGCATCGTGCTGACGCGCGAAGGCGAGGTGCTGCTGGGATTCGCCAGACGAATGCTGGCGCTGCGCGACGAGGCGTGGGCGGCCGTGGTGCGGCCGGAAGTGACCGGCAAGGTCGTGATCGGCGTGCCGGACGACTATGCGTCGTCGCTGCTGCCGTCGGTCCTGAAGAAATTCTCGGCGACCTACCCGAAGGTCGAGATCCAGGTGATGGGGCTGCCGAGCAGCGCGCTCGCGCCGCTGATCAAGGAAGGCACCGTCGATCTCGTGTGCGGCACGCGCATCAAGGGGCTGACCGGCGACTTCATCCGCCACGAGCCGATGGCATGGGCCGCGATGACGAACGGGCCGCGCGTGTGGGAAGAACGGCCGCTGCCGATCGCGGTGTTCATGCCGGGCAGCGTTGCGCGCGAGAACGCGATCCGCAGCCTCGAACGCGCGAAGGTGCCGTACCGCACCTCCTATGAAAGCCCGAGCCTGCTCGGGCTGCTCAGCATGGTCGAGGCGGGGCTCGCGGTCGCGCCGCTCGCGCGCTGCGCGATCCCCGCGCAGCTGTCGATGCTCGGCCGCTCACACGGGCTGCCCGATCTGCCGCCGCTCGAGCTGATCCTCGCGCGCAGCACGAAATCGAAGCGCCCGCCGTGCGACTTTCTCGCGGAGCAGTTGATGGAAGACCTGCAGCGGCAAACCGGGCAAACCGCCGACGCGTGATCAGCGCGTCGCGCCGAATCCCGCCGCGGCCAGCGCCGCGTTGATGTTCGCCGCGACCGCATCGACGAGTGCTTCGAGCGTATCGCCGCGCACGTGCGCGTGTTCCGGCGCGACATGCTCCGCACGTTGCCGGCCCCACTGCGCGCCCGACGCGACCGACAGCGTCGCGCCGAACCGGTTGCCGTGGCGGCGGCCGAAGATGCTCACGCGCCGCTCGTCCAGGTACGCCTGCTCGGGCAGACAGAGACGGATCTCGACCGAGACCTGATCGGGATCGTTGACCCGCCCGGCCGGACTGACCGCCAGCGCGAACGCCTTGCCGATCCGCAACGTCACACAGGTCTCCCAGGCCGCGAGCGGCCCGCCGGCTGCGTCGACGCTCTCGGTGTCGACCGACCACTGATGGCCGTCGGGCACGACGATCGCCTGATGCAGCAGCACTTCGGCCACGCGGACCGTCGTCACGAGCTGCCGCGCGAGCTGCCGCCCCGACGGCAGCGACGCCGTCCGCACGCGGCGATTTGCCGGCCGCGCGAGCCGCACTTCTTCCGTGAAGTACATGGACACTCCGTATTCAGAATCGGCGCCGCGCGCGACGCGGCGCACGAACATCCGCCGCCGGCGGGCGGCCGGACAGCACCGCGACCGGCGATCCGGCGGCGAATCAATCGAGCAACAGGCAACGAACGCGCAATAACCGTTCCCGGCTCACCGGGCCTGCGGCCCGATGCGCAACCGGCGCGCGACGGGCCCGATCACCGCATCGGCCTGCTGCGCGATCAGCATGTGCAGCGTGAAGTCCAGATCCTCCGGCGCGATCTCGAAGCACACATGGATCACGTCGCGCACGGCGCGCGCGCTGACGACATACACGCCGAGCGGAGAATGCAGCAGCGCCGCGAGGCGGGCGCGCGCAGGTTCGCCGGAGTCGGCATTCAGCGTAACGGGCAACTGCAGGCGCGGGCGCGCAGGCAGGAACGGAATGACGTTGTCGCGTGCGCCGGCGCGCAACTGGCGGCCGGCGACGTCGAAGGCGGGAACGGGATGAATGAAGGTCATGGAGCGGACGGAAGCCGTCTCGGCTGTTCGACACATGCCCAGCTTAGAAGAGACCGCGTAAACGTCATGCAAAAAAACGGCGCCGCAGTGCAAAAAACGGCATGCGGGCCACGGCCCGCCGTCAGCGGGCCGCACGGTGGACGCACACGCGCCAGGATCGCGCCCTTCGCGTCAGGCTCGCCCGCGCCCCGGTCCCGCCGCTACGCGAACGCCTCGAGCGATGCGCGCCGCCGCTCGTCGACCATCGATTCGATCAGCGACACGAGGTCGTCGGTCAGCGGGTCGCAGATGCCGGGCGAGCGATGCAGTTCGAGATCGGCCGCCGGCAGCGGCGGCAGCCCGTCCGCGTCATCGAGCACGCGCCAGTTCTCGGGCAGCGTGCAGCGATCGATCATCGTCACGGCCGCGCCGTGGTTCACCGCGATCTTGATGCCGGTCGGGCTCTGGCTCGTATAGACGACGTGATACGGCCGCTCGGCCGTCGCGAGCGCCTGCAGCCCGCGCTGCCGGTAACAGCATGTCTCGGGAAACAGTGCGAGCGGCACCGACGCATGCGGGCCGAGCGCGAAATCCCGGTGCGCGGCCCACACGACGTCGTGACGGCCGAGCAGCCGCCCGCCCGCGTTCTGCCCATGCCGAACGACGAGCGCGACGTCGAGCTCGCCGGCCTGCAGCCGTTCGAGCAGTTCGAGCGACGTCCGGCAATGCACGTGCAGGCGCGCGCCCGGCCGCAGCGCATAGAACGACTTCAGCAGGTCGGGCAGCCACAGCTCCGCGTAGTCCTCGGGCAGCCCGAAACGCACGATGCCGCGGTCGCTGCTCGTCTGCTTCAGCGCGATGATCGCGTCGTTCTGCACCTGAATGATCCGCCGCGCGTGAATCAGGAAATTCTCGCCGTCGCGCGACAGTTCGAGCCGCCGGCTGTTGCGCATGAACAGGTGTGTGTCGAGCCGCTCCTCGAGCGTGCGGATGCGCAGGCTGATCGTCGACTGCGTGCGATGCAGTTGCCGGGCCGCCGCGGTGAAGCCGCCGCTTTCGACGACGGCGACGAATGCCCGGATCAGCTCCGGATCGAGCGAAGTCAGCTTCGACCAGTCCGGCTTCGAGAAAACGCCGGGCCGCCCAAGGTTTTCCGCCCCGACGGAAGTCCCCTTGGGGGCGTGCCCCGCTCGAGGGGGCTGGCGCGAAGCGACAGGTTTCTCAATGGCAGCCATCGGAATTACTCGCTTTCGAAAAGAAATGGGAAGACGAAAGATAGGGCTCGGAGTACGCCGATTGTTGTCCGGATGCACTCGGCCCTCCAACCCCTGCCCGGGTATGACAAACCCGGAGCCTGCACGCGAAAAACCGCCCGCCGATCCCGCCCCGCATGCCGTCGCGGCGGCGGCCGCGGCACGCCCGGCGGGCGTTTGCGCGCCGGGCCAGGGGCTTTCCCGGAGACGACGAAAACTCATAACCCGATCAGGAAACATCGATTCACCGGCCGCCGAGCGGCCCACCACAATCGCCTCACACCCAACCTCATCGACGAGACACCGCAATGACCGCACCCCAACCCAGGCAGCTCTACATCGGCGAAGGCTTCGAAGGCCCCGGCGTCAACCTCGCGCACATCAACGTGCTGGTCGGCCCGCGCAACGGCCCGGCCGGGCAGGCCTTCGCGACCGCGCTCGCAACGCCGTCGGCCGGCCACGCGCCGTTCGTCGTGATCGCGCAGCCGGGCGTGCCGACCAAGCCGCTCACGCTGTACGTGAACAAGGCGCAGATCGCCGGCGACTTCCACGGCAACGCGACGTGGGGCGCATCGCAGGCCGGCATCGCGAAGGCCGTGGCCGAAGCGCTCGAGAACGGCACGTTGCCGCCCGAAGCGGAAAACGACTGGGTCGTCGTATCGGCGAACTGGGTCAACCCGCAGACCGACGATCTCGACGCCGTGTTCGAGAACAACTACCGCGCGTGCCGTAACGCGATCGTCGCCGCGATGGAAGGGCTGCCGCATCGCGACGCGGTGTTCGCCGCCGCGCGCGACGTGTCGAACCCGTTCTACACGCCGAAAAAGAACTGACAGACAACGAACGGCCGGCAAGGCCGCACCAGGAGGAAGCATGGAATACGTCCGCCTCGGCCAGTCCGGCCTGAAGGTGTCCCGCCTGTGTCTCGGCACGATGAACATGGGCACCCCCGAATGGAAGCCGTGGATCTTCGACGAAGCGCAGAGCGAGCCGATCGTGCGCCGCGCGCTCGACGCCGGCGTCAACTTCATCGATCTCGCGGATTTCTATTCGACGGGCGTCGGCGAGGAAGTGGTCGGCCGCATCCTGAAGCGCAACGCGCGCCGCGAGGAGCTCGTCGTGACGACCAAGGTCGGCTACGACATGGGCAGTTATCCGAACGCCGGCGGCCATTCGCGCAAGCACGTGCTCGACGGCATCGACGGGTCGCTGAAGCGGCTCGGGATGGATTACGTCGACATCTTCATGCTGCACTTCTTCGACGTGAACACACCCGTCGAGGAAACGATGAGCGCGCTCCACGACATCGTGCGCGCGGGCAAGGCGCGCTACATCGGCGTATCGACGATGTACACGTGGCAGTTCGCGAAGATCATGCAGGCGTGCGAGCGCAACGGCTGGGACAAGCCGATCAACATGCAGCTGCAGCTCAACCTCGCGTATCGCGAGGAAGAGCGCGAGATGGTGCCGTACTGCATCGACCAGGGCGTCGGCGTGTCGGTGTTCAGCCCGCTCGCGCGCGGCCTGCTGACCTGCGAGCCGCAGTCGACGCGCAACCAGACCGACTTCTTCACCGCGCAGATGTATGGCGATGCGTCGTCGCTCGCGATCGCCGAATCGGTCGCGAAGGTCGCGAAGCGGCGCGGCGTGCCGCCCGCGCAGATCGCGCAGGCGTGGGTGCTGAGCCGGCCCGGCATCGCGAGCATGCTGGTCGGTGCGGATTCCGTCGCGCAGTTCGACAGCGCGCTCGGCGCACTCGAAACGCAACTCACCGACGAGGAACTGCACGAGCTGGAACGCAACTACACGCCGTGCGACCTGATCAACGACTACACGGCCGGCAAGCGCATCGCGCGCGAGTCGCGCCCGGCGCAGGGCAGTTTCGCGGCGGACTGAAGTATCGAGGCACTGAAGGCACTGAAGGCACTGAAGGCACTGAAGGCACTGAAGGCACTGAAGGCACTGAAGGAACAACAGACGATGAACGAATTTCTGAGGACCGGCCATTACATCGGCGGTGAATGGCACGAATCGCACGGCGCGAGCGACGCGACCTATCCGGTGCTGAACCCGGCGACCGGCGAGACGATCGCGAAGGTCGCGAAAGGCGGCGCCGACGACACGCAGCACGCGATCGATGCGGCAGCCCGCGCCTTTCCCGCGTGGCGCGCGCTGACCGCGAAGGAGCGCGGCGCCCGCGTGAAGCGCTGGGGCGAACTGATGCTCGAACACCGCGACGCACTCGCCGAGCTGCTGACGCTCGAACAGGGCAAGCCGCTCGCGGAAGCGCGCGGCGAAGTCGCGTACGCGGCGAGCTTTCTCGAATGGTTCGCGGAAGAAGCGAAGCGCATGTACGGCGACGTGATCCCGAGCCCGAAGCCGAACGCGCAGATCGTGGTCACGCGCGAGCCGGTCGGCGTCGTCGCGGCGATCACGCCGTGGAATTTCCCGCTCGCGATGATCACGCGCAAGGCCGGCCCCGCGCTCGCGGCCGGCTGCACGATGGTGCTGAAGCCGTCCGAGGAAACGCCGCTGTCGGCATTCGCGCTCGCGGTGCTCGCCGAGCGCGCGGGCGTTCCGGCCGGCGTGTTCAACGTCGTGTCGGGCGATGCGGTCGCGATCGGCGAGACGCTGACGAGTTCGCCCGTCGTGCGCAAGCTGTCGTTCACGGGCTCGACGCGGGTCGGCAAGCTGCTCGCGAAGCAGTCGGCCGACACGCTGAAAAAGCTGTCGCTCGAACTCGGCGGCAACGCGCCGTTCATCGTGTTCGACGATGCCGATCTCGATGCGGCGGTCGTTGGCGCGATCGCATCGAAGTTCCGCAACACCGGGCAGACCTGCGTGTGCGTCAACCGTTTCCTCGTGCAGGACGGCGTGTACGACGCGTTCACGCGCAAGCTTGCGGATGCCGTGCGCAAGCTGCGCGTCGGCAACGCGCTGGCGGGCGACGTCGACCAGGGGCCGCTGATCAACGAAGCGGCGCTCGTCAAGGTCGAGCGGCATGTTGCGGATGCCACCGCGAAGGGCGCGAACGTGCTCGTCGGCGGCAAGCGCCATGCGCTCGGCGGCACGTTCTACGAGCCGACCGTGCTGACCGGCATGACGCCCGACATGCTGATCGCCGAAGAGGAAACCTTCGGCCCCGTCGCCGGCTGCTTCCGCTTCACGACCGAGGACGAAGCCATCGCCGCGGCCAACGACACGCCGTTCGGGCTGTCCGCGTATTTCTACACGCGCGACCTCGGCCGTGCGTGGCGCGTGTCGGGTGCGCTGGAAAGCGGGATGGTCGGCATCAACGACGGGATCATCTCGACCGAAGTCGCGCCGTTCGGCGGCGTCAAGCAATCGGGGCTCGGCCGCGAAGGCTCGAAGTACGGCCTCGACGAATACGTGGAACTCAAGTACACGCTGATGGCCGGCCTCGGCCGCTGACCGCTGACCGCTCTCCGCGGTCGATCCGCGCCGCGCGGCGCCCCGCACGGCTCTCGCGACGTCGCACGACGCCCGCGCGCCGCATGCATACCAATCCGGAGGCAGCTTGACCCAAGCCAACGTTCAATCCGGCACCGCGCGCGCGTTGCCGCTGTCGCGCGGCGCCGATGCGCCGCACCGCCCCGTCGCGCTCGACGACGTGCCGCTCAACCGTTTCCACATAAAGATCGCGGGCCTGACGTTCGGCGCGCATTTCACCGAGGGCTACACGCTCGGCACGATCGGCTATGCGCTCGCCGCACTCGGCCGGCAGATGCCGATCGACGCGTTCTGGATGGGGATGATCGGCAGCTCGGCGCTGATCGGCATCTTCTTCGGCAGTCTCGTGTTCGGCTGGCTGTCCGACCGGATGGGCCGGCAGAAGATCTTCCTGACGAGTTTCGTGATCATCACCGCGGCCGCGTTCGCGCAGTTCTTCGTGAGCTCGCCGCTCGAGCTGTGCGTGCTGCGCGTGCTGATCGGCTTCGGGATGGGCGGCGACTTCACGGTCGGCCACGCGATCCTCGCCGAATTCTCGCCGCGCAAGCATCGCGGTGCGCTGCTCGGTTCGTTCAGCGTGATCTGGACGATCGGCTATGTCGCCGCGAACGTGCTCGGCCTCGCATACAGCGACGCCGCGCCCGATGCATGGCGCTGGCTGCTCGCGTCGGCCGCGCTGCCCGCGCTGATCGTGCTGGTGCTGCGGATCGGCACGCCCGAATCGCCGCGCTGGCTGCTCGGCAAAGGCCGCGTGCAGGAGGCGCGCGCGATCGTCGCGAAGCATTTCGGGCCGCACGTGATGCTCGATGGCTCGGCCGAGCCGCATGCGCATGGCGGCTTCGCGCGGCTGTTCCGCCGCGACCTGATCCGCCGGACGATCTTCAACTGCGCGTTTTTCGTGTGTCTCGTGATTCCGTATTTCGCGATTTACACGTTCCTGCCGACGATCCTGACGACGATCGGCCTCGCCGAAGGTTTCGGCGCGGATCTGCTGCTGAACGGCTTCCTCGTGCTGGGCGCGCTGATCGGCATCTGGCTGACGATCCGGCTGTCGCGGCGTGGCTTCCTGATCGGCTCGTTCGCGGTGACGTGCGCGTCGCTCGTCGCGCTGGCGGTGCTGCCGTCGTCGGCCGCACTCGCGATGATCGTCGCGTTCGCGATCTTCACGCTGACGATGTCGGCGTTCAGCAACCTCGTGGGCGTGTTCCCGCCCGAGTGCTTTCCGACCGAGGTGCGCGCGTGCGGCGTCGGGCTGGCGATCGCGTGCAGCCGGCTCGGTTCGGCGATCGGCACCTTCCTGCTGCCGGTCGGCATCGCGACGCTCGGCTTTCACGCGACGATGTTCGCGCTGGCCGGCGTGCTGCTGGTGGGGATGATCGTGTCGATCGCGTGGGCGCCGGAGACGAAGCACCTGACGCTGGAGGAGGCGTCGGGGCATTGACGATGGAGGCAGGCTTCGTGCTTGCCTGCGCCGTCGCGCTCAAGCTTTCGCATCGACACACCATCGACGCACAGCGCGTGCGCCGCGGTGATGCGGTGATGCGGAATACGATTTGAACGAACCCGGCCGAGGCCGGGTTCTTGCGTGCTGGCCGGTGGTTTTTCGGGTTCGCGGCGAGAAGACCGGGCTCGCGACCCCGCTCAGAACAGAATCGACGCGTAATCCCGCGCGCCGTGCAGGATGTGAAGAATGTCGATCCGCGTCGGCGGATCGCCGACGACCCGATAGAAGATCTGATAGTTGCCGTACACGCGATGCCGCACGCCGTGGCGCTCGAAGCGCGGCACCAGCGGAAACGCCAACGGCATCCCGGCAAGGCCCAGACACTTGTCGCGAATCTCGCGCACGAAAGTCACGGCCCGTTGCGGATTGTCACGCGCGATGAAATCGGCAATCGCTTCGAGTTCGGCGATCGCGAAGTCCGACAAGCGGACGATCATGCCTGACGATCCGCCTGGGCCCGATACTTCGCGTCGAGGCGATCGAACACTTCCTCCGCATCGGCGCCGCGTCCGGCTTCCGCATCGGCGAGGCTGCGCGCGATCACCGCGTCCAGCGCATTCAATTGAGCCTCGCGATCCTGAATCAGGCGCACGCCTTCCCGGAGCACTTCGCTCTTGGAGCCGTAGCGCCCCGATTCGACCAGCTTCGCGACGTAAGCCTCCAGTTGCTGGCCGAGTTCGGCACTGATCATGTCGACCTCCCGACTGCGTTGAATTCGATGCATGCAGCGTAACCTGGTTATCAACTGTTATCAAGGGGATGAACTCCAGACGGGTCGGTGCGCCTGCATGCAGGTGCCGCCGATCGGGCGGATGGATGGACGGGACGCGCGACGGGCAGACTGCGGCGGCACCGGGCATTCGTCAGGCGATCGCCTTCTCTCGCACAGCGTTGCCGGACCCTCACCGTGCGAACACCGATCATGGTTGAAGACGTCGTCGCGCCACAACCTGGCCTGAAGGCCTATCCGTCCGACGCCGACGTGTTCGCCGAGCCCGCTGCCGCGCCGGCGCGTCATCTGCATCCGCTCGTGTCGATCGACCTGTCGGCGGTCGATTCGTGACGGCAAGGTTGCATTCATCTACTCATCGCCGGCGTGACCGGCCGGGCGTACCGTGCGATGGACGCCGACTGGATTCCTTTGTTCTACGAACCGGTCGGCCGCGTTGCGTTGCGGACGTTCGACGGGTCGTAAAGCAGACGGGGGCGTGGGTCTCCGCGCGTTCGACTTGGCCGTTCGGCGGACTCGGCCGGCCGGGTTCACGACGATATGCTGGGGCTTTGCGTTCCTCGTCAGCAGCCATGCCCGCCCATCATGTCGATCTCAGTCACGCACTGCCTTACGAGGCGACGTTTTTCGATGATCGGCTGGCGATCGAACGAAACGATCTGGACATCCCATCATTGCTTGGCGTGGATAACGAAATTCCGGACGCATTTCTTGTCTCGTTATGCGGCGCGCCGGCCGGGTCGGATGTTCAGGCCTATCTCGATAGCGCCGGCAAATTGACATTCGCCGTCACCCACCCGACGTTGATCCGATCGGAAAACCGGATATCCGTATTCCGAACCGCCGATACGCGGGTGCTCGAACTCCGTGCAATCGATCTGGCCGACGGCGCAATAGCCGGACTCGGCGCGGCAATGCTTTGGCGAATCGTCCGGGCGTGTGATACGTTGGGCATCGCCCGAATCACCGCTTTGGCAATGGGCGGCCGCAAATCACCGCCGGAACCTGGTGGGCCACGGCTGCAGGGATACTACCCGTGGCCGAGGTTCGGCTTCGATGCCCCCATTCCTGGCGCGCACGCAGACGAAGCAGCCCTGTTCCAGTATTTCCAGGGATATCCGGTCGGGTTGGCCGATGGGTCGCTTCGCTCCCTGCGCACACTCTATGCGACCCCGTTCGGGCGAGCTTTCTGGCGAGTCGCCGGATCACATCGGTGGGTGACATTCGACGTTGCGCCGCATCGCGCATCCGTGTTGACACTGCGGGATTACTTGATCGAGAAGGGGATTTACGGATGACAGAAAAACGCAATCCAATCGCGGGGTTCCGGATCGTACGACCGCCGGTGGCGCGCAGTCGCGTGAGCGGGAATCGTCATGTCTGGCGCGCGGAAATGAGGCGACTCATCGAGGAACTCCTCGCGAACGAACTCCGTCGCAGTCTCGCGCGTACGTCCACCCTCGAGTCGGCCGCATGGCCCGCCAGCGAGCCGGTGCCCCCGCTGCCAAGGAAAGTCTTCAACGTGGGACGCATCGATCCGTCGAAGTGCAAGTTGCCCATCATCTCGGAAGCCGAGGCCAAGGCCATCGGTGGCCGGGAGACTTTCATGCATTTCGGCCTGGATCCCGACCTGTACTCCGCAGTTGGTGACACTCTCTGACAGTTTGGGGGGAATCTCCGTGTGAGCGATCGACGAACTTCGTCGCCATGATCGATGCCGCATCACGATCCAAGGGCCATCCGCACGCACGCCTACCCCCTCCGCGCCGCCTGCCCCCTCAACCACGCGGCGAACGCCTCCACATGCTCGACCGCGATGCTCTCCGGCTCGACGTCGAGCCAATAGCCGAACGGCCCGATCGGCTGCACCGGCGACAGCCGCACGAGGCTGCCCTCGCCGATCTCCTCCTCGATCATGTTCAGGTCGACGACCGCGAGCCCCGCGCCCTTGCGCGCCGCGCGGATCGCCTGTTCGAGCGTCGAGAACTCGATGCCGTCGCCGATCCGCGCGACGTCGACGCCTGCCTGCTCGCACCAGTCGGCCCACAGCATCAGGCGCCTGCCTTCGTGCAGCACATGCAGCGAAGGCAGCCGGCCGAACAGCGCATCGAGCGCGTCGCCACGATAGCGCGGCGCGCCGACGAGCGCATGCCGCTCCATCATCAGCAACTCCGATTGCATGCCGGGCCTCGCCGCGCGCCCGAAGCGGATGTGGCAATGGCAATCGTCGGCCGGCTCCGTGCGGATCGACAGCTCGACGTCCGGCAACGCCTCCGCGAGCGTGCCGAGCCGCGGCGAAAACCACTGCGTCGCAAACGTCGGCGGCAGCGACACCATCAGGCGCCGCTTCGCGCCAGGCCGCGCGGCGGCGATTTCGCCGACACCACGCTCGATCGTGTCGAACGCCTGCCCGATGAACGGCAGCAACCGCTGGCCCGCATCGGTCAGGCGCACGCCCTTGTGATCGCGCTCGAACAGGCGCGTGCCGAGCGCTTCCTCGAGCAGCCGGATCTGCCGGCTCACCGCGCCTTGCGTCACGCACAGCGACACCGCCGCGCGATTGAAGCTCAGGTGACGCGCGGTCTCCTCGAAAAATCGCAGCGCGATCAACGATGGCAGGCGTCGCATGATGTGTGTTCCTCTCTTTCGTCCGGCTGTCGGCCGGCCCTGCCGGCAATTCCGCGGGCAGCTTTATCGCAGAAAAGCGCGCCGCCCGTCAGGCCGTGAAAACCCCGATGTCCGGCGCGCGCGGCGACGTGCACCCGCCGCATCATTCATCGTCCCCGTCTCGCCCGCCGCCCACCTACAATAAGCATCCCGCACCACACACGACACCGCCCCGTGAGACGCAAGATGCCGGCGCTGAATGCGCTGAAAGCCTTCGAGATGGCCGGCCGCACCGGCAGCTTCACGCGCGCGGCCGAACTGCTCAACGTGACGCAGAGCGCGGTGAGCCGTCAGGTTCGTCAGCTCGAAGGCCAGCTCGGCGAAACCCTGCTCGAGCGCCGCCATCACCAGCTCGAACTGACGGCGGCCGGCCGCGTGCTGCTGCGCGCGCTGCAGCAGTCGTTCGACAAGATCGAGCTGACCGTGCGCAGCCTGCAGGAAAAAACCCACCTGAACCGCCTGCGCGCGAACGTGCCGCCAACCTTTGCCGCGCGCTGGCTGATGCCGCGCCTCGGCCGGCTACGCGACGCGCATCCTGAATTCGAGCTGAGCCTCACGACCCGCATTCACGACAGCCTCGGCGAATCGCGCGTGCTCGACTGCGCGATCCGGTTCGGCGACGGCGAATGGGACGGCTTCGACAACGCGCTGCTGATGCAGGAGCAGCATATCGCCGTCTGCGCGCCCGCGCTGTATGCGCGGCTGCAACAGGACGGCGCGCCGATCGACCTGAACCGCTTCACGCTGCTGCACGTGCTCGCGACCGACGACCAGCGCTACCTGACCTGGCAACACTGGTTGAAGGCGGCCGGCATCGCCGACGTCGACACGCGCGGCGGCTACGAATTCGACCTGCTCGACCATGCGATCCGCGCGGCGATCGACGGCCTCGGCATCACGATCGCCGATCGCCACATGGTCGCGCGCGAGCTCGCGACCGGGCAACTGATGCAGGTGCTCAACGTGCACGTCGACGGCCACCAGTCGTACTGGTTCGTCACGCGCCCCGAGCAGACGAACCTGCCGCACATCGTGCAGTTCCGCGACTGGCTGCAGCAGGAAGTGTGGCTCGCGAAGCGCCACCTCGAACCGTCGTCGCCGCTGCCGCAGGTGCCGCTGGCCTAGCGCACGATCCGCCCCCGGCCAGCCTCGGCCTCAGCGCCGACCCAAGCCCCAGCGCCGCCCCGCCCCGTCCCCCCCGGCCGCCGGCAACGCGCGACACCTTACCGGCTTCCACGCCCGTCCGCATCCGGATCAATCGGAAAATGCGGCGCGGCCGCCGCCCGCCCCTGCCCCCACCACCGCACCGGCCTTGCCGGACGGGCGAATCCGGCCGATTCGTCGAGTAACGTGCGTTTTTCTCATGCTCGACGCGAAAATAAGTCGTTTGTCGTGCGCTAAACGCATGAACAGAATGGCTTCTGTCCCGTGCCGCGCGTTTCGCCACCCGAAGCGATCCGCCTGCATCCATCGGAGGAGTCATTTCATGCGCATCGAACGCAACTACATCAACGGGCGTTTCGTCGTCCCGGAAAGCGACGCGACCATCGTCGTCCACAATCCCGCCACCGAAGCGCCGTTCGCGCGCGTACCGGCCGCGACGCCGGCCGACGCGCTCGCCGCCGTCGACGCCGCGGCCGCCGCGCAGAAAGCCTGGCGCAAGCTGCCGAGCGCCGAGCGCGCCACGTACCTGCACCGCTTCGCCGACGCGCTGACCGCACGCGCACCCGAGATCGGCGCGGCGCTCGCGCAGGAATCCGGCAAGAGCCTCGAGGACGCATCGAACGAAGCCGTCTACGCCGGCCAGATCACGCGCTACCACGCCGAGTGGGCGCGCCGGATCGAGGGCGAGATCATCCCGAGCGACGCGCCCGACGAGAACCTGTTCCTGCAGCGCGAGCCGATCGGCGTCGTCGCGTGCCTGATCCCGTTCAACTATCCCGTCTACACGCTGCTGCGCAAGGTCGCGCCCGCGCTGATCACCGGCAACACCGTGGTCGTGCGGCCGAGCAACCACACGCCGGTGTCGGCGTTCGAGATCGCGAAGGCCGCTGACGACGCGGGTTTCCCGCCGGGCGTCGTCAACATCCTGACGATGGACCACGCGACGGCCGAGGCGCTGTGCACGCATCCGGCGGTCGGCATGATCACGCTGACGGGCAGCGTAAACGCTGGCCGCAAGGTGCTCGACTACTGCAAGGCGAACATCGCGAAGCCGTCGCTCGAACTCGGCGGCAAGACGCCCGCGATCATCGAGCCCGATGCCGACCTCGAACGCGCGGCCGCCGCACTCGTCGCATCGAAAACCACGCACTGCGGCCAGCTCTGCACGGCCATCGAACGCGTGTACGTGCACGACAGCGTGCACGACCGCTTCGTCGCGCTGCTGAAGGAAAAGATGAGCGCGGTACGCAGCGGCAGCCGCGCAGCCGATCCGTCGAACATGGGCCCGCTCGTCAGCGCATCGGCGCGCGCGCACATCCACGGGATGGTCGAACGCGCGGTCGCGGCCGGTGCGACGCTCGAAACCGGCGGCGCGATCCCCGACGGCCCCGGCTTCTTTTACCCGGCCACGCTGCTGACGAACTGCCGGCAGGACATGGAGATCGTGCAGGAGGAAACCTTCGGCCCGATCATGCCCGTGCTGCGCTACCGGACGATCGACGAGGCCATCGGCTTCGCGAACGACCACCAGTTCGGGCTGTCGTCGGTGCTGTACAGCGAGAACTACCGCACCGCGATGACCGTCGCGAACGCGATCGAGGCGGGCGAGCTGTACGTGAATCGCACGCCGGCCGATCCGTACCAGGGCTTCCACGCCGGCTGGAAGCGTTCGGGCCTCGGCGGCGACGACGGCAAGCACGGGATGCTCGAATTCACGCAGACGCGCCTCGTCGTCATGAAGTACTGACGCACCCGGGCGCGCGCGGCCACGACACCGCCGCGCGCGCCGCCCCCGATCCGATCAAACACAAAACATATCTGCAGACCTCCGCTTGAAGGAAGTCTGATGGAGGAAGACATCATGCCGACCCAACCGTCGACACCCGCCGCGTCGCTCGCGTTGCAGGACGAAACGCAAGACGCACACGCGTCGCAACACTCGCGCGCGCAACGCTACTTGCAACTGCTCCTGCTCGTGATCGCCGCGGGCGCCATCTACCCGATGCTGTACCTGCGGCAGGTGTACCAGCCGACGATGCTGCAGTTCTTCCGTATCGACGACGTGCAGCTCGGCTACCTGTATTCGTCGCTCGGCACGATTTTCCTCATCAGCTACCTGCCGAGCGGCTGGCTTGCCGACCGCCTGTCGCCGCGCTGGCTGATCTGCTTCTCGCTGCTCGCGACAGGCGCGCTCGGGCTCGTCTATGCGACCGGGCCGTCGTTCAACACGCTCGTGGCGATCTTCGGCGGCTGGGGGCTCACCACCGGCCTCACGTTCTGGGCGGCGGTGATCAAGCGCGTGAACATGATCGCGGGGCCAGACGAACAGGGCCGCTTCTTCGGGCTGCTCGACGGCGGCCGCGGGCTCGTCGAGGCGCTGCTCGCGACGATCGCGATCACGCTGTTCGCGTACGTGACGCAGGCGCACGGCGGCACCGATGCGGCCGGCTTCAAGCTCGTCGTGCACCTGTATGCGTTCTTCTGCATCGCGCTCGGCGTAGTGCTTGCGCTGGTGAAGGATCAATCGCGCGCGGGCGATCGCGCGGCGGCCCGGCAGCGCCGCACCGGCAGCGTGCTGACCGACCTGAAGACGCTCGCGGCGATTCCCGAGCTGTGGCTCGTCGCGGCGATCGTGTTCTGCGGCTACCAGGTGTTCTGGGCGACCTACAGCTTCTCGGCGTACCTGCACGAAGGCAACTTCGGGCTCAGCGCGACGGCGGCCGGCTTCATCACGACGCTCAAGCTGTGGATGCGTCCCGTCGGCGGGATCGGCGGCGGCTTCCTCGGCGACCGCGTATCGAAGGTGTCCGTACTGTTCTGGGCGCTCACGCTCGCGGCGCTGTCGCTCGTCGGGCTGATCGCCGCGCCGCCGCACAGCCCGCAGGCGATGCTCGTCGTGCTCGTCCTGTTCATCGGCATCCTCACCTACGCGATTCGCGGCCTGTACTGGTCGCTGCTCGACGACTGCAAGGTGCCGACGCATTGCGCGGGCCTCGCGATCGGCCTGATCTCGGTGCTCGGCTATTCGCCCGACGTGTTCGTGCCGCTGATCAACGGCTACGTGACGCAGACCTGGCCAGGCGCGCACGGCTACCAGCTTTATTTCGGCTATATCGCGGCGATCGCGCTCTGCGGCGCGGGCGCGGCCGCGTTCCTCAAATATCGCCTCAACAGCATCAAGGAGTCCGTATGAAGATCGTTTCGCTCGAAACCCACATCGTTTCCGTGCCGCCGCCGCATGTCGGCGGGATGTACTGGATCTTCGTGAAGCTGAAGACCGACGATGGAATCGAAGGCGTCGGCGAGATCTATTCGGCGACGTTCCACCCGAAGGCGATGGGCCCGATCATCGACGACGTGTTCGACCGCTATCTGCTGAACCACGACCCGCATCACGTCGAGCGGCTGTTCCGCCAGGCGTATTCGAGCGGCTTCACGCAGCGGCCCGACCTCACGATGATGGGCGTCGTCAGCGGCCTCGAGATGGCGTGCTGGGACATCGTCGGCAAGGCCGCCGGCAAGCCCGTGTACGAACTGCTCGGCGGGAAGATCCACGACCGGCTGCGCTCGTACACGTACCTGTATCCGAAAAACGCGAACGGCGAATACGACTACGACGATCCCGATCTCGCGGCCGAATGCGCGGCCGAGAACGTGAAGCTCGGCTTCACGGCCGTCAAGTTCGACCCGGCCGGCCCGTATACGGCCTATTCGGGCCACCAGTTGTCGCTCGAAGTGCTCGACCGTTGCGAGCTGTTCTGCCGCCGCGTGCGCGAGGCCGTCGGCAGCAAGGCCGACCTGCTGTTCGGCACGCACGGGCAGATGGTGCCGTCGTCGGCGATCCGGCTGGCGAAGCGGTTGGAGAAATACGACCCGCTGTGGTTCGAGGAACCCGTGCCGCCGGGCCAGGAAGAAGCGATCGCCGAAGTCGCGAAGCACACGTCGATTCCGATCGCGACCGGCGAGCGCCTGACGACCAAGTACGAATTCCACAAGCTGCTGCAGGCGGGCGGCGCGTCGATCCTGCAGTTGAACGTCGCGCGCGTGGGCGGCCTGCTCGAAGCGAAGAAGATCGCGACGCTCGCGGAAGTGCACTACGCGCAGATCGCGCCGCACCTGTACAACGGGCCGGTCGGCGCGGCTGCGAGCATCCAGCTCGCGACCTGCACGCCGAACTTCCTGATCCAGGAAAGCATCATGACGTGGGGCGGGTTCCATGCCGAAGTCGTGAAGACGCCGATCCGCTGGGAAGACGGCTACATCATCCCGTCGAACGAGCCGGGCCTCGGCATCGAGCTCGATATGGACGTCGTGCGCCGCCATACGCCGTACACGGGCGAGCGGCTGCACCTTCAGATGGGGGAGAAGCCCGTCGACGTGAAGGATCTCGCCCCCGCGAAGGGCTGACCAGGAAAAACGCGACCATGACTTACGATTACATCATCGTCGGCGCGGGCTCGGCCGGCTGCATCCTCGCGAACCGCCTCAGCGAATCGGGCCGGCATTCGGTGCTGCTGCTCGAAGCGGGAGAACGCGACGCGTCGTTCTGGTTCAAGGTGCCGGTCGGCTTCACGAAGACCTACTACAACCGCCGCTACAACTGGATGTACTACAGCGAGCCCGAAGCGCAGCTCGCCGAGCGCAAGCTGTACTGCCCGCGCGGCAAGGTGGTCGGCGGATCGGGGTCGATCAACGCGATGGTCTACGTGCGCGGCCAGCGCAGCGATTACGACGACTGGGCGAACGCCGGCAATCCGGGCTGGGCGTACGACGACGTGCTGCCGTACTTCCGCAAGCTCGAGACCCACGCCGCCGGTGCGACCGACCCGCAGCATCACGGCACGACGGGGCCGATCCACATCACGTCGATGAAGGCCGACGTGCATCCGCTCGTCCACGAGTTCCTGAAGGGCTGCGCGCAACTGAACCTGCCGCGCACCGACGACTTCAACGGCGCGCAGTTCGAAGGCGCGGGCATCTACGACCTGAACACGAAGAACGGCGAACGCTGTTCGAGCAGCTTCGCGTACCTGCGGCCCGCGCTGGGCCGCGCGAACCTCACGCTGCGCTCGGGCGTGCTGGTGCGGCGCGTGACGTTCGACGGCACGCGCGCGACCGGCGTGGTCGTGGCCGGCGCAAACGGCGACGAGACGCTCGTCGCCGCGCGCGAGGTGATCCTCGCGGCCGGCGCCGTCGATACGCCGAAGCTGCTGCAATTGTCGGGGGTCGGCGATCCGGCGCTGCTCGCGCGCCAGCGCGTGCCGCTCGTGCATGCGCTGCCGGCGGTCGGCCGCAACCTGCAGGACCACCTGTGCGTGAGCTTCTACTTCAAGGCGAACCGGCCCACGCTGAACGACGAGATGGGTACGCTGCTCGGCAAGATGAAGATCGGATTGCGCTACCTGCTGACGAAACGCGGCCCGCTCGCGATGAGCGTGAACCAGGCCGGCGGCTTCTTCCGCGGCGCGGAAGATACGCGCGAGCCGAACCTGCAGCTCTACTTCAACCCGCTGTCGTACCGGATTCCGAAGAGCGACCGCGCGAGCATCAAGCCCGAGCCGTATTCAGGTTTCCTGATCGCGTTCAACCCGTGCCGGCCGACGAGCCGCGGCACGATCGAGATCGCAACGAACCGCGCGGAAGACGCCGCGAAGATCCGCATCAACGCACTGACCACGCAGAAGGATCTCGACGAAGCCGTGCAGGGCAGCAAGGTGATCCGTGCGCTGATGCGCGCGCCGGCGCTGAAGTCGATGACCGTCGAGGAAATCTCGCCGGGGCCGCAGGTCGGCTCCGACGAAGCGATGCTGCAGTACTTCCGCGAGCAGTCGGGTTCGATCTACCACCTGTGCGGCTCGTGCGCGATGGGGCCCGATGCGGCGACGTCGGTCGTCGATGCATCGTTGCGCGTGCACGGGTTGCAGGCGCTGCGGATCGTCGACGCGTCGGTGTTCCCGAACATCACGTCGGGCAACATCAACGCGCCGACGATGATGGTCGCGGAGAAAGGCGCGGATCTGATTCTGGCGGACGCGCAACGCGCGGAAACCGCCGGCGTGCCGATGCGCACCCGCGAAACCGTCCCGCAGTGACGCGGCGGCCCGACGCTCGCGCGAACCCTGGCGCGAACCGTTTCCAGCGGAATCGACGCGCCCCGCGGAAGGAAGGGAGCGCGCGATTTCCGTGCGATCGCGTCTCCGGCAACGGCGGGCGGCGCCATGCCTCGTCAGGTCGGAACCATGCCCGCCGGCACACGGGAAAACACTGCCATGAACACGCCGCACAGCCGGCGTACACAGGCTCGAAACGTGCATTCGGTTGTGACGAAAGTCCCCGCGAAACGGGTGTCGCCGTGTCGTCCGTTGTCCGCCGTACGCGAGCAAGGGTTTGTCTGGTTGGCTTTCGATGCCGGCCTGCACTAGCCTCGTGAGGTCTGCCCCCGCGTCGCTCGGCCGGCGGGACGTGACGATGTGGTGACGTTGTGCACACGACAATACGGTGTCGGCGCGCGGCCTCGTTGCCGAAGTTTCATCGCGTTCGATCACGCACATCGATGCCGCCAGAGACATCCTTTGGCTCGCGTGCGATGTGACGCGCGTTCAGCAAGCGCTTGACGTGGCGCGAAGCGATCCGGGGCAACGCGCGCGCCGGCCTGCCGTCGGTGTGCACCGGGGGAACCGCAGGCCCGATCGTGGAGACGCACCGTGAAACGCATGCCATTTCGCTGCATCCATGCCATCAGCTATGCAAGCGTGCTGCTCTTTCAGGCTCAAACGCAGGCGCAGTCGCTGGACGCCCAGTCGACGCAGGAGAACATTTCCGCGCTGCGCCAGGAAGTCGACCACCATCTGCAGGAACTGAACGCGCTCAAGCGCAAGCTGGCCGACGAGGAAGCCAATCTCTCGCGCCTGAGCCGGGCGCTGGACAACCGGGAACTCGCGGCCCGGCGCGGCGCGGGCCCCGGCGATGCCGGCGGCGCCGGCGACGCGGCGACGCAGGCCGTTACCGGCGCCCCGGGCGGCGCGCCCGGCACGGCAGGCAACGCCCCAGGCAACGTGCAATCCGCGGCCGGGTCCGCCGCGCCGCCGAGCCAGCCGGTCGGCCAGGCGCCGGTGGCGGAAACCGCACCGCCGCCCGTCGCGCCGATCTTCGATCAGCCCGGCGTGCTGACGCCGAAGCACAAGTTCGTCGTCGAGCCGTCGTTCCAGTTCAGCTATTCGTCGTCGGACCGCGTCGCACTCGTCGGCTACACGATCATCCCGGCGCTGCTGATCGGCCTGGTCGACGTGCGGGAAGTCAAGACGACCACGCTGACGGGCGCGGTCGCGGTGCGCTACGGGATCACCAACCGGATGGAAGTCGAAGTCCGCGTCCCCTATGTGTACTCGACGAACGACACGATCAGCCGCGAGATCTTCACCGGCACCGCCCAGGACAACGCGTTCAACAGCCACGGCAAAAGCCTCGGCGACGTCGAAATGACGCTGCGCTACCAGTTCAATACCGGCGGCCCCGACAAGTTCTATTACATCGGCTGGCTGCGCTTCAAGACCGCCACCGGCAAGAGCCCGTTCGACGTCGTCACCGATTGCGTCACGCGCTGCGTCGGCAACGCCACCGGCACCGGCCTGCCGCTCGAGCAGCCGACGGGCTCCGGCTTCTACGCGATCCAGCCGGGCCTGACGTGGCTCTTTCCGTCCGACCCGGTGGTGTTCTTCGGCAACGTGAGCTATCTGCACAGCTTCAGCCGCGACAATCTCAGCCTCACGATTCGCGATGGGCAGAAGGACTTCATCGGCAAAGTGCAGCCCGGCGACATCTGGGGTTTCAATATCGGCATGGGCCTCGCTCTGAACGAGAAGGCGTCGGTGAGCCTCGGCTACGACCAGAGCATCGTGCTGCCCACGAAACAGAACGGCCAGACGGTGCCCAGCTCGGTACGCGTGATCCTGGGTTCGCTGCTCCTCGGTTATTCGTACCGGCTGTCGCCGAAAACCACGCTGAATCTGTCGATCGGCGCCGGCCTCACGCGCGACACGCCGGACGTGGTCATGACGCTGCGCGTGCCGATTGCATTCTGACCGCCCGCATGTGCCGACGGCGGCCCGCGCGACGCACGCCGGCCGCGGCGTGCCACGGCCCGCTCATCTGTCGTTCATGGGTCGCTCAGCGCCGCTTCATCGTCCCGGCAACACGCCGATCAGCGCATTGTTCAGCGTCGACATCACGTTCAGGTTCTTGAACGCCGACAGTGTGTTGACGGTCGTGTTGATCGTCGTGATCGCCTGGATTTGCTGGTTGCTCAACGTGTTCTGGATCACCGCGCCGGTCAGCGCCGGCAGCGCGGCGGGCTGCGCGGCGTTGCCGGCGCCGACCTGGATCAGCGCGCCCGCGTTCGCGGCCGCCAGCGCCTGCGCCTGTTGCGCGGTGATATGACTGATGTCCGGGATGTTGAAGTTGGTCGTCGTGACCAGATTGCCGTTCACGAACGCGACGCGCGACACGCCGAACGAAATCTTCAGGCCGCTCGGCATATCGAAGCCGCCGCGCATCGCATCGAGGCGCGCGTCGCTGAGCGCGATCGCGCCGGCTGCCGGCCAGTTCCGTTCCTGCGCGCCGCCCGGTTCCGGGGCCGGCGGCCCGGCCGCGCACTCCGCCATCGCGAGCGGCGCGGCACGCAGGATCGGCGCCCCCCCGGCCCGCGACTCCACAGGCACCGTATCGGCGCCCGCGCTCGTGGCGGATGCCGGCACGACGCCGCTCGTCTGCGCGACAGGCTCGACGGTCGCGGCCGGCGCGCCGTCCTGCATCGCCGCCGCACTCACGGACGTCACACCGCCGCACACCATCGCGGCGATGCCGGCGATCTTCCTGGTCTCGGATCTCATGACGGTCCTCAAAAGTCGCCCGGGCCGTGCTTCGGCATCACGACGTTGTACAGGCCGTCGCGTGCGATGCCGGTGTAGAGCGGCGCGCTGGGCGCGACGCGCCAGTCACGCGGGTCGTTGAACACCGCCAGCTCGGGCCGGTTGTGGATCACGAAAATCACATGGTCTTCCCACTTCTGCTCGAAACTCGCCAGCGACATCGGCTGCGTGCCGGTGGCGGGATCGCCGACGAGCACACGCCCGTCACGCAGCCCCTTCACCACTACGAAATGGTGATAGCCGTGCTCGGTGATCAACACGATCGCCGGCGTGTGCGTCTTGGCGAGGGTCTGCAGCGGCAGCTCGTAGCCGTCCGCGACGAAGCCGTGCGCGTCGAGAAAACGCCGGATGTCGAGCAGCGAGAAGCCCTGCCGGCGGATCTTCTCCTGATTGCCGTTCTCCCACATCTGGGCGAAGGCGGTCTGCTCGGTCATTGGATAGTCGTACTGATAAGTCAGCAGCGTCGCGACGGCAGCCGACCCGCAGCTGAAATCGAACTGCTGCTTGACGGTGCGCTTGAAGCGCGCCTCCTTGAGACTCGTGACATGCATCGTATAACCGGCGCCCGCCGGATCGACGACCGTCATCTCGTCCGCCTGTGCAGCCTGGCCGGCTAGCGCGTACGCGAGCGCCGCGATGCACGCTGCGGCAACCTGTCTCATCGCTCAGTTCCCGAAGCGTACGTTGAGCACCGTCGCGTTCTGAATCAGCACGTTGGCGCCGGTATTCTGGATGACCGTCGGCAGGCCGCTCGCATTGGCGAACGAGCCGTCGGCGATCGAATTCGAGCCGGTCGACACCCGGTTCGCCACGTTGTCGGTCACCGCGCCGGTCAGATAATTCTGGCCGATCAGCGCATCGCCGCCCCGATGCTCGTCGAGCTGATCGGGCGTCATCGCGACGCCGAAGCCGCCCGCTTGCGCGGTCGCGGCGCCGGTCGCAGCGGATGTCGCTGTCGCAGGGGGTGCGACGGCCGCGGCCGGATCGGCCTGATCCGCACGTGCGGCGGATGGGGAAGGTGCGGTTGCCGGCGCAACGCCGACGGCTGCCTCCGCCGCGACGGTTTGCGACCCGTCACCCATGGCATGGGCCGTCAGGCCCGGCAGCAGCACCGCGGGCAATATCGCCAGCGAAAGTGCCGTTCGGATTCGCATGGCTGTCTCCTTGGTCCCTGCGCGAGCCGGCTCGAACCCGGCGCACAGGGAGCGGAATCCGCGTGACCGTCGATCGACGGAAATCGGCCCGGCCTGCGTCAACGAGAGCGAGACGGCCGCTCGGCCATCCCGCCCTCGCCGGCAGTCCTGTCCATCGGCGATGGAATGCAAGCCGCAGGATCGCCTGCGCCCGCGTCAATGCATCCGGCTCGCCAGGACCGGCCAGCCGCTCTAACGTCCTACGGTCAGGTTCGCCTGCACGGTCACAGCCTGCTGAACGAGCGACGCCATGCCGCTGTTCTGGTTGGCGACCATGATGCCCGCCGCAGTCTGTCCGACGCTCGCCATCGCGTTGGACATGTTGAACGTCCCCGCGTTGACCGCATTGGCTCCGCCTGCGCCACCCGCACCGCCGACCGCGCCGTTACCGACGCCGCCGTTGCCGGTGCCGCCTGCGCCGCCCGCGCCGCCCATCGCGCCCACCGCGCCGCTACCCGCGGTTGCGCTGCCGTTGCTGGCCGTCGTCGTCGCGCCGCCGTTCGTCGCGCTGCCGCCCGTGCCCGCGCCGCCGGCACCGCCGTTGCCCGCCGTGGCCGCCGCCGCGCCGCCGTTGCCGCCCGCCGCCGCACCCGAGCCGCCGGTGCCCGAGCCCGATCCGCCCGAAGCGGTCGACGTACCCGCCGACCCTGCGCCGCCCATGCCGCTACCCGAGCCAGTGCCGGTACCCGTGCCGGTGCCGGTACCGCTGCCGGCCGATGCCGACGCGCTTCCGGCGCCATGATTCCTGGCCCACGCGGAACCGGGATCGGCCGTGCCGGTGCCGCCGCCCCAGCCGGTGCCGCTGCCCGTGCCGGCGCCGCCCACCCCGACCGAAGCTGCGATCGCGCCGCCGCCCTTGCCGGAGCCATAGCCGCCGCTCGCAGTGGCATTGCCGCCACTCCCGCCGCTGGCGACAGGCGAACCGCCGGCTCCGCCGCCGCCGCCGTTGCCGGTGCCGGCCGTCGCGCTGCCATTGCTGGCATTGCCCGCCGTGGCGCTGCCGTTGTGCGCGCTGCCACCGCTGCCGCCGGCGCCGCCCGCGCCGCCGCTGCCGCCGTTACCGCCGATGCCACCGTAGCCGTACCCGTTGCCGCCCTTGCCGCCGCTTCCGCCGGCCGCGCTGCCCGAGTTGGTCGCTTGATTGCCGATGCCCCAGACCTGGACATTGCTCACGTACCCGTCGAGTTTGCTGATCGCGACGACCTTGGTGCTGTTGTACGAATCCTGATAGACACTCGCACCGGGCGAGACTTCATTTGCATTGGAACCGGTGTTGCTGGCCTGGCTTGAGTTGACTGTGTTGGTGAGTGTGTTCGATCCGTCATCGGCTTTCTGGCTGCAAGTCGAACTGGTATCGCTGCTGCATGGATTTGCCATCGCGTAGCCGCTGCATCCCAAGGCGAGAAGCGCAGCGGACGCCAATAAAGTCTTACGCATGAAATCCTCCTGAAGTAACGAGGAACGGCTTGGCCGACCGCACCAATCCGGACGACACCACGCATCGGCAGTGCCAACCCCGCCAGCAGCCCGAATACCAGGAGACCGCCGGATTCTTCACGCGACATCGCCCGCCCCGCCCGATTCCGGCACGCGATTTATGTTTCAAGTCTGAAACGTGCCGACCGGCACGGTGCTCGGACATCCGTATGTGCGGATGGATTTCCCGTTTGTATTCAGCCGCCTGCCCGATCAACCCACGGCGCGCCCGGCAAGCGCGGCATGTTTCACTTTTGAGCCGGCCATCCGGTTGCGTCCGGGTATCCCCGTAGCGCCGGATAGTCGATCTCGATCACAAACGCATGCCCGGCAAGGACGCGCGCGCATTCATTCCGCCAGGGCGTCAAAAACCCGCATTAAGCGCCATTCGGAAATGTTTCGGCTGTGATCGGACGCCTTTTCTTCGGATCCCGTCAGCGGCGAGCGTGGGCGCGCGGGTCGGGTGATCGGCCGGAACGAGGATTCCGGCCGGCAGGCGCTATGCAATGGCGCCGCGCATCGCGCTGCGGCGCACCGCACGGAGCCCATCGGTCACCGGCGGTTCGACCGTGTGCGGGGTGGCCGCCGGCTGCCGCCCGAAACGCAGGCGTGGCGCCCGGCGCTTCGTTGACCGTTCTCGCGCCAGCTCAGGTCACGCTCGTCCGTTTCTCCACGAACCGCCTCACATAGTCGTCCGCCGGACGCGACAGGATGTCGTCAGGCGTGCCGACCTGCACGAGCGTGCCGTCTCTCAGGATCGCGATCCGGTCGCCGATGCGCAATGCCTCGTCGAGATCGTGCGTGATGAACACGATCGTCTTCGAAAGCGTCGCCTGCAGTTCGAGCAACTGATCCTGCATCTCGGTGCGGATCAGCGGATCGAGCGCGGAGAACGCCTCGTCCATCAGCAGCACGTCGGTGTCGGCCGCCAGCGCGCGCGCCAGCCCGACGCGCTGCCGCATCCCGCCCGACAATTCGTCCGGATAATGATCGCCGTACCCGTCGAGCCCGACCTTCGTCAGCCAGTTGCGCGCCGCGTCGGCGGCATCGTGCCGCTTCTCGCCACGCGTGCGCAGCGCATACGCGGCGTTGTCGAGCACGGTCTGGTGCGGCAGCAGCCCGAAGTTCTGGAACACCATGCTGACCTTGTAGCGGCGCAGCTCGCGCAGCCCGTGCGCGTCGAGCTTGATCACGTCGCTGCCGTCGATCACGATCTCGCCGGCCGTCGGCTCGATCAGCCGGTTGAAGTGCCGCACGAGCGTCGATTTCCCGGAACCCGACAGCCCCATGATCACGAAGATCTCGCCCGACTCGATGCCGAGGCTCACGTCGTTGAGCCCGACGTTGCAGCCCGTTTCGGCCAGCACCTCGGCCTTGCGCTTGCCGGAGCGCAGCAAGTCGAGCACGCGCGCGTGCGCGGCCTGCGGCCCGAACAGCTTGTACACGTGTTTGACGTCGATGGTCGCCATGTCTGCCTCCGTTCCTATGCGCGCGACGATTGCGTCGCCTGATTCGAATCGACGCCCGCCGACTGCGCCTTGCGCGGCAGCCGGTACGGCACGCGCGACGCGCCCTTCTGCCGGCGCTGCTGCGCGAGCCGCCGCCGCGCACGCCGCTCCTGGCCGAACCCCTGGCTGATCCGGTCGATCACGATCGCGAGGATCACGATCGCGAGGCCCGCCTGCGTGCCCTTGCCGACGTCGAGCGTCTGGATGCCCGCGAGCACGTCCTCGCCGAGCCCGCGCGAGCCGATCATCGACGCGATCACGACCATCGACAGCGCCATCATCGTCGTCTGGTTGATGCCGGCCATGATGCTCGGCCGCGCCAGCGGCAACTGCACGTTGACGAGCAGTTGCCAGCGCGTCGTGCCGAACGCGCGCGCGGCTTCCGTCACGTCCGGATCGACCTGGCGGATGCCGAGATCGGTCAGGCGAATCAGCGGCGGCAGCGCGTAGATGATCGTCGCGAGGATCGCGGGCACCTTGCCGAGGCCGAACAGCATCAGCACCGGAATCAGGTACACGAAGCTCGGCAGCGTCTGCATCACGTCGAGCACCGGCAGCAGCATCCGGCGCAGCCACGCGCTGCGCGACGCGAGGATGCCCAACGGCACGCCGAGCGCGACCGACAGCACCGTCGCGACGAGCATCAGCGCGAGCGTCTGCATCAGCTTGTCCCACAGGCCGAAGCAGCCGATCGCGTAGAGCAGCAGCATGAAGAGCACGCCGAGGCCGATGCGGCGCGTCGCATTCCACGCGATCGCGCCGACGACCAGCAGCACGAACCACGGCGGCGCCACGCGAAGCGCGCCTTCGAGCGGCACGAGCAGATAGCGCAGCAGCATCGTGCTGAAGTGATGGAAGCTGTCGCCGTATTGCGCGACGAAAGTCTCGAGCGCGCTGTTGACCCAGTCGGCGATCGACAGGTGCAGAAAGAAGCCATTCATGTTGAATCTCCGTCGCGCCGCCATGGCGCGTGACGGCGGCGGCGGGCGCGGGCCCGCTGCCGCGCGCAGGTTACGCGCCCTTCAGGCTGCCGGCGATTTTCTGCGCGACGTCGGCCGGCACCCACTGCTTCCACATGTCCTGACGCGTCTTCAGGAACTGCGTGGCCATCGCCGCGCCGTCGATCTTCTTCGTCGTCATCTCGAGGATCGTCTGGTTCAGGAAGTCCATCGGGAAGCGCACCTTGCCGAACACGCCGACGAGATCGGGGTTCGCATCGGCGAACGGCTTCGACACGCCGACCGTCAGCCGCGACACCATGTACGACGATGCACACTGGTGCGTGCTGCTCTCGTCGCGCAGCGTCTTCCAGCATGCTTCGTTATAGGCCGGCATCTTCAACGCGGCGAACTTGTATTTCGCCATCAGCGCGGCCGGGCCCCAGTAATAGAAAACGATCGGCGCGCCGCGCTGGTACGCGGACGCGATCGCCGCGTCGAGCGCCGCGCCCGTGCCCGGATGGAAGTTCGTGTACGACTGGTCGAGCTTCAGCACGCGCAACAGGCGCGTGTTCACGCGCTCGCAGTCCCAGCCCGTCGGGCAGTTCAGGAAGCGGCCCTTGTCCGGTTCCTCCTCGTCGGCGAACACCTGCTTGTACTTCGGCAGATCGTCGACCGATACGAGCCCCGGCGCGACCGGCTTGATGTTGCGCGCCGGATCGCCCTTCACCACGTATTCGGGCACGAACCAGCCTTCCGTCGTGCCGCCCGGCAGCGTGTCGCCGATCAGCTTCACGGCGCCCGACGCAACGGCCTTCGCAGTGATCTCGCTGCGGCCCGTCCACTGCTCGGCCCAGATCTGCAGGTCGTTGCGCGCGAGCGCCGTTTCCGTCGCGGCCGTGCTGCCCGGCACGACATCCGTCTTGCAGCCGTAGCCCTTCTCCATGATCTGCCGCAGCACTTCGGTCGCGAACGACCCGCTCTCCCACGTGATGCCCGCGAAATGGACCGTCTTGCCGTCGGCGCACGCGCCGCCGGCCGCATGGGCCACGGGCGCGGACAGGATCGCCGCGGCGGCGAGAAGGACCGTTTTCAGTCGTCGAATCTGCATGGTGGGTCGTCTCCAAATCGAATCTGTTGTTTGTGCGTCGCGGCATGCGCGGCGACCGGCGAATCGCGAATCCCTCCACGTCCGGTCAGCCTGCATGTTTCAACCGCCAATTTGTTTAGGGAAACGAGTAATTCCGATCATTGCGATCGGCAGCGCCAATCGATCGCCGGCCACCGCGCCAAGCCCGCCGGACGGGGCTCGCGGCCGATTTCCCGAGACCGTTGACGAGCCGGCGCGGGCTGCGTCGCGCCTCCGTTCGCCGGCTGTCCAGCAGGCGTTGGATCACAGCCGCGCGCACGCCGTTTCGGCTGTCGAAACCACCCGTCGCGCCCCCATTGGCGATCCCGATCCCATCCATCGAAATTACTCGCTTTCGATTCCGTTTCGGCTTCGGAAGAATGCGCGGTGTCATCGGAGGAGACACGACCCGACACCGCCGGTCGCCGCGCCGCCGCGCATTGCGCGTTTCCGGCGCCGCGCGCGCTGCGCCGGGTCGCCCCGGATGACGGGACGCGCCTCGCCGGACGCGCTCACGACAACCGATACAAGCTGGATACCCCGGAGATCTCTCAATGAACAAGAAACTGACGGCGCTCGCCGTAATGGCCGCATTCGCGTCGCCCGCGTTCGCGCAAAGCAGCGTCACGCTGTACGGCGTGATCGACGAAGGCCTGAACTACACGAACAACGTCGGCACCGGCCACGTCTACGAGATGGCCAGCGGCTACGCGCAGGGCAGCCGCTGGGGCCTGAAGGGCAGCGAGGATCTCGGCGGCGGCATGAAGGCGATCTTCCAGCTCGAGAACGGCTTCGACGTGAACAGCGGCCGGCTCAACCAGGGCGGCCGCATGTTCGGCCGCCAGGCGTACGTCGGCCTGAGCCAGGCACAGTACGGCACGCTGACGTTCGGCCGCCAGTACGACTCGGTGGTCGACTATCTCGCGCCGACCACCGCCAACGGCAACTGGGGCGGCTACCTGCTCGCGCACCCGTTCGACAACGACAACACCGACAACTCGTTCCGCCTCGACAACACGGTGAAGTACGCGAGTCCGAACTTCGGCGGCTTCCAGTTCGGCGGCGCATACAGCTTCAGCAACAGCACGAGCTTCTCGGACAACCGCGCGTACAGCTTCGGCGCGCAATACCAGAACAACGGGCTGCTGATCGGCGCCGCGTACCTGCAGGCGAACCATCCGGGCAACGGTTCGGCCGGCGCGATCACGGCGAACGACGCAAGCTACATCGCCGAGCGCATGCGCGTGTTCGGCGCGGGCATCAACTACACGTTCGGGCCCGCGACGGTCGGCTTCGCGTACACGAACTCGAACTACAAGAACCCGACCGGCAACGGTTACCTCGGCACGCCGGGCGCGATCATCGCGCCGGGGGCGACGGTCAGCGCGATCAAGTACCAGAACTTCGAAGTGAACGGCGCGTACCAGATCACGCCGGCGTTCATGGTCGGCGCGCAATACGTGCTGTCGCTCGAGAAGTACGACGCATCGACCGGCGACGCGAAGCCGAAGATCCACTCGGTCGGGCTGATGGCCGACTACAACCTGTCGAAGCGCACCGACGTGTACGTGCAGGCCGCGTATCAGCACATCGCCGGCGACAAGACGAACTCGATCCTCGACAACGCGTTCATCCCCGGCACCGATGCGCCGTCGTCGACGTCGAACCAGGTGGCCGTGCGCCTCGCGCTGCGCCACAAGTTCTGACGCAACCCGGTTCTCCGTTCTTCACGCGACACCCGCGCCGGTCTGCCCGAGGTGTCTTTGCCCGCCCGCAAGCGCAAGCCTGCCGGCGGGCTTTTTCATGGTTCGTCGCCGGATGCCGGAGCGCGTGCGCGACATCGGCTGCCTCGCCAGGCCGGACATACGCGTTCGACGGCCTCATGAAAATCCACGACAATCGTTTCCAGCCTTTCATGCCCGTCGTTGCCTGTCTCGATCCGGCGCTCGGCCAACACGCTCGCAGGGCGTGCGCTGTCCGTCTGGCAGCGCACGCCGTACCGCGTTCGGGGCGATCGTAGACAAGCTGCTTGCGGGATGAAGGACGCTCGCGCCTGCGCATTGCTCACAATCGTTTGCAATTCCACGTCAGGCCGGTCGATATGATCGGCCTGTCACCACAGTGGCGGTATGGGCATAGGCAATCCTGCGGCCACGCGCCGTAAAGAGCCCAAATGGCTCGACGAACACAACACATCGGGGGCTACGGCAATGGAGCACAACGAACACCCTAAATCGCACGGCGCTGCCGGCTTCTGGCGACGGACCGCCGCCTTTTCGATCGATTCAATCATTCTCGGACTGATCGGGCTGGCGATCGCGATCCTGTTCTTCGATGCCCTTTCGACGATTGGCGAATGGGGAAGGCTGATCGGCTTCCTGATCGGTTCCATTTACTTTGGCCTGCTCGAGGGCGGGAATCGACACCAGTCGCTCGGCAAGCGGGTGATGCAGATCCGTGTTGCCGATAGCGCCGCCCCTGACGGCTCCGGTCCCGGGTACCTTCGCGCCTGGGCACGGTACGCGCTGATCGCCGTTCCGCTGATACTCGGCGGCATCGCCTTCATCGACCTGCCCGCGCTTCACGAGCCGGGCATGGAATGGCTCGCCACCGCAAACGGCGCGACCATGTTCTTCTGGGGTATGGCATTGCTGTATCTGCTCGTGTTCAACAGGCCGAGCCGCCAGTCCGTACAGGATCTGCTCACCGCCAGCAGGGTCGTGCGAGTCGCGGCCCCCGTCGAGGATGCCGCGCCGCTTGGCCGAAAGCACTGGGCGATCCTGGCTGTCCTTGGCCTGATTTTGTTCGTCGGCAGTCGTTTCGCGGCAATGCGGCTGATCGATGATGATCGCCTGGCCGATATCCAACAGATCCAGCGTGCTGCATCCACCGTTCCGGGCGTGCGCCAGAGCGGCGTCTGGATCGGCAACGTGCGTGCGTTCGGCCCAGCGGGCCAGACGGCGAAAACGGTCGTCACCATCACCGTGGCCACGAGCACGCCGACGATGCTGAACAAGGCCGAGGCGACCGCTGTTGCACACGCAGCGCTTTCTGCATCGCCCTGGCTGCGGCAGCAGGATCTCGTCAACGTGGTGAGTGTCCGCGCAGTCAATCTTGGCATTGCGACGTGGCGAAACCAGTTTTTCATGAGGCACTCGCCTGCCGAATGGGCTGCGGCCTTCGGCACCGGGTCGACGTGATGATGCAAGCGTGACCGCCTCTCAACCAATCGAGCCATGGCCGTCCACCGGACGAAAGCGAAGGACGCACTGCGGAATCAACGATGCCAACGCCAGCGCACGCGGCCAGTGATTGCGGCGATTGCAGGCCCATGCGAAACGCTCGTCGGGAGTCGCCACGTCGGATCGCGGCGCCAGCTGAACACGACGGAACGCACGTCCACACATACACCGGAGCATCCTGAATGAGTGACATCGGCATCGACCTGCCTATTTGGGTCATCCCGGTCCTTTACGGCGCCATCTACTGGCCGGTGACGCTTTTTTTCGGATCCCTCAGCCTGTATGTCGGCGTGACTCGCCTGCACGGCATCCGTCGTATTGCCTTCATCGTCATCGCGCTCCCGCTACTCGCCGTTGCGTGCCTCGGGATCTATTACGTCCTTGCAGGATATTGAGCAACGGCGCATTGCCCCGTGACTGCACGATATCCGTGGATATCCGGGTTCGATCGTTCATCCCGTGTCATGAAACGCCAGCCGCCCCGTCAACCGTGACAGGTCGACAGCCGACGATCCTTCGATACACTGTGTGCCGCCCGATCCGAAGGAGTGCCACTTGAAGCACTGGCGCCGCACCCAGTCCGCAGCCGCAGCCGGCCTCCCGGCCGCGCGCTCCGCCCTCGCCGAACCCGGCAGCCCGCAATGAGCACCGGCCCGCGCAACGCGCGGATCGACCTGCTGCGCGGCGTGTCGATCCTGCTCGTCCTGCTGCATCACTTCAACATCGCGTATCCACTGCGCGATACGGCGCTCGCGCGCGTGCTCGGCTGGGACACCGTCCACGCGATCGTGCGCAACGGCAACTATGGCGTGACGATGTTCTTCGCGATCTCGGGCTATCTGATCACGTCGAATGCGCGCCGCCGCTGGGGCAGCCTCGGCGCGCTCGACGTGCGCGCGTTCTACGTGTCGCGCGTCGCGCGCATCGTCCCGTGCCTGCTTCTGCTGCTCGCGCTCGTCAACGGCCTCGCGGCGGCCGGCGTGCCGATCTTCACGAACCATGCGCCGCAGGGCATCGCCGTGTCGTTCTGGCTCGTGAATCTCGCATCGCTCACGTTCTGGATGAACGTGCTGATCGGCGCATACGGATGGGTCAACTACGCGCTCGGCGTGCTGTGGTCGCTATCGGTCGAAGAGGTGTTCTACCTGTCGTTTCCGCTGCTGTGCATCGCGCTGCGCCGCGACTCGCGGCTGTTCGCGTTCTGGCTGCTGATCGCCGCGATCGGCCCCGTGTACCGCTTCACGCATCCCGGCGACGAAGGCGGCTTCCTCTATGCGTACTTCGCTTGTTTCGACGGCATCGCGATCGGCTGCTGCACCGCGCTGCTCGCCGAACGCGCGCGCTGGCAGGTGCTCGCGGCCGCGCCCGTGCAATGGCTCGCGGCAGCGGCGATGACGGCACTCTATCTCGCGTGGCCGATCGCACAAAGCCATGTGATCGGGGTATCCGCGATGGCGCTCGGCACGGCGGTGCTGCTGATCGGCGCGCATGCGGAACGCGAACGCACGCGTGGCCACATGCTCGCGCCGCTGCGCTGGAGCGGGCGGCTCAGCTACGAGCTGTATCTGTTTCATTTGATCGTGCTCGGCACACTGCGCACGTTCTGGCCGCCGTCCGCCACGCACGGTGACGGCAAGCTGGCGTTGCTCGTCGCGTATCTGATGTTGTCGGCCGGCTTGAGCACGGTCATCGCACGCGGCTATGCGACACCGCTCGACCGCTTCATCAAACGAATCACGTCGCGGCCCGCGGCGCGTGTGCCCGACGGCGCGCGCTTCTAGCGCGTCGTCGGGCACACGCGCCGGGTGAGGGCAGGAACCCGATGCGACGGCAATGCGAACGGAAAATGGAAGGGTCAGTATGACTTATGAAAGCAACCGGCGCGGCACCGCATTCGGGTGCGCTGCGCGCGGTCGCGTCAACCGGTGTGTTCGGCGGCGGCGCTGCGTACGGTCACGATGCGCGCAGGCGGAATATTTGCCCAGACGATACGGCTGCCGCAGGCAACAAATGCCGAATTGCCCAGCGGATGACGGCGGGGGGTGCGCAAGTCGTACGTGAATTGAATCATCACGCCGTCGGCCGACAGCACGCGGCTGCATTGATCGACGATGGCCGTCACGTCCTCGCGCGGCAGCGTGCGCAACGGCAGGCACGACACGATCGCATCGACCCGCGCGGCGGGCGGCAGCAGCCGTTCGAGCTGCCGCGCGTCGCCCCACACGATCGACACGTCCGGAAAGCGTCGCCGCAGGTGCTGCACGAACGCCGGCGAGCGCTCGACCACGACGAGGCGACGTGGTGCGACGCCGCGTTCGAGCAACGCCGCGGTGATCGCGCCGGTGCCGCCGCCGAGTTCGACGACCAGCCCGTCGCCGTCCGGCACCGCGTCGGCCATCTCGCGCGCCAGATGCCGCGAACTCGGACACAGCGCGCCCACCGCGGCCGGGCGGCCGACCCACTCGCGCACGAACAGTGCCGAGACACGCCACGCGTTCGGCCAGATCATTGGCCCGCCTTGAGCGGTTGCGCCGTCGGCTTCGACGTGCCGATGACTTCGTGAAACAGGACTGCGGCGACACGGGGGTCTTTCACGTGCATCCTCCTGGACGAATCGTTCCGTCGCAGGAAGAGCGACGATCAAATCGATTCTAGGAAACGCAAACTTAAGGCGACGTGAAGATTGTCGCTGATAGCCCGCGCCGCCGCATCTGTGAGCGGGCCGCCGACGGGAGCGAAGCAGCGTAACCGCTCGGGAACGAACGGCACGCCGCATCGCACGCGGCCCCGCCTTACCGCAGGTTGGTCCTCGCCAGCTCGACGATCTCGTCGCCGCGCCCGCTCAGGATCGCGCGCAGCATGAACAGGCTGAAGCCCTTCGCATGCGCGATCTCGATCTTCGGCGGCATCGCGAGTTCGTACTTCGACGTGACGACGTCGACGACCGCCGGACCGTCATGCGCGAACGCCGTGCGCAATGCCTGCTCGACGTTCTCCGAATGTTCGACGCGCACGCTGAAGATGCCCGCGCCCTTCGCGATCGCCGCGAAGTCGGTCGGGCTCAGGTCGACGTTGGTGTCGAGATAGCCGGCCGCCTTCAGCTCCATCGACACGAAGCCGAGCAGGCTGTTGTTGTAGACGACGATCTTGATCGGCAGGTTGAGCTGGCGCGCGGTCAGCAGATCGCCGAGCAGCATCGACAGCCCGCCGTCGCCCGACAGCGACACGACCTGCCGCCCCGGATGCGCGCCCTGTGCGCCGAGCGCCTGCGGCATCGCGTTCGCCATCGAGCCGTGGTTGAAGGAGCCGTGCAGCTGGCGCTTGCCGTTCATCGTCAGGTAGCGCGCGGCCCACAGCGTCGGCGTGCCGACGTCGGCCGTGAAGATCGCGTCGTCGGCCGCGACGTCGTCGACGATCTTCGTCAGGTATTGCGGATGAATCGCGCGGCCCGGCGGCTCGGCCACCGCGAGATCGTCGAGCCCCTTGCGCGCGGCCGCGTAGTGCTTCAGCGCGTTCTCGAGGAAGCGCCGCTGCGTCTTGCGCGTGAGGCGCGGCAGCAGCGCAGCGATCGTTTCCTTCACCGTGCCGACGAGCCCCAACGCAAGCGGCGCACGGTGCCCGAGCTGCGAGCCTTTGCAGTCGATCTGCGCGATCTTCGCGTTGGTCGGATAGAACGGCCGGTAAGGGAAGTCCGTGCCCAGCATCAGCAGCGTGTCGCACGATTCCATCGCGTGATAGCCCGAGCTGAAGCCGATCAACCCCGTCATCCCGACGTCGAACGGGTTGTCCCATTCGACGAACTGCTTGCCGCGCAGCGCATGCACGACCGGCGCGCCGAGCGTGTCGGCCAGCGCGATCACTTCGTCGTGCGCGCCCTGCGTGCCGCTGCCGCACAGCAGCGTGACCGCGTCCGACGCGTCGAGCAGCGCCGCGAGCCGGTCGAGATCGGCGTCGGCCGGCAGGATCGACGGCGGCGCCGAACCGCTCCACGCGGGCGCCTCTTCCGGGCCGTCGCCGAGCGCGATGTCGCCCGGCAGCACGATCACCGCGACGCCGCGTTCCTCGATCGCGGTACGCATCGCGCGCGCGAGCACGCGCGGGAACTGCGATGCGTTGGTCACAAGTTCCGCGAAATGACTGCACTCGCGGAACAGCTCCTGCGGATGGGTTTCCTGGAAGTAGCCGAGGCCGATCTCGGTCGACGGGATGTGCGCGGCGATGGCCAGCACCGGCTGGTGATTGCGATGGCAGTCGTAGAGGCCGTTGATCAGGTGCAGGTTGCCGGGGCCGCAGCTGCCCGCGCACACCGCGAGCCGGCCGGTCGACGCGGCATCGGCGCCGGCCGCGAACGCGGCGCTTTCCTCGTGCCGCGTATGCATCCAGCGGATCGAGCCGATCTGGCTCAGGCTGAACGACAGCCCGTTCAGGCTATCGCCCGTCACACCCCAGATGCGCTCGACGCCCGCTGCCGCCAGCGTCTTCGCCAGGTATTCCGCCATCGTCTGTCTAGCCATCATGCCCTCGCTCATTGATCGGTCGTTACACGATTGATCCGGCTACGGCAGCCGCCGTCGCCGCTGACGGGACGAGCATACGCGATCGTGCCGCGCGGCGTCGTGACGATGCGAGCATCACGCGCGGCGACGCAGCGACGCGGCGGCGGACGGGCGCGGCACCGTGGCAACGCAGAGCGCGGCACGCCAGTCGTTTTCTCGACGGAACTGCCCTGCGAGGCCGCGCGTTCCCGGCCCGCATGCCGTCAACGCAGCCTGCGCGGCCGATCACATCGCGATGCGCTACACCGGCAGTGCATGCGTGGACAGAATCTCCTTGAGTACCATGAACGAACGCACCTGCCGCACACCGGGCAGGTACAGCAGTTGTTCCGCGTGCAAGCGGTTGAAGCTCTCGTTGTCGCGCGTGCGGACCAGCATGAAGTAGTCGAATTCGCCGGTTACCACGTGACATTCGACACACCCCGACACCTTCTGCGCGGCCTTCTCGAATTCGGCGAACGCCTCGGGCGTCGAACGATCGAGTACGAAGCCGATCACGACCAGCATCCCGGCACCCAGCGGCTTCGGGTCGAGCAGCGCGACGATACCGCGAATCAGCCCCATCTCCTTCAACCGTTCGACGCGCCGCAGGCACGCCGGCGCGCTCAGCTTCACCTTCGCGGCGAGGCTCACGTTCGAGATCGACGCGTCCTGCTGCAACTGCCGCAGGATCGCGCGGTCGATGCGGTCGAGCACCGGCGCGGCGGCGGCCGGCAAGGCACTGCCACGATCTAATTTCATTGCGTCTCCTGGACTGCTTGCGAACGAAAATTATCTATCTGATCCGCATCTCATCGACAACGTAGGCCCTCGTTATTAATTTCGCAAGCTCATTTCTCGCCGTCCTGCCTATCATTTTTCCATTGGGACACGGCGTGCCGGCCGCCCCCGTCCGATGCGAATTCCCGCCCACAGCCTTTCGGAGCTTGTCGATGAACCTGCAACGTTTCCCCCGCTATCCGCTCACGTTCGGCCCGACGCCGATCCAGCCGCTCAGGCGTCTGAGCGCGCACCTCGGCGGCAAGGTCGAGCTGTATGCGAAGCGCGAGGACTGCAACAGCGGCCTCGCTTTCGGCGGCAACAAGACGCGCAAGCTCGAATACCTCGTCCCCGACGCGCTCGCGCAAGGCGCCGACACGCTCGTGTCGATCGGCGGCATTCAATCGAACCAGACACGCCAGGTCGCGGCCGTCGCCGCGCATCTCGGGATGAAGTGCGTGCTCGTGCAGGAGCACTGGGTCAACTACGAGGATCCGGTGTACGACCGCGTCGGAAACATCCAGCTGTCACGAATGATGGGCGCCGACGTGCGGCTCGTTGCCGACGGTTTCGACATCGGCATTCGCCGCAGCTGGGAAGAAGCGATGGAGAGCGTGCGGCAGGCGGGCGGCAAGCCGTATCCGATTCCGGCCGGGTGTTCCGAGCATCCGCTCGGCGGACTCGGGTTCGTCGGCTTCGCGGAAGAAGTGCGCGAGCAGGAAGCACAACTTGGCTTCAAGTTCGATTACATCGTGGTCTGCTCGGTCACGGGCAGCACGCAGGCGGGGATGGTCGTCGGCTTCGCGGCCGACGGACGCGCGGACCGCGTGATCGGCATCGACGCGTCGGCAACGCCCGAGCGCACGCATGAACAGATCACGCGCATCGCGCGGCACACGGCCGAGCTGGTCGGGCTGGGGCGCGATATCGAAGAGAAGGACGTGGTGCTCGACACGCGCTATGCCGGGCCGGAATACGGACTGCCGAACGATGGCACGCTGGAGGCGATTCGTCTGTGTGCGCGGCTGGAAGGCATGCTGACCGATCCCGTCTATGAAGGGAAATCGATGCACGGGATGATCGACCACGTGCGGCGCGGGGAATTCGAGCCGGGGTCGAAGGTGCTGTACGCGCACCTTGGCGGGGTGCCGGCGTTGAGTGCATATAGCGGGATTTTTCGGGAAGGTTGATCGCGCGATGCGGCACGCCGACGTCGCGCATGCCTCGCCGGTCTGCCGCCTCTTGCCGATTCCCGGTGGACGGCCGCTTCGATCCGATCAGGCCGTCGTTCTCACGCGCGTGCCGCACAGACTGGCACGCGCGCCTTGCCTTACGGTGTCGTCGAGAAGCCGGCGAGACCGCCGCCCACGCCACCGCCCAGGCCGCCCAGCGCCGCGCCGTAGTTGGTCTCCGTCGCGCTGCGTTCCGACGCCGCGATCTGCACGGCCGAGCGCATGCGCAGATCCTCGCGATCGCCCCTTTTTAAATAGGAAACCTGATCTTTAGGGCGATCGGAACCTCCGGTGTCATCGCAGATACGAATCGAGTTGCCGTTGACGGACGGATCCTGCGCGCACGCGGCCAACGGCAACGGCCCCGGTGCCGGAAAACGGCGAACCATTCTTGTTTTTCCCACGGTATATTTGCGCCGCACTGCTTCGCGCTATTTCACCCCCGCGAGCGCGTACCCGGCTCGCGCGCGGCGGGGAGAATACAATTCACCCACGCCGACACGCGGTCCAAGGCTCTCTCAGGCTCTCTTCGTATCGTTCAGTCACGCGCTGGCTGCCGCTTTTCGCTGGGCCGACCGTTGTCGACACCGGCGCCTCAACCTGACGCGGCAAACAATAGTGACGTGGTGAGCAATAATAATGGAGAAAAATGGCATGTCAAGGTGATTCGTGATTTCAAAGTTTGCGTATCGCGTCACTTTTGAATATGCTCTTCGTCGCTAAAACCAGGAGACCCCGTCGAGATGTCCAATAGCGAGCAGGCCAATGCCGATCTCATTACCGCAACCAAGGTACGCGATCTGCTGACGCGCAACGGAATTCCGCCGCGCAGTCACAACACGACGATCGCGAACGTGCTGGGCCTCAGTTTCTCGGTCGTCACGCGCAAGATGAAAGGCCTGATCCCGTGGAACCTGTCGCAGTTGCAGGACATCGCGACGCACTTCGGCGTGCCGCCCGCGATCCTGCTCGACGACAAGGGTACACAGCCGGCCGCCGCCGAGATGATCGACGCGACGCTCGTGATCGAGTCGCGCCGTTTCCGCTGCCGCGCGGCGATCTCGGCGAAGGCCAGCAGCCAGACCGAAACGGATTTCGTCGCGTTGCAGTGGCAGGGCGAATGGATCGTCACCGAACGCCAGCACGCGCGCGAAGGCCGCCTCTATCCGGTCGACGTCATCGAACTGCGCTCGAGCCAGCCGACCGTGTACGCGGCGCGGATCGCGGTGGTCGACGATTCGCGGGACGTCGCCGAGACCGTGTGCGAATACTTCATCGAAAAAGGCGTGAACGCGATTCCGTACCATGACGGCGCGTCGTTCCGCAAGGCGCTGGAAGTCGAGGATTTCGACGGCTACATCCTCGACTGGATGCTCGGCGACCAGACGGCCGCCGAGCTCGTGCGCGGCATCCGCTCGAGCGAGAACGGCGGCGCGCCGATCTTCCTGCTGACCGGCAAGATCTCCACCGGCGAAGCGAGCGAGGACGAGATCGCGCACATCGTGTCGCACTACAACGCGCGCTGCGAGGAAAAGCCGGTGCGCCTGCCGATCCTGTTCGCCGAAGTCGCGCGCGAACTGAAGATCACGCAGCCGGTGGCCACGGCCGCCGCCGCGAGCTGAGACCACGACGAGAACCGGCCACCACACGAACACGAAAAAGGGAAACACATGCGAATTTCGACCCTCTGGATCAAGACCCTGATCACGGCCGGCCTGCTCGGCATGGCCGCCGCGAGCTGGGCCGCGTCGTTCACGTTCACCGTCGACGGCAAGATCGGCCGCAGCAACCAGCCCGGCAAGACGACGTTCGTCTTTACCGAGCAGGCGCTGATGGCACTGCCGCAGCACACGATCGTCACGTCGACGAGCTGGACACCGAAAGCGACCTTCACCGGCCCGCGCCTGTCCGACGTGCTGAAGACCGTCGACGCACACGGCACGCAGATCGAGTTCCGCTGCATCGACGAATACACGTTCACGATCCCCGTGTCGGACGCCGACAAGTACGGCGTGATCCTCGCACGCACGATGAACGGCAAGGTGCTCGGCAACGACAACTACGGCCCGCTGTGGATCATGTATCCGCGCGACCAGTATCCCGACGAGCTGAAGACGCCGCTCGGCGAAGCCAAGTTCGCATGGCAGATCATCGGCCTGACCGTGAAGTAAACGCGCGACATGATGCGCGGGCGGTGGAAGAACAGAAAGATCATCCTCATCCTGGGATCGTTGTGGATCCTGGGATTCGCCGCATGGGCATTCCTGCTGTGGGACCTGCTCGCGACCTCGGTCAACGAGGGCGTGCTCGAAGGACCGCGCGAAGGCGTGTTCTGGACGGCCGCGCAATACCGGAACGCCTACACGCGCTTCGACCGCCAGCTGATCCTCTACTCGACGCACGTGGACGACGACTTCGACCACGTGCAGATGCAGCTCGACAGCCTGTCGGTGTCGTTCGGGTTCCTGCAGCGGCCGTCTGAAGTGTCCGAATACTGGCTGCGCATCCCGCGCGCGCGCGCGGAAATCGCGGTGCTCGGCGCATTCATGGCGCGCCTGAAGCACGACGTGCCGCTGCTGCGCGACGCACCGAACGATGCGCCGCACGTGATCGACGACGTCAACGCGTACTGGCCGAAGGTCAACGGCCTTGCGAACTACTTCCGCGCGATCGAGATGGCGCAGCGCGATTTCACGTTCCATCAGCTGAAGGAAAAGCAGCGGGCGATCGTATCGCTCGGCATCATCCTCGGCGTGATCCTGTGCGCGCTGTTCCTGCTGCTGTTCTATACGATGCGCACGCGCGACGACCTGCTCGAACGACAGGACGCCGCGCTCGATGCGGAGCGCAAGGCATCCGATCGCGCGTTCGAGATGATCGAGGCGAAGAACGCGTTCCTCGGAATGGTCAGCCATGAACTGCGCACGCCGCTGCAGGCGATCTGCGGTTCGATCGAGATCCTGCTCGCGCGGCCGCAGTCCGACGCCAACCTGAAGACGATCCGGCGGCTGCAGAATTCCGCGTCGTCGCTCGAAGCGCTGGTCAAGGACCTCACCGATTACATCAAGCTGCGCTCGACCAAGCGCCTCGCCGAAACCGAAACGGTCGGCATGGCGTCGCTGCTCGCCGAGGTGCTCGATCCGCTGCGCGCGAAGATCGCGACCAAGCGGATCGCCGTCGCGCAGCGCGTCGAGCCGCACGACCTCGCGATCCGCTCCGATCGCAAGCTGTTGCGTCAGGTGCTGTCGAACCTGATCGAGAATTCGGTGAAATACACCGTCGACGGATCGATCGACGTATCGATCATGCTCGTCGACGCGCCGGCCGGCCGGCAACTGAAACTCGCCGTGCGGGACACGGGCGCCGGTATCGCGAAGCAGCATCTGTCGAAGATCTTCGAGCCGTTCTACCGCGCGAACGACGCGGTCGGCCTGCACGTGGACGGAATCGGGATGGGGCTCGCGGTCGTGCGCGAGATCGTGACGACGCTGCGCGGCCACGTGGACGTGCGCAGCGTCGTCGGCGAAGGCAGCGAGTTCGTCGTGACGCTGCCGGCCGAGGTGCCGGATGCCGGCGAAACGACCGGCGACGCACCCGCGTGGCCGGCCGCCGCCGCGCATCGCAACCGCCGCGCGCTCGTGGTCGACGACAACGACAACGCGCGCGAAACGCTCGGCGCGATGCTCTCGGCGCTCGGCCTCGACGTCGACCTGTGCGGCACCGGGCAGGAAGGCATCGCCCGTTTCGGCGATATGCATTACGACCTCGTCGTGCTCGATCTCGAACTGCCGGACGTGAGTGGCTTCGAAGTCGCGCGCCGCATCCGGATGGCCGCGCAACCGGACGACGACGGAAAGTTTCCGTCCATTCTCGGTGTCAGCGCATACGAATCGGCCGCGCTGCGCGAGAACCAGCAGGTGTTCGACGCATTCCTGCCGAAGCCCGTTCACCTGCGCGAACTTGGCGCACTCCTCGAGAAGCTGCTCGGCTGAGCGTGGCCGCGGTGCGTGACGGGCAGGCCTTCCGGCCGCCCGTTGCGCGTTTCCCGCTTACTCGCCGATCAAATGCAGCACGATGTCACGCCGATGCGCGGCGCGACGATGCTCGAACAGATAGATGCCCTGCCACGTGCCGAGCACCATGCGTCCGTGCTCGACCGGGATCGACAGCTGCACTTGCGTAAGCGCCGTGCGCAGATGGGCGGGCATGTCGTCGGGGCCTTCCGTGTCGTGCTCGTAGCGCGTGTCGTCTTCGGGTGCGAGCGTCGCGAAGTAACGTTCGAGATCGCGCTGCACGGACGGATCCGCATTCTCCTGGATCAGCAGCGACGCGGACGTATGGCGGCAGAACACGGTCAGCAGCCCGGTGCGGATGGCCTGCTGATCGACGAATGCGCGCACTTGCGGCGTGAACTCGACGAGGCCGCTGCCGCGCGCGTCGACACCGATATGCGTGATGGCCTGTTGCATGACGACGACCTCAGGCGAGCGCGGCGAAGCCGTCGGCCTCGATCTGCCTGGCATCGGCGGGGCGCACGACGCGCGCGACTTCGACCCCGTCGCGCAGGAATACCAGCGTCGGCCACAGCTTCACGCCGAACGAACGGCCGAGCGGCCGACCCGGGCCATCCTCGATCTTCAGGTGCCGCACGGCCGGATGCGCGGAAAACGACGCGACGATCGCAGGCTGCGCGCCCGCGCAGATTCCGCACCAGTTCGCGCCGAATTCGATGACGGTCGCACCGGCCAGTGCGTCGACTTCCGCGCGCGTCGGCGCGTTGGCGGTGTAGCGTTGCTCGATATCCATCGGGCCCCTCGTGTGCAATTGCGGAACGTGGCCGCGGCGCGCCGGCGTGGGCGGCACATGCGACCTTCGATTTCCTACTCTAGCGGAAAAGCACGCGCGATGCCGAGGGCGCCCGCGCCGTGCGAATGACATGACAAGAATCGGAGCGCCGCGCGGCGGCGACGCGATCAGCATGCGAACTGATCCCGTCAACGAAGGACCGACCATGAACGCTGCGCATCGCATCACTGAACCGAACATCCTCTATTTCGGCACGCCCGTCGTGCTGATCAGCACGTTGAATCCGGACGGCACGGCCAATCTTGCGCCAATGTCGTCCGCGTTCTGGCTCGGCTGGCGCTGCATGCTCGGGCTCGCCGCCAGCTCGCAGACCACGCACAACCTGATGCGCACCGGCGAATGCGTGCTGAACCTGCCGTCGGCGGCGCAGGCGCAGGCCGTCGACCGCATCGCGCGCACGACGGGCACGCATCCGGTGCCCCAGTCGAAGCAGGCACGCGGCTACGTGTACGAACCAGACAAGTTCGGCACCGCCGGGCTCACCGAAACGGCCTCGCAGACCATCGCACCGCCGCGCGCGCTCGAATGTCCGGTGCATCTGGAAGCGGTGGTCGCCGCCACGCACGGCATCGGCGACGAAGCGCCCGACCTGCGCGGCCACATCCGCGTGTTCGAGGTGCGCATCCAGCGCGTGCACGTACATCCCGACCTGCTGATGGACGGTCATCCGGACCGCATCGATCCGGACAAATGGTCGCCGCTGATCATGAGTTTTCAGAAGTTCTATGGCCTCGCGCCGCATCAGGTGCATGCGTCACGGCTCGCCGAGATTCCGGAGCGCGCCTATCGCAGCCCCGACATCGACCGCGCGCGCGAAGCGGGCATGTCGATCGGATAAGATACTGGCCGATTGACCCATGACCGAACCGACGGAGTGTTTCAGTGATTCAACCGACCCAAGTATTCAAGGACAACCTCGCGCAACTGCCGGCCATCGAAGGTGTCGCGCGCATCGATCTCGTCGGCGCGAACGGCGACGTGGTCGCCAGCATCGAGAATCAGCCGGGCAAGCAGGGCTCGCTCGCGGTGTACAACTACCTGAAGCAGGTATTCGGCACGCTCGACGCGAAGGCCGCCGAGCACGGCCTCGCCGTGTTCGCGGAGCACACCGCCGACGCGCGTAACCGCCCGGGCGCACACCCGAACGTCGATCGTCTGCTGGCGATCGTCGACGGCGGCGAGGCGCTGCGGATCGACGTGGTCGCGAAGGCTTGAATGCCTGGCGACGGGCACGCACGCAAACGGTCGATGTCCGTTCTTTCCTGAAGACCCTCCCCATGCGTCGCATGACTGTCCAGCCGATTGCCCGTCGCGTCGCATCGATCGCCGCCCTCGCGTGTGTCGCGCTCGGCGGCGCGGCGTCCGCCGAGACGCTGCGCACGGCTTCCGATATCGCCGGCGCGTCCCTGGTTCCGCTCGGCGCGCTGCCGCACTCGCCGGAGAACGGCACGCTCGACGCGTTCTGTGCGCAATATCGTGCGAAGACCGCAACCGCGGCCGGCCGCGACGTAGCGAAGCTCGGCTGGATCGTGACGTCGGAAGCGCCGCTCGGCCGCTACACGGTCGTCACGTTCGCGAGCGGTTTCAAGCCGGGGACGAGCGCGATCTGTTACGCGCGCAACGCAAACGTCGGCGTCTTCGACGGCACGACGCTCGTCGCGCTCGGCTATACGGCACGCTCGGCCGGCTGGCAGCTCGGCTCGGTCGAGTTGCTGGAAAGCGGCGCGCTGCTCGTCTGGGGTGGCGATGGCCCGTCGGCGCCCGTCGGCGAGTTGCGCGAAGCGCATGGCGGCTTGCGGCTGACCGCGGTCGCCGCCGAACGCACGTACTGCCACGGCCGTGCAGTCGTGCCCAACGTGTACGGCAAGCCACTCGACGCGGCCCGCAAGATCCTGATCTCGCGTGGCTGGCAGCCGCTGCGTCCGCGCGAGAAGCCGGACCCGCTGGACGGCGCGGCCACGCTCGCGAAGCACGGGATCATCGAAGCCGAAGCGTGCTCGGGCACCGGCATGGGGTATTGCGCGCTGCGGTATCGGAGCGCGGCCGGCGTGCTCGGTGTGACGACGGCCGGCGGCGAGCCGGACACGCCGTCGGCGAATACCGTGATCGATTATCAGGTGGCTTGCAGGAAACAGTGATCGGCGCGGTGGCGTTCGCTTGATTCATCGCTCCCGGCCGCCCGTCGCTCGGGCGACCCGCGCGTCACCACCGTTGTTCAAAACCCGGACGATGCCGCGTCGGCAATCGTCAGCGATTCGCGCCGAGCGCCACGCGCAGCCGCTCCATCAGCCGTGTGTAGTGCCGCACCACATCGGCCTTGTCCGTCACGTTCGCGGTCGAGAACCGCTCGGACCACGCGGCCTTCCACTCATACGTGCCGTGCACGCTGCGGTCGCCGTCCGGCGACTGGATCAGCGAGCGAATCCGCGCGTCGCGCCCCGGCCCCGTATGCATCTCGAACAACGCGTGGATGAACGTGTGATACGCGTCGTACACGTCGTCGTCGAACAGGTAGCGGTAGATGTGAAACGTGCGGTCGAGTTCGCGCTTCGCGCGGATCACGTCGTCCGGCGAGATGTCTTTCCAGTAGCCGATCCACGTATAGAAGCACAGCAGCGCATTGAGCTGCGGCGCGACCGTGTCGTACAGCGTGAGCCGCTTCTCGATCAGCCGCTGGTTGGTCCACTGCACGAGCTCGAGCCGCTTCAGCCGGCGCGCGACGAGCCAGCCGAGACACGCGACCGACAACGGCGTCAGCACGCCGAGCACGAGCTTGACGATTTCCAGCGAATTCCACGGATTGTTGAATGGCTGCATGAATGGCTCGACAAGAAAGACGCACCGCCCGGCGGATCGCATCGCGCTGCGCGCGTATTCGTCGATCCCTTCGCGGTTGACCGTTAGTTGCTTGCGCATCGAAGTCGCACCGTGATGCAGCCGGCGCGCGGCGAGGCGGCTCGTCCCCCAGTGTATCGGCCAAATGTCACCGGCCGGTGACGATTCGCCGAATCGTCGTCATGCGCCCGTGCCGCGTTACGTCGGCAGCGCCGACGTGAGCTTGACCTTCTGCATCGGAATGTCGGTCTTCACGCTCAGCACGCCCGGGATGCGCGTCAGGTATTCCATCTGGAAGCGCCGGTAGTCGTCGATGTCGGCCGCCACCACGCGCAGCAGGAAATCGCAGTCGCCGGCCATCAGGTGGCATTCGACCACTTCCGGCATCTGCTGGACGGCCTCCGCGAAGCGGTTCACGGATTCGGCGTCCTGTCCCTTCAGCCACACGCGCGTGAAGATCGTCAGCCCCTTGCCGACCTTCGCCGGGTTCAGCACGGCAACGTATTTCTCGATCACGCCCGCTTCCTCGAGCAGCCGCACGCGCCGCAGGCACGGTGACGGCGACAGCCCGACCTCGTGCGCGAGTTCCACGTTCTGCATGCGGCCGTCGCGTTGCAGCGCGCTCAGGATCCGCCGGTCGATAGCGTCAAGCTTCATTGGCATCAAATTCCAAAAAAATCGCAAATCACTCGCTCAATGCCAAATTCTCGAGAATATCGATCCGCAACGCAACCCGATTCGAGTCAAAAAAGCAGACAATCCTCCTCCCCGTAGGAGGAGTAATGAGCAGTAGCGTTTCAACGTCGTCCGGGCTTCGCGACAAGCCCGCCTATGTCGCCGAGATGGGCCGCGGATTGCGCGCGGCGCTGCCCGTCATGCTGGGTTTCGTGCCGTTCGCGCTGGTACTCGGCGCGCAGGCCGCGCAAAAAGGGCTGAGCCTGTTCGAGGTCCCGATGATGACGGGCCTGAATTTCGGCGGCGGCTCCGAATTCGCGGCGATCCATCTGTGGACGTCGCCGCCACATATTGCGCTGATCGTCGCGATGTCGTTCCTCGTGAATTCGCGCCACATCCTGATGGGCGCGGCGTTCGCGCCGTACGTCCGGCGCCTGCCGCGCCGCCGCGCGTTCGCCGCGCTGTTCTTCATGTGCGACGAAAGCTGGGCGATGTCGCTCGCCGACGCGCGTTCGCGCTCCGCCACGCACATCAGCGTTCCCTATTACGCGGGCGTGTGCGCCGGGCTGTACCTGACGTGGATCTCGATGACGACGCTCGGCGCGGCGGTCGGCCCGACGATCGGCAACGTCGAGCAGTACGGCTTCGACATGGCGTTCACGGCCGTGTTTCTGGTGCTGCTGCGCGGGATGTGGAAAGGCATGCGCGCGAGCCGTCCGTGGTTCGTGAGCCTCGTCGTCGCCGCCGCCACGCACCTGGCCGTGCCCGGCGCGTGGTACGTCCCGGCCGGCGCGTGCGCGGGACTGATCGCCGCGCTGCTGTGGGAGCCGCGCGATGCTGCCTGATTTCGCGACGGTCGCGACCATCGTGCTGATGGCGTCGACGACCTACCTGTCGCGCGTGCTCGGCTACGCGCTGCTGCGCAACCGCACGCTGAGCCCGCGGATGGCGTCGGTGATGGAGAACGTGCCCGGTTGCGTGCTGATCTCGGTGATCGCGCCGGCCTTCGTATCGACGCGCCCGGCCGATCTGCTCGCACTCGCCGTCACGCTGATCGCGGCGACCCGCCTGTCGATCCTGCCGACCGTCATCATCGGGGTCGTATCGGCCGGCCTGCTGCGGCATCTGCTCGGGTAATCGGCCAACGCGGTTCCGAGCGCCGCGCGGGCGGCACCTCGAACCGGAAAACGGGCGCGCCATGCGCCCGTTTTCGCATCCGCGCGCCGGCCGCGGCGCTGCCTGACACGGCACGCGTCACGACGGGATGCTAGCCTTGCGGCTGTACCCGCGATGCCTTCCCCCTCATTGCCTGCCTGCGAGGATCATCCCGATGCAAGAAACCCGCCCGCTGTTCGACCGCGTCCTGCTCACCAACGACGACGGAATCGACGCCCCCGGCCTTGAAGTGCTCGAACAGGTCGCCACGCAACTGGCACGCGAAGTCTGGATCGTCGCCCCGGCGGAAGACCAGAGCGGCACCTCGCACTCGTTGAGCCTGCACGAACCGCTGCGCGTGCTTCGCAAGGGCGAGCGCCGCTTCGCCGTGCGCGGCACGCCGGGCGATTGCGTCGCGATCGCGGTCAGCCACCTGATGAAGGACGCGCGGCCCGACGTCGTGCTGTCCGGCGTGAATCGCGGCGCGAACCTCGGCACCGAAACGGTGTTCTCGGGCACCGTCGGCGCCGCGATGACGAGCATGCTGGTCGGCGTGCCGGCGATCGCGCTGAGCCAGGCCTTCCGCGACCGCAACGCGGTGCCGTGGCATACGGCGCTCACGCATGCGCCGGACGTGATTCGCCGGCTGGTCGCGGCCGGCTGGGACAGCGACGCGTGCCTCAACGTGAATTTCCCGGCGCGGCCGGCCGACGACGTGCGCGGCTTGAAGGTGACGAACCAGGGCACCGGCACGCTGCAGGGCGTCGAAATCGTATCGGGGCGCGATCCGCGCGACATCGAATACCACTGGCTGAAACTGGCGCGCGCACCGCGCGACGACGATGCGGATTCGGAAACGGTCGCGCTCGACGAAGGCTATATCGCGGTCACGCCGCTGAAATTCGAACGCACGCACGACCAGGCGCTCGCGCGGCTGCGGTCGAGCCTCGGCTGACCTCGGCGGTGATACCGGCTGGCGGCTTCGCCGCCGGCGCGCAGCACCCCGGCACAAAGCCGCCCCCGCCGCTTCACCGCACCGACCGCATCACCGATCTCCGGGTCACGTCAGGTTCAATCCCCCGTCGAGCATCACGATCTCGCCCGTCACGTAATCGGACGCGACGAGCATCGCGACCGTCTGCGCGACGTCGTCCGGCGTCGCCGCGCGGCGCATCGGCGCGTGCTCGCGCCAGAGCTGCTGCGCGGCGGTCCAGTCGGCGGTCAGCGGCGTATCGACGAGCCCCGGCGCCACCGCATTGACGCGAATCGCCGGCGCGAGCGTGCGCGCCAGCAAGCGCGTCGTGTGATTGAGCGCGGCCTTCGCCGCCGCGTACGGAATCGACGCGCCCTTCGGCCGCACGCCCGCATGCGAGCTGACGTTGATCACGCACCCGGCGCGCCCGCTCGACGCCGCTTCGAGCAGCGCGGGCTGCGCTTCGGCGACGAGCCGGAACGGCGCGATCACGTTGATTTCGTGCATCTCGTGCCACACGTCGGGCGTCGCGGCGGCGAGATCGTCGTGCGGAATCACGCGGCTGACGCCCGCGTTGTTGACCAGCACGTCGAGGCGGCCGTGCACCGCCACCGCGTCGCGGATCAGCCGCACGCGCTGCGCATCGTCGGCGAGATCCGCCTGCACGTAGGCCGCGCCGAGTTCGCGCGCCATCGCGCGACCGGTTGCAGCGGAATTGCGCGAATGCAGGATCACCGCATAACCGTCCGCCGCCAGCCGTCGCGCGATGGCCGCGCCGATGCCCGACGTCGATCCGGTGACGAGCGCGACGGGCCGCTGCACGCGCGACCCGCGCGGCTCGGTGACGGTTTCGGTTTCAGGTTCCGTTTCGGAGATGGGGGCATTCATCGGCGGATGCGGCGCGTCCATGGCGTGGAATCCTGTCAGTGGCGTTTCCGCATCATAAGCATGACGACGGCCGATGCGGATGCGTGGCGTCTACGGCCGTTTCGGCAGCTCGACGAAATCCTCGAGCTCGCCGGCGATGTAAAGCCGCTTGCCGATTCTCGGGTATTCGCAGACGTCGTGTTCGAGGCGCTGGCCGAGGATGAACAGTTCCAGCGGCACGTCACCGGTGTTCTGCAACGCGTGTGCATCGCCGCCGCGCGGAAAGCCGAGAAAGTCGCCCGGCCCGATTTCGCACGTGCGTTCGCCGATCGTGACCGTGCCGGTGCCGGACAGCACGTACACGCATTCTTCCTCGTACAGGTGGCGGTGATACTCGGCCGATTCGTGGCCGGGCATCAGCGTGAGCAGGTGCGCGCCGATTTGCGTGAGGCCGGTCAGGTCGCTGAGCTGTCGTTTGAGGCGAACGGCGTTGGGATTGAGCGAATGCACCGCGCGGGTCGGTTCCATTTTCGCGATGTCGGCGGCTTTCAGCAGTTCCCGGGGAGGTGTCGTGGACATGGGGATCTCGTCAGCGTCAATGCAGCGGTTGAACGCGCCGCCCGGGCGGGCGCGGCGAGCATGCCGCGCTATTGTCCGACATTTTTACGCGGACGAGATCACCGGCATGCGCGTCGTCTACCGCGACCTGGCGACGCCGATCAGCCCGCGTGCACGCCGCGCAGCTTCGTCAGCAACGCGATGAGGCGATCGATGTGTTCGTCCTCCGTGCGCCACGACGACACGCTGATCCGGAACGCCGGCCGCCCCTGCCACACCGTCTGCCCGAACCATACGTCGCCCGAATCCTGCGCGGCCCGCAGGATCGCGATCGTCTCGTCGTCGGTGCCGGCGCGCACGAGCACCTGATTCAGCACGACGCGGTTCAGCACGTCGTAGCCGGCCGCGCGCAGACCGTCGGCGACGCGCTGCGCTTGCGCGCAATGCCGTTCGACCAGCGTCGCCACGCCGGCGCGGCCGAGCGCGCGCAGCGCGGCCCACACCGGAATGCCGCGCGCCCGCCGCGAGAACTCGAGGTTGAGGTTCTTCTGCGCGTCCTGCGCGCCGCTCAGGTAAACGGCATCGCTGTTCATCGCGGTCGCGAGCGCGGCCGCGTCGCGACAGATGACCATCGCGCCGTCGTACGGCGTGTTGAGCCACTTGTGGCCGTCAGTGGTCCAGCTGTCCGCGCCGTCGATGCCGTTGGTCAGCGCGCGCTTCGACGACGCGCGCGCCCACAGCCCGAACGCACCATCCACGTGCACCCACGCGCCGGCGGCCTTCGCGCGCGGAATCAGCGCCGCAAACGGATCGAACTCGCCGGTGTTCACTTCGCCGGCCTGCACGCAGAGGATCGTCATGTCGTCGAGCGGCGGCAATTGCGCGGGATCGATGCGGCCGTGCGCGTCGACCGGCGCGACGATCAGGCGCTTCATCCCGAAACCGAGCACCCGCAGCGCCTTCTTCACCGTGATGTGCGCAAGCTCGGAAAGCACGACCTTCACCTCGGGCGCGCCGATCAGGCCTTCTTCGTCGACGTCCCAGCCCTTGCGCGCGAGCAGCGCACGCCGCGCGGCAACCAGCGCAACCAGCGTGCAGGCCGTCGCGCTCGTGCCGAAGCCGACCGCGCTGTCTTCGGGCAGCCCGAGCACGTCGACGACCCAGCGCGCGGCCTGCCGCTCGATCGTCGCGGCCACCGGCGAATTCGCGAACGACGACGCGCACTGGTCCCACGCAAGCATCAGTCGCTCGGCCGCCGCCGCGGCCGGCAGCGTCGCGCCGATCACGAAGCCGAAGTAGTTCGGGCCGTTCGATGCGACGGTCGCAGGCGTGCCGCGCTCGTCGAGCAGGCGCAGCACGTCGTCGGCCGGGTAGCCCGTATCGGGCAGCGGTTCGTCGAAGGCCGCCAGTCCGGCGAGCGCGGCCGCATCGGGATAGGCGCGCCGTTCGCCGGTCGCGGCGAGATACGCGTGCGCGCGCCGGTCGGCGTCGGCCAGCAGGGCGGGTTCATCCATGTCGTTTGCCTCTGTGAAGATCAGAGTTGCAGGAGATCGCGGCCCAACTGATGCAGCGCATCGTCGATCCGCTTGTAGTACGTGAACTTGCCGACGCGCGTCGCCTGCACGAGCCCGGCATCCGCGAGGATGCGCATGTGGCGCGTGGTCGTCGCCGGCGCGATGCCGAGCTTCTCGGTGATGTACGTGCAGCACACGCCGAGCTCGTCGAAGTCGCCATGCGGCTGCGGCGGGAAATGCTTGCGCGGCTGCTTGAGCCAGCGCATCACGGCCAGACGGCTTTCGTTGGCCAGTGCGCTGATGCGGGTGACGTCGTCCATGGTTCGGCCTCGTTTAACGTTTCGAATATTAGCTAAATGACGAAACGTGGGCAACTGCTTCCGGGATTTCCGCGTTCGCTGTCGCGCTCGAAGCCGGGTCGCCCGCTACCGCGCCGCATCCGACGTCACCGCCCGGCAAGCGCGCGGTCGATCATCTCGCCGATCCGCCGCGCGAGCGCGTCCATCCGCTCGGCCGGCACGCCGCCGTAGCCGAGCACGAGCCCGTTGTAGCCGTGCGCCGTGCCCGGCAGGCAGAACGACGACAGCGGCCGCAGGATCAGCCCGTGCGCCTGCGCGACGCGGCTCAGCGCCGTGTCCGCCACCGGCACGTCGAGCCGCGCCGACAGATGCATGCCGCCCGCGCCGCCCGACACCGTCAGCTGTGTGCTCAATCGCCGCGCCAGGGCGTCGTGCAGCGCGTCGCGCCGCTCGGCATACACGCGGCGCATGCGCCGCAGATGCCGCGTGAAATGCCCGGCCTCGATGAAATCCGCGAGCGCGCGCTGCTCGACCGCGCGGCCCTGCAACATCAGCGCGCCCGCCGCGTCGCGCAGCGGCTGCGCAAGCGCGGGCGGCACGACCATGAAGCCGAGCCGCAACGCGGGAAACATCACCTTGCTGAACGTGCCGAGGTAGATCACCGGCGCATCGTCCGCGAGCCCCTGCACGGCCGCGTGCGGCGTGCCGTGGTGGCGAAACTCGCTGTCGTAGTCGTCCTCGACGATCCATGCGCCGGCCGCGCGCGCCTGCGCGACGAGCGCGAGCCGCCGTTCGAGACTCATCACCGCGCCGAGCGGATACTGGTGCGACGGCGTGATGTAGACGAGCTTCGGCGAACGATCGCGCCAGTCGTCCGGATGCGGCGCCAGCCCCTGCGCATCGACGCCGATCGGCTCGACGCGCAGGTCGGCCGCGAGAAACGCGTTGCGCGCACCGTGGTAGCCGGGGTTCTCGATCCATGCGACGTCGCCCGCGTCCGCCAGCGCGCGGGCGCACAGGTCGAGCGCGCCCTGCGTGCCGTCGGTGACGATCACCTGCGCGGCGTCGCAACGCACGCCGCGCGATGCGCGCAAATAACCGGCGATCGCGTCGCGCAGCACCGCGTCGCCTTCCACGGACTGATAGCCGAGCTGCGCCGGCCCCGCCGTGCGCCATGCGCGTTCGACGCAGCGCCGCCACTGCGCGAGCGGGAATTCGTCGACGGCCGGCACGCCCGGCATGAACGGCAGCGATTCGTCGAGGCCGCTCGTCGCGCGCTCGGCCTGCGCGACGCGCCGCGACAGCATCGCCGCATCGCCGGCGGGCGCCGCAGCGGCGATCTGCGACCCGCACAAACCCATCCGGGCGACTACCGTGCCCTGCCGCGTGCCGGTCACGAACCCTTCCGATGCGAGCCGCTCGTACGCGTATAGCACCGAGTTGCGCGCGATGCCGAGTTCGTCGGCCAGCGTGCGCGACGCGGCAAGCCGCGCGCCTTCGGCGATCCGGCCGCTCAGGATCGCGTCGCGCAGACACGCGTACAGCCGCTGCTGCTGCGACATCCGCGCGGCAGCGTGCGGCCCCGCCTCGCGCTCGAAGGTCGACAGCAGCACCGCGTAATCCATCGTGGCTCCAGAATGTGGGAATGTCATGGGTCTACACATGGTGCCACGAACTTTCTATCGTGGATGTCCGTTCTCGTTTCCGGCCGCGCCGGCAACGCTTCATTTCATCCATCCTCGAAAGGTTCGCGACCATGAACGCTACCAACACCGGCCTGACCGTCCGCCCCGTGCGCGAAGACGATCTCGACAACTGGCTGCCGCTGTGGGACGGCTACAACCGCTTCTACGGCCGCTTCGGCGACACCGCGCTGCCACGCGAGATCACACAGCTCACGTGGTCGCGCTTCTTCGACGGCTACGAGCCCGTGCATGCGCGTGTCGCGGAACGCGACGGCCGGCTCGTCGGGCTCGTGCATTTCCTGTATCACCGGAGCACGACGCTGATCGGGCCAACCTGCTATCTGCAGGATCTTTTCACGCTCGAGAGCGAACGCGGCAAGGGCGTGGGCCGCGCGTTGATCGAAGCCGTGTACGACGCCGCGCAGGCGCAACGCGCCGAACGCGTGTACTGGCAAACGCACGAGACGAATCACACCGCGATGCGGCTCTACGACACCGTCGCGGAAAAAACCGGATTCGTGATCTACCGGAAGGTCTTGCCACGTTGATCATGCCGCACGCGGCGGCGGCTTCACGCCAGCGGCCGCGCCTTGATCCACAGGAACAGCGGCACGCGCGACCACTGCTTCAGCGTGTCCGGGTCGACGCGGTCAGGCGGCGGCAGCGATCAGCCCGCGAAATGCTTCGACAACCCGTCGCGCGCCGCAACCGATTTCCAGAGCGTGGCCGCCGCCGCGTTCGGTTTCCGTTTCCGGCGGCGGCGTTCTACAGTTACGAGAGACGACACGCGGCGCCGCCCACTTTCTCGTTCGGTTCGCGTGCGCCGATACGCACCCGAATCCGAGGAATGTCCATGCCGAGTATCGTCGCCGGTCCCGCCCATCTTCCGCCGAGCCCCGTCGCCGCCGAAACGCGCATGGTGCACGACATCGCCACGCTGCAACCGTCGGACTATCGTTCGGCCGACGGTGCATCGTGGGTCATCGCCACCCTCACGCCGGCCCCGGACAGCGGCGAAAACGTGACCGGCACGACCTACTTCGATACCGCGAAACAGCGAACCGTCGCGGTGCCCGACGCGCGCCGGCGTTATGCGAACCGCGGCACCTGGCAGGTCGTCGCGAGTTCGAGCCCGTCGATACCCGCCACCGGCCGCTACGACTGGCTGACGCTCGCATGGCTGCCGATCAACCGGCGGCCGCTGCCGCAAACGCCCGAGCATCTGTATTCGCCGTTCATTCACGGCGGCACGATCGTCTACCGGTGGAATCCGGCCGCGCAAGGCGGCGAGCAATTTGGCAGCGTGCGGATGATCTTTCCGGAGTGGCAGGAGCAGGTGGCGGACGTGCTGCGCGGCGCGCCCAGCGCCGTCGCACAAGCAGCAGTCGCCGCGTCCACATCGGCGCTCGATCGCGTGAAGCAGGACGACAACCCGATGGCCGCCGTGCTCGACTTCGGCGCCGCGCTGCATGAGGAACCGGCCGACCGGATCGCCGCACGCCTGCCGGCATTGCTGCGCGCGAACGACCTGCACGAAGTGTCGGCGATCGTGTTCCAGTGCATCGCCGCATCGCGCGAAGCGGACCGGCCGCGCTTCGTCGAAGCGATCAGCGGGTCGATCTTCTCGATCGACGACAGCGCGCGCCTGCTCGCGATCGCCTACGGCGCGTTCGCGGCCGGCAGGGCGAAGCCGCGTCCGTTCAGCGATGCCGCGCAGGCCGCGCGTATCAACGACGTGTTCGCGGCGTTGAAGCAGCGGACGTCGACACTCGGCGTGCCGGTCGGTCAGGGTTCGCCGTGGTACGAGTTCTTCACCGCGTACCGGCTCGGCGGCGCGGCGCCTGTCTCCGGCGGAAACAGGCAGTAATTGCCGGTGCCGCGCGATCGTCAGTCGACCTGATGCTTCGAGACGCTTCGACGAAAGCAACGTCATCCTGAATGCAGGTACTCGGCATGCAATTCGCGGGCGCAGAGCGACGCATGTCGCGAGCGCTAACGGGAACCCGCGTGCGTCGCACAGGGTCGAAACGCCACATGACCGGCAACGGTGTCGCCTTCACCGGTCGATCCACGATCCCCGCACCCCTTTTCTTCCCATGTTGAGCATCGGTCCCTTCTCGATCCGCGTCGTCGCGGTAGCCGCCGCCGCGCTGCTGGCGTGGCTCGTCGCCCGCTTCATCCAGCGCCGCCCGCCCGACGGCCAGCACAAGACCGCGTCGAGCCTGATCCTCGACGTGCTGCTGCTCGGGCTGGTCGCCGCGCGCATCGGCTACGTCGTGCAATGGTGGCGCGAATATGCAGCGGCGCCACGGTCCATCATCGCGCTCGGCGACGGCGGCTTCGACTGGCGCATCGGCATCGCCGCCGCGCTCGTGTTCGCCATGTGGCGGCTGCGTCGCCTGCCCGCCCTTCGCCGCCCGGTGGCAGCCGGCATCGTCGCGGGTCTCGCCGCATGGGGTATCGCGCAAGGCACGCTCGCGACGCTGCAGCGCACCGCGCCGCCGTTAGCCGCGATGCAGCTCGAAGCGCTCGATTCGACGCCCGTGCTGCCGCAACGCTTTGCCGGCAAGCCGGTCGTCGTGAACCTGTGGGCAACGTGGTGCGCGCCTTGCCGGCGCGAGATGCCGATCCTCGAACAAGCGCAGCGCGAGCATCCCGGCATCACGGTGCTGATGCTCAACCAGGGGGAAAACGCGCAGGCGGTGCGCGTGTTCCTCGAACAGCAGGGGCTACGCTTCGACAACGTGCTGCTCGATCCGCCGTTGCATGCGATGCATGCGTACGGGTCGCACGGGCTGCCCACGACGCTGTTCTTCGATGCGAAGGGCGAACTCGTCGAATCGCACATGGGTGAGATCACCGCCGCGCGGTTGAAGGACGCCGTGGCGCAACGCTTCGGTCAGTGATCCCGTCGGCAGCCTGCGCGAGGCCATGATCGACCGTCGATGGCAGCGCGTTCCCGCTGCCGCGGCTGACCCGCCCCACGACATGTCGATACGCCGACAGCCGCCCGTCACGCTTACGGCCTCGACAAGACCATCACGCGCCCCGACACTCGCTGAAGCTTCAACCAGCCCGTATCGGCCGTGAACCGAAGCTGCTGCAACGGAAAATCGAATCCCGCCCTCTGCGCAGCGCTGACCACCGCGTCGGCGATCCAGCGGATCAGTTCCTTTCCTTCGTCGGTCGTCTGGTGACCGTTCTGGACGCCGTAGAAATAGCGATTCCCTGCGTTGACCTCGTTCTGCAGTTGCATCCAGTGCCCCGGAAGGCCCGGCAGGGTTCTGAACAGATCCGCCACGCGCTGCGTCGTCAGGCCGCGCGCCCACAACGCGCCATTCACCGCGGGCCGCGCCAGGTTGTGACGGTCTGCGTCCTGAGCCTGCCCCTTGATCTCGCCTTTCAGAATATCGGGTTTCGTCATCGCACTGTCCTCTTAAGGGCCCGGCAAGCGGGCCAATTGAATAAAAGCCGCCGAATATCGAGCGCGCGCGCTCCGTGCACGATACCTCTAATCTCGAAATTAATCGCCTGTCAGGTGTATCAGGCGAGCGCATCGCAACATCGAAGGAATGAATCAGCCCGCCCCGACGGGCACCGAAGCCTGATCCTCCGGCCATTCCCGCCCGCGCACCCATTCATTGTTCAAATAAGCGTGACGCGCAGCGATATCATTTCGCGGATATTCAAAATCGCATTCGATTAAATGTTCACCATTAAATCAAACTGTTTCGATCTCCGATTTTCTGGACAATTTCCATTCCCGGCCGAATATTTTTTTATTTATTTTTCGCCATGCTGGCCGCGTCGCGTTTGAAACGGCAAACGTTTGCGCGACGCACAAAACGCCTTATCCACCGACCTTCAGGAGGCAAGCATGGCCGACTCTCAAACGTCCTCGAATCGCGCCGGCGAGTTTTCGATTCCGCCGAACACCGACTTCCGCGCGATTTTCTTCGCGAATGCCGCCGAGCAGCAGCACATCAAGCTGTTCATCGGTGACAGCAAGGAACCCGCCGCCTATCACAAGCTGACCACGCGCGACGGCCCGCGCGAAGCCACGCTGAATTCCGGCAACGGCAAGCTCCGCTTCGAAGTGACGGTGAACGGCAAGCCGTCGGCCACCGACGCCCGCCTCGCGCCGATCAACGGCAAGAAATCGGACGGCTCGCCGTTCACGGTCAACTTCGGAATCGTCGTGTCGGAAGACGGTCACGACAGCGACTACAACGACGGCATCGTCGTGCTGCAATGGCCGATCGGCTGACGGACCAACGCTGACGAAGATTCGCGGCGCGGCATGTCCGGCGCGCCGCTTTCCGGATTGCAATGACGGCGGAGCCCACCGCGCATTGCGATCCGTGCGGGCCACCATCGGCTGCCCGCGCGCTGCGCCACGCGCGACACGGCGAAATCCGATCGCCGGCCGCGTCACGCAGGACAATCCATCAAAACGAGGACGACATGACACAACCCTTTACCCACGACGACCTGTATGCGCTTCTGCAGCTCGCCGGCAACGACGCAACCGCCGTACAGGCGAACGGCGACCAGGCGGTGCTCGACCGGATGCGTCAGTTCATGACCGCGCAGCTCGTGGAAAAATTGCCGCAATACGACGTGTTCGTCGACATCGCGACCATCCCGTACAGCTTCGACGTCGGCAGCTGGCAGAACAAGGTGAAGGCCGACGCGGCGGGCCAGGTGATCGCGTGCACGGTGACGTGGGCCGGCGCGCCCGGTGTACTGCCCGGCGCGGCGGCGAAATTCGGCGTCGGCGCGGTCGTCAATTACTTCTCGAAGGCGACGCCGCAACCCGCGCAGCCGGAACCCACGACGACCGGCGGCGGCGAGCGCGACGGCATCTTCAACCTGCCGCCGAACATCGCGTTCGGCGTGACGGCGCTGGTCAATTCGGCCGCGCAGCAGACGATCGAAGTCTATGTCGACGACAACCCGAAGCCGGCCGCGACGTTCCAGGGCGCCGGCACGCAGGACGCGAACCTGAACACGCAGATCGTGAACTCGGGCAAGGGGAAGGTGCGCGTGGTCGTGACGGCGAACGGCAAGCCGTCGAAGATCGGCTCGCGCCAGGTCGACATCTTCAAGAAAACCTACTTCGGGCTGGTCGGCTCGGAAGACGGCACGGACGGCGACTACAACGACGGCATCGCGATCCTGAACTGGCCGCTGGGCTAAGCAGCGCGATCCTGTCGATCTTCGCCACGCCGTCCGGCGTGGCGACTGCATCGACGCTGCCCGACGGCGCGGGCAGCACGACCGCATTCGCCGCCTGCGGCCGGCATCGCGAACCGTGCGTCTGCGAGCGGCGCACGGTCGAGGTCGTAGCACGGGCATCCCACGAGCCCGTTTCCGCGGGAAACCACACCGCCGCAACGCGCTGGCCGCGAAACCGGAGATCGCGTGCCGTCACCCATGCGTTCGCGCGAAAACCCGCATGGCGTGTACAGTCGAGGGCTGCCGACGCGCGAGCGCATGCCCGTCCGACCATGACGGACGCCGGCGCCCGTCGCGCGCTTGCCCGCTCAACCCGGAATCCCGTCATGTTTCTCGATCATCTTCATCCCGAACGCTGGACGTTCCTGTGGAACGCGTTGTCCACACTCTCGCTCAGGCTCTGCGCCGCCCTCGCGCTGCTCGTCGCGGGCTGGTGGCTGTCGAAACGCATCGGCCGCTGGCTGAACCGGCTGCTCGCGAACAAGGAGCGCGTCGACGACACGCTGCGGCCGATCCTCTGCGACGTCGCCGTGTGGGGCATCCGCATCGTCGCGATCGTCGGCGCGCTGTCGCAGCTCGGCATCGAAACCGCGAGCGTCGTCGCGGTGCTCGGCGCGGCCGGCCTCGCGATCGGGCTCGCGTTGCAGGGCACGATGCAGAACATCGCGGCCGGCATCATGCTGTTGCTGCTGCGGCCATTCAAGGTGGGCGACTTCATCGACGGCGGCTCGAGCGTCGCCGGGACGGTGGACGAGGTCGGACTCTTCATGACGCGGCTGACGAAGCCGGACGGCATCTGCGAATACGTGCCGAACAGCGCGCTGTGGGGCAGCGCGATCCGCAACTACACGCGCAATCCGACGCGCCGTCTCGATCTCGAAGTGGAAGTGTCCGTGCACGACGACATCGATCGTGCACTCGACGCGCTGCGTGCGCTGGCCGAGGCCGACCCAGACGTCCTGCAGGATCCCGCACCGGACGTGATGGTGATGCGTTTCGACGACAGCACGGCGATCGCGAACATGCGCGTGTGGACGCACACCGACACGTTCTGGGCGCTGCGCTGGCGCCTCGCGCGCCAGGTGCGCAAGACGCTTGCCGATGCGGACTGCGTACTGCCCATCCGCACGCGCGAGCTGCACATCGTGCACGACGCCGAACAGCAGCGCCGGGCCGACCCGCGCCGCGTGCAGGCATCGTGACGCGCGTCGCGACGCAACCGGGCGCACGACGGCGCAAGCCGCGCCGTGCGCCCCGCCTGCGTCACATCCGGACGATATCGAGCAGCGCCTTCTTGCCGCTCTTGTACGTGAACACCGAGATCGCGCCATGCTTCAAATCGCCTTGCGGCGTGAAGCTCGTTTCGCCGATCACGCCACGATAATCGGTCGCCGGCATGGCGGCGAGCACCTTCGCCGGATCCGTCGAGTTCGCGCGCTTCATCGCGTCGACGATGATGTACACCGCGTCGTACGAGAACGGCGCATACACCTGCATCGGCTGGTGATAGCGCGCGTCGTAACGCTTCACGAACGCCGCGCCGCCCGGCATCTTCTCGAGCGCGATGCCGGCTTCCGAGCACACGACGTTGTCCGATGCCGGGCCCGCGAGCTTCGGCAGGTCGGTCGAGCACACGCCATCGCCGGCGAGGATCCTGGCGCGAATGCCGAGCTGGCGCGCCTGCTTCGCGAGCGGGCCGCCGGTCGCATCCATCCCGCCGTACATGATCGCGTCGGGGTTCTCGCCCTTGATCTTCGTGAGGATCGCGCGGAAGTCGATCGCCTTGTCGTTGGTCGCGTCGCGCGAGATGACCTTGATCCCGGCAGACTTCGCCGCCTTCTCGAACTCGGTCGCCAGGCCCTGCCCGTACGCGGTCGAATCGTCGACCACGGCCACCGTCCTGATGCCCATGTTCTTCGCCGCATACATCGCCAGCGCGGGCCCCTGCTGCGCATCGGTCGCGACCACGCGATAGGTCGTCTTGAAGCCCTGCTGCGTGTACGTCGGGTTGGTAGCGGCCTGCGAGATCTGCACGACGCCGCCATCGCGATAGACGCGCGACGCCGGGATCGACGTGCCCGAGTTGTGATGGCCGACGACGCCGACCACCTTGTCGTCGACGAGCCGCTGCGCGACCTGCGTCGCGGTGCGCGGGTCGCCTGCGTCGTCCTGCGCGTCGAGCTGCAGCGTGACCTTCCTGCCGCCGATCACGAGCCCCTTCGCGTTGATCTCCTCGACCGCGAGCCGCGCACCGTTCTCGCTGTCCTTGCCGAGGTGCGCGATCGCGCCGGTCAGCGGCGCGACGTGCCCGATGCGCACGACGTCGTCCGCGTGCGCGGACAACGCAGGCAATGCGCACGCCAGCGCGGCCGCGGTCGCGCATGCCGTTTTCTTCCGATGTCGATTCATGTTCGTCTCCTTCCTTGTCGCTCTTGGTTCGTGATCAGGACCGTCGTTGATTGCAGGCGAAGCGATGCGGTCACGCGCGCCCTTCGAAGCCGAGCAGCACGTTCACCGCGTTGATACCGATTTCCTCGACCATGTAGCCGCCCTCCATCACGAACAGCGTCGGCAGGTTCAGGCGCGCGAGCGCTTCGCCGATCCGCAGGTAGTCGGGCGAGCGCAGCTTGAAATGGCTGATCGGATCGTGCTCGAACGTATCGACGCCGAGCGACACGACGAGCAGGTCGGGTGCGTGCTTCGCGATTGCGGCGGCGGCCTGGCCGAGCGCCGTCGCATAGGTGTCCCACTGCGTGCCCTTCGACAGCGGCAGGTTCAGGTTGAAGCCTTCGCCCGCGCCCGCGCCGCGCTCGTCCGCGTAGCCGGAGAAGTACGGGTACGACACGGCCGGCTCGCCGTGCAGCGACGCGAACAGCACGTCCGAACGCGCGTAGAAGATGTCCTGCGTGCCGTTGCCGTGGTGGAAGTCGACGTCGAGCACGGCGACGCGCGCGGCACCGCTCGCGATGCCGTGCTGCGCGGCGATCGCCGCGTTGTTCAGGTAGCAGTAGCCGCCCATGTACTCGCGGCCCGCATGGTGGCCGGGCGGGCGGCACAGCGCGAACGCCGCGCGCGCACCGCCGTTCGACAGCAGGTCGGTGCCGGTGAGCGCCGAGTTCGCGCTCGCGCTCACCGCGTCCCACGTGCCGGCGTTGATCGGTGCCCCGGCATCCATCGCGAAGAAGCCGAGCTTGCCGTCGATGAAGTCGGGCAGCGTCGCGGCCGACGGCATCGCGCGCACCGGCCATACGAGCGGCAGCGCCTGGCAGGTGCGGCCGGTCGCGGTCCATTCGTCCCATGCGCCGGCGAGGAAGTCGACATAGCGCGCGCTGTGCGCGCCGGCATAGCACGCGCGGTCGAACGCGCGCGGCGCGATCACGTCACCGAGACCGGACGCGCGGACCTGCGCGAGCACCGTCTCGGCGCGAAGGGGGTTCTCGAACGAATCGGTGATCGCGCCGTCCTTCAGTTCGACGCCGCGATGCAGATGGTGATCGCTGCTGTAGACCGTGAGCATGGTTGACCGTTGCATTGAACGCTTCAAGGGGATGGCAACAGTCTATTGACGCCGGCCGGCAATAACTTTGCTTTTCGCCTCACCGTTTCATACAATTTTGAGAAAACCGCCTACGGAGACCCTGGAATGAGCAAAAATCGCGCTTCGATGGAACTGGACGGCGTCGACCGCGCGATGCTCCGCCTGCTGCAGGAAGACGGCGCGCTCTCCAACGCGACGCTCGGCGAACGGCTGTCGCTGAGCGTCACGCCGTGCTGGCGGCGGCGCAAGCGGCTCGAGGACGAAGGCGTGATCACCGGCTACCAGGCGAACCTGGACCGCCGCGCGCTCGGGATGAACGTGTTCGCGTTCGTGCAGGTCACGTTCAACATGCATTCGGACCAGGATTCGGACCACTTCGAGGACGTGATGCGGCGTCACGACGAAGTGACGTCGTGCCACAAGATCACCGGCGCGGCCGACTACATCCTGCAGGTCGTCGCCGCCGATCTGGACGCGTATGCGGAATTCGTCGAACGCGTGCTGAGGAAGCAGGCCGGCGTGTCGTCGATCCAGTCGAGCCTCGCGCTGCGCGAGGTCAAGTTCTCGTCGCGCGTGCCGGTGCCGGATGCGTGATCGAATCGTTCAAGCGCCCGTTCGCGGGCATCCACCGTCGAACCTCATCCCATGGAGCGCTACCGTATGAAGCATTTCATTTCTTCCGCGTCGATCGCCGCCATGATCGCCTGCGCGTTTGCATTGGCCGCGTGCGCGAATGAGCCGGTTTATCCTCTCCCGCCCGATGTCGCCGGCCACGACACACAGGCCTCGCAAACGGCGCAAACAGCCCAGGCCGCGCCGCCGGTCGTCGGCGGCGATCGCGACGCGCACGGCTGCATCGGCTCGGCCGGCTACGCATGGTGCGAGCGAACGCAGCAATGCGAGCGTCCGTGGGAACTCGCGAAGGCGCAAGGCTTCGCGAATTCGGCGCTGGGGTACGACCAGTTCTGCCGGGGCGGTTCGTCCAAATGATGAAGTGATCGGAACCGGATCGCGGTGCAACGCCGCGGTCCGGATGCAGTATCGATATCGCGCGCGTCGCGCCTCGTCCGTCCCCGCCGTTTTTCCGGTTCCGCGCACCGTCATTCCGGAAACCCGGACACGCAAGAAACCCCACGAAAACAAGGATATTCCGCGCGTGCGACACGGGAATCGAGTTCGGTTATATTACGCGCCCCTTGCCATCCCGCCCCCTCGGAACGCATGGTGCGCGGCCTCTTTCGACGCAGCCTGAAGCGCCGTCCGGCGAGGCCTGCAGCACGGGCTTGCGCACGCGTGGCGCGAACGTGAAGCATGCGATTGCGTGAGCGCATGAAGCCGATCCGAAGGTGTCCTTCGCAACGGCTTCGCGTGCGCAAATGCAACGGCGAACGCGGCCGGTCCGGAGTTCCGGATTCGCGGTCCGGATATCCGGATGCGCGGGCCGAACGCGAATCCGCATCGGCCGGGCGGCATGGCAAACCGATGCATTCAAGTTGAAAAGGGATCTGCTGTGATCAAAACGTTACGGGTAATACTGTCGGCGCTCGCGCTGTGCGTCGCCGCGTCGTCCGCGCACGCGGCCGATACGAAGAAGGTCGACGTCCTGCTGGTGGGCGGCGGCATCATGAGCTCGACGCTCGGCGTGTGGCTGCACGAGCTTCAGCCCGACTGGTCGATGACGATGGTCGAACGCCTCGACGGCGTCGCGCTGGAAAGCTCGAACGGCTGGAACAACGCGGGCACCGGCCACTCGGCGCTTGCGGAGCTGAACTACACGCCGGAAAAGGCGGACGGCAAGATCGACATCTCCAAGGCCATCGAGATCAACGAGTCGTTCCAGATCTCGCGCCAGTTCTGGGCGTGGCAGGTCAAGCAGGGCGTGCTGAAGAATCCGCACTCGTTCATCAACTCGACGCCGCACATGAGCTTCGTGTGGGGCGACGACAACGTCCGCTTCCTGAAGAAGCGCTACGACGCGCTGCAGGCGAGCCCGCTGTTCCGCGGCATGCAGTATTCGGAAGACTACGACCAGATCAAGCAGTGGGTGCCGCTGATGATGGAAGGCCGCGACCGCAAGCAGAAGGTCGCCGCGACGTGGACGCCGATCGGCACCGACGTGAACTTCGGCGAGATCACCCGCCAGTTCGTCGGCTACCTGAAGACGCAGCCGAACTTCACGCTGTCGCTGTCGAGCGAAGTGCGCGAGATCACGCGCAACGCCGACGGCACGTGGCACGTGTCGTGGGTGAAGCTGCATTCGGATGAACCGCCGCAGGCCGTCGACGCGAAGTTCGTGTTCATCGGCGCGGGCGGCGGTGCGCTGCACCTGCTGCAGGCGTCGGGCATCCCCGAGGCGAAGGACTACGGCGCGTTCCCGGTCGGCGGCTCGTTCCTCGTGACCGACAACCCCGAGGTCGTGAAGCGCCACCTCGCGAAGGCGTACGGCAAGGCGTCGGTCGGCTCGCCGCCGATGTCGGTGCCGCACCTCGACACGCGCATCATCGACGGCAAGAAGATCATCCTGTTCGGGCCGTTCGCGACGTTCTCGACCAAGTTCCTGAAGAACGGCTCGTACTTCGACCTCGCGAAGAGCACCAACCTGCACAACGTCGCACCGATGATGCGCGTGGGCGTCGACGAATTCCCGCTCGTCCAGTACCTCGCGGGCCAGTTGATGCTGTCCGACGACGACCGCTTCAACGCGCTGAAGGAATATTTCCCGGACGCGAAGAAGGAAGACTGGCGCCTGTGGCAGGCCGGCCAGCGCGTGCAGATCATCAAGCGCGACCCGAAGAAGGGCGGCGTGCTGAAGCTCGGCACCGAGATCGTCAGCTCGCAGGACGGCAGCATCGCGGGCCTGCTCGGCGCATCGCCGGGCGCGTCGACAGCCGCGCCGATCATGCTGCACCTGATGCAGAAGGTGTTCAAGGACAAGGTCGCGACGCCCGAATGGCAGCAGAAGATCCGCCAGATCGTGCCGAGCTACGGCACGAAGCTGAACGACAGCCCGGCGAAGGTCGTCGAGGAATGGACGTACACGAGCGACGTGCTGCAGCTCTCGCCGCCGCCGAAGATCGACCTGACGGCGCCGTCGCAGGCGACGGGCGGGGCCCCGGCGCGCCCCGCAAAGGCTGCGGCCGACATGGCGCTGTAACGCGTCCGGGTGCCGCGCGGCACCGCGGGGCACCGTTGCGCCGCACGACACGGCCGCCCTCCGGGGCGGCCGTTTTTCGTCATGGCGGCGATCGGGGCCTGTTTTCCGGAAACAACGGGCGCTGAATGCGCACTGTCCTTGCAGGCATCGCCCGCAGCCGGTCGCCCGCAGCCGGCCCCTCGCAGCCGATCGTCCGCATTCGCCTCCTCGCTTCCGCTAGAATTGCGGCACGCGCGACCCCGTCGCCGCCCGATCCATCATCCGCATCGACGCAATCTAAGCGACGCCCGATGCGGCCCGCGCCCGAGCCGCGCGAGCGCCGCCCGCCGTTGCCGCGCCCGCCCGGGCGCCACATCAACCGAATTCAGTTGGAGAAAGACCTTGTTTACCTGCCGAAACCAGAGCTGCGGCACGCAGTGGGAACAGTCCGACGTCGTCATCAAGGACGAAGGCCAGGGGCTGCTGTTCCGCTGCCCGCTGTGCGGCGCGCGCAACTACCTCGAACGTTTCGAAGATGACGAAGGCAACGTCGTCTACGAACAGATGGAAGGCCGCCCCTACCTCGGAGACGTGGAATGACCCAGCCGACCGCCACGCCGTTCAGCGCACTGCCGCTGACGCCCGCCTCGCTCGCGAACCTCGCGCAGCTCGGCTATGTCGACATGACGCCGATCCAGGCCGCGAGCCTGCCGATCGCGCTGGCCGGCCAGGACCTCATCGCGCAGGCGAAGACGGGCAGCGGCAAGACCGCCGCGTTCTCGCTCGCGCTGCTGGCGCGCCTCGACGCGCGCCGCTTCGACGTGCAGGCGATGATCCTGTGCCCGACGCGCGAGCTCGCCGACCAGGTCGCGCAGGAAGTGCGCCGCCTCGCGCGCGCCGAAGAAAACGTGAAAGTGCTGACGCTGTGCGGCGGCACGCCGATGCGGCCGCAGGCGCAGAGCCTCGAGCATGGCGCGCATATCGTCGTCGGCACGCCGGGCCGCATCATGGATCACCTCGACCGCGGCAACCTGAAGCTCGACGCGCTGAACACGCTCGTGCTCGACGAAGCCGACCGGATGCTCGACATGGGCTTCTTCGACGACATCGCGAAGGTCGCGCGGATGTGCCCGACGACGCGCCAGACGCTGCTGTTCTCGGCGACCTATCCGGACGGCATCGCGAAGCTGAGCCAGCAGTTCCTGCGCAATCCGAAGGAAGTGAAGCTCGAGGAGCGCCACGACGACAGCAAGATCCGCCAGCGCTTCTATGAAGTGACCGAGAACGAGCGGCTGCACGCGGTCGGCCAGTTGCTGAATCACTACCGGCCGGTGAGCACGATCGCGTTCTGCAACACCAAGCAGCAATGCCGCGACCTGCTCGACGTGCTGCACGCACAGGGCTTCCACGCGCTCGCGCTGCACGGCGAGCTCGAACAGCGCGAACGCGACCAGGTGCTGATCCAGTTCGCGAACCGCAGCTGCTCGGTGCTGGTCGCGACCGACGTCGCCGCGCGCGGGCTCGACATCGCGCAGCTCGAGGCGGTGATCAACGTCGACGTGACGCCCGACCCCGAAGTGCACGTGCACCGCATCGGCCGCACCGGCCGCGCGGACCAGGCAGGCTGGGCGCTGAGCCTCGCCAGCATGGACGAGATGGGGCGCGTCGGCGCGATCGAGCAGGCGCAGAAGCGCGAAGTCGAATGGCATCCGCTCGCGGAACTGAAGCCGGCCGGCAACGACACGCTGCTGCCGCCGATGGAAACGCTGCAGATCCTCGGGGGCCGCAAGGACAAGATCCGGCCGGGCGACGTGCTCGGCGCGCTGACCGGCGACGCGGGGTTCGACGGCAAGCAGATCGGCAAGATCAACGTGACCGAGTTCTCGACCTACGTCGCGATCGAGCGTGGCGTCGCGCACGACGCGCTGCGCAAGCTCAATGCAGGGAAGATCAAGGGCAAGCGCGTCAAGGTCCGGTTGATGGACGAGGAATGACGACGTGATGCCGGCGCGGGCCGCAACGCTTACGCGGCGCGCCCGCCCAGCATCGCCAGATACTGCTGCACCGCTCCCCATTCCCCGCCGATCCGGCAGAGCACGACGAGTTCGGCGCCCGGCACGTTGCCCGCGAGTTTCCGGTATACGATGTTCGGCGCCGGCACCAGCGCCACGCCGAGGCCGGCCCCCGCCACCGCCAGCACGGACAGCGTGCTGCTCACCTTGTGCACGATGCGCGGCGCCCGGCCGAGCACCCGCCGGAGGATCGCCAGCCGCCCTTCGTCGTCACCGTCGGCCGCATAGAAAATGAACGGTTCGTCCGCCAACGCCGCTTCGCGAGCGGCTGCCGGTCGCGCCTCCTTCCCAGCTCGGTTGCGTGCCGTCCGCCGCGCCAGCTTCGTATCGAAAACAGCCACGCCGGGCCGTGAAGCGAGCGCGCATCGCCGACTGTCGACGCACGAATATCGAGATTTTTATCAAAAGATCAGCAGGGTTCGTCGCGCGCAGGCCGGACTCGCTTGACCAAATCATCAAATCGGCCTGATTCCAGGTTGCTTGTGCGTCGCACCATACCAAATACCTGCCGCGCCCTTCATACCGCCAAACCAGGAATGTCGGGATTTTTGCAGCGCACACATTCCCGTTGCAGCCCGTTCCTGGCACTGCCCTTGCTCAGTCATTCACACCGGCCCCTTGCGCGACACCCTCCGTGCGCAGACAACCGGTTCGAACGATCCCAATCAAGGAGACATGACCATGGCGTTACTGGAACGGTCGGCGTGGTACGACATTGCCCGCTCGACGAACTGGACCCCCCGATATGTTACGGAGTCCGACCTTTTCCCCGAGATCATGACTGGCGCGCAAGGCATTCCGATGGAAACGTGGGAAGCCTACGACGAGCCGTACAAGACTTCCTATTCCGAATACGTCCGCATTCAGCGCGAAAAGGATGCCGGCGCCTATTCCGTGAAGGCCGCGCTGGAGCGCAGCCGCATGTTCGAGGAGGCCGATCCCGGCTGGCTGTCGATCCTGAAGTCGCACTACGGCGCCATCGCGCTCGGCGAATACGCCGCCATGAGCGCGGAAGCGCGCATGGCCCGCTTCGGCCGCGCCCCCGGCATGCGCAACATGGCGACGTTCGGCATGCTGGACGAGAACCGCCACGGGCAACTGCAGCTGTATTTCCCGCACGATTACTGCCACAAGGACCGTCAGTTCGACTGGGCCCACAAGGCCTACCACACGAACGAGTGGGGTGCGATCGCCGCGCGCAGCACGTTCGACGACCTGTTCATGTCGCGCAGTGCGCTCGAGATCGCCGTGATGCTGACGTTCGCGTTCGAAACCGGCTTCACCAACATGCAGTTCCTGGGCCTCGCCGCGGACGCCGCCGAAGCCGGCGATTTCACGTTCGCGAGCCTGATCTCGAGCATCCAGACCGACGAATCGCGCCATGCGCAGATCGGCGGCCCCGCGCTGCAGATCCTGATCGCGAACGGCCGCAAGGAAGAGGCGCAGAAGCTCGTCGACGTCGCCATCGCCCGCGCATGGCGTCTCTTCTGCCTGCTGACCGGCACCTCGATGGACTACGCGACGCCGCTGCATCACCGCAAGCAATCGTTCAAGGAGTTCATGCGCGAGTGGATCGTCGGCCAGTTCGAACGCACGCTGATCGATCTCGGCCTCGACCTGCCGTGGTACTGGGATCAGATGATCAACGAGTTCGACTACCAGCATCACGCGTACCAGATGGGCATCTGGTTCTGGCGGCCGACCATCTGGTGGAACCCCGCCGCCGGCATGACGCCGGATTGCCGCGACTGGCTCGAAGAGAAGTATCCCGGCTGGAACGACACGTTCGGCAAGGCCTGGGACGTCATCATCGACAACCTGGTCGCGGGCCGGACGCACCTGACGATGCCGGAAACCCTGCCGATCGTCTGCAACATGAGCCAGTTGCCGATCTGCGCGATTCCCGGCAACGGCTGGAACGTGAAGGACTACCCGCTCGACTACAACGGCCGCACCTATCACTTCAACTCGGAAATCGACCGCTGGGTCTTCCAGCAGGATCCGCTGCGCTATCGCGATCACATGACGCTCGTCGATCGCTTCCTCGCCGGGCATATCCAGCCGCCCGACCTGATGGGCGCGCTCAAGTACATGAGCCTCGCCCCCGGCGAGAGCGGCGACGACGCACATCGATACGCGTGGGTCGAGGCCTACCGCAATCGCGGCAATCAACAGAAAGCCGCGTAAGACGGCCGATCAATGGAGGACGACATGGCACTTTTTCCGGTGATTTCCAATTTCCAGTACGACTTCCTGCTGCAGCTCGTGGCGGTCGATACCGACAACACCATGGACGAGATCGCGGCCGCGGCCGCGCATCACTCGGTCGGCCGGCGCGTCGCGCCGCGGCCGGACAAGGTCGTGAGGGTGCGGCGCCAGGGCAGCGAGACGTTCTTCCCGCGCGACGCGCGGCTCGGCGAGACGGACATCCGGCCGATGGAAGCGCTCGAGTTCATTTTCTGCGACGCGTGAGGCCGACATGACATTTCACAAAGCATGCACGCTCGACGAGCTGTGGGAAGGCGACATGACCGAAGTCGAGGTCGAAGGCCACGTGATCGTGCTGGTCCGCCCCGAAGGGGGCGAGCCGCGCGCGTTCCAGGGCATCTGTCCGCACCAGGACATTCCGCTCGCGGAAGGCAAGTTCGACGGCCGCGTACTGATGTGCCGCGCACATCAATGGACCTTCGATGCGAATACGGGCAAGGGCATCAATCCCGGCGACTGCCGGCTCGCGGAATATGCCGTGAAACTCGACGGGGACGACATCCTCGTTGCCGTGGAGGGCGTCGAACCGCTCTTCGCCCATTCCTGACCTGACGTAGGACACACCATGAGTCACGACAACACGGCGGACGCCTATCGCAACAACCGCGTCGGCCCCATCCTGCGCGCGAGCAGCATCACGGCCGGCGTCATCGAAGCCGCCCAGGAAGACAACCCGGACAAGGAGATCCGCATCGACGACAAGCTCGCCTACGTGCGCATCGACACCGACGGCGAACTGGTCCTGCGCCGCGCGACCCTGGAGGCCGCGCTCGGCCGGCCATTCAAGATGTCGGAACTGGAAATCAACCTCAGCTCGTTCGCGGGCCGCATCGAGACGACGGACGACTACGTCCGCTTCTATTACGAAAAGACGCTCTGACCGGAGACCAGCATGACGCAACCCGAAATCCTGAAGCCGCTCAAGACGTGGAGCCATCTGGCCGCGCGGCGGCGCAAGCCGAGCGAATACGAGATCGTCTCGACCAACCTCCATTACACGACCGACAACCCCGACGCGCCGTTCGAACTGGACCCCAACTTCGGGATGGCGCAGTGGTTCAAGCGATACCGCAACGCGTCGCCGCTGCAACACGCCGACTGGAACGCGTTCCGCGATCCCGACGAGCTGGTCTATCGCACCTACAACATGCTGCAGGACGGCCAGGAGACATACGTCTTCGGTCTGCTCGACCAGTTCTCGTCGCGCGGCCATGACACGATGCTCGGGCGCGACTGGGCGGAACACCTCGCGCATCTGTATACCCCCGCGCGCTACCTGTTCCACGCGCTGCAGATGGGCTCCGCCTATCTGACGCAGCTCGCGCCCGCGTCGACGATCTCCAACTGCGCCGCCTACCAGACGGCCGACTCCCTGCGCTGGCTCACGCATACCGCGTATCGGACCAGGGAGCTGTCGCAGGCCTTTCCCGATCTCGGCTTCGCGAGCGACGAACGTCGCATCTGGGAACAGAGCCCCGCATGGCAGGGCTGGCGGCGGCTCGTCGAGGAAGCGCTCGTCGCATGGGACTGGGCCGAGAGCTTCGTCGCGCTGAACCTGGTCGCACGGCCCGCCATCGACGAGACCGTGCTGCGCACGCTCGGCCAGACGGCCCGCCACAACGGCGATACGCTGCTCGGCCTGCTGACCGATGCACAACTGGCCGACGCGCAACGGCATCGCCGCTGGGCAGGCGAGCTCGTGCGCATGGCGCTGGAACAGGACGGCAACCGCGCGGTGCTCGCTGCCTGGATCGACAAGTGGGCGCCGCTCGCGGATGCCGCCATCGACGCGTATTGCGATGCACTGCCCGACGCGCAGGATGCGGCAGCGCGTGCGCGCGCGGCGGTCGGCGAATTCCGGCGCGGCATCGGCCTGTGACCGCTGGATGAACCCGGGGCCGGCCCGTGCCGGCCCCCGTAACGCGGAACCTGAAGATGGAACATCAGATCACGATTGAAGGCGGCGCGACATTCGCCGTCGACGCGTCGGAAGACGCGCTGCTGCGCGGCGCATTGCGTGCCGGCGTCGGACTGCCGCACGAATGCAGCGTGGGCGGCTGTGGCGCCTGCCGCTTCGAGCTCGTGTCCGGCGCGATGGACACGCTGTGGCCGGGCGCACCGGGCCTCTCCGAACGCGATCGCAAGCGCGGCAAGCGGCTCGCATGCCAGTCGCGCCCGACCGGCGATTGCACGATCCGCGTGCGCTGCGACGACAGTTACCTGCCCGTCGTCACCCCGTCGCGCCGGGAGGCGGAACTGGTCGCGCGTCGCAGCGTGACGCCGGACATGAGCGAATTCACGTTCCGCGCCCCGGGCGAGGCGGCGTTCCGCGCCGGCCAGTATGCACTCCTCTATCCGCCTTCGGCACAAGGCGCGCGCGCCTATTCGATGTCGAATCTGCCGAACGGCAACGGCCTCTGGCAGTTCGTCATCCGGCGCCTGCCCGGCGGCGCGGGCAGCAACGCGCTGTTCGACCGTATCGCCATCGGCGAGCGCGTGCTGCTCGACGGGCCTTACGGGCACGCCTACCTGCGCGACGACGACGCCCGCGACATCGTCTGCATCGCCGGCGGCTCGGGGCTCGCACCGATGCTGTCGATCGCACGCGGCGCGCTGGCGCAACCGGGATCCCCGCGTGTCCACTTCTTCTACGGCGCGCGCTCGCAGGCGGATCTCGGCGCCGCGGCGGAACTCGATGCGCTGGCGCACGAACGACTGTCGGTTTCCGTCGTGCTGTCCGCCCCGGATGCGTCGCAGCCATGGCACGGTGCGACGGGCTTCGTCCATGACGAGGCAGAGCGCGGGCTCGCGCAACCGCTCGACCGCTACCGCTTCTACTTCGCGGGCCCGCCGCCCATGATCGAGGCCGTGCAGGACCTGCTGATGCTCCGGCACAAAGTCCCCTTCGCGCAGCTCCACTTCGATCGATTCGTCTGACCCCGTTGCACGTGGCCCGCCCGGGCGGGCCGCGTGCATTCCTCTGCGAATTTCCCGCGCGTAGTTTCACCAATCGCCACGACGACACGCACCCGCTAAGCTGACCCGGGCGATTCGGTCGCAATGCGTGCCGGCATGCATGTTCCCGTGCGCCACATGCATCACCAGCACAGGGGAGCACCGGCCGAACCGGCCGCAAGCGAGGCAAGCATGTCAAGGAGCGAAATGCACGACGGCAAACCGGGTTCCGCGCCCCGGCATCGCGCGGGACATTCTCCGCGCGATGCCGGGCATCCGGAGATTCGCGTACCCGCCATCCACGACCTCGCAAAGCGTCTGCGATTCGCGCCCCAGCAAGGCAGGATCTGGCTCGACGACCAGCGCATGATGCTGATGCACATCAGTTCGTTCGGCGCGCTGCGCCAGGAGCTGATCGAGAGCCTCGGCAAGGAAACCGCACGCGGCCTCATTACCCGCATCGGCTACCAGGCCGGCACGCACGATGCCGCCATGGCGCGCAAGGTGCGAGCCGGCTTCAACACCTACGACGACTTCCTGGCCGGCCCGCAGCTCGTCTCGCTCGAAGGGATCGTCCACTGCGAACCGATCGCGCTCGACATCGATGTCGAGCGCGGCCACTATTTCGGCGACTTCTATCTGATCGACTCGTCGGAGGCGGAGGCGCACATCGCGAGTTACGGAATCGGCAACGACGCCGTCTGCTGGATGCTGATCGGCTATGCGTGCGGCTATACCAGCTCGTTCATGGGCCGGCCGATCCTGTGGCGGGAAATCGAATGCCGCGGGATGGGGCATGCAAAATGCCGCGTCGTCGGCAAGCCGGTCGAGGAATGGGACGATCCGCAGGACGATCTGCGCTTCCTGCAGATCGGCGATTTCGTCAAATGGTCGCTCGAGCCGCAGACCATGCCGCCGGCCACCAGCCGGATCGCCGAGCGGATCGCGCGCGCGCCCGAAAACAGTTTCGGCGTCGTCGGCATCTCGGCCGGCTTCAACACCGTGTGCCACATGGTCAACAAGGTGGCACCCACGGAGGCCACCGTGCTGTTTCTCGGCGAAAGCGGGGTTGGCAAGGAGGTGTTCGCGAACAACCTGCATCGGCTCAGCAAGCGGGCCGAGAAGCCGTTCGTGGCCGTCAACTGCGCGTCGATTCCGGAACACCTGATGGAATCCGAACTGTTCGGCGTCGAACGCGGCGGCTATACCGGCGCGACCTCGTCGCGGCCCGGCCGGTTCGAGCGGGCCGATGGCGGCACGCTCTTTCTCGATGAAATCGGCACGCTCAGCTTCACCGCGCAGGGCAAGCTGTTGCGCGCGCTTCAGCAGGGCGAGCTGGAGCGCGTCGGCGACACACGGACGCGCAAGATCGACGTGCGCGTGATCGCCGCAACGAACGTCAACCTGCGGGAAGCCGTCAAGGCCGGGCAATTCCGCGAGGATCTCTTTTTCCGCCTCAACGTGTTTCCGATCCAGGTGCCGCCGCTACGCGAACGGCGCGACGACATCCCGCTGATGATGAACTGGTTCCTTCAGCGGCTCGCCAAGAAGCACGACAAGCACATCACGGGCTTTCGCGAGCGCGCGGTCGACGCGATGTTCAACTACGACTGGCCCGGCAACGTGCGCGAACTGGAGAACATGATCGAACGCGCGGTGATTCTCGCCGAGGACGGCGGTGCGCTCGACCTCTGCCACCTGTTCACGACCGGCGAGGAAATCGACGTGTCGTCGTTCATTCTGAAACGCAGTGGCAACATCGCCTTGATGGACGAGCCGGTCGAGACGGCCCTGGCCCCGGCCTCGACCGGCCCCGGCGCCCGCCCCGGGCTCGCCGAAACCGAGGTGGCGATGCTGCGCGCCGCGATCGCCGAGGCAAACGGCAACCTCTCGCTGGCAGCGCGTGTGCTCGGCATCAGCCGGCCGACACTGGCCTACCGGTTGCGCAAGTACGGCATCGCCGCCGAATGACCCGACAAGCGCCGGGCGACGCGGCATCGATGCGCGTCGCCCGGCGTCCGGTCAGAAGCGCTTCTGATATCCGACGACCGCGTTGATTTGCGAGTGCGTTGCGACGATGGGCACCGCGGTGTTCGGCTGGCTGCCGTTCGACAACGTCTTTTGCAGGCCGACCGATAGTGCGAAGCTGACGAGATCGTCCTTGTCGAACGCGTAGGACGCGCCCGCGCTCAGGTGCGTCGTCGGAATCGCCGGAACGACGGCCAGCAACGTGTCGTTCGGTACGGCCTCCTGCGCGTACTGGAACCCCGCACGCAGCGTCAGCTTCGCGTTGTAGCGATATTCCGCGCCGACCGCGAAGACGTTGATGTCGCGATAATTCTGCGGGATCGACAGGTTCAGGTTCGCGCCGGTTCCGGCCTGCGTGAAGCTCATGTTCAGGTCCTTCATCACGCTCGACCAGAACACGCGCTGGTAGTCGGCCGAAACCGACCACTGGTCGTTGAAGCGGTGGCTGATACCTATCGTGAACTGGGCCGGCATCTGGAAATCCTTCACGACGATGTCGCCGCTCAGCGGAATGTTGCCCGCGACCGAACTGACGGCGGTCAGATTCGCATGTCCGGCGCGCAGATCGCCCACGGCGGTCTTGAAGCTGTACGCCATGCCGACCCGTGTGTCGGGCGTCAGCAGATACGTGAGGCCCAGCTTGCCGCCGACACCCCAGGCGTCGGCTCCGCCGCCGACGATGCCGCTGTGCGAAAACCCGACGTAGCCGCCCGACAGGCCGGGCACGCTCAGCAGCGCCGGCACCAGCGACCCGGACACGCGGCGCTGCGCGGCCAGCGTGCCGATCTGGGACACGTCGAGCAGCGATCCCAGGTTGAGCGAAGTCCAGACGACGTCCAGCGACGCCCCGACCGTCAACCGGTCGTTCACGTTGTACGCCGCGGACAGCGGGACGCGCAGCACCAGCAGCCGCGAAAACTGGTCGAGCCCGGTATCGACGTTGTTGGTCGCCGTCCGCGACAGGAAACTGCTGCCGCCGAATTGCGTACCGAGCCCGCCTTCGGCGAACGCGCCGATGCCGAACGCATAGTTCGCGCGGCGATAGACGACGGCCAGCTGCGGCGCGAAATACGGCCCGTTGTTGTTGCCGTGATTGCCCGACGTGGCGCCCTCGCCGGTCGACGCGTTCTTCACGTGAATGTTGGTCGTGACCACGTCGAGCCCGAGGTCCACATAGCGCCCCTCGGTCATCAGGCCGAGCGTGGCCGGGTTCAGCATCATCGCCGCCCCGCCGACGTCGTAGGCCACGCCGGTCCCGCCCATCGCGCGCGAGACCGGACCGTAGCCTTCGAGATTGAACACGTCGGTCGCACGCGCATGCGTGCCCCATGCCGCGGCGCATGCCACGACTGCCAATCGAACATACATGCCTTTCACGGACGTCTCCTTACCCATTTATAATTAAATAGTGCTAATCGTTTAGAAAGCTGCTATCCATCGCTTGAAATTGCGCCCGGCTCGCGATCAGCGGGATCTCGCCGGCCTCCGTCCGGCAATCCGCACGATCACGACATGCGATTCCTCGTGCCCCACCCAACCTGCCGCGCGCCGTCGCGCGGCATACCGTCGTCGGCGCGGATCGATCAGTCCGTCGACTCGCTGAAATGATCGATCACCAGCCGGTTGAACCGCGCCGCATGCTCGATCTGCGTCCAGTGTCCGCAGTTGCCGAACACGTGCAGTTGCGCGTTCGGCAGCAGTTCCAGCAGCCTCATCGAGCTGTCGAGCGGAATCACGCGATCCTCGCGGCCATGGACGATCAGTGTGTCGTGCGGCAGCGCGCGCAGTTTCACCTCGTCGCTCGCGAGCGCATCGACCCAGCGCTGGCGCGGGGCCGGAAACATGTTCGCGAATGCCTCCTGGTAGCCGGGCCGCACGCTCGCGTCGTAGCGCAGCTTCGCGAGCTCGTCGTTCACGAGCGTGCGATCGAACGCGAAGATGTCAAGCAGGCCGCGCATGTTCGCGATCGACGGCGTGTAGCCCCACACCGCGTCGAGCCCTTCGGTCAGCGTGAAGCGCGTGCCGGCCGCGCCCATCAGCACGAGCCGGCCGACGCGCTCCGGCGCCCGGATCGCCAGCGCGAGCGCCAGCGCGCCGCCGAACGAATTGCCGATCACGTGCGCGCGCTCGACGCCGAGCGCATCGAGCAGGCCGAGTGCGTGGTCGACCCAGTGATCCATCGAATACACGTAATCGCGCGGCCGCTCGGTTTCGCCGAATCCGGCCATGTCCGGTGCGATCACGCGAAACTGCTCGGCGAGCGCGGGCATCGTGAGCCGCCAGTTCGCGTAGGCCGTGACACCCGGCCCCGAACCGTGGATCAGCAGCACGGGCGGCCCGTCGCCGACGTCGTGATAGTTGGTGTCGAGGCCGCCCGCGACGATCCGGCGGCCCAGTTCGGGATTGGTTGACATGACGTCCTCCAGTCGATTTCGATGGTGCGCGGCGCGTCAGCGCCCGCGCTTCTTCGCGCTCTGCCCGCCGATCCCGAAGTGCGCCTTCGGCATCTCGGTGATGATCACGCGCACCGATTCGAGCGGTGCGTCGAGCGAGCGATGGATGGCTTCCGTGACTTCGGCGATCAGGCGTTCCTTCTTGTCGTCGTCGCGGCCTTCCAGGATGTACAGATGTGCTACCGGCACGATGGCCTCCCTTTGCGTTCGGAACGTTCAGATGAATCGCAGGCCGACCGACCCGATGTCCTGCGCGCGCAGCGTCACGTTGTCGCCGGCCGCGACGGCCACCGCCTCCGTGATGCCGCCCGACAGGATCAGGCTGCCCGCCGGAATCGCTTCGCCGCGCGCGCCCAGGTGATTCGCGAGCATCGCGATCGCGGCGGCCGGATGCCCGAGCACGGCCGCACCGGCGCCGAACGCGACCGGCAGCCCGTTCTTCTCGAGCACGATGCCGAGCGTGCGCAGGTCGACGCCGTCCACAGCCAGCGGCCGGCCGCCCGCGACAAAGCGCGCGGCCGACGTGTTGTCGGCCACCACGCTCTTCAGGTCGAACTTGAAGTCGCGGTAGCGGCTGTCGATCACCTCGATCCCGGCGACGACGAAGTCCGTCGCGGCGAGTACCGCGCCGACATGGCAGCCGGGCCCCTTCAGTTCGGCCTTCGTCACGAATGCGATCTCCGGCTCCACTTTCGGATGAATCAGCGCGGACGTATCGCACTCGCCGCCGTCGGGCAGGTCATGGACGTCGGTCAGGAAGCCGAACACGGGCGTGTCCACCCCCATCTGCCGCATCTTCGCGTGCGACGTCAGGCCGGCCTTGTAGCCGACGATCCGCGCGCCGCGCGCAAGCTGCCGGCGGCGGATCGCATCCTGCACCGCGTACGCGTCGTCCCAGTCCATCTCCGGATGACGGTCGGTGATCTTCGGCGTGTCGCGCGCCTCGCGCATGCAGTCGTCGAGATGCGCGGCCAGCGACTCGATCGTGTCGGTCGTCAGATTCATGCGGCCTCCCGCTTCGGTTGCGCCGCGCGCGCCTTCGCGAGCGTCAGCGCGGTGTCCTCGATCATGTCCTCCTGCCCGCCGACCATGCCGCGCCGGCCGAGCTCGACGAGGATGTCGCGCGCCGGAATCCCGTACTTCTCGCCCGCGCGCTTCGCGAACAGCAGGAACGAGCCGTACACGCCCGCATAGCCGAGCGTCAGCGCGTCGCGGTCGATGCGGATCGGGAAGTCCATCATCGGCACGACGAGATCCTCGGCGACGTCCTGGATCTTCCACACGTCGATGCCGGTCTCGATGCCCATCCGCTCGCAGACGGCGACGAACACTTCCAGCGGCGTGTTGCCCGCGCCGGCGCCGAGCCCCGCCGCCGCGCCGTCGATCCGGTTCGCACCGGCCTCGATCGCGGCGATCGAGTTCGCGACGCCCATCGCGAGGTTGTGGTGGCCGTGGAAGCCCAGTTCCGTTTCAGGCAGCAGCGCGTCGCGCACGGCTGCCAGGCGGGCCTTCACGTCGTCGGGCAGCATGTAGCCGGCCGAATCGGTGATGTAGATGCAGTTCGCGCCGTACGACTCCATCAGCTTCGCCTGCTTCACCAGCCCGTCGGGGCTGTTCATGTGGCTCATCATCAGGAAGCCGACGGTATCCATGTCGAGCTCGCGCGCCATCGCGATGTGCTGCTCGGAGACGTCCGCCTCGGTGCAGTGCGTCGCGACGCGAATCGTATGCACGCCGAGCGCGTGCGCCTCCTTCAGGTGGTCGACGGTGCCGATGCCCGGCAGCAGCAGCGCCGACACCTTCGCGCGCTTGAGCAGCGGGATCACCGCGCCGAGGTATTCCGCGTCGGTATGCGCGGGAAAGCCGTAGTTGACCGACGAGCCGCCGAGGCCGTCGCCGTGCGTGACTTCGATCAACGGCACGCCGGCCGCGTCGAGCCCGCTCGCGATCGAGCGCATCTGGTCGAGCGTCATCTGGTGACGCTTCGGGTGCATGCCGTCACGCAGCGTCATGTCGTGGACGGTGATTCGTTTGCCTTTGAGATTCATTGCCGTTCCTTTCTTGTCCGGTCGTGGAAGTCGCGTCTGCCGGCGTCAGGCCGCCTGAGCGGCCGATGCCAGCGTGAGGCGGCCGGCCAGCAGTTCCTCGGCGAACATCTCGGCGGTGCGAGCGGCGGCGGCCGTCATGATGTCGAGGTTGCCCGCGTATTTCGGCAGGTAGTCGCCGAGACCTTCGACCTCGAGATAGACCGACACGCGGTTGCCGTCGAACACCGGCCCGTTGACGAGCCGGTAGCCGGGCACGTAGCGCTGCACATCCGCGATCATCGCGTGCACCGATTCGACGATGCGCGCTTCGTCGGGCGCGGTTTCGGTCAGGCAGTGCACGGTGTCGCGCATGATGAGCGGCGGGTCGGCCGGGTTGATCACGATGATCGCCTTGCCCTCGTTCGCGCCGCCGACCTGCGCGACGGCCGCGGCCGTGGTGCGCGTGAATTCGTCGATGTTCTTGCGCGTGCCGGGGCCGACCGAGCGCGACGACACGGTCGCGACGATCTCGCCGTACGCGACCGGCTGCACGCGGGAGATCGCGCGCACCATCGGAATCGTCGCCTGGCCGCCGCACGTGACCATGTTCACGTTCATCTCGCCGGAGCCGATGTGATCCTTCAGGTTGACGGGCGGCACGCAGTACGGGCCGATCGCGGCCGGCGTCAGGTCGATCATCAGCACGCCGAGCGCGTTCAGCTTGCGGCTGTTTTCCGCGTGGACGTATGCGCTCGTCGCGTCGAACGCGATCTGCACGCCGTCGGCCTGCACATGCGGCAGCAGGCCGTCGACGCCGTCCGAGGTGGTCTTGAGGCCGAGTTCGCGCGCGCGCTTCAGGCCATCGGAATCGGGATCGATGCCGACCATCCACACGGGTTCGAGCACGGGGCTGCGCATCAGTTTGGCGAGCAGGTCGGTGCCGATGTTGCCGGGGCCGATCAGCGCGCAACGGATCTTTCGGGTCATGGGGAATTCCTCGTTTGCGTGGAAAGGGGAACGGGCGGCGCTCACGCGAACCGCACCGAACACGCGCCGATCCCGCCGATCGACACGCGGAAGTTGTCGCCGCGCCCGACCGGCGCCATCGCTGCGAGCGCGCCGGACAGAATCACTTCGCCGGCCTTCAGCGGGATGCCGAGGCGGCCGAGCGTGTTGGCGAGCCATGCGACGGCATTGACCGGCGAGCCGAGCGCGGCCGCGCCGGCGCCGGTGCCGATCACGTCGCCGTTCTTCTCGAGCACCATGCCGCAGGTCGACAGATCGACGCTGCGCGTGCTCACCGCCCGGTCGCCGAGCACGAACACGCCGCACGACGCGTTGTCGGCCACCGTGTCGCCGATGCGGATCTTCCAGTCGCGGATGCGCGAGTCGACGATCTCGAAGCACGGCATCACGCACTCGGTCGCGGCGAGCACCATCGCGTTCGTCACGCCCGGGCCGAGCAGGTCGCGCTTCAGCACGAACGCGATCTCGCCTTCGGCCTTCGGCTGGATCAGCGTGTCGAGCGCGATGCATTCGCCCTCGCCGTACACCATGCCCGACAGCAGGTAGCCGAAGTCGGGCTGGTAGACGCCGAGCATGTCCATCACCGCCTTCGACGTGACGCCGATCTTCTTGCCGATGACGGTCTCGCCGGCATCCAGGCGGCGCTGCACGAAGCGCTGCTGGATCCGGTACGCGTCGTCGACCGACAGGTCCTCGTGCTGCGACGTCAGCGGCGCGATGGGCTCGCGCGACGTCATCGCGTCGTACAGCCGGTCGCCCAGCGTGGTAATCAACGTGGAGTCCATAAGAGTTTTCCGGTCATTAACAGAGGGTCAGAGCTTGATGCAGACGTTGCGGAGCTCCGTGTAGAACTCGAGCGAATGCACGCCGCCCTCGCGGCCGATGCCCGATTGCTTCGCGCCGCCGAACGCGGTACGCAGGTCACGCAGGAACCATGAATTGACCCACGCGATGCCGACGTCGATCGACGCCGCGACGCGGTGCGCGCGCGACAGGTTGGTCGTCCAGATCGCGGTCGACAGCCCATACGCATTCGCGTTCGCGCGGCCGATCACCTCGGCTTCGGAATCGAACGGCATCACGAGCGTGCACGGCCCGAAGATCTCGTCGCGCGCGATCGGCGAATCGTCGCCGAGGCCGGTCCAGATCGTCGGCTGCACCCACGCGCCGCCGCGCAGGTCCTCCGGCATGTCGGGCACGCCGCCACCCGTCACGACCGTCGCGCCGAGTTCGGCCGCCTTGCGGTAATACGACAGCACCTTGTCGCGATGCTCCTGGCTGATGAGCGGGCCGAGGCCGGTCGACTCCGCTTCCGGGCGGCCGGGCCGCAGCCGTTCGGCACCGGCCTTCAGCGCGGCGACGAAACGCTCGAACAGCGGACGCTCGACATACACACGCTCGGTGCCGAGGCACACCTGCCCCGCGTTCGCGAAGCACGAGCGCAACGTGCCCTCGACGGCCGCATCGAAATCGCAATCGGCGAACACGATCGCCGCGTTCTTGCCGCCCATCTCGAGGCTGACGGGCCGCGCGCCGTCGGCCGCGGCCTTCATGATCGCCGCGCCGGTGCGCGTCTCGCCGGTGAACGTGATCGCGTTCACACCCGGGTGGGTCGTCAGGAATTCGCCGGCCGAGCCGGGCCCGAAGCCGTGCACGACGTTGTAGACGCCGCGTGGCACGCCGGCCGCGTTCATCACCTCGCCGAGCAGCGCGGCCGTCTGCGGCGTCTCCTCCGACGGTTTCACGACCACCGTATTGCCGCACGCGAGCGCGGGCCCGACCTTCCACGTCATCAGCAGCAGCGGCAGATTCCACGGGCAGATCACGCCGACCACGCCGACCGGCCGGCGGATCGCGTAGTTGAGCGCGCCCGCGCCGTCCGGCGTCGCCATCTCGAAGGTTTCGCCGGGCACGTTCTTCACCACGTCGGCGAACACCTTGAAGTTCGCGGCGCCGCGCGGGATGTCGATATGGCTGGCGAGGCTCACCGGCTTGCCGGTGTCGGCCACTTCGGCTTCGAGGAAATCGTCGAAGCGGCGCGTGATGCCGTCGGCCACCGCATACAGGAGCTCGACGCGCTGCGCGACGGTCAGGCCGCCCCACGGGCCGGCCAGCGCCGCGCGTGCGGCCTGTACCGCCGCGTCGACATCCGCGCGGCTCGCTTCGGCGACGCGCGCGATCACCGCGTTGTCGAGCGGCGAGCGCTTGTCGAACCAGCGTTCGCCCGCGCGATAGTCGCCGTCGATGAAGTTGCGGACGAGCCGCGGTTCCGGCTGCCCGCCGGCGGGGCCGCGTGTCGCGGCAATGGGTTCGGTGTCGTACATGATGTGTGTGCCGATAGTCGTCAATCCGTGGGTTCGTGGAGCGCGTTTGCGTGCCGTGCGTCATGGGCCGCCGAAGCCGGCCGCATCGAGCCCCGCGTTCGCGCATTGCTCGTCCTGCGCCTCGCTGCCGCCCGATACGCCGATGCCGCCGATCAACGCGCCGTCTTCGACGATCGGCAACCCGCCGCCGAATGCGACGAAGCGCGGCCGCAGCACGAGGCCTTGCCGCACCGCGTCCGAGTGCGACGCCAATGCGGCGTGCCACGCGCCGGTGGGCAGACCGAAGCTCGCGGCCGTGTACGCCTTGTCGATCGCGATATCGATCGAATGCAACGGTGCGCCGGGCATGCGGACGAATGCCGCGAGCAGTCCGGCCGCATCGACGACCGCGACGTTGACGCGCACGCCGAGCCGTTCGGCGGCCTCGGCCGCCGCCTGCGCCGCGCGCGCCGCGGCGGGCCAGTCGATCGCGCGCGTGTCGATGCTGCGGTTCGTGTCGTTTCGATCCATGACGCTGGGCTCCTTGCGGCTCAGGTGTAGACGGTCGTGAACGCTTCGTTCAGCTCGCCGGAGTGGAAGAAGATCCCGCGCCCGAGCTCCTCCTCGGTCCACGTCGTGACCGGGCGATCGGGTTGCGCGAGATAACCCAGCCCCGCGAACGTCTCGTTGCGGTTGCCGCTCGGATCGAAGAAATAGATGGTGGTGCCGCGCGTGATGCCGTGCCGCGTCGGCGCGACGTCGATCTTCACCTTGTTCTTCGCCATGACGTCGGCCGACTTCAGCACGTCGGCCCAGTCGTCGAGGAAGAACGCGATGTGATGTAGGCCGTTGCTCGGGCCGCCGACGAACGCGATGTCATGCGGCGTCGTGCTGCGGAACATCCACGTCGCGGCCCGGATCGTATTGCCTGGGCCGACCATCACCTGTTCCGCCAGATGGAAGTCGAGACACTCGGCCATGAAGCGCGTGTTCTCCTCGACACGGTTCACGCCGGTTTCGGGGTTCAGTTCGCACATCAGCAGGCAGTGGTCGAGCCAGTGCACGGCCGAGCCCGGAACATCGTCGGGCCACGGATCGGGGTTCAGCGAGCCGACCGCGGTGCCCACCAGCTCCTTCTTCGCGAACAGCCGCAGTTCGTGCCCGCTCGGCAGCAGGAACCGCAATTGACGGCCGACCGCCGGCAGCGCGCCTTCGGGCAGCATCTCGGTCGCGATCCCGTATGCCTCGATACGCTGCTGGAACGCGTCCAGGTCGGCGTCGTGCTCGACCTTGTACGCGGCGTGCTTGAGCCCCGCCTGGTCGGACGGCGACAGAATCAGCGAATACTTGTCCCATTCGTCCCAGCATTTCAGATAGACGTTGCCCGCCGCGTCGCGCATCGTCTCCTGCATGCCGAGCACGCGCACGTAATGACGCAGCGCCGCTTCCATGTCCATCACCTTCAGACTGACATGACCAATACGCATCACACCCATGATGTGTCTCCTCCTGGTTTCCTGGTTACTTGTCGATCGTCGGCGCGCCGGCACGGGCCGCGCCGCAGAAGAACGGCTTTTTCAGCCGGCCGGCCACCTCCAGTTCCACGTCGCCGTCCGGCACCACACGGCACGCGAGCGCGTAGCCGTCGTTCTCCTCTTCGGCGCTGACGTGTGCGCGGCTGACCGGCCCGAGCTTGCGCACCGCGCCGCGCAGCACGCGCACCTTGCACACGCCGCACCCGCCGTTCAGGCAGCCGACCGGAATGCCGCGGCGGCCGAGCTTCGCCATGCCGGCCAGCAACGACTCGCCCGACACGCACGCATAGCGCTCGTCGGTCTGCGCGATCCTGACCGTCCCGCATACGCGGCCCGCATCCATGTCACACCCGCCGGAACAGCGGGCTGCGCGTCTGTTGCGCGTCGGCCGCCGAGATGAACTTCTCGTGATAGATGTCGCGCTCGAACAGGCGCCCCTGCATCAGCGTCGTGATGCACGCGTCGATCATCGCGGGCGGGCCGCACAGGTATGCCTGGTGCCCCGAGAAGTCGCCGTCGAAATGCGCCTTCGCGACGTCGTGCACGAACCCTTGCGCGACGTCGCCGCCGGCATCCGGCGCGCCTTCGGACAGCGCCGGCACGTACGTGAAGTTCGGGTGGCGTTCGGCGAGCGCGCGGAATTCGTCGTGGTAGTACAGCTCCTTCGCGTTGCGCTGGCCGTAGACCAGCGTGATCGGCGCTTTGACGCCGCTGGCGAGCAGGTCCGCGATCATCGAGCGCGGGCTCGACAGCCCCGATCCGCCAGCCATGAAGATCATCGGCCGCGCGGCCGAGCGACGCACGAAGAAGCGCCCGTACGGGCCCGACAGCCGCATGCGGTCGCCGGTGGCCAACTGCTCGTGCAGGTAGCCGGTGCCGAGCCCGCCCGGCACCTGCCGCACGTTCAGCTCGATCTCTCCGGTGGCCGCGACGTCGGCCGGCGCGTTCGCGATCGAGAACGCGCGGCTCTGCCCGAGACCGGGAATCTCCAGCTGGACGTACTGGCCCGCCTGGAAATGCATCGGCTGCGACAGCTTCAGTCGGATCGACTTGATGGTCGGCGTGAGCTGCTCGATGCGCGTCACTTCAGCCGCGAAATCCTTGACCGGAATGATTTCCGCGTCCGGTTCCTCGTCGACGTCGGCCTCGATCACGGTGTCGGCCTGCAGCGTCGCGCAGCACGCGAGCGCCTTGCCTTCCTCGCGCTCGAAATCCATCAGCGCGAACGGGTTCGCGTCGCCGAGATCGGTCTCGCCGTCGAGCACCGCGACCTTGCAGGTGCCGCACAGGCCGTGACAGCACGCATGCGGAATGTAGATGCCCTGGCGCAGCGCGGCATCGAGCATCGTCTGTCCTTCCTCGACCTCGATCGTGACGCCCAGCGGCTCGATGGTAAGTTGGTGGCTCATGATGGTTCGCTCGTCCGCGTCGCGGTCAGAAGCTCGCGCCGCCGAGGCCGTCCAGGCCCGGCGTGCGGAAGCTGATCAGGTCCTTGTGCCCGAGGCCGTTGTCGGCCAGGCTCTTCGCTGCGTCGGGCGTCCACGGCTCACCGGAGCGAAACCACTCGACGCGGCCCCAGTCGATCTTCGCGAAGTCGGGGTGATAGCCGTAGATGGGCGGCAGCACGTCGCGCGCGAGCGCGCCGAACGGCATGTCGGGCGGCAGCGGCAGGCAGAACGGCGCCGGGAACATCAGGTGGTCTTCCCAGCACACGTAGAGCAGCGGCGCCGGGAACTTCTCGACCGCGTCCTTCACCGGGAAGTCGTAGGGTTTGAGCGCGATGACGGTCATGCTTGTCTCCTGTCGGCCGGCGTTTGCGCATTCGCGCGTACGCCGGTCTCGTTCAAGGTTGTGTATCGATCAGTTGCTCGTGGCCTGGCCGCGCCAGGCCGCGAAGTTCTTCTGGTCTTCCGAGCCGTCGAAATCGAGGTTGTCGCGGCCCATCTGCACTTCGTAGTAATCGAGCACCGCGGCGAGCGGATCGAAGCCTTCCGCGCTCGGGTCCGCATCGGGCGGGAAGCAGTTGCCCTGATAGATCTGGTGCACGGGCAACCATGCCTGCACGTACTTCTGCGGCTCGTGGTCGAAGATTTCCTTGCAGTGATCGCTGCAGAAATGGAACTTGTTGCCGAGGTAGTTCGACTCGCGCGCGCCGATCTTCGTCGGGTTGCCGGGCTCGGTGAACAGCATCGGGATCTGGCAGGTCTGGCACAGCATCGGCAGCGTCTTCATGTAGAAGCGGTTGCCGGCCTTCGCCTGCTCTCCCCAGTAGTCGAAGCGCGGGCGGTAATAGCGGTCGAACGAGTCGGGATACTTCGCTGACAGCCACGCCATCTCGTCCTCGGTCGGCACCCACGTGTGGAACGCCGACGCCGCGTTGAAGCCGTAGAATGTCGACCATGCCTGGTGGCTGATGTGGTCCTTGCCTTCGCAGGCGTCCTGCCAGCCCTTCGGCTCGCGAATGCCGTAGCGCGCGAGATCCTTGAACAGCGCGCCGCCGTTCTGCTCCGCGTACATCTCCCACGACTCGCGCCAGCTCATCACGCGCTTCGGCTGCATGTAGTCCATCATCATCGCGACCAGCGTGAGCAGCCGGTAGCCGCGCCAGAACCACTTGTCGATCCAGCGCTGCACGATCGGCACGTTGTCCGGGTCCTGCTCGAGCAGGAACTTGATGCACTCGATGCCGAGCGTCATGTGACGCGATTCGTCCGACTGCGCGGAAAAGCCGAACGTGACGGTCGACATGTCGCCGTTGTACGCGGCGCCCGACATGAACGGCACGAACAGCAGGTTCGTCAGCACGTATTCGAACGAGAAGCTGACCGCCGTCAGGAACTCGAACGGCCCCGACGAATACGCGTCCTCGAAGAACGACTTCGGCACCGACAGGTACCAGACGCGGTCGAACCAGTGGTTCGAATGATGGAAGCCGTTGAAGAACTTGTTGTACGTCGACATCGCGTGCGTTTCGGTCTGGTAGTGCCGCAACTCGTCGATCGACTGCATCTGGCACGCGATGCGCGCACCCTCGCCGGTGAAGTGCCGGCCGACGTGCGCGAAACCGCGATGCGCGAGATATTCAAGCGGCGTCACGCCCTGGATGAACAGCTTCAGCGCGTTGATGTAGCGCGCGTCGGTCACGCCGAGGAACGCGTTGTTCTGCGTGAACGCATCGAGCACCGCGTACAGCTTCTTCTCCTTCTCGCCCTGGTATTTCCAGTACGCATCCATCGTCAGGCGGAACGGGTCGACCCACTTGTCCCAGTCGTGGATCTTGATGCCTTCGTAACGGTCGTACGGGAAGACCTTGTCCATCGGCTGGTAAGTCGTCTCCCAGCCGAGGCCGCGCGTCATCGCCGCGTAGCGGTCCTTCAGGCCGAGCTTTTTCTTGAGCGTTGGCGTGTCCATTCGTGTCTCCGGTGTTGTCGGTGCGTGTTGCGCGGCGTTCAGTGCGACCAGCTCAGCGTGAACTGGTCGTCGTCTTCGTCGATGTGGCCGGACAGCGTGATCAGGTTCACCTGCAGCTGCTGCAGGTCGAAGCGCGTGCCGGTCAGTTCCTCGATCGTTTCGCGGCGGATCGTCAGCCGGTCCGGCGCATCGATCTTGACCATCCCGGGCGACTCGACCACCACCGCGTGCGGGTTGTCGGCGACGATCGCGTCGACGATTGGTCTGGAGTCCTCATTTGTCTGAAAGGCGATGAATACGTTCGACATGCTGGCTTTCCTTGGATTGAGGGGATATGCGCGGCGTCAGAGCGCGAGGCCGAGTTTTGCGACGCGTGCATGGAACTGCTCGCGCACTTCGTCGAGCGCTGCCCGGCCGGCATCCTGCAACGCGCGCGCCGCGACCGGTGCGAGCGCCGCGTCGGCCCGTGCGGACCAGTCTCGGGTCCAGCGGGCGAGCAGCGCGCGGTTGTCGTCGGATTCGGCGGCCATGGCCTTCACCACCGCGTCGATCCAGCGATTCGATTCGGCGTGCCATTCCGGCATGAACGCGGTGAGCATCGCGACCGCCGAGCCGCCCGCGAGCGCGATCCGTTCGTCGATGAAGCGGTCGTAGACGAGCGGATACAGCAGGCCGTCGAGCGCGAGGTTCTGCGCAACGAAAAGCTCGACCGGGTCGGCCACGACCAGCGTGTCCTCCACATAGCGGCGCAGCGGCTGCCATGCGGCGTCGTTCGTCCAGCTGGCCTTGGCCGCATCGAGCACGTCGGGCTCGGCCATCGCGAGCGCGAGGCGCGTCAGGTACTGCGCGACGCCGAGGTTGTCCATCGCATGGAACATCGCGGGCGCGGTGAACGCGGTACCGTAGCCGAGCGCACAGATCTGCGCGTTGTTCATGTTCGCGCCCCACGCGGCATGGCGCAGCGGCACCAGCACGTCGAGCGCCTGCGCGGCCACGTCGTCGCGCATCAGGCCAATCATCCGGCGCGATTCGACGAACTCGAAGTTCGACTCCATCGCGTCCTGCTGGCGCGCGCGCGTCGTCGCCCACGACGCGTAGTAGAACTGGCGCGGATCCTTCAATGCGTACCAGTTCGCCATCCGTATCGCCGAACGCGACGGATCGAAGATCTCGTGGTCCGGGTCCCAGGTCGGCCGGTAATGGAAGTTCGCCTGGGGCTGTGCGCCCATCATGCCTTCCTGGTAGCGCGTCGCCGTCTTGTCGCCGCCGATGTTCTGCGCGACATGCGCGAAGGTGTGCCGGAGCGGCTTGATGTCGACTGTCTTCAGCTCGATGGTCACTTCTTGCTCCTCAAGGTCATGGGTTCGCTTCGACGTCGAGCCGCGTCACCTGCTGTTCGCGGCAGAACGCGTCGAAGGCGGCAGGAGACAACGTCAGCTCGACGAACAGATCCGGCGCGCCGCCGAGCGAAAACTCGAATTCGACGAAGCCGCGCACGTTCGTGCCGGTCACGCGCGCGCACTTGCGGCCATGGTCGAGCGGGGAAAGATCGGTCGGGTGCTGATTCATGATCGGTGTCGCCTCCATGCCGCACTTCAATGCAGCATCCGTGCCACGTGCGGGCACGCGCTCAAAAAATCTCGATAATTGAGGGAAAGCCCTGACGCGAAGTTCAAATTCGCGATCCACAATGGCGGTTAACCAGAACGGAAATCGCTCGTCGGCGACCGCGCCTGAACCCATATCCGGTGGCGCCTTTCATCATTTGAGCAACACCGTCGAACGCATTTGACGAAATGATCAAATCGATCCGCGCGCCGCGGCGCCGCTGGCGAAAATCTTGAAAATCACGAGAAATCTCGACGGAGGAGACACGATGCGGCCCAGCCTGCCCCCATTGCCGCCGGACACCGACCTGCGCAAGCTGATCCATTTTTCGGCGAGCGACGGTCGCATCTGGCTGGCCGGTCAGCGGATGGTGCTCCTGCATGCCGGCGCGCTGGCAACGCTGCGCCAGGAACTGATGGAAAGCGTCGGACCGGCACAGACGCGACGCTTCTTCACGCGGGTCGGCTTCGCCGCCGGAGAACGGGACGCCGCGCTCGCCCGCGAAATTCGCAGCGGCGCGTCGTTGTTCGACATGTTCCATGTCGGCCCGCAACTGCACATGCTCGAAGGCGCCGTTCAGGTCACGCCGGTGCGCTTCGAGGCCGATCCCGCGACGGGCGCGTTCTATTGCGAGTACCGCTGGGAACATTCATGGGAGGCCGACGTGCACCGCCGCACGTTCGGGCCGCAGCCCGAACCCGTCTGCTGGATGCTGATCGGCTATGCGACCGGCTACACCAGCGCGTTCATCGGCCGGACGATCCTGTTCAAGGAAACGACCTGCGTCGGCATGCACGACCCGCACTGCACGATCGTCGGCAAGCCAGCCGAGGAATGGCCGGATGCCGACGAGATCTCGTCGTGGTTCAAGGCCGACTCGCTGATCAACACGATCCGCGACCTGCAGACCGAAGTCGAATCGCTGCGCCTCGAGATCGCGCCGGACGACAGCCGGACCCGGCTCGTCGGGCGTTCCGACGCATTTCGTGCAGCCTATGCGCTGCTCGAAACGGCCGCGCCGACCAAGGTCGCCGTGCTGCTCACCGGCGAAACGGGCGTCGGCAAGGAACGCTTCGCGCGTGCGCTGCACGGCCTCAGCCCGCGCGCGCAGAAGCCGTTCGTCGCGATCAACTGCGCGGCCATTCCGCATGCGCTGATCGAGTCCGAACTGTTCGGCGCGGAGAAAGGCGCGTTCACGGGCTCGCAAGCCGCGCGCGCCGGCCGCTTCGAGCGCGCGGACGGCGGCACGCTGTTTCTCGACGAGATCGGCGAGCTGCCGCTCGACGTACAGGCAAAGCTGCTGCGCGTGCTTCAGGAGGGCGAGGTCGAGCGGCTCGGCGCGACCGAGGGCCGGAAGGTGGACGTCCGCGTCGTCGCGGCGACCAACCGCGATCTCGAGCAGGCCGTGCGCGACGGCACCTTTCGCGCCGATCTCTATTACCGGATCAACGTCTACCCCGTGCTGATTCCGCCGCTGCGCGACCGGCAGGACGACATCGCGCCGCTCGCCGACGCAATGCTCGAACGCTTCGCGGCCGTGCACGGCAAGCCGACGCCGACGCTGACCGACTACGCCTACGACACGCTGCGCGGCTACCGCTGGCCCGGCAACGTGCGCGAGCTCGAGAACCTGATCGAGCGCGCGGTGATCCTGTCGCGCCCGAACCGTCCGGTCGACGCGAAGGACCTGTTCCCCGGCGTCGGCGCGCCCGGTGGCGCGACGGTCGATCGGGCCGGGCAGATCCGGCCGGCGGCCGCGATGTCGATCGACTGCGGCGCCATCCTCGACCAGTTGCAGGGCGGCGGCGGACTCGACGGCCTCGAGCGGGCGCTGCTGCACGAGGCCGTCGACCGCGCGAACGGCAACCTGTCGGCCGCCGCGCGCCTGCTCGGCCTGACGCGCGCGCAACTCAGCTATCGGCTCAACCGCAAACAGGATCAGGAGGACGCGTGACATGAACACCATCCTGCCCGCCCATCCGTTCGACGACCCTCCGCCGGCGCACGAGCCGGCCGACGCCGACGCCGCCGAGCCGCATGCCCGCACGCTCAGCGAGCATGCGTATCACCAGCTCCGGCAACACATCATCGAGGGGCATTACCCGCCCGGCGCGAAGCTGCGCGTCGAGCATCTGAAGGACGTGTACGGCGTCGGCGCGGGCACGCTGCGCGAGGCACTCACGCGGCTCGTCAGCGATGCGCTGGTCGTCGCCGAAGGGCAGCGCGGGTTTCGCGTGACGCCGATGTCGGTCGACGATCTCGAAGCCATCACGCGGCTGCGCATTCATATCGAGGTCGATGCGCTGCGCGACTCCGTGCGGCGCGGCGACGACGCATGGGCGCAACGCGTGCGGCAGAGTTTCGACATGCTGTCGGCCTGGGAGCAGCCGGTGTCCATCGAAAACCGCGCCGCATGGGAAGCGTGCAACCGGCGCTTTCACGAAGCGCTGATTTCGGCGGCCGCGACGCCCTGGACGTACCTGATCCTGCGCATGCTGTCGCAGCAAAGCGAACGCTATCGGCGCGTGTGCATCGGGCTCGGCGATTCGAAGCGCGACGTGCATGCGGAGCACACATGCCTGTTCGAAGCCGCGATGCGCCGCGCCGATGCGCGCGCGGCACTCGCGCTCGAGGATCATATCGGCACGACGCTCGCCGTGGTACGCAACGCACCGCCCGGCACCTTGCCGTTCTAGCCACCGTTGCGCGGACGCTGCGCTCACGCCAGCTCGGGATACCCGTGCGCGGCCGCGTCCTGCGCGAGCCGGGCAATCGTGTCGTAGGCACTCGGCGGCAGACGCTCGAAACCCTTCAGCCGCAGTGCGTTCGCCCGCGCCGGATCGACCGAGACCGCACCATCGAGCGCATCCTGCAACGCGCCTGCCAGCGTTGCGTCCAGCGCCTTCGACGCAATCAACGGCAAGCCCGGCGCCGACGCCGTCATGCCGATGATCCGGACGTCGTTCAACAACTCGGGCAGTGCGTCACGCACATACGCGAACGTCACGCAGTCGATCGCCGCGCAATCGGCAACGCCTGCCGCCAGCGCGCGCAGCACGTTCAGGTGCGAGCCGAACGACACGACCGAACTGAAGAAACGCCCGTCATGCGCATGCGGCGCGACCGCATGCCGGAACGCGTTCATCCCGCTGTGCGAATCCGCGCCGTTGAATGCTGCCCGCAATCCGCGACAGGCAGTCAGCGTCGTCGCGCCGCCCGCGTACACGCGCGCCGACACCACCATCACACTGCTGTAGCGCGCGCCGTCGCAGCCGGGCGCATCGAATGCCGGTGTCGCGATCAGGTGCACGGCATCGCGCAATCCGAGCATCCGGTACGGATAACCGCATGTCTGCGACAACAGCAAGTCGTTGCGGTGCCACAGCGCGTGCAGATCCCCGAACGGCTCGTCGAGCAGCGCGACGCCGGCAGGCCCGCCGGCACGCGCGAACGCATCGAGCGCGTCACGCAGCAACGCGCGCCACAGTGCGGCGTGGCGCGGCGTCACGTTGTACATCGGCAGTCCGGCGATCCATGGGCTCATTCGCGCATTCTACGCACCGGCGATGCGTTGGAGAAAGCCCGTTCGCCTGGGTTTCGCGCCGGTCCGGCACGCGCAGGGGCGGTCAATGCTTATCTGCCGCGCAACGATAAGCAAATGCGAATTGCTTGGTTGGCCTGACTACGCGAGCCGGTTAGCGTTCCAGTGTCGCGACACCGTCGCAAGCCGCCGTAGCGGCCGACCGCGAGCCGCGCCCCGTTTCTGTCAACAGCATCGCGGCCCACGCCGGCGCGATCGTCCGCTACCCGTTACCCGTATAGCACCCGAATCACCCGCTTCATCCCGCCCCAGCACCATGGCCGAATACTTCGACGTCGACCACGCGCGCGCGATCGCCGCACTCAACGCCCGCTTCACTGCCCGCACCGAGTGGCCGACGTGGCTGCTGGTCGTCGCGATCTACGGCGGGTGGCTCGCCGTGCTGCTGCTCGTACGCGCCGAGCGCCTGTCGCTCGCGGCCGCGACGCCGCCGCTGATCCTGCTCGGCGCATGGCACCTGTCGCTGCAGCACGAGCTGCTGCACGGCCATCCGACGCGTTCCGCGTTCATGAACCGGCTGCTCGGCTACCCGCCGTTGACGATCTGGTATCCGTACACGCTCTATCGCGACACGCACCTCGACCATCACCGCGACGAGGACCTGACCGTGCCGGGCGTCGACCCGGAAACGAACTACGTGTCGCGCGAGCGGTGGGCGCGGCTACCGCGCTGGCGTCGCGCGCTGACGGTTGCGCGCACCACCTTCGCCGGACGCCTCGTGTTCGGGCCGCCGACGAGCGTCGCCGCGATGTTCGCCGACGCGTTCGCCGCGTTCCGGCGCGGCGACTTCCGCCATCTGCGGATGTGGATCACGCACGCCGCCTGCGTGGTCGCGCTGCTCGCATGGCTGCAGTGGGCAATCGGCGTGTCGTGGTGGTACTACCTGGTGGCCATCACGTGGCCCGCGCTGTCGCTCGCGATGATCCGTTCGCTGTACGAGCATCGCGCCGCGCGGCACCCGAAGGCGCGCATCGCGATCAACGAAGCCGGCTTCGCGATGCGGCTGCTGTACCTGAACAACAACTATCACCTCGTGCATCACGACCTGCCGACGCTGCCGTGGTACGACCTGCCGCGCGCGTACCGGATGCGGCGCGATGCGTATGCGGAGAAATGCGGCGGCTTCGTGATCCGCGGCGGCTATCGCGAACTGCTGGCGCGCCATGCATGGACGCCGACCGACACGCCCGTGCATCCGTTCGACCAGGGCACGGCGTCGCTGTCGACGGGCGGTGGTGCGAAGGTCGCCGCCGTCGACGGGTATCTTCAGATCAGTACGTAGTGCTTGAGTGAGTCGCGCTTCGCCGTGAAGGCGCCCGACGCGACGACGCCCGCGCAATGCCGCGCGGCCGCCCCGATGCGCATTTCTTACGAAAAGCCGACAGCATCGATCTTCATCGGCAAATTGCCAATTTCGGCGGCAATGCCCAGAATGACGGATCGTCCGGGGCCTCCGACAATCATTCGCCCCGGCTCAGCCGCCCGGCCGCGCGCCGCACTCCCCTACGACGATGCAACCGAACACCTCGCCCGGCGCGATCCGCTCGATCGGCAACGACTGGTCCGTCTCCGCGGTGACCGCGGGCTTTCTCGCGGTGCTGATTTCCTACGCAGGCCCGCTCGCGATCTTCTTTCAGGCGTCGCAAGCCGCGCATGTCTCCAACGAGATGGTGGCGTCGTGGGTCTGGGCGATCTCGATCGGCGCGGGCGTGTCGGGCCTCTTCGCGAGCTGGAAACTGAAGGTGCCGATCGTGACCGCATGGTCGGCGCCCGGCACCGCGCTGCTCGTCGGCCTCTTTCCGCAGCTGACGCTGAACCAGGCCGTCGGCGCGTACATCACGGCCGCGCTGATCATCCTCGTGATCGGCATCACCGGCTATTTCGACCGGCTCGTGCGCCACATTCCGCGCGGCATCGCGTGCGGGATGATGGCGGGGATCCTGCTGCCGTTCGGCATGCATGCGTTCTCCGCCGCGACCGTGCAGCCGGTGCTCGGGTTCGGGATGATCGCGGCATACGTGATCTTCAAGCGCCTGCTGCCGCGCTACAGCATCGTGCTCGTGCTGCTGACGGGCGCCGCGCTCGCGACGCTGCTCGGGATGGCGCATCTCGGCAACGTGTCGCCGAGCATCGCGCGGCCGATCTTCATCGCGCCCGAATGGACGCTCGGCACCACGCTCAGCCTCGCGCTGCCGCTCGTCGTCGTCAGTCTCACCGGCCAGTTCCTGCCGGGGATGACGATCCTGCGCGTCTCGGGCTATCACACGCCGGCGCGGCCGATCATCACCGCAACCAGCGTGATGTCGCTCGTCGTCGCGTGCTTTGGCGGGATCACGATCGTCGTCGCGGCGATCACCGCGGCGCTGTGCACCGGCAAGGATTCGCACGAGGATCCGGACCGGCGCTACATCGCGGGCATCGCGAACGGCGTGATCTACCTGATCGGCGGGCTCTTCGCGGGGACGATCGTCACGCTGTTCTTTGCACTGCCGAAGGCGTTCGTCGCGATCCTCGCGGGGCTCGCGCTGATCGGTGCGATCGGCGCGAACGTGCACGGGATCTTCGAGGACGAGGCGCATCGCGAGGCATCGGTGATCACGTTCCTCGCGACCGCATCGGGGATGACGTGGCTCGGGCTCGGGTCCGCGTTCTGGGGGATCGTGATCGGGTCGGTCGCGTATGGGGTGACGAGCTGGGCGCGGCGGCAGGCGTAACGCGCGGCGCGCGCCCTTTCAGCCGCCGCGTCGCTCACCGCGCATGCTCGCGCACCAGCTTGGCGAATGCCTCCGCCGGTGTCGTCGCGCCATGCACCCGCTCCGACACGCCGGCCTCGACATCGATCTGCCCCGCGTTGTGCGCGTCATAGAGATCGACGATCAGTTGTGCATGGCGCTCGCTGAGCCCGGCGCGCAACAGCGTCGCGGTCCATGCGTCGCGCGGCAGTTCGCGCGCGACGATCTCGTGGTCCGCGACCGCGCCGAGCGTATCCGCGATGCCCCGCACGCTCACCCGCTGCGGCCCTTCGATGCTGACGATACGCGGCCGGTTGCCGGTTTCGGCGGAATCGAGCAGCAGCCGCGCCGCCGCGACACCGACATCGGGCGCCCAGACCGTCGGAAACACCTTGTCGACCGGATGGTGAAAGCTCGGCAGCACGCCGGTTGCGAGTGCGACGGGCAGCACGCGGGTCCAGTTCTGCAGGTGTTCGGCCGAGCGCAGCAGCGTGAGCCGCGTCGGAACCGTCCTCAGCCTTTCCTCGAGACAATGAAAGAGCCGCGTGATGCCCGTGTTGCCGTCGCGCTCGGCGCCATAGTCCGACAGCGCGAGCAGCGCGGGCGGCGGATTCGCGACGAGCGCGCCGGTCACGAGGTCGATCGTCCGCTCCATCGTTGCCGCCGGGTCGCTGTCGGCGATCGGCACCGGGCACAACATCTGCACGGCTTGCGCGCCATCGATCGCCGCGGCGACCGCGCGGGCGTCCGCCAGATCGGCGATCGCGACGTCGCAGCCGAGTTGCGCGAAGCGTTCGCGCCGGCGTGCGTCGCGCAGCACCGCGCGCACGGGATGACCTGCCTGGCGCAAGGTCGTTACAGTCGACAGTCCGACGTTGCCTGATGCTCCGAAGATCACGAACACGATCCGCTCCCGGGGGAAGATGGTGCAGTGATTCTCGGCGCTCACAGCCAACGTGACGCGCACGGACGGATGATCGGAACAGGAACGGATGTCGAATTACACGGTTGCCGAGTGTGTCCGCCGCGTCGCCTGCTCCGGCAGATCATGGGCTCGCGGATCGTCGGCCCCCGCGCGGTCCAATCCGGCACAGCGGTCGATCAACGGTCCTCGCCGTCATAAGCGAGCCGCAGCCCGCCACGCGCCCCGGAACGCGCGACCTCCGTCGGCGTCACGCCCAGCACGCGATTCATCCAGTTCGCCATGTGGCTCTGATGCGCGAACCCGGCTTCGAGCGCGATCTGGCTGATGCTGAGCCGGCCTTCGAGCAGCAACGCCTTCGCACGCTCGACCCGGCGCCGCACCACGTACTGATGCACCGGCATCCCGAGCGTCTCGCGAAACAGCACCTTGAAATGCGGCACGCTGATCGACACGAGCGCCGCGAGCTCGGCCAGCGTCATGCGGCGTTCGAGGTTGGCCTCGACATAGTCGATCACGCGCGCCGCCGCTTTCGGCGCAAGCGTACGCCGGCGCTCGCGAAACACCGGCTGGCTGTCGGCCAGCCGCGCGACGAGCGCCGTGCACAGGCTCTCCGCATAGAGCGGATCCGACGCGTCTTCCGCTTCGAGTTCGGCGGCCATCGCCCACGCGATGTGCTGCAGGCGCGGATCGCGCACCTGCAGCCGCCGGCGGATCTGCGCCTGCGACGGCTTCAGCTCGAGTTGCTCGAACGTGCGCCGCACGAACGTGTCGCTGAGTGCGACGTGCAGGATCCGGCAGTCGGCACTGTCGGTCCACTGGCCCGGCAGGCCGGCGGGAATCACGTCGATGTCGCCGTGGGCCTGGATGCGCGACACGCGTTCGCCGTCGCACACGCAATCCGCGCGCACGGGCGAGCCGATATGCACGCCGATGCGGTGATGATCCGTGGCCGGAATCCGGTACGTACCGGCGCGAATCTCCAGCAGCGACGCGCCGAAGCCGCGCCAGCCGAGCCCGCGGCTGGAGCGCAGGCTGACCGGCACGCCGTTGTCAGTCGGCGCGGCGAGAATCGGATCGCTCATGGTTCCCCTCCACCAGATCGGGTGTCGAACGCGCATTGTGACGCTTTTCCGGGCCGCTTGCCGGGCGCGCACCGCCATTCCCGCGCCGGGCAGAAAAAGATCATCCGTTCCTGCTCCGCCGCATCCTTGCCTGCGCGCGGACGGACGCCGCGACGATTACGATGGCCTCATCCGACACCTACGGAGACCGTCATGCCCCATTCCTGCCAACGACGCGCGGCGTTCATCCTCGCTTCGCCGTCCCGTGCGGCTCGCCGCCCTGCCGGCCCCGCTCCCCGCAACAACCGGACCGCCTTCGCCGCGCGGTGCCTGCGCATGATCGGCTGGTACCGCCTCGAACGGCTGCTCGCATCGATTCCCGACAGCAACGACGACTTCGGGATCGTCTGACCGGCGGAACGCACGGCTCGCACACGCCGCCCGCGTCCCCGGCGTGCGCCTACTTGCGCCGCCGCTCGTGCGGCGCCACCGTCGCGCCGTCGATCACCGGGGCGCCCTGCTTGATCAGGAAGTCGCGAAACAGCCCCGTCACCTGCGAGATCCGCCGGTCGGCGAGCGTGACCACATACCATTCGCGCTCGATCGGGTTGCCCGGAAACGGCAGTTGCCCGAGCAGCCCGGTGCGCAACTCGAGTGCACACGCGTGCAACGACAGGAACGCGACGCCGAGCCCTGCTTCGGCCATCTGCTTGATCGCCTCGTTGCTCGACAGTTCGGAGCCCACATGGAAGCGATGGCCTGCCGTCTTGAACAGGCTCTCGACGGTCGAGCGCGTGCCCGCACCGCGCTCGCGCACGAGCAGGTGCGCGGATTCGAGATCCTTCAGCGCGACGCGCTTGCGCTGCATCAGCGGATGGCCGGGCGCCGCGACGAACACCATCGGATGCTTCGCGAACTCGACCGCGTGCGTGCGCAGCTCCCTCGGCGCGCTGCCCATCACCGCGAGATCGATTTCATGCGTCGCGAGCATGCGGATGATGTCGTCGCGATTGCCGACCTTGAAATAGGTCTTCACGTGCGGGCGCGTCGCGGTGAATTTCACCAGCAGCGGCGGAATCAGATACTCGGCCGTCGTAATCGCGCCGATCCGCAGCGTGCCGCCGAGGTCGCCCGTCAGCGCGGCCACTTCGTCGCCGGCCTCGCTCCACAAATACAGGATCTCGCGCGCGTAGCGCGCCACGATTTCACCGGCCGCGGTCAGCTGCACGCCGCGCCCCACCCGCTGCAGCAGCGCAGCGCCCACCGCCTCCTCGAGCAGGCGAACCTGCAGCGACACGGCCGGCTGCGTCAGGTTCAGCTCCTCGGCCGCGCGCGACACGCTGCCGAGCCGCGCAATCATGTCCAGCGCCTTCAGCTGCCGGAACGTCGCGGCCTTTCCTATAAGTGAATACATATGAGTTGCTTATAAACATTAAATTGTTCGCGTAGGTTCAAAACTATATCGTCGGTTCTTGAGCAATGTCATCCGAATCGTCATCAGCGGGAGCCACAACATGGACCACATCACGCCTACCCTTGCAACGGACCGCGCACCCCGCGTGCCGCGCATCGTGATCGTCGGCGGCGGCGCCGGCGGCCTGCAGCTCGCCACGCGCCTCGGCGACGCGGTCGGCCGCCGCGGGCAAGCCGACGTCGTGCTCGTCGACCGCTACCCGACGCACTTCTGGAAGCCGCTGCTGCACGAAGCCGCATCCGGCCATCGCGATCCGGCCTCGCACTCGATCGAATACGCGGCGCAGGCGAAGCGCCACGGCTTCCGCTTCGTGCAAGGCGCGCTGCAGCGGGTCGACCGCGCGGCACGCACGGCGACCATCGCGCCGGTGCAGGACGCGGACGGCACGGAGATCCTGCCGCAACGCGAGCTCGGCTACGACGATCTGGTGCTGGCCGTCGGCAGCGTGACGAACTTCTTCAACGTGCCGGGCGCCGCGCGTCACGCGCTGCCGCTCGAAAACCTCGACCAGGCCGAGGATTTCCGCCGCAAGTTCCTCGCCGCCTGCACGAAGGCGAACCACCTGGCCGAGCAGCAGCCGGCGCGGCGCGCGGCACCGATCTGCATCAACGTGATCGGCGCGGGCGCGACGGGTGTCGAACTGGCCGCGGCGCTGCGTCATGCGATCCAGCAGCTGACGACGTATCGCTTCAAGGCACTGGTGTCGGCGCGCGACGTACACATCCGGCTGATCGAAGGCGGCCCGCGCATCCTGCCGGCGCTCGACGAAAGGCTGTCGGCCAGGATGCAGGCGCAACTGCGCACGATGAACGTCGACGTGCTGACGGATACGCGCGTCGCGGAAGTCGGCGCGGACGCGGTCATGACCGCGTCCGGCGAGCGGCTTGCGAGCGACATCACGATCTGGGCGGCCGGCGTCGCGGGCCCCGCGATGCTGCGGGAACTCGGCGACATCGCGCTTAACCGGTCGAACCAGGTGATCGTGACCGACACGCTGCAGACGCCCGACGATCCGCACGTGTATGCGTTCGGCGATTGTGCCGCGTGCCCGTCGGCCGATGCGAGCGGTTTCCTGCCGCCTCGCGCACAGGTTGCGCACCAGCAGGCCGTGTACCTCGGCGATGCGCTCGCGCGGCGCCTCGCCGGCAAGCCGACGCCGGGCTTCACGTTCCGCGACGCGGGCACCGTCGTGTCGCTCGGCCGGGCGGGAGCCGTGTATCAGGCCGACCTCGGCGTGCGTTCGCGCTCGCTGATCGTCGACGGGCTCGCCGCGATCGGGCTGTACAAGTTCCTGTACCGCAAGCATCTGTTCAGCGTGTACGGACTGAAGCGCGCGCTGTTTCAGTCGCTGAGCCACTGGCTGCAAAGCCTCAACCAGCCGTCGATCAAGCTGCACTGACCGCAGACTGCCACACGGCATCGCAAGACGGCGTATCGGGCGCACCTCGCCCGATACGCCGTTTTCTTGTCTGCACGGATCCGGTGCATTCGTTGCGTGCGCACGTTTGGTGCATCACATGGAAGCCCGTCGATACGATGCAAATCATCCGCAAAACATGGGATCGGGCGCATCCCGCGCCGGTGTTGGCTCACCGCCCCATTCATTAGTCGAATCGTATGAGTCGACTATAAATATTAATTGGTTGCAATTTCAGGATCGACGCTAAGGTGTGGGGCATTCCCGTCCGCGAACGGATCGTCACGTCTCAGGAGAGGAATCACCGTGGTCATCGAAGCCATCGTCACCCGTCTCGACGCCGCATTCGCGCAGATCGAAGCGACACCGGATTCGCACGAATCTCGCAACCAGCGCGATGCGATCATCCAGTGGCTCGACAGCGCGTCGGAGCAAGGATATCGACTCGGTCTCGTCACGACGCTGCCTGCCGCCCGGCTCAGCGACATGTTCGAAGGCCAGTTCGGCCGCGCGAACCTCGACCGCTTCTCGGTCGTCGTGACCGACGCTCATCAGCAGGACTCCGTATCAAGCCAGCATCCGTTCGACATCGCGCTGCAGGCGCTGGGCGTGCCGCCCGAGCGCGCGGTGGCCGTCGCGAGCAGCGAACCGGAACGCCGCGAAGCCGAGACGTTCGGCCTGTCGCGTTGCGTGCGCATCACCGACACGATGCGCTCGATCGCATCGGCAGGCCTGCACTGACGTGAGCACCTGCATACGGGCCGGCTCGCGCGGGACGTGTATCGCAACGGCGCGCGGGTCATCCTGAAGATGCTGTTAAACAAGCGCGCAACGGATTTCCAGGGCGGCGTGCGACGGCGAGAAGCTCGCCGCCGGAAGCCGCTTCTACGATTACACGGGATTGAAGCGCTGTGACGGATAGCCTCGACGCGTCGTCAGTCCACCGGGTAATCGAGATCGTGCCAGCGCTTCGCCGATTTCCCGCCCGATCCAAGATGACCGCCGGGGAAGCGCATGACCGCAATCGCGTGAAGCGCTTTCTCGTCGAGCGCGGCGTCGCCGCAACTGCGCCTGACCTTGAGATCGCGGACACGCCCGTGCTCGTCGAGCCAGACACGCACGATCACGCGCCTTCTCGACGCGCCGTTCTGCACGCCGCGTGACAGCAGGCGGTCCATCAGCGGCATGAGTTTCTCCGTGATGCTCGAACGCTTCGGTTATCGATACGTGCCGGTCTGCGTGCAACGTCAGTGCTGAATGGCCACGCTTTTGTGCGTCGCCCGCACGGCCTTCGGCTTCGCAACGACGGGCGCCTTCGGATCGATGCCGACCGCATGCTCGACCTTGCGGGTCTTCGCGGGTGCCGCGTGCGCCTTCGACACGGGTTTCGCGTCGGCATGCGCCGCGACCGGCGCATTCGACCGCGAAGAACCGGGTTGCCGCCCCGGCTTCACGGCCGCCGCACCGCTTGCTGCCACGGGTGAATGCTTGACCTGGTGTGCGTATTCCTTGACGTCGTGGTCGCTCATCCACGATTCCGTATAGGCCGCCGACGCGGGCTGTGACAGGTTGAGATACGCGACCGATGCGACGAGAAAGGCACGAACATGCGTGCGACGATTGAATGCGGTAATGACGAATGCTCCTTGCGAACTGGCTCGACGCCCTCTATCGGCGCCGTCGTGGCGGCACGATAAATGAGCGCATTCAGCATCGCAAGCGTCTGAGGGGGATCCAAACGATTCTTGACGTTTGAATGATCGATCCTGTGCGCGAGACCACTCACGCACCGCGTTCGACCGCGTCGGACATGCCGATGTTGTCACGCGTGCGGCATCGGCAACCTGCCGAACTCGGGCCCGCCGACGGTGTCGAACGTGCATCGCCGGAGAATCGCATGAAACGCGCCGCCCCTTTCGCCATCCTGACCCTGCTTGCCGCCGTCAGCTTGCCGGCGGTCGCCGGCACCGCCACGGACAATGCCACCGCGCCGGTTGCGCAGCAAGCGAGAAACTGCGTGCCGTCCTCGACCTCCGCCGGCGCAGCGCCCGGCTCCCGCGCGGCGTCGAAGGCGCCACCGATCCGCATCTGCGTCGGCGATTCCGATACGCAACTGAACCTGCCGTGGTTCCTGACCGACGTCCTCACCGCCATGGACACGCATCAATCGCCTCGCGACCTGCTCCACAAGATGCGCAACGACTTCTGAAGCGCGGTCGCCGGATGTGACGCGCGATGCAAATATTTCTCGCCAAGCATCAATCTCGATATTGCGCTATTTTTTGAATAACAATATTTCGTAATCGCGCGTAACACGCCTTATACTTGCCGCGCACCATCCTCGTGCCAAGAGACGGTGTCTTCTGTCCCGGCTGCACATCGATGCGGCCGGGTTTTTTTTGGGTGTGCGATACCGACATACATCCGTTGTCGATGTATGTTACGAAAGAGCGCCTCGAATCCTGTGCTCCCGCCGCGATGCCGCTTCGTGCGTTTCGCGAGCGTAGAATCGATTTGCGTCCCGATATGGGCGCGAGCCGCGGTGCCCCGGCCAGGCACGGCGAATGCCTCGCGCCAATTCATCGACCGGTTCGACCTGCATTCACATGCGCACAACAACAAGTACGACCCGAGGACCATCCGCGCTCGCACCGCGCCCGAAACCCGCGTTCCAGCGCAGCGGCGCGTGGTCGCACATCGTCTTCCCGGTTGCCCTGATCGTCTGCATCGTCGTGTTCGTGCTGGCGCTCGTCGTTGCAGGGCGTCTGGCGCGAGACTCGATTGCACGGCACGAAAGCGACGTCGCGAACGACATCGTGATATCGGTCGACCGCATCCTCGACGGGATTCGCACGCGGCATCCGGATGAGTTGAACGCGCTGGTCGGGCGGCCCTGCACGACGATCTTCAGGACGCTCGCCGAAGTGGGCACTCACCTGCGCTATCTTCGGGCCGTCGGGCTGGCGAACAACGGTCGCGTCACCTGCTCGTCGGCGCTGGGCGCGATCAACGTCCCGCTCGACGCCTACATTCACGCGCCAGCGCCGGGGATGACGGCCATCACGCTGCTTCGGCAAACGCCGTTTCAGCGTGACGTTCCGGTGCTGGTGGCGTTTCGCGCGACCGCGCCCGACTCCGGCGTCCTTTATCTGGTCGAAGGCGACTATGTGGCAGACGTGCTCGCGCACGGAACCCGCTTCGGGGCGGAAACGGCCACCCTGTCAATCGAGGGCGCGGGAAGCATCGATCAGCATGGTGCGTTCGTCCCGTCACTCAGCGCGGCGCCGGCCACGGGCAGCAAGATTGCGTCGAACGCGTGGCCATTCACAGTCTCCGTCAGCTCGGCGGAACCCTACGTTTCGCAGGTGCAGCGGCGCTACCGACTCATCTGCCTGACGATCGCGCTGCTGGTCAACGGCCTCGTCGCGGCCACGTACCTGCTCGCGATGGCGCCGCGCCGGCTGTTGCTGAAGGCCGTTCGCAATGCGCTGAAGCGCAACGAATTTCATGTCGTCTACCAGCCGATCGTCGAAGTCGAAACGCGCAGGACTGTCGGCGTCGAGGCGCTGCTGCGCTGGCACCATCCGAAATGGGGAGCCATCAGTCCGGCCGTGTTCGTGCCGCAGGTCGAATCAAGTGCGGTCCTGCCGAAGGTGACCGAGTTCGTGCTTCGGAGGGCCGTATCGGAACTGACCGCACTCGCGCCGTCGGTACCGCTACGCATCGCGATCAACGTCGCGCCGAAGGATCTTGAACGCGCGCGCTTCGTGTCCGTCGTCGAAGACACGATCGGCAGGCTTCCACAGGGCAGCACGCTGGTCCTCGAAGTGACCGAGCGCATCCTGCTCGAGAAGAATCCGCGCACCACCGAGATATTCGCCACACTGCGCGCGAAAGGCGCGAAGTTCGCGATCGACGACTTCGGCACGCATCACAGCAACCTCGACATGCTGTCGCGCTTTCCCTTCGACTACGTGAAGATCGACCGACAGTTCATCTCGCAGCTCACGACGGGCAACGCGAAACTGATCGAAGGAATCGCGGCGGTCGCCCACCACTACGGCCTGAAGATCATTGCCGAGGGCGTGGAGACGGAAGAGCAGCATCGCGCGCTGCATGCGGTCGGGATTCAGTACGCGCAGGGCTATCTGTATCAGCGGCCACGGCGAGCGGAACACCTGAAGCGGAATTTCGCGCCGATGCCGGCTTGAATGCCGCATCGGCGCTAAACGCCCGGTCGGCGAATACGTGACGCACACGCGTCGTCCGGTCCGCACGCGACGCCGGCTGCCGCACGTGGTCGATGCGCTGCGTGGCGGGTCGCGCGGCGGCTTCCTGCCACCTGATGCCATCGATCCGCCCTTCGGCGGGAACCGCGCGAGAGGCGCTAAAATCCGCCGCCTGGGCATCCACGACGAGCAAGCGTTTTGACGGAGTTCGAGCAAGGTTTCATCCTCACCCGCCACTGGCGGGACACCGCATCCGGCATCGAGATCGAGTTCTGGCTGGCAACCGAACACGGTCCGCGCCGCGTGCGGCTGCGCCCGCAGGAAGCCGTCGCGTTCGTGCCGGTCGAGCAGCAGGCGCTCGCCGAACGCACGCTCGCCGGCGAACGCGATGCCGAACTGCGCCCGCTCGCGCTGCGCGACTTCCGCCAGCGCGCGGTGGCCGGCCTCTATTGCCGCCGCTACCGCCACCTGTCCGGACTCCAGAAACGCCTCGCCGCGGCCGGTGTCGACGTCTACGAAGCCGACGTGCAGCCGCCCGACCGCTACGCGATGGAGCGCTTCATTACCGCACCGGTGCTGTTTCGCGGCACGGCCGGCCACGACGGCACGCTGACCGACGCCGAACTGAAACCCGCGACCGGCTATCGGCCGACACTGCGCTGCGTGTCGCTCGACATCGAGACGAGCGTCCACGGCGAGCTCTATTCGATCGCACTCGAGGGCTGCGGACAACGGCAGGTCTACATGCTCGGCCCGCCGAACGGCGACGCGTCGGCCGTCGACTTCCGTCTCGACTACTGTGACAGCCGGGCCGAGATCCTCACACGCCTCAACGAATGGTTCGATGAATACGATCCCGATGCGGTGATCGGCTGGAACCTCGTGCAGTTCGACCTGCGCATCCTGCATGCGCACGCGGAACAATACGGCGTGCCGCTGACGCTCGGCCGCGGCGGCAGCGTGCTCGAGTGGCGCGCGCACGGCCAGCAGCCCGACCATTTCTTCGCGGGCGCGGCCGGCCGCCTGATGCTCGACGGCATCGACATGCTGAAATCGGCGACGTGGACGTTCCCGTCGTTCAGCCTCGAATACGTGTCGCAGTCGCTGCTCGGCGAAGGCAAGTCGATCGACAATCCGTATCAGCGGATGGACGAGATCCAGCGCCGCTTCGATCACGACAGGCCCGCGCTCGCGCGCTACAACCTGAAGGATTGCGAACTCGTCACGCGCATCTTCGACAAGGCCGACCTGCTGTCCTTCGCGCTCGAACGCGCGACCGTCACGGGCCTCGCGGCCGATCGCACCGGCGGCTCGGTCGCCGCGTTCACGCACCTTTACCTGCCGCGCATGCACCGGCTCGGCTACGTCGCGCCGAACCTCGGTGACGTGACGGGCCAGAACAGTCCCGGCGGCTTCGTGATGGATTCGCGGCCCGGCCTGTACGACTCGGTGCTCGTGTTCGACTACAAGAGCCTTTATCCGTCGATCATCCGCACGTTCCTGATCGATCCGGCCGGGTTGATCGAGGGGCTCGCGCATCCGGGCGACGACACGTCGGTGCCGGGCTTTCTCGGCGCGCGCTTCTCGCGCACCGCGCATTGCCTGCCCGACATCGTGCGGCGCGTGTCCGAAGGCCGCGACGAAGCGAAACGCCAACGCAACGCGCCGCTGTCGCAGGCGCTGAAGATCATCATGAATTCGTTCTACGGCGTGCTCGGCTCGACCGGCTGCCGGTTCTTCGATCCCCGCCTCGCGTCGTCGATCACGATGCGCGGCCACGAGATCATGCATCGCACGCGCGAGCTGATCGAGGCGCAGGGCTACGAAGTCATCTACGGCGATACCGATTCGACCTTCGTCTGGCTCGGGCGCGAGCACGACGACGACGCAGCCGCCGCCAAGGGCCGCGCGCTCGTCGAGCACGTGAACCGCTGGTGGCAAGCGCACCTGCGCGACCGCTTCAGGCTGGAGAGCGCGCTCGAACTGCAGTACGAGCGGCATTACCGGCGCTTCCTGATGCCGACCGTGCGCGGTGCAGAAGAAGGCAGCAAGAAGCGCTATGCGGGCCTCGCGCTCGCGGCGAACGGCGGCGAGGACCTCGTGTTCAAGGGGCTCGAAACGGTGCGCACCGACTGGACGCCGCTCGCGCAGGCATTCCAGCGCGAGCTCTACCGGCGCGTGTTCAAGCGCGAACCGTATCAGGACTTCATTCGCGACTACGTGCGCCGCACGCTCGCCGGCGAATACGACGCGCAACTCATCTATCGCAAGCGCGTGCGCCGGCCGCTGAGCGAATACCAGCGCAACGTGCCGCCGCACGTGCGCGCCGCGCGGATCGCCGACGAATTCAACCAGGCGCGCGGCCGGCCGCTGCAGTACCAGCGCGGCGGCTGGATCAGCTACGTGATGACGACGGCCGGCCCGGAGCCGCTCGAGACGATGCGCTCGCCGATCGACTACGCGTTCTACGTGAGCCGTCAGTTGCAGCCGGTCGCCGATGCGATCCTGCCGTTCCTGCGCGACGATTTCGAACGCGTGATTTCCGGGCAGGGGCAGTTGTTCGGCGACTGACGACACGCGGTACTGCGCTCGCCAATATCTTCATACGGTTGCGTTTGCAACCGCTTCGCATCCTGTTGGGCCTCGGGTTGCGCACGCCTCGATCGGCATTCAGGCCGGCCCGCTCGCCGGCCGACACCGCGATACCGTAGGCGCTCGCCGCGACGGCAGCGTGCGACTTCACCGTAAGTTCGCCGACGGCTGCGAAACTCGGGCGCGACCACGACGAACTGATCGACGCGATCGCGCGACGCGATGCCGACGCCGCCGAACGCGCCGCGCACGAGCACACGATGCTGTTCCAGAAGCGCTTCCTCGACTACATGAAGCAGAACATGACGGAATCGATGGCCGTGCTGTAACGCCGCACGCCGGAAGGAGTGCGTCCGTCCGGCTAAAATACCGGCCTGCCGCGCCCCCTGCCGCGGCCGGAGGACATTCATCATGACCGCACGTCGCGGTGCCGCGGTCGCCATCGCGCCCGGTCACGAGACAGCCAGCCTGTCGAAAGCCCAGAAAACGTTCAATACGCTCGTCAAGCACATCGAAAAGCGGCGCGAGCGGCTCGGCGCGTGGGAAGCCGTGATGCCGGCGTTCCAGAAGAAGTTCGTCGACGCGCTGTTGCCGCTCGAACAGGAAGCGACGGCGCTGCGGATCCGGCTGATTCATCTGCTCGACGACACGTTTCTGCAGAAAGGCTTGAGCAAGGCCGAACAGCGCACGCTGTCCGACCTGATCGCCGACATGGCGCGCGATTTGCTGAATATGAGCGACGACGCGGCGCTGAAGATCATTTACAACCGGCACGCCGAATCCGGGCAGGTCGGCAACGCAGCGGCCGGGCCCGAGCCAACGGAACCGGAGCGGGAGCCCCAACCGCAATCGCAACCTGCTGACGATCTGGACTCACTATCGCCGGACGAGCTGGCCGAACGGATGCAAGCCGAACTCGACGCACAGTTCGAGCGCGACATGGCCGCTCACGCGGCCCGCGAGGCCCAGCGCGCGAAGCGCAAGAAAGCGCCGAAGCAATCGGCCGCGCAGGCCCGCGTCGAAGCCGAGCAGGCCGAATCGAGCAAGTCGATCCGCGAGATCTATCGCAAACTAGCCAGCGCGCTGCATCCCGATCGCGAAACCGATCCGCTGGAACAACAACGCAAGACCGTGCTGATGCAGCGGGTCAACCGCGCTTACGAGAAGGGCAACCTGCTGCAGCTGCTGGAACTGCAGCTGGAGATCGAACAGATCGACCGCCGTGCGATCGACGGCCTCAGCGAAGCGCGGCTCACGCGCTACAACGGCATCCTGGAGGAGCAACTGCGCGAACTCGATCAGGAGATCCAGCACGTCGAGAACGATTTCCGGCGGACCTACGGCATCGCGTCGTCGAACAAGGTCGCGCCCGATACGGTCCTGCGCATGCTCGCGCGCGACATCGCCGGCATTCAGCGCAGCAACCAGGACCTGGCCGTCGCGCTGCGCGAGTTCGAGGATCCGGATCAGGTCAGGAGCTGGCTGAAGGACATGAAGCGCCGGAGCGCATCGTCGCGCTTCGACGAGGATTCGTATTGAGCCGGCAAGCGCGGGCAAACGCGCGATGCACACGCCGCGCCCTTCACTGCGGCTCGCCGATCCCGCCCATCAGCATCATCAACTGCTCACGCAGCCACCGACTGCCCTGATCCTGATCGGCGCTGCGGTGCCAGTAGCAGAAGTATTCGAGCCCCGGCATCTCGAACGGCAGCTCGAGAATCCGCGCCGGGTAACGCTGCAGCAGCCTGAGCGGCGCCGTCAGCGCGAGATCGCCGCGCATCGCGATCAGCGGCGCGACCATGTAGTGCTGCACCCGCATCTGGATGTTGCGGCGCAGCCCGAGCCGCGTCAGCTCCGCATCGACGTGCCCGCTGCCCTTGCGGCGGCTCGACACGTGGATGTGCCCCATCGACAGGTAGTCGTCCATGGTCAGCGCGTCGCCCTTGAACGGGTGATCGTCGCGGATCATGCATGCGTAGCGGTCGCGCACGAGCAGCGCCTGATGCAGGTGCGGGTCGCCGATCAGCGGCGCGTCGATCGCGATGTCGACGGAGCCGTTCGCGAGCGCGGTCGCCACTTCGCGGCGGTCCATCGTGTAGCTGCGCACGTGCATGCCGGGCGCATGCGTCTGCAGCAGTTCACCGAGCGCGGGCAGCAGCAGCGCCTCGGTCAGGTCGCTCATGCTGAGCCGGAACACGCGCTCGGACGAAGCGGGATCGAAAACGTCGCCTTCGTGCGCGCTCGAATCGAGCAGCTGCAGCGCCTCGCGCACGCGGCCGACGATGTTCTCGGCCATCGGCGTCGGCATCATCCCGGCCGGCGTGCTGACGAACAGCGGGTCGTTCAGCGTCTTGCGCAGCCGCGCCAGCGCGTTGCTGACGGCCGGCTGCGTGAGGTTCAGCACCTCGGCCGCGCGCGTCAGGTTGCGCTTGTTGTAGATCGCCTCGAATACGACGAACAGGTTCAGATCAATCTTCGAAAGACGCATCGCCGGATCTCCTTGCCGGCATCTTAATACGGCGTGCGTCTCCCGCTCCTCCACGTCGCGTCCCCGCGCGGCGCGCGGCTCAGCCGCGCGGCGGCCGCGTCAGGTACGGCTCGGTCGAACCGCGCACGGCGTCCTTGATCTCCATGCGCGCGATCGCCTGCAGGTGCACCTCGTCCGGGCCGTCCGCGAAGCGCAGCGCGCGGCCCCAGGTCCACAGATCGGCGAGCGGCGTGTCGGGGCTCAGGCCCATCGCGCCGAACACCTGCATCGCGCGGTCGCACACGTCCGTGTATACGGTCGGCACGAGCGCCTTGATCATCGAGATTTCCTTGCGCGCCGCCTTCGCGCCGACCTTGTCGATCATCCATGCAGCCTTCAGCACCAGGAGGCGCGCCTGGTCGATCTCGATGCGCGAGCGCGCGATCCATTCGCCGATCGTGCCGTGCCGGTTCAGCGGCTTGCCGAACGCCTCGCGCGACTGCGCGCGGTCGATCATCAGTTCCAGCGCGAGCTCGGCCGCGCCGATCGAACGCATGCAGTGGTGAATCCGGCCCGGCCCGAGGCGCGCCTGTGCGAGCGCGAAACCGCTGCCTTCCTCGCCGAGGAGGTTGCGCGCCGGCACGCGCACGTTGTCGAACGTGATCTCGCAGTGCCCTTCGGGCGCGTAGTGATTGACCACCGTGATGTTGCGCACGACCGTCACGCCCGGCGTGTCGCGCGGCACCAGGATCATGCTCTGCTGCTGGTGCGATTCCGCGTCGGGATCGGTCTTGCCCATCACGATGAAGATCCGGCAGTTCGGATGCGCGGCGTTCGTGATGAACCACTTGCGGCCGTTGATCACGTATTCGTCGCCCACGCGCTCGATGCGGGTCGTGATGTTGGTCGCGTCCGACGACGCGACGTCGGGCTCCGTCATCGCGAACGCCGAACGGATCTCGCCGCGCAAGAGCGGCAGCAGCCACTGTTCGCGCTGCTCGGGCGTCGCGAACATGTGCAGCAGCTCCATGTTGCCGGTGTCCGGCGCGTTGCAGTTGAACACCTCCGACGCCCAGCCCACGCGCCCCATGATCTCGGCGAGCGGCGCGTATTCGAGGTTCGTCAGCCCGGTGCCCGGCTCGTCCTCCTTCAGGTGCGGCAGGAACAGGTTCCACAGCCCTTCGGCCTTCGCGCGCTCCTTCAGCGCCTCCATGAACGACACGGGATACTGCCCCGCATGCACTTCCTCGTTCCACTGACGAATGCGCGGCACGATGTGCGCGTCCATGAATGCACGCACGCGTTCGCGCAGTTCTTCCACTTTCGGGGTGTAGCCAAAGTCCATGATCGACTCCTCGAGATTCCGTTGTTCCGTTCGTTTCGCTTAGAAGGCCGAGACACCGCCGTCGACGGCGACGGCCTGTCCGGTCAGATAGGTGTTTTCCTTCGCGCACAGGGTGAGCATCGTCGCGACGATTTCCTCGGGACGGCCGAGCCGTTTCATCGGCGAGCCCTGTGCGAGAAAATCCTGGCGATCGCCGATGTCGCTGTCGGTCACCATCGGCGTCGTGCTGTAGAACGGGCACACCGCGTTCACACGAATGCCATGCCGCGCGTATTCGAGCGCGGCCGTCTTCGTGAGCCCGACCACGGCGTGTTTCGACGCCGCGTACGCGGCCAGCTTCGGTGCGCCGCCGAGCCCGGCCATCGACGCGACGTTCAGGATCACGCCTTCGCGCTGCGCGAGCATCTGGCGAATCTGGTGCTTCATCCCGAAGAACACGCCCTTCGCGTTCACCGCGAAGCTCAGATCGAGATCCGCTTCCTCGGTATCGATCAGCGCCTTCAGCGGCGGCGCGATGCCCGCGTTGTTGATGCCGACGTCGAGCCGGCCGAAGCGCTCGACCGCCGCCTTCACCAACGCAGCGACCTCTGCTTCGATGCGCACGTCGCAGCGCTGCGCGATCACGTCGGCGCCGGCCGCCAGTAGCGGCGCGGCCACGCGTTCGAGCGCCGCCTCGTTCAGGTCGCCGAGCGCGAGCCGCGCGCCCATCGCGGCCAGCTCGCTCGCGAGCAGCGCGCCGAAGCCGCTCGCGGCGCCGGTGATCATCACGGCCTGCCCGGCGTAGCTGTCGAGTTTCATCGCGCGCTCAGATCGTCAGGCCGCCGTCGACGACGATGCACTCGCCGTTCGTGTAGCTCGCCGCGTCCGACACGAGATACAGCACGGTGCCAGCCATCTCGCGAGGCTCCGCGTGGCGGCGCAGCGGAATCTTCGCCATCCAGGTGTCGTAGATGTCCTTGTCGGCGAACAGCGCGCCCGCGAACTTCGTCTTCGTGAGGCCCGGCAGCAGCGCGTTCACGCGGATGCCGAACGGCCCGCATTCCTTCGCGAACGCCTTCGTCATGTTGACGACCGCGGCCTTCGTGATCGAGTAGATGCCCTGACGGTCGCCCGGCTGCAGCGCGTTCACCGACGCGGTGTTGACGATCGCGCCGCCGCCCTGCGCCTTCATCATCTTGCCGGCCTCGACCGACATGAAGAAGTAGCCGCGGATGTTCACGTCGACGGTCTTTTCATACGCGGCGAGATCGGTATCGAGGATGTGCCCGAAATACGGATTCGCGGCCGCGTTGTTCACGAGGATGTCGAGCCGGCCATGCTTGCCGCGGATCGATTCGAACGTCGCGGCGATGTCCTCCAGCCGCCCGACGTGACAGGCCAGCGCTTCGGCGCGGCCGCCCGCCGCGACGATCGCGTCCGCGACCGCCTGGCAGTCGTCGAGCTTGCGGCTCGACACGATCACGTGCGCGCCCTGCTCGGCGAGCAGCTTCGCGATTTCCTCGCCGATGCCGCGGCTCGCGCCCGTCACCAGCGCGATCTTGCCCGTCAGATCGAACAGATTCGTTGCCATGTTGCTGTGCTCCTCCATTGATGTTTTTCGTGCCGCCGCGTGGCGATATCCGCGATGTCAGCTATGTCAGCGATGCGCGCCGATCACGTCGACCGCCATTTCGGCCAGCCGGCCAGCCATCGCGCCCACGCGCAGCGCCTGCTCGCTCGACGCGTTGCCCTGCAGCGCGCGCGCCTTCACGCCCTGCGCGATCGACGCGAGCCGGAAGAAACTGAACGCGAGATAGAAATGCCAGTCGCGGATCGGCTCGATCCCGCGCAGTTCGCAGTAGCGCGCGACGATCGCCGCTTCGTCGGGAATGCCGAGTTCGGCACGATCCTGGCCCGCGAGCCCGCGCACCTGGTCGCCCGGCGGCAGCCGCAGGCACATGCAGAAATACGCGAGATCGGCGAGCGGATTGCCGAGCGTCGACAGCTCCCAGTCGAGCACGGCCTGCACGCGATAGTCGTCGCGCGCGAACATCAGGTTGTCGATCCGGAAATCACCGTGCACCAGCGCGGGCCGGCCGGTGTCCTCAGGGCAGGCCTTCGGCAGCCAGTCGATCAGCGTCTCCATCGCGTCGAGGCGCTCCGTTTCCGCCGCGCGATACTGCTTCGTCCACACGCCGATCTGGCGCTCGAAGTAGTTGCCGGGGCGCCCGAAGTCGGCGAGGCCCACCGCGTCGACGTCCACGTCGTGCAGGGCGGCCAGCGTGCGCAGCAGCGCGTCGTAGCAGATCGCACGATCGGCCTTCGGCAACTCCGGCAGTGCCGGATCCCAGAAGATCCGGCCGTCCTCGAAGCTCATCACGTAGAACAGGCTGCCGATCACGTCGCGGTCTTCGCAGAGGTGATACGGGCGCGCGACCGGCACGGCGGTGCCCGACAGCGCGCTCAGCACGCGGAATTCGCGATCGACCGCATGCGCGGATTTCAACAACTCGCCGGGCGGCTGGCGGCGCAGCACGTAGCGACCGCTCTTCGCATGCAGCAGGAAGGTCGGGTTCGACTGGCCGCCGGCAAACTTCTCCATGTCGAGCGGGCCTTCGAAACCCGGCACGTGCGCTTCCAGATAGCGCGTGAGGCGAGCTACGTCGAGGGGCTGGGAAGGGTTCGTCATCGTCGCGATCGTTCGTAGGGTCAGCCGTAGGTGCGCCACACATGTCGTTCGGTATCCTCGAGATGTGGTATGCCGTTGAACGACGCCAGGTGGAACGCGTCGGCGTTGAAGAAAAACTGCGAAAGACTGCTGTTGCGGATCTGCAGGTTCAGCGCGATCGCGCTCGACGGCGGTGCGGCGAGCACCTGCTGCACGGTCACTGCGATCGGGCCGCCGGAACTCACCGCGAGCACGCGCTGGCTGCCGCCCTCGCGGATCGCGGCGCGGGCGTCGGCGACGCGTTGCTGGAAATGCGCCCAGGTTTCGGGCGCGGTGTCGCCCAGCTTGTCGTCGGACCACAGGTGCAGCACCTGCCGCAGCGCGCGAAAGTGCTCCTTCATCGAGCCGGCCGCGAGCCGCGCGATCTCCGGATAGTCGCTCGCCGCGGCCGCGAACAGCCCGTGGAAGTCGTATTCGTTCAGGCCGGGATGGCGGTCGACCTGCGCGCCTTCGCCGCCCATCCCGCGCAGGATCGCAGCGACAGTCTGCGCATGCCGGTTCATCGTGCCGCAGATCACCCGGTCGAACGTCAGGCCCTGCTGCGCGAAGTATTCGCCGAGCCAGACGCCCTGCTGCTCACCGGCCGCGGACAGCCGGTCGTAATCGTCCGTGCCGAACGACGCCTGCCCGTGCCGCACCAGAAAAAGTTCAGCCATTGCGTGCCCGCCTGAGGGGAAACCGAAGGCCCAGCATAGCGACCGGGGGCACATTTTTGAAATTTATTTTCTGAATCGCCCGCTATTCATCGCATGAATTCCACGTATTCATACAGCGCGCTTGTGCCGGCTTTCGCCCGACTCCCCGCCGCGGCACGCGAATTGCGGCAGGAGCCACCGTCGTGTCATCACGTTCAGGAGGGGTGCGATGCTCGGTACGATCCTTATCATCGTTCTGATTCTGCTGCTCATCGGAGCATTTCCGGCGTGGCCGCACAGCCGAAGCTGGGGCTACTGGCCATCGGGCTCGGTCGGGCTGATCGTCGTCATCGTCGTGATACTGGTGCTGCTGGGTCGCATTTGAGTGTGACGACGCGTGCCTGTTGCGCAGGCACGCATCGTTCGATCGCGCTGCCGTGGCTTCTTTACAAAAGCCGGCGATGAATGCCAACCCGGCAACGGCGCGAACCCGCCCGGGCGCCGTCGTTCCTGCCGTATCTCGGCGGCGCGCGCACGCCGCACAATGACGCGCATGCGCGGGGTGTTCTTCGGGTTATCCAGCGAACACTTGCTTCACGAATCGACAGCAAACTGAGGCGCCGAATGAGCACGCCCACCCTGCGCCCGAGCGCTTCGGCGGCAGCCGCGCGGCTCGGCGTAGCGGTCGAGGCGCTGCGGTTCCACGAGCCGCACGGCCTCGTCGCGCCGGCGCGAATGTCGGCGGGCTACCGGGCAGTCAGGCCGTTCACCCGAGCGCGTCGACCCGGCCGCCGTCGGTTGATGCAGGCTTTCGGTCGACCGTCGTGACAATGCCGGCTGCCCGGCCTTTGACCGCCATACCGCGTTCGTGGATCATTCGCTTCGAGCCATGGAATCCATCCGCCCACGCTCCTCGACCATGCCCCCTGCCATTTGCCTGCGCCCGGCGACCGCCGCCGACCTGCCGTTCCTGCTGAGGCTCCGCCGACTCACGATGACCGAGCATCTGCGACGCGTCGGCGCCCCCACCGACGACAAATCGCACGATCAGCGCATCCGCTCGAACTTCGAGGACGCGATGATCGTCTGCCACGGCGCCGATGCAATCGGTTTGCTGAAGGTCACGCGCTCCGCCGACGAATGGCACGTTCACCAGATCCAGATCCTCCCGTCGCGACAGCGACAAGGCATCGGCGAAGCCGTGCTGCGCGAGCTGCTGATCGAAGCCGCACGCGAGCACGTGCCCGTATCGCTCGGCGTGCTGCGCGGCAACCCGGCGCGGCGCCTCTACGAGCGGCTCGGCTTCACCCTCGCGTCGGAAACGGAGACGAGCGCGAGCCTGATCTGGCGCGCCTGAACCGTGGCATGCCGCGCCTCGCCCATCAAGGCGTCCACCGATAAACGGTGATGCTGTTCCCCTTCACGTTGTTCTTCGTCACCACGTATTCCCCGTTCGAGCGGCGATACGCGCGCACGCTGTACATCGCGTCGATCGCGCTGCTGGTATCCACGGTCGCGGGGCTCGCGTTGACGAGCGTCGTGTCGAGATTGCCGGTGTCGAGGTTGAATGCGTCGATGTTCGGCCACAGCGGCCCACTGCTGCTGAACCAGTAGCCGACGAACAGATGGTTGCCGGCCGCGTCGATCGACTTCGCGCCGCTGTGCGGCAGCGTGATGACCGGATTCGGCTTCGTCGTGTTGCCGGCGCTCCAGCCGTGATACACCTCGATGCGCGTGCCGATCGACGTCCAGTCGGTGCTCCCGACCACACCCTGCGCGAGCACCATCGTGTCGCTGTCGGCGAGATAGACGATGCGCGTCAGCGGCTGGATGCTGGCTGGCACGGGCGTGGGTACGCCCGCCCCCCACGAAGGCTTGCCGCTCGCGTCGAAACCGTTCAGCGGATAGTGATAAATGGCGCCGGTCTTGTCGAGGCCGGCCCAGACGCCGCCCTTGCTGTCGAGGCTGAAGCCGGCCGACACGCGCCGGGTCGTGTTGAACGCGGGCCCGGGGATCGATCCGTCCGGAATCGCGACGTAGCCGTTGGCCGCGTTGAAGTGGAAGAAGTAGTAGACCGGCGGATTCTGCCCCGCTGCAACGAGGATCCGATTCGCGCCAACGGACGTCAGCAGCCCGAAGTGCTCGTCGCGCTGGGTATCGCTCATGTTGATGCGCGGGTCCGACGGATACGTGAACGGATCGACGGTGTTCGCGACGAAGGTGCCGCCCGCGGTGCCGCTGTAGACGTGCGTGCCGCTGTAGAACAGCGCGCCGTCGGTGACCGGATCCGGTGCGGCGATGCCCTCGAAGTTGAGCGACTGCAGCGTCCACCGCAGGCTGCCGGCGCTGCTGTACGCGTGAATGTCGGTCGCGCCGTTGCGGCCGAGATCCCAGCTGCCGCCCCACGGGTTGTTGAGCACATACAGGTTGCCGGCCGTGTCCTTGCCGATGCCGGCGATGCGGGTGAAGCGCTTCGCGCCGACCTGCCCCTTGATACCCGTCGTCGTGTCGAGATAGCCGCCGGGCACGCCGAACGTGCCGGCCAGCGCGGGTCGGCCCGAGACGGAATAGCGCTTGATGTTCATGTCGGGGCCTTCGTCGCCGATCATCAGCTGCCCCGCCGCCGCATCGAAATAGAGCGCCGACGGCTGCGACCCGGCGGCCAGCCGGATCGTGTTCAGCAGCGCGCCGGCCGGACTGAATTCGACGACCGAGCCTGCGCTCTTCTGCGCGACCCAGATGTTCCCCGCACCGTCGACCGCGAGCGCGCCGGGTGCCGACACGCCGATGTCACGCTGCCACACGCCGTCGGTCGTGAACACCCGCACGCGATTGCCGTAGAAATCGCTCGCATAGAGCAGCGAGCCGGCCGTGGCGAGCCCGGTGACGACGTCGATGCGCGGCTGGTTGGTCGCCGCGGTGACCTGAATCAGCTTGTCGCGAAACCGCGTGGCACGGTTGTAGCGCCCGACCGCGCCGCTGCCGTATCCGCTGCCGGGCTGCAGCGCGACGAACAGCGACGCCGCATTGCCCGTGATCGCACTGCCCTGGAACTCGGAATGCGTGCCGATCGAACCGACGCTCTTGCCGTTCTGGTAGATCGCGACACCGCCCTCGTCCTCGTCCCACATTGACGCCGTGTAGATCACGCCTTCAGGCGCGACCCACATCGAGCGCGCGACGTTGCCGACGTGCGCGGCGAGCGTGCCGTAGGTATTCGCGATCCAGTCGGTGGTGTTACCCGCGTTTGCGGCCGGCGCGATCGCGGCGATCGCGGCGGCGAGCAGCACGGCCTGAATCGATTTTCTGGCGACCATGGCTGATGCTCTCCTGAATGGTGGAGTCATTCACGTGAGGGGGCAGCCGGGTGGTTTGAAAATCGGCAATGCGTAAATACTTCCGCTAAATCACCCGGTGCAGTCGGTATTACATCGCGCGTGCGCTCGATAATCGGCAACGCCGAGAATAGCGTCATATAAATCGAAAAAAATTGCGCGCTGCTCGCGCCGGCCGGGCGTACGACTGCGCGAGAGTGAACGACCACTTAAGCGTTCGCGTGTGCTATCGGGGCAGTACGGCTTTCGATGGCGGGATTATCGCCGCGGTTTCGAATGCGGCGTATCGGAAATGGCGGAAGGTTTTTCGGCGAATCGGGAAAATCGCCGGATACGGGTAAAGACGGGTAAAGGAATGACCGCTGGCGGGTATTGCGCCGGCCCGAGTCCGTGTCGAATCCGGGCCGGCGCATATCATTTACAACAGGGAAATCACGCGGACGTCGCCGTCTCCCGTACCTTCACCTGCTCGATTTCGCCACCGCCGTCCGAATCCGAGTCGGCGCGCGGTTCGCCGAGCTGGCCTTCCCACTTCGCGACGACCGCAGCCGCGATCGAATTGCCGACGGCGTTGGTCGCCGAGCGCCCCATGTCGAGGAACATGTCGACGCCCATGATCAGCAGCAGCCCGGCTTCCGGCAGATGGAACTGGTTGAGCGTCGCCGCGATCACGACGAGCGACGCGCGCGGCACGCCCGCCATCCCCTTCGACGTCACCATCAGCATCAGCAGCATCGTGATCTGCGTACCGAGCGGCAGGTCGATCCCGTACACCTGCGAGATGAACAGCACCGCGAACGTGCAGTACATCATCGAGCCGTCGAGGTTGAACGAATACCCGATCGGCAGCACGAAGCTCGAGATCCTGCGATTCACGCCGAACCGGTCAAGCGCGTCGAGCAGCTTCGGATACGCGGCTTCGGAACTCGCCGTCGCGAACGACAGCAGGAACGGCTCGCGAATCAGGCGAATCAGCGTGAACGCGCGCTTGCCGAGGAACGCCACGCCGGCGAGCGTCAGCACGCCCCACAGCAGCGCAAGCGCCAGATAGAAGCTCGCCATGAACTTCGCGAACGTGAGCAGGATGCCGAGCCCTTCCGTCGTGATCGTCGACGCCAGCGCGGCAAACACGGCGACCGGCGCGAACCACATCACCGCGCCCGTCACCTTCAGCATGACCTGCGCGAGATCGTCGATCACGCCGGTCAGGCGCTTCCCGGCGTCACCAAGCGCGGACAGCGCGGTACCGAAGAAGATCGAGAACACGACGATCTGCAGGATTTCGTTGTTCGCCATCGCCTCGGCGATCGATTTCGGCACCAGGTGGACGACGAAGTCCTTCAGCGTGAATGCGCCCGTCTTCAGGTTCAGCGCCGCGTCGGCGGCAGGCAACGGCAGGCTCAGGTGGCTGCCCGGCTTCAGGATCGTCGCGGTCACGAGGCCGAGCACCAGCGACGTGAACGACGCGATGACGAACCAGCCGAACGCCTTCACGCCCACTCGGCCGACCGACCCGCTGTCGCCCATCTGCGCGATGCCGACCGTCAGCGTCGCGAACACCAGCGGCGCGATGATCATCTTGATCAGCCGCAGGAACACGTCGGACAGCAGCGACACGTAGCCGGCGACTTCCTTGGCCATTTTCGGGTCGGGAAACGCGCTATGACAGGCGTAGCCCACGGCAATGCCAAGCACCATCGCGATGACGATGTACTTGGTGATGTTGTGCTTCTTCTTCATTAGCAATCCAAATTACAGAACTTGTGTTTCCAACGGCAGGGAGATCGCCGGCATCGACATGGGAACGGTGGACCGCGAGCGCGGCGCGCGCCGCTTCGAGTGCCGGTGCCCGTCCGTGGGCATGGCCACGGCGAACAGGGGGGGCATTCTATCGCAAACGCCGGACAATCTTTCAAATCTGAAAGCGACAAGCGATGCGCGGCGCGGGAAAGGAGGCGAGGCCGGCCTTCGCCGGCCGGGGCCGGGGCCGGGGACGGGCGGACCGCGACGGCGGGTCTGGTCTTCGGGCACCGTCGTGCCCGGCCGTCAGCTCAGCCTTGCGCCGAACGTCGGCAGACCCGGCCGGCGCCGCGTCACGCGTGCGACGCGCCGGGTCGCGGCATGAACCGGCACAGGCACAGCGGCAGCACGACCAGCGCCGCGCCCGCGAGAAACGTGGTCGATGAGCCGAAACGCGTCCACAGTGCGCCGGCGATGCTGCTCGCGAGCAGCATGCAGACGCCGCTCACCAGGTTGAACACGCCGAACGCGGTGCCGCGCAGCGTGGCCGGCGAGGTTTCCGACACCATCGCGGCGAGGATGCCCTGCGTGAAGCCCATGTGCAGCCCCCACACGGCCACGCCGGCGAACATCGAGATCGTCGACGTGCCGATGCCGAGCAGCAGGTCGGCCGCGATCAGCAACACCATGCCGGCCGCGAGCAGCACGCGGCGATCGAGCCGGTCCGACAGGATGCCGACCGGCCAGGCCGACAGCGCATAGGTGACGCTCATCGCGACCATCACGGCCGGAATCCATGCCGCGTCGAGCCCCGTCTGCTGCGCACGCAGCACCAGGAACGCCTCGCTGAATCGCGCGAGCGTAAACGTCGCGCCGGCCGCGACGACGAACCAGTAGCTGCGGGGAAACTCGCGCAGGGCGTTCCAGCGCAGCGGCGAGCGAAAGCGCCGGTCCGGTTTCGACTGCTCGGGCTCCTGTACGCCGAAGACGATCAATGCGATCGCGACGAAGGCCGGCACCACGGCAAACCAGAGCACGGTCCGGATGCGATCGCCGAACCACAGCATCAGCGCGATCGCGAGCATCGGGCCGAGAATCGCGCCGACGGTATCCATCGACTGACGCAGGCCGAAGCACGCGCCGCGAATTTCGGGCGGCGCGATGTCGGCCACCAACGCGTCGCGCGGCGCGCCGCGAATCCCCTTGCCGACGCGGTCGAGCAGACGGGCCGTCACGACGACGGCCGGCGTGGACGCCAGCGGAAACAACGGCTTGGTCAACGCCGCGAGCCCGTAGCCGACCAGCAGCAGCCCCTTGCGGCGCCCGAGCCAGTCGCTGATCGCACCGGAGAACACCTTGACGATCATCGCCGTCGCTTCGGCCGCCCCCTCGAGGACGCCGAGCGCGGCGACGCTCATGCCCATCGTCGACACCAGGTAGATCGGCAACAGCGCATGGATCAGCTCGGACGACAGGTCCATGAAGAGGCTCACGAGACCCAGGGCCCAGACGGTCCGCGGAATCGCAGGTTTGCCGGCAATCGGTGACGGGGCGCTCATGATGTGTTCAGTCGGTCGTTTCCCGCGTCAGTTTCGCATGCCGCCGCGCGCGGTCGTTCACGATTTGATGACGCCGGTGATCCGTCATCTTCTTCCAGCCGCGCGCTTCGTCGCGCGTCCGCAGGCATGCCACGCAGTAGCCGGTGCGACCGTCGAACGAACACACGTCGACACAAGGGGACTTGACCGCCATGCTTTATCGTCCTCGCGTCGCGGGCACGACTTCGACGGTGACGTGCGACAGGTTCCTGAATCGCTGCAGCACGCCGTGATAGAAGCGCGCATCCCGATCCGGATCGGTGGTCGTCACCGACACCACCGCACTCATGTGCCCCGGCCCGAGCCGCCACACATGCAGGTCGGCGACGCGGTCTCCGGTGCCTTCGATAGCGCCACGCACCTTGTCCGTCAGACGGCGATCGGAATTCATGTCGAGCAGGATGCCGCCCGTGTCGCGCATCAGGCCGTACGACCAGTTCGCGATCACCATCGCGCCGATGATGCCGGCCAGCGGATCCATCCAGACCCAGCCGAAAGTACGCGCGAGCAGCAACCCGACGATCGTCAGCACGGAAACCGCGGCATCGGCGATCACGTGGATGTAGGCGGAGCGGATGTTGTGATCGCGCGCCGCCGCCGCGGACGCGCCATGATCGTGCTCCTCGAACGCCAGTTCGCGTTCGCGACCGTTCAAGCGGACGATCGCCTTGAATTCGTGCGGTTCGGGAATGGCTTCGGTCGACTCCAGATAACCATCGCGGCTTTGCATCGCGAACGTCTGGCGTGTGCCGTCCGGGCGGATCGTCGTCACCGACACGGCGCTCGCATCGACGCGCTTCGTCTCGTGTGTCGCCGGCGCGACGCGGAAAACCGGCGGGACGCCCTCCTCGAACACCGACACGACGAATATGCCCTGCTGGTCGAAGATCCGGTGCGCTTCCTCTTCGTGGTCGTGCGCATGATCGTCGTGATCGCCATGACCATGCCCGTGATGATGGCCGTGGCCGTGGCCGTGGCCGTGGCCATGACCGTGGCTATGGCCATGATGATCGCCGCTCAGCAGCCAGACGCTCGCAATGTTGACGAGCAAGCCGGCAACCGCGATCGGAATCGCCTCGTCGAAATGGATCGGAACGGGCGCCAGCAAACGCGCGACCGCTTCGTACCCGATCAGCAGCGCGATCATCGCGAGCACGATCGCGCTCGTGAAACCCGCGAGGTCGCCGAGCTTGCCCGTGCCGAACACGAAGCGCGGATCGTTCGCATGCTTGCGCGCATACGTATAGGCGAACGCGGCGATCAGCATCGCGCCCGCGTGCGTCGACATGTGCAGGCCGTCCGCGATCAGCGCCAGCGAGCCGAAAAGCGACCCGCCGACGATCTCGGCCACCATCATCGCCGCGCACAGCGCGATGACCATCCAGGTCCTGCGTTCGTTCTGCTCGTGCGCCGCGCCAAGAAAAATGTGGTCGTGCCCTGCGCCGAAGGCGTCATCGCTGAAATTGCTCATTCCGCCTCCGTTTACTTGAAGTAGCTGTGTACGACTTCGATCAGCTGCTCGGTCGCGCTGCCTTCGTCGTCGTGCCCCTCGGCATCGACCAGATGGCTGCGGATGTGATCCTCGAGCACGACCGCGAGCAGGCCGTTCATCGCGCCGCGGCCGCTCGTGATGAGGCGGAGGATTTCGTTGCAACCGCGCTCGTCCTCCAGCGCGCGTTCGAGCGCTTCAACCTGTCCCTTGATGCGGCGGACACGGTTCAGCAGCTTCTGCTTGTCCTTGATGGTGTGGCTCATGGTGGTTCCCCTATATACCGGGGGGGACTATATCTGAAATCGCATTTCCATATAGGGGGGAGGGGTATATATCGGGCTAACGAAAGGTCTATGCCGGAAAGCGGCGCCCCGGTGCTCGAACGGACCTGCACCGTGCTCGCTTCGGCCCACTGCGCGCGGATCTGCAACAAGCCTGGCCACGATGAAGCGGGCATGGGTGCGACGCGACACAGCGACTGCGCCGAAAAAAATTTGTAGAGTGAATAACAATTGGATAGAGTTCACTACATGAACACTATTTCTACGTGGTCGCTCCTCGTGCTGACCCTTCCGACCGAAAACGCGACGGCCCGCATGCGCTTCTGGCGCGCGCTGAAGGCAAAGGGCTGTGCGGTGTTGCGCGACGGTATCTACCTGCTGCCGTACAGCGAAGAGCATGAGGAGACACTGCGCGACCTCGCGGGGGCGATTGCCGAAAGTGGCGGCACGGCTCATCTGTTACGGGCGCCGAGCCTGGACGCATCGCAGGAACTGGAATTCCGCGCGCTCTTCGATCGCGGGGAGGATGACGCCGCCTTCATCCAGACCCTTGCGGATGCCCGCAAGACCCTCGCCGGTAAGTCGGCCACGGAATTGACACGTTTGCTGCGGCGCGTGCGCAAGGATTTCGACGCCATCCGCGCGATCGACTATTTCCCGGGCGACTCGGCCACCCGTGCCGAAGTCGCCCTGCAGGATTTCGTCGCACTGATCGACACCGTGCTGTCGCCGGGGGAGCCGCACGCCGCGGACCGCGCGATCCGCCCGCTGGCGATCGACGAATATCAGGGCCGCACCTGGGCGACGCGACAGCGGATGTGGGTCGATCGCGTCGCCAGCGCGTGGCTGATCCAGCGCTTCATCGACGCACGCGCCCGCTTCATCTGGCTCGCATCGCCTGCCGATTGTCCGGCTGACGCGCTGGGCTTCGATTTCGACGGTGCGACGTTCACGCACGTCGGCAAGCGCGTAACGTTCGAGGTGCTGCTGGCCAGTTTCGGACTCGACAACGACCCTGCGCTCGCGCGGCTCGCCGAGATCGTGCACGCGCTCGACGTCGGCGGCCCCGCAGCGCCCGAGGCGATCGGCTTCGAGGCCGTGATGGCCGGCACGCGCCAGCGCACGGAGAACGACGATCAATTGCTCGAGCAGATGAGCGCCGTGCTCGACGCCCTGCACGCGCATTTCTCGTCGAGCGGAAAGAACGAGACCGGAGCCAGGTCATGACCACTGCCATCGCCACAACCGAACCGACCTATTCGCTCGGCGAGCTGGTCGCCTACATGTTGCGCCTCGGCACGTTCGGCTTCGGCGGGCCGGTTGCGCTTGCGGGCTACATGCGTCGCGACCTGGTCGAGCGCCGCGGCTGGATCACGGAAGCCGACTACAAGGAAGGACTCACGCTGGCCCAGCTCGCGCCGGGGCCGATGGCGGCCCAGCTCGCGATCTATCTCGGTTTCGTTCACTACCGCATCCTCGGTGCGACACTCGTCGGCTTCGCATTCGTGCTGCCGTCGTTCCTCATGGTGCTCGCGCTCGGGTTCGCGTACGCGCATTTCGGCGGGCTGTCCTGGATGCAGGCCGTCTTCTACGGCGTCGGCGCCGCGGTGGTCGGCATCATCGCGATGAGCGCGTACAAGCTCACGACGAAAACGGTCGGCCACGACAAGCTGCTCTGGGCAATCTTCGTGACGCTCGCCGCCGTGACCTTCATCACGGAATCGGAAATCGCGTGGCTGTTCCTCGTCGCGGGCCTGGTCGGCTGGCTGTGGCGCGCTCCGCCCAAGTGGCTGCACCGGGGCGGGCTGAATGCGGTTGCCGCCGCCAACCTGCCGGCGGCCAGCGGCATGCTGAGCGGCATCGATCTGCCGCAGCTCGTTCAGATCGGCGCGTTCTTCATGAAGGCAGGCACGTTCGTGTTCGGCTCCGGGCTTGCGATCGTGCCGTTCCTCTACGGCGGCGTCGTCACCGAACATCACTGGCTCAACGACAAGCAGTTCGTCGATGCGGTCGCGGTCGCGATGATTACGCCCGGCCCCGTCGTGATCACCGTCGGCTTCATCGGGTATCTCGTGGCGGGCTTGCCCGGCGCGTGCGTCGCGGCGCTCGGCACGTTCCTGCCCTGCTATCTGTTCACCGTGATTCCCGCGCCGTACGTGAAGAAGTACGGGCACCGCCCGGGCGTCAGGGCGTTCGTGGACGGAATCACCGCCGCAGCCGTCGGGGCGATCACGGGCTCCGTCCTCGTCATCGCGAAACGCTCGATCGTCGACGTGCCGACCGCACTGCTCGCCGTCGCTACCGTGCTGCTGCTGTGGCGTTTCAAGAAGCTGCAGGAGCCGGTCATCGTCATGGCTGCCGCGCTCGTCGGGCTGGTGACCTACCCGCTGCTCCATCATTGAGCCGCACTGCGGAGGAGACGGCCGTGACGCATTGGACGACATTCTTCCGGCATACAGGAGGCGCGCCATGCATCAAGTGGATTACGCGCGAACGGCCGAAGGTCGACCGCATCGCATGCCCGTGGCTGATTGCGCGATTCATCGACGATGCGCTTTACGCGTGGTGCCGGCGTGATGCACACACCTGGCAACCGGCGCGCGTCCACGCTCGTCGAGTTCGTCGAAATCGATCCGGCTACGGACTGTGTCGGCTCGCGGCACGGCCGTCGAGCGTCAACGCGAGCCGATTGCCGCCAGCACGTGTGGACTCTCAGTAAAGGTGTCTTAGGCACCCTAGACAAATCAAGGACTTGGACATCTTTTTTGAGAAATCTGCACGCCTCTCGTCTCAGAAAAGATGTCCGCGGCCTCGGGAATTTTCGGAAAAGTCGTCCTTGGGAATGTCACGGCCCTGCCTAGGTGTCTCGACGGAGCTTGGCGACCAGCAGCGCCGTGAATAAGGGTTTCGGCGGCCAGTGCAGTCGGTACTCTTTGTGCAATAAATGTGCAGTAGTGTGCGGCGGGTACTCTGCCATGAAACATGACCTGTTCCCAAATTCAACGCCGCCCTCAATTTCGACCAGTTCATGGCGTCTTTGAGAAACTCAGATAGTGTCGCGCCGATCGTCTCGGCGCGACGCTTCGCGTCCGCCCTGCATATCGATATGCAAACAGTCGCACGGCTGGCCCGTGTACATCGCAATACGGTGAGCCGCTTGGCTGGTTCCGAAAGCGTGCAAAAGTACCTTAGAGACGCACTCCAGGTCATCCGAGCTGCAACCGATATTTCCGGAGACGTACGAAGCAAGTTGCTTTGATATCGCAATGAACCGCTGCCGACCTTTGGCTACAAGACTGCCGAGCAGTTGATATCGGAGGGACGCACTAAGGACCTGCTGTGTTACGTCACGTCGCTCGAGGCCGGTCCGGCTGGATAGGGTCGATGCACACTTTGCAGATCTGCAAATTCACGGCTACGTGGCATTAGAAAACAGCGAGCGGGACTTACCGGATTGGGCGTGATCCCGCGGTATGCTCGTGCCCCACCTCCGCGATGCCCGCTTGACGAGTGGCCACTTTCTTTTTCGCGCACACTTAACAGTCGGTCTACTCGGAAATTGTGTGTCTCGGACCAGCGCACTACGAGCGTAGTTCGTGGACCTTCATATCAGCTGTAGCGCGCAATACGACAGCGTCGTGCCCCTGCGCCTGTATCCGGCAGGTATCGGCGCATCTATGGTCATTGGCGCGAGGAGCGCGCACGACCGCTTCCTGACGTCTATGGGAATGCTGATCCGCACAATATGCGAAACGGAAAGAACGTGCACTGGATGCGCGGAACCGGTAGCCCAATCCGCTCGCATCAAAGCTCCATGGAGTTGTATCCGCTTACCTTCACATCGGCAACATCCCATCCAAGAACGCCGATTGGCCACGTGCCGATTCTCCATTGTTCGGCTTGAGCACAGGAAGAAGCCGGAAGTGGCCTTTCCTGCACTCACCATATTGGATGTGACCGCCTAGGTCCCCCTCCATGCATCGCTAAGCATTGCTTTCAGAGTCTCGATCGAATCATAAAATCTCTTCTCCTGCTTGCGCTTCTCACCGGTAGCGAGAAACTCGCTCGTACCACTACCGATTCCGACGACATTTCTCCAGCATTGATTCGGAAGGGAGGCTAGATCGCTAGAGTGGAACGCGCGCAAATGTCGAATTGATCGTATGCGAGTGCTCCGAGGATGAGTTCATCAACTTGTACGACCGGAAACGGCCCCATTCGAGCCTGGCGGATCAGACGCCGAATGAGGCATACGTCGCGACGTTGCCTGCGACCAATTCGGCAGTATGATTGCCTTGGATGCTCCACTTAGAAATCTCAGAAAACGGTCCGAACGAGCGAGGCCACCTCTGATGCTTCTCGTTGCAATGCTCGAACGCGATGGCCAAGTTGCGTGCAGCAGTCGCTGCATCCGGCTTCGGCATGAAGGCGACGGAGTCGCGCTTCATCGTTTTCACGAAGCTCTCAGCCATCCCGTTTATATGGATGCCGACGCCAAGCGAAGCGCTTTGGGTGCAAGTGCGTGCTGCACCGGGTTCGGGGTTCAGCGTGCAGCGCAAAGCACCGAGTTCACGCGGACGAGCTTCAAACGTAAACGAGCAGGCAAGCGTCTCCAATACGACAACAACAGGCTTGATCAAGCATTGTGCCGGAGGCCTGTGTGAGAAAATATTCTCCGAGCATTTCCCGTAAGTGAAGGCGGCTCGAACCCTTCACTTACGGAACGCAGTCAATTATTCAAAGACAACATATTGCGACTGCGGACATCTTTTCTGAGAACCGACACCGATGTGGGCTCTCAGAAAAGGTATCTTTGGCCCCCTGGACAGATCAAGGATCTTGGACATCTTTTTTTGCGAAATCCGTATGCGCCTCGCCTCAGAAAAGATGTCCATGGCTCCGGAAAATCTCAGAAAAGCCGTCTTTGGGAATGTTGCCCGCCCCCGTCGACGTATCACGGCAGGACTGGTCGTCGAATCGACGCCGCAAATAAGCTGCACATTCGCGACCGAACCGTGCCCAGACTGCACGGTTCAACACACTATCCCGCACATACCACTCAGGATGCCACTGCACTCCGAAGATTGGCGCCCTAATATGCGACACCGCTTCAATGGTGCCGTCGTCGGCATATGCATCGACACTCAGTCCGTTCGCCAGGGCGGCAATGCCCTGCCCATGCAACGAGTTCACATGAGCCTGCCGACACTCCGGCGGTATTGTCCGAAGCATCTCGTCAAGCCAGCCGCCGCTCACCAACTCGACCGCATGAGCGTCCCGGTAGCGTTCCTCGAAAGCCAGAGCGCGATTCGCCCGGTGATCCATTCTCCCCGGTTCGTCGTGAAGTGTCGCGTAAAGGGTACCGCCCAACGCGACATTGATCTCTTGCATGCCGCGGCATATCCCGAACACCGGACGCCCCGATGTCACTGCCTCCCGGACGACACGAATCGCCGTCCTGTCACGCAGTCGATCTAGGGATCCCACGTGTGGATGCGTGCCACCGTAAAACGCCACGTCGATGTTGCTCGCGCCGCCCGGCAGCACGATTCCGTCAAGACGATCGAGCAGCGTATCGAAACTTCGGTCAGATACGAGATCGTCCGTCGAACCGATCAGGAGGGGCAAGACGCCGCCAAACTCCGTTGCAGCCTGCAGATATCGGTCGAATACGGCTTGATGAGAAAGGCACCCCCACCCCGGTATCTCGATATCCTCTGCCGAACACAGCACGCCGACGACGGGCTTTATTTCCGGAAGTTGTCGCATCGCGGCCGAGTCATTGTGGAAAGGACGGAATGTTTTCTTCCCAGTTCCTGCCGTCAAACGGAACAACATCGAAAGCGTTGGCCCCTGCAAGATCCAGACAGCGCAGATTGATGCTGTAGTCGTGGGGATGAGAACGAGGGCGATAGAATGGCTTCACGCCGCACACTCGGCAGAACGTGTGCTCCGCAATCCCAGTATTGAAGCGGTATAGCGTCAAGTGCTCGCCACCCTCGAGCAACTCGAAATCGTCGTGCTCGACGGGAACGTGCAGGAAGCCCGATGCAAAACAGATCGAGCAATTGCAATCGATCACCTTGCGCGACGCTGCCGATCGAATGCGAAAGCGTATCGCACCACAATGGCATTTTCCGTAGATATATTGCGTTGCTTCCGTCATTGATCGCCCCTCGTTTCAGAAAATACACATTGCCTTTCATCGGTGCCCTGTACGCAGCGCGGTATCCAGATCGTGTCGAAGCGTGTCGGGATCTTCGAGCCCGATGCTCAACCGGATACCAATCCGCTTCGCATTGTCTCGGGGCACCATGATCGGACAGGCTACGGACTCGTAACCGCCCCAGCCCCAGCCTCGCCCGATAAGCGAGAGACCGTCGATGGCGTTTCTGACCGCCCCCTCGCCGCCATCCTTGAGTACGCATGCAAACACACCGCCCGCACCCGAATACTGTGTCCGCCATGCGGCGTGACCGCTGTCGCCGACCAGCGGCGGGTAGTGAACGCTTTCGATCAGCGGATGATCCCGCAACCAGGACGCAACATCGCATGCGGACTGAAAATGCCGATCCATCCGGACTGCCAGCGTCCGCAATCCTCGCAAAGCCAGATTCGCGTCGTCTGCGCCGACGGCCTGCCCCGTCAGACGGCTCACACTCTTCACGCGCTCGTACATATCGAAGCTCGCAAACACCGCCGCACCGACCATCGAATCGGCATGGCCGCCGATGTACTTCGACATGCTGTGAATGGCGATGCTCGCACCGTGATCAAGCGGATTGAAGAAATACGGCGTGCCCCAGGTGTTGTCGACTACGACCGGAACGGGTCCGGCAATCTCGACGACGTCTCGTAGCACGCACATATCGAAATGCGACGAGCCCGGCAGGTCGAGGTAAACCACACACGTCCGTTCATCGAGTTTCGCCGCCAGTTCATCCGGATCGTCCAGCGAGAATTCGTCGATCGATACACCCTGTCGATAAAGGACCTCGTCGCAGAATTTACGTGCCGCCGGATACGACGAACGCGATATCAACACTCGCCCTTCAGGAACAGCCAGCGTCTGCAACACCGTCGCGATAGCGGCCAGTCCTGAACACATCACGAGCGCGGCAACGCCATGTTCGATTTCCGCCATCGCGTCGCACAACGCATCCGTCGTCGGTGTCCCCCAGCGCCCGTAGTGATACGGGGCCGCGCCAGGTGCCATTTCATCGAATGATTCGAAAAGGACTGTCGACCCTCGATATACCGGTGGATTGACGAAGCCGAAATGTGTAGCAGGCGCGCGGCTCACCGTGGTCAGGGCAGTGCCCGTCGCGCCCTTCCCGGCGGCAGGTTCGAGATTCATTTTTGCCATCTCCAGAATGCAAGTAGACCAATCACGGAGATGCCCATGAACACGACCCACCCGAGTGTATGAACGGTCCAGCCTGCCGCAGCACTGCCGATGAAGTTGCCGAGCATCCCGCCAATCGCCCACGAGATTGCTGATGCGCCGAAATAGCTGCCGGCGTTGCCGTCGGTCGTCAGATCGGCGAGCGCGATATTCGATGCAGGAAGAATCAGGCTTTCGCCAAACGTGAAGACGACCGCGACGGCAATCAGAATGACCAGCGACGCACCGGCGCCCCAACCGTGATCGAAAAGCAGTGCGGCAATCGCGAAGCAGCAACACATCGCAGCGTGCCCGATGGTCATCATGGATCGCCAGGTCGTGCGCTGAAACCAGCCCATGCCAAGCGAAGCTGTAGCAATTCCAACCAGCGCATTCGTTATGTAGAACGGCCTGACGCCGTTATAGCCGCTCGCGCCGTTCGAAAACGTCAGCGGGACGAAGACGTAGATTTGCGTATACACCGTCCAAAACGGAACAAGCGCCCAGCACAGTCGGCGGAACCGTCTGTCTCCAAACGCGATCATCAAACCACGCAGCGGATGTACTGCGGCTGGGTTGCTCGCTCTCCGTCCCGAGATCCAAGGCGCCACGAGCGCAAGCACGGCGAAAATCATGCCGCTTACCAGGAACGGTAACGTCCGGTCGGTGTTCGGCACGACGATCAATACCGCCGGACCGATCAGCGCCCCGAGATTGAGCGCCAGGTTATTCAGCGCGAATACCTTTGGACGTACCGCTACGTCGAGCGAACCGAAGATCGAATACGCGGTCGTCTCGTAAAGCGCAGCGCCGAGCCCGGACAAAAATGCCCACATCAGCAGTCCGGTAAACGACGGCGTAAGCGCCAGTCCGACAAATCCTGCGGCTCGGCAGATCAGACCGAGTGTGGCCAACACGCGGCTGCTGAATCGATCCGTCGACGCACCCAGCACCAGAGGCAACAACCGGCTCGCCAGCAAATTCACCGTCAGTACGCTGGCAACGCTGCCCGCGTCCAGATGACGCTCCAGGTCAAGGAACGCTGCAAGCAGCGGAAGCGACCCGAACACGGACAAATTCACGAGGAACTGAAAGCTCAGCAGGATCCGCGTCGAAACCGGCACGCCGTCGGCCATGCCGGTGAGCCATGCCGAGGGCCGTGTGAACTTGATTGCATCCATCGTTTCACCCCGGTAGAGCGACTGACTCTTGAGCCATCTCGAACTCGCGCTGGAACGTGCGCTCAAGCGCAAGCGCACCTGACAAATTGCGCGCATACACCATGTATTCGATCGTGCCTGTACCCGCAATATCTTCCGTGAGTACGACGACACCGGCTTCGCCGCGCTGCTGCGTAAGTCGATGCGATACAGTCAGCGCTGCGCGCAGGTCGCGAACGGGCACCCTGTTGCGCGTCACGACTGCGTGCGTCGACAGATAGTCCGGCCCCACCAGTTCGCACAGGATCGCATCAAGATGGCTGCAACCGCCGATACGCCCATTGATCTCCGTAAAGACGACTTCGCCGTCGTCGGTCACGATGGCATCGAAGTTCGCGCGCCCGACGAATCCGAGACGCTGGGAGATCGACGCAAGCACGTCGCCTTGCGCGAGAAACGGGTCGATCACGCCCGGAGGCAGCTGGCTGGGGATTTGAAATCCGGTCCACATGATCATGCCGTTACCCCGCTTGTCGCCCGAAGCATCCATCCGCAGATCGCCATAGCTCACCAGCCGAAAGGCGTCCGCGTTGATCTCATACTCCGCATACAGGACATCCGAACCTTCGTGGAACCGCTCGACGATCACCTGGCAGTTGCCCGCCGTGTCGGTCTGTCTCGACCACAAGTCACGCGCGAATATGGTATCGACGTCCGACAGGTGCGTCAGCGCATACACCTTGCGGACACCGGGATAACTGGTCCGACGCTCGAGTGTGACTGCGATGTTTCCGTCACCGCCAGCATTGACGTCCTGCTTGACAATCACGCTTGCATATTTCGCAAGCATGTCACGCAGCGTCAAGTAGAACTCACCGAATGATCGGCAAACTCGCCCGTCCGCACATCCGACCCGACCCGACGCGAGAGCGCGAAATACTGCCTTTCTGTTCAACAGTTCGGCGCCGGCCTGCTCCATGAATTGCGATCCGTTCGACACGGGCTGCGCGATGTCGAGCTGATCGCAAAGCAGCCCGACCGACGACGTATGAAAATACGGGTAGACCGTCCACCCGGCCCCACCGACGCGACGGTTCCGCAATGCAGCGAGCGTCGCTTCGTCGAGCAGGCGGTCGGAAGTCAATACCACCGGATCGGAGATATCGGAAGACGGTGACACGATCTGCGTAGTGGAAAGATGACGCCTCATCACGACCGATACATACTCGATCATAGAGGCCGATACCGGCGACGGCAGAATCGCTACATCGTCGCTCGTCATCTGCCAGACGAGGCGCCTTGCCGCAATCGCTGACACCTGACGAAGCGGAAGCGAGGCGCGCTTCGTATCTCCGATCATTGCCTCGTTATCGACGTTGCCCACAATGAGTTTAGCCATGAGTTGCCCCGTGCTCCCGACGTTGGATAAGTTCCCGGCAAACGCGCCAGTGCCATTTCAGATAAGACGATTCACGATGAATACCAACATTCGGGCGCGCCCCGATTCGGGCGAGCAACGGTGACGGAGCGCCCGGATAGCGATGATGCTCGGTATGAAAATTGGCGTTCCACATGAAAAACCGGACGATCCCGTTAGTCGTCGTCGTTCTCGATGCCAGGTAACGCGGCTGCACCGGTTCGCAGCCGTAATGCTCCGGTAGTCCGAAGAACATCAACCAGAAGTAGGCAAAAAACACCGGACCGACATAGACCGTAAACAATGCCGACGGCCAGGCACCGGTTGCCGCTGCGATGACGAGCAACCATGCTGCAATGCACCGCGCTTCGTTGCGCGCTCGCACTTTCCGTCTCACGGTTGCGAGATAGGGCGGTGCGCCTCCGGCGATCAGATGTACATTCAGGCGCAGATTCGAAACGAGAAAGCCAACACCGGTCATCGCACTCACATAAGCACGCAAGGTTTCGAATCGGGAGGCCGACTCGGTGTCCTCTTCTGTCGCCACACACCGGTGATGTTTCAGATGCTTGTCGGTGTAGGCTGTGTAGTTGACGAACAGGACATTCGCAGCCAGATTGCCGATGATCGCGTTGACGACTTTCGCACTCACAAGGCTTCGATGCAGACATTCGTGGGCGAGGTTCAGAAACCCGCTCAACACAAAACCTTCGGCAAGCATCAGGACGATCCGGCCAATCGCGTTTCCGGATCGGCACGCCAACCATGCCAACAGAACGACGACCCCGATCGCGCCAACGACCTTCGCGATCGCAACTGCATCGCGGAGTCCCCGTCGCTGCGCGCGATAAGCGTCGATCTCGAGCAACACCGGGTCCGGACCAAATTCGGCGCTCACGTTCATTCAGCCAGCGAGACAAGCGCCGCACACCACGACACGTTGTCGGAAACGGCCTGCGCAACCCGTACGGCGAATCCCGGAATTTCGTCATCGCTGACAAGGAGCTGAATCATTCGTCTCGTCATTTCGACGTGATACGCCTCGGCGGGATCGTCACCGCCAACATGACATTGAAAATAGATGAGCCCTTGTCGGTCGACACCATAACAACGGCTCGTCGACGCCCAAAGCGCGTCGATCATCGCATTCGCGTGCAGTTCGAACGCCACCATGTTCGCGCACCGCTCAAGCGCCGACTTCGCACCCAGTCCAGCAAGCAGTTTCTTCAGATAAGGCCCCGTCGGTGCGCTGAAATCCGGAACCGCGAGACGTCCGGTCAGCCTCTCGATGTCGTTTTTGAAGAGGCTCGCGTGAAACCATTTGCCAGTATCCAGAATGCGTTGCAAACCCTGCTTGCCATATCGTTCGATGACGTATGCGCCACCCGTCTCATCCCAACAGAGGAAATTTCCCACCACGCTCGTGATTTCAACGTCCCGCGCCACCGGTCGATTCGATTGAATGGCATCTAGAACGGCGTGGACTTGTGCACCCGCCTGCAGATACGGAAACGCCTGCGACATCGCGAGGTAATGCGGATATATTTTTTCCAGTGCAGCACACGACGACACGTGCCGGAACGGATGATCGTCGAGTCTGGTGCGCAGACCGACCAACAGCGAATCGATTTCTCCCTCGACGACCGGGTTCAGAATTTCCTCACAAACATCAGCCATGCGTTCACCTCATCTATCGTCGAGATTGTGATGGGCCGGCACCACACGCCAGTGCCGACCGCCGAGTGTGACGATCAGAATTTGATCTGGTCGCTTGCGTCGGTATCACTTTGCCGATTTTCGATGCCGTCTCACACTACAAAGGTTTGTAGTACCCGTTCCGACATGGCATGACGAATCGGTGCATGCACGGTACGAATAGGCTCTCGATCCGCCTCGCGCCACCCGGCGTTACAGCAATCCGAATTTGGATGCCATCAGCACGGCTTGCCGGCGAGTCGGCACGTCGAACTTCTTCATGATGTTCCGGATGTGATGAAGCACGCCATGTTCGGTCAGCGACACAATCCGCGAGATATCCCAACTAGACTTTCCCTCGGCAACCCATTTCAGGATCTCGAGTTCGCGCGCACTGAGACAAGGTGCATCGGATTGCATTGCCTCCAGTCTGCGACAGGTGTCGAGCATCAGATTCGCGGCAAGTGCACCCCACGACGGAACGTCGAAGGGTGCATCGCCGTCGTCCGACACCCGCGCCTGTCGGACGAAGCTCACGCATGCCACGTCGCCATGCCTGTTATGAGCTGGAAACGACACCCCGTCGCTTAACCCGTACATGCGACTTCCGATTCGAAGTTCGCGCTGTTCGGTTGTCGCGAAGATGCGGTCGCACCAGATAATCGGCGTCAACGACGACATCGCGTGCAGCGCGATCGGATCAATCATCAGATAAGCCCGCTCCCGATAACGGGATAGCCACGCCTCCGGATAGTTCGACAATATGCGGCCAATCTTCAGTGTCCCGCCAGTCATTCGACAATCCTGGTAACAGACATGGTCAAATCCCGCGAGATGCCCGATGTCGATTAACATCCGGCGCAGTTCATCCACGCAAGTGCAACTGCCAATCTCGAACACCATCTCGAGCATTCGTTCGCTGCACCGACACGATGCAGACTCGCGACACTCTTCGGCCCGTTGAATGACGCGATCTCTGGCTTCTCTCATAATTTTTTAGAATTACTTATTGATTTAAGGTTATGAATCGATTCGATTGATCCTCAAGGCACTTGCTATCCGCCGATACCTGCCGGCAGGTCAGAACACCCGCGTCGCAGACGGGGGGCACACATGCTGTTTCAGGTAGGCGATCGCATCATTGATGGTCAGCACGTGCTGCTCCCCGCCCCTCATTCGCAACGACACCTCGCCGGCCAGCATCTCCTTCCGTCCGGCCACCGCAACGATCGGCGCCGCCAGTTCCCGCGCGTCAAAGATCTTGCGCGGCAGGCGCTCGGAACGGAAATCCCTCAGAACCCGACAGCCGAGGTCTTCGAAGGCAAACGCCGTGTTGTCGGCAAATGCACGTTCATCCTGCCCGATGTTCGCAACGACGATTTGATCGGGTGCCAGCCACGTCGGGAGCCACCCCTCGTAGTGTTCCAGGAGGATGCCGATGAACCGTTCGAGGCTCCCCAGTACAGCGTGGTGCAACATGACGGGCGTCGCTTTCGCGCCGTCCTCTGCGACATATGCAGCACCAAGCCGCTCGGGCAAGACGAAGTCGAGCTGGATCGTTCCGCACTGCCACTTCCGTCCTTGGCGGTCGAGCAGATGAAATTCGAGTTTGGGGCCGTAGAATGCCCCTTCCGCGGGCAGGATCGCGAAATCCAGGCCTGCCGCTCGCGCAGCGGACGCCAGCATCGCTTCGGCACGATCCCACACTGCATCGTCGCCGGCCCGGACCGCCGGCCTCGTCGACAAAGCTACATCGAATTCTCCAAACCCGAAGTCCGCATAGATCGTCTTCAGCAACACGCAGAATCGTGCGACCTCAACTTCGACCTGATCCGGCATGCAAAGAACATGTGCATCGTCCTGAGTGAACGCACGGGCGCGCATAAGACCATGCAGCGCCCCGGACGGTTCGGCTCGATGGACCGCCCCGAATTCCGAATATCGAATTGGGAGATCGCGGTACGAGCGAGAGCCTTTTTTAAAGATCTGCACGTGGCACGGGCAGCTCATCGGTTTGAGACAGTATGGGTTGTTATCGCTCTCGAGAGAAAACATGTTTCGCCCGAACTTCTCCCAATGACCGCTCTGTTCCCAAAGACTGCGCGAGACAATCTGAGGGGTCCGCACTTCGGAAAAGCCGGCCTGGCGCATGCGGGCGCGAATATATTCCTCGACGACCCGATATAGAACCATTCCACGCGGATGCCAGAAAATGGAGCCTGGACTTTCATCCTGCTGATGAAACAGATCCAGTTTGTTACCAAGCACTCGGTGGTCGAAATCGTCCATCATGTTCTCCGTTGACATTTGGTACCGGTCGAACGGAGCATTAAAAAAGCCCCGTCCGTTTCCGGCGGGGCTTGGGGATCGCTTGAGGCACTGACCTACGACGTGCAACCTCCCCCAGGCCCGCCATTGGCGGTCGTGGTGGTGGTCGTGGTAGTCGTGACGAAAAGTGCGTTCATGCGACTAATCTAGTCAACCGGCTAACGTCTGTCAATGTGGCATTCAAATCTAATTTCATTTTTCGATACCTCTTGATTCATCAAGAACCACAAAACCGTAAAGACAATGAAAGACCAAGTAAGAGTAAATAAAAATTCGCCGAAGTAAATACAGGGAAGCTTTGTTCATGAATCAGATAGCGTGTGACAGCAGCAAATAGATACTCGTTGGCGCCAGTCCCTCAACATTTGGCTTGCATTGCATCGCGTCCGGCACGGATCCACACCACTCAGCCACCGGATCACTGCTCCGCGAAAGTTGCACGAAGCGTGCGAGTTCGAACTGCGTTGTCAACAACGCCAAAGCGCCTGCGTGAGTAGGATCGTCTCTTTGCTCCGGCCACATCCGTAGACTTGTTGGGTGTTGGTTCGGGATACGCCACGAACCTCGGACTGCACAACCGCCGCGGGTGTGTGAATCCCGAAATAGCGCAGATCTCGCGTTTGTGCTGGCGTCGCTCTATAGTCCGAGAGCGCCGGAAAAGAAACGAAGTCGCCGACAAAAATTGTGCGAAATTTGAATTCATTGGAATTTCATCGCACATTTTTCTCGATGGCATGTTTTTAATCGCGCAAAACCATAAGTTTCCGCCCTTTATTCAAAAACAAAATATTTAGACCGCGAACATCTTTTCCGAGAAACAACAACAACCGATGATTCCGTCCCGGCCCCCATCCCCCTCCCCGTACCGGCAATCGTCAATCAAACTGTACCGGTACTGTACAGAAAACCGTCGCTACACTGGCTCCATCCCAGTCTCGAACACGAATGGAGAATCCGCGATGGACTTCCTCACCCTCAGCGCATTGCCCGCCGGCATGCTGTTCGCGCTCGTCACGTCGATCACGCCCGGCCCGAACAACACGATGCTGCTCGCCTCCGGCGTCAATTTCGGTTTCCGCCGCACGATGCCGCACCTGTTCGGCATCAGCATCGGCGTCGCGATCCTGATGCTGTGCGTCGGCTTCGGTCTCGGCGAGGCGTTCCGGCGCGTGCCGGTCCTGTACACGATCCTCGAAATCGCGAGCGTCGCGTACCTGCTGTACCTCGCATGGCGCATCGGCACGTCCGGCGAAGTGAAGGCGCAGGGCGCCAAGCCGCGGCCAATGACGTTCCTCGAAGCCGCCGCGTTCCAGTGGGTCAATCCGAAGGCATGGATGATGGTGCTGACCGCCGCGACAACGATCCGCCTGTCCGCCGACTACGGGATGAACGCCGCGTGGATGGCCGTCGTGTTCATCCTGATCGGCTTTCCGTGCATCAGCCTGTGGGCCGCGTTCGGCCAGGGCCTGCGCCGCTTTCTGTCGAACCGCCGCGCGCTGCGCATCTTCAACGTGACGATGGCCGTGCTGCTGATCCTGTCGCTATACCCGCTCGTCGCGCATCTGCTCCCGCAGTAAGCGCTCACAAGCGCCGCCGTTGAGCTTCACGCCATGCAGGCGTACCCTTTCGGTACGGGCGCGTGCAGCCGCTTCGCCGGTTGCACCGCTGTTCTGCATGGAGATGCCGATGAAGCCGATGCTGAAAGCCGGCGAGCACATCGAGGGCATGCACTGGATCGCCGAGTACCACCCGCTCACGCACGAGATCCGCGTGCTGCGCGAAAACATCGAAGTGGGTACGTACTGCGCGCCGTCCACGCTGTTCGGCGACGAGGAAGAGATGGGCGCCGCGAACCTTGCCGATCACCGCAGCCAGGAGGCCGCGCTGCGCGCGTATCTGCGCAACTTCGTCAAGGAACACGACGCGGAGGAGTAGCGGCGCGACGGCCGTAAAGTGGACGGGCCGCCGACGCGGCCCGGTCTGTCGTTGCGTGTCGGCCGGCTCACGACCTTTCGCAACCAGCAAAAGGCCGGCGCATCGCCCCGGCCTCGATCCCGCTCAATGCCCGAGCGACTCGATCTTGCCGCTCGACTGCGCGACGCCGTGCGGCTGGGCCATCTGCTTGATCAGCAACGCAAGGCACGCAAGCAAGCCCGCGACCGCGATCGTCGCGAACACGCCGGCGAACGAGAAGTGCCGGCGCGTCAGTTCGGCAACGAGGAACGACCCGGCGATCCCGCCGAAGCGGCCGACACCGAGCATCCACGCCACGCCCGTGCCGCGCCCTTCGGTCGGATAGAACGCGGCGGCAAGCGCCGGCATCGACGATTGCGCGGTGTTCATCAGCACGCCGGCGATGAACACGACCAGCACGAGCAGCCCCACGTTTCCGGCCGCCTGCCCGATCGCATACACGCTGATCGCGGTCAGCGCGTAGCACACGGCGATCACGCGATTCGCGTTGAAGCGGTCCATCAGCACGCCGCACAGCACCGCGCCGACACCGCCGAGCGGGAACAGCGCGGAAATCAGCGTCGCGCTCTTCGGCGTGAGACCGGCATCCTTCAGCAGGATCGGCATCCAGTTGATCGACGCGTAGAAGATCACGAGGCCCATGAAGTACGCGAGCCACAGCATCACCGAGCCGACGACATACGAGCGCGACAGCACGACGCCTATCCCCTTGCCGCCCGTCTGCGGCGCGGATTCGGTCATCGCGAACGAGCCGGCGTTCAGCGCATCGCGCGAGATCCGCGAAAGCGTCGCGCGGATCCGGTCGATGCTCTGACCTTGCGCGACCATGAAACGCACCGATTCGGGCATCTTCAGCAGCAACAGCACGCCGAGCAGCAGCGGCGTCACGCCGCCGAGCATCAGCACGCTGCGCCAGCCGAAATGCGGGATCATCCACGCGGCGAGAAAGCCGCCGAACGCGGCGCCGAGCGGGAAGCCGCAGAACATCAGGTTGATCACGGTCGCGCGGCGCTTGTCCGGGCAGAACTCGCCCATCATCGTGACCGCGTTCGGCATCGCGGCACCGAGGCCGACTCCGGTGACGAAGCGCAGCACCGTCAGGTGCCCGATGGTGTTGGAGAACGCCGACACGAAACATGCGACGCCGAACAGGAACACCGAGCCGAGCAGCAGCGAACGGCGCCCGACGCGGTCGGACAGCGGGCCCGACACGAGCGCGCCGCACGCAAGGCCGAACAGCGCGGCACTCAGCACGGGTGCGAGATCGGGTTTGGTGAGGTTCCATTCGCCGAGCAGCGAGGGCGCGATGAAGCCGATCGCGGCCGTATCGAAGCCGTCGAGCAGCACGATCACGAAACACATCAGGAATACGAGCCACTGGAAGCCGCCGAACGGCTGCTCATTGATGAAGGTCTGGACATCGACCACGGGTGCGCGATTCATCGCGAGTCTCCTGTTTAAACAACGCGGCCTGATGGCCGCGTCTTTCCTTGTTTGCGCGCCGATTCGCCGCCGGCGCGTCATGCGTCGTCGACACCTGCCGGCAGCGGCAGGTGTCGCGATCGGGTCACGTCCGGCGCAAGCCGGCCGTGTTATTCAGCCGCACCTAGGCGGCCCCATCCTGTTCCTTGAAGATCTTGTCGGCGAGATGGAACGCGGAATTCGCGGCCGGCACACCGCAGTAGATCGCGGTCTGCAGCAGCACTTCCTTGATCTCGTCGCGCGTCACGCCGTTGTTGCGCGCGGCACGCAGGTGCAGCGCGAGTTCCTCGCCGCGGTTCAGCGCGACCATCATCGCGATGGTCAGCAGGCTGCGCGTATGGCGCGGCAGGCCCTCGCGCGTCCAGATCTCGCCCCATGCATAGCGCGTGATCAGGTTCTGGAATTCGTCGGTCACTTCGGTACGGTTCTGGATCGAACGGTCGACGTGCGCGTCGCCGAGCACCGCGCGACGCACCTTCATCCCCGCTTCGTAACGTTGCTGGTCGTCCATCGTCGGTGCCTCACGCGGTCAGGAAGTCGAGCAGCGCGCGGTTGAAGCCGTCGGTGCACTCGATGTTCGAAATGTGCGCGGCGTCGAATTCGACGTGACGCGCGCCGGGAATCGCGGCGGCCAGCGCACGGCCCTGGTCGGGCGGCGTCGACATGTCCTTCGCGCCGGTCACGACGAGCACCGGCAGCGCGATGCCCTTCACTTCCTCGCGCAGGTCGGCCGCGTTCAACGCGTCGCAGTTCGCCGCGTAACCGTCCTTGTCGGTATGCACGAAGGTGTCGCGGATCGCGTCGAACAGGCGCGGTTCACGATCGACGAACGCGTCGGTGAACCAGCGCGGCAGCACGGCGTCGGCCAGCGCGGCCATCCCTTCCGCACGCGCCTTCTGCGCGCGCGGCGCCCACACTTCCGGCGAGCCGATCTTCGCGGCGGTGTTCGACAGCACGGCGCGCGCGATGCGCGACGGGAAGCGCGCGGCGAGCGCGGCACCGGTCAGGCCGCCCATCGAAATCCCGCAGAAGTACGCGCGATCGATGCCGACGTGGTCGAGCAGGCCGATCACGTCGCCCGCGAGCTGGTCGATCGTGTACGAGCCGGCCGGTGCTTCGGAATGGCCGTGGCCGCGCGTGTCGTAGCGCAGGATGTTGAAGTGCTGCGTGAGCGGGCGAATCTGCGGTGCCCACATCTGCAGGTCGGCGCCGAGCGAGTTCGAGAAGACGAGCCACGGCGCGTCGTCGCGCGCGGCACGGTCGATCCGGTAATGCAGTTTCACGCCGTTGACAGTGGCGAAAGGCATCAGTGTTCTCCTGGTTGTGTCGTGCCCGCGTGCAGCGCGAGCACAGCGTCGACGTAGGCCTGCGCCTCGCCGACATAATGTGCGGGATCGAGCAGCCGCGCGAGCGCGTCGCGCGACAGATGGGCGGATACGGTCGGATCGGCGGCGAGCACGTCGAACAGCGTCGCGCCGGTGCGTACGGCTTCCTTCGACGCATGCTCGACGACATGATGCGCATCGAGGCGCCCGATCCGGTCGCCGAGTGCGAGCATCACGGCTTCGCCGAGGATCAGCCCGTGCGTCAGGTCGAGGTTCGCGGCGAGGCGTTCGGTGTTCACGTCGAGGCCCGCGACGATCTGCGCGATCTGCGCGAGCGCGCCGCCGGTCAGGCGCGCGAGGTCGGGCAGCGCATCCCATTCGGCCTGCCAGCCGCCGAGCGCGCGCTCGTGCTCCTGGACCATCCCGGCAAACACGGTCGCGACGAGGTTCGGCGCGCGCACCGCGGCGGTCAGCACGGCCGCACAGCCGACGGGGTTGCGTTTGTGCGGCATCGTCGACGAGCCGCCCTTGCCGGCGGCTGCCGGTTCGCCGAGCTCGCCGACTTCGGTCTGCATCTGCAGCGACACGTCGCGCGCGATCTTGCCGAGCGTGCCGGTCAGCATCCCGAAGCACGACGCGGCTTCCGCGACGCGGTCGCGCTGCGTGTGCCACGGCACGGCCGGCAGTGCCAGCTTCAGGTCGGCCGCGAGCGCGGCGCTCACGCCGGCCGCCTGCTCACGCAAGCTCGCCAGCGTGCCGGCGGCGCCGCCGAACTGCAGCACCAGCGCGCGCTCGCGCAATTCGGCGAAGCGCGCGCGATGGCGCAGCAACGCGTCGAGCCATTGCGCGAATTTCAGGCCGAGCGTGATCGGCAGCGCCTGCTGCAGCCACGTGCGGCCGATCATCGGCGTCGCGCGATGCGCGCGCGCGAGCATCGCGAGCGACGCGCACGCTTCGTCGAGCAGCGGCTCGAGCACGTCGAGCGTGTCGCGCAGCTGCAGCACCGTCGCGGTATCGATGATGTCCTGGCTCGTCGCGCCCCAGTGCACGAACTTCGCGGCCTCGGGGTCGTCGGCCTTCACCTGGGCGGTGAGCTGCTTGACGAGCGGAATGGCGAGATTGCCACCGAGCGCCGCACCGTGCGCGAGCGCGTCGGCGTCGAGCCGGCCGGCGTCGCACGCGCGTTCGATCGGCGCGACCGCGGCGGCGGGAATCACCTGCCGCGCGGCGAGCGCACGCGCAAGCGCGGCTTCGACGTCGAGCATCCGCTGGATCGTCGCGCGCGGCGACCAGATCCGGTTGAGCGGCTCGGTGCCGCAAATGAGGGAGGTCAGGCGGGCGCTGTCTTCGAGCATGGCATCAGATTGGGGAAACGGCGTGCGCCTATTGTCTACCCAAGCGTGCCGGCGTGCGCGCGATCGCGCGCGCCGGCACGCTTGCCGTTCAGGCCGCGGCCTTGCGCGTCGCGTCGATCAGCGGCACGCCGGTCAGCTTCTGCAGTTCGTCGAACGACAGGTCGGTGAAGATCTCGCTCACCGCGAGGCCGTCCGCCGTCACGTCGAGCACGGCGAGATCCGTATAGATACGGCTCACGCATTGCACGCCGGTGACCGGGTACGAGCACTGCGCGACGATCTTGCTCTCGCCCTGCTTCGTCAGGTGCTCCATCATCACGAACACCTGCTTCGCGCCGATCGCGAGGTCCATCGCGCCGCCGACGGCCGGAATCGCATCGGGCGCACCCGTATGCCAGTTCGCGAGGTCGCCGTTCGCCGACACCTGGAACGCGCCGAGCACGCAGTAGTCGAGGTGCCCACCGCGCATCATCGCGAACGAATCCGAGTGGTGGAAATAGGCGCCGCCGGTGAGCAGCGTCACGTGCTGCTTGCCGGCGTTGATCAGCTCGTCGTCTTCCTCGCCGGGCGCGGGCGCCGGGCCCATGCCGAGCAGGCCGTTCTCGCTGTGCAGGAAGATCTCCTTGCTCGGATCGAGGTGGTTCGCCACCAGCGTCGGCACGCCGATGCCGAGGTTCACGTAAGCGCCTTCGGGGATGTCCTGGGCGACGCGCTTGGCCATTTCATCGCGGGTCAGTCGTTTCATTTCGGGTCTCCTCAGGCTGTCAGGCGGCTTGCGATGCACGTTCGGCGGCCAGCTCGGCCGCATGCGCGGCCTGCGGCACTTCGACGACGCGCTGCACGAAAATGCCCGGCGTCACGATGTGTTCCGGGTTCAGCCCGCCGAGCGGCACGACTTCCGACACCTGCACGATCGCGACCTTCGCGGCGCTGGCCATGATCGGCCCGAAGTTGCGCGCGGTCTTGCGATACACGAGGTTGCCCCAGCGATCGCCCTTGTACGCCTTCACCAGCGCGAAATCGGCGTGGATCGGCGTCTCGAACACGTACGACTTGCCGTCGATCACGCGCGTTTCCTTGCCTTCCGCGAGCTTCGTGCCGAAGCCCGTCGGCGTGAAGAAGCCGCCGATGCCGGCGCCCGCCGCGCGGATCCGCTCCGCGAGGTTGCCCTGCGGCACGAGCTCCAGCTCGATTTCGCCCGCACGGTACAGCGCGTCGAACACCTGCGAGTCGCTCTGGCGCGGGAACGAGCAGATGATCTTGCGCACCCGCTTCGCCTTGAGCAGCGCCGCGAGACCCGTCTCGCCGTTGCCCGCGTTGTTGTTGACGATCGTCAGGCCGCGCGCGCCCTGCTCGATCAGCGCGTCGATCAGCTCGGACGGCATGCCTGCCGTACCGAAACCGCCGATCATGATGGTCGCGCCGTCGTGGACGTCCGCGACCGCCGATTGAAGCGATTCGAAAATCTTGTTGACCATGTCTCTTCCTGATACGAACCCGCGGCACGATGCGCGGCCTGTCGAGGGGACACGCGCGTGTCGCGTGCCGCGTCGAAGGCCGTCGTCGACCTTCGGCATTTGTTCGCTATTCGAACCCATATTCGATTAGCGAACGATGGGCCGATCATAGAGTCGCGCACAGCGCGTTGTCAAGGCGGGATCCCTCGGGGGGTGTCTGGTCGTCGAACGGCAGGCCGACGTAGTTTTCGGCGAGCGATTGCGCAGCGGCCCGCGAGCGCGTCACGTACTTCAGTTCGGCAAACTTCAGGCGATTGACGAACGGCGAGTCCTCCGGCGACGAGTGCAGCATGTTCGTCATGAAGTACGAGAAATGCTCGGCGCGCCACACGCGTTCGAGACAGGTCGCCGAATAGCGCTCGAGCGGCGTCGCGTCGCCGCTGCGATAGCGCGCGCCGAGCGCGCGGGACAGCGCGCGGACGTCGGCCACCGCGAGGTTCATCCCCTTCGCGCCGGTCGGCGGCACGATGTGCGCGGCATCGCCCGCGAGGAACAGGCGGCCGTGCTGCATCGTCTCCGACACGAAACTGCGCATCGGCGTCACGCTCTTCTGCGTGATCCGGCCCTCGGTCGGCGTCCAGCCGGTATCGTTCGAAAAGCGCGTGTGCAGTTCATCCCAGATCCGCGCGTCGGACCATTCCGCGAGGTCTTCGTCGGGCTTGCACTGCAGGTAGAGGCGCGTGACCGTCGGCGAACGCATCGAGAACAGTGCGAAGCCGTTGTCGTGATGGGCGTAGACGAGCTCGTCGAGCGACGGCGCCGCGTCGGCGAGGATGCCGAGCCACGCGAACGGATAGACGCGCTCGAACGTGTTCAGCCGCTCGGCGGGAATCGTCTGCCGTGCGATGCCGTGGAAGCCGTCGCAGCCGGCGATGTAGTCGCAGTCGATGCGGTCCGCGCGGCCGTCCGCATGCTTGAACGTGACGAACGGGTGCTCGCTTTCGATATCGTGCAGCGCGACTTCGCTGACTTCGAAATGCATCTGGTGCCCATGCGCGTCGCCGGCCGCGATCAGGTCGCGCACGACTTCATGCTGGCTATAGACGGTGATCGCGCGCCCGCCGGTGAGCGCGCTCAGGTCGATGCGATGGCGCTGACCGGAGAACAGCAGCTCGATGCCGTGATGTTCGAGCCCTTCGCGGCGCATCCGCTCGCCGAGGCCGGCTTCGTTCAGCGTGTCGACGGTGCCCTGCTCCAGCACGCCGGCGCGGATGCGGTTCTCGCAGTATTCGCGCGAACGCGCTTCGACGAGGATGGAATCGACGCCTTGCAGGCGCAGCAGATGGGAAAGCAAAAGGCCGGACGGACCGGCGCCGATGATGGCGACCTGGGTGCGCATTGTTCGTCTCCTGAACATTGGTTCGAATAATTGAACCCATTTGAGCGCTTTCCCGACTATGCGGCAACGCGATTTTGGAGATAAGTTGTATACGTTTCCCGGATACCGGCCTCACGATGGATGCGCTCGATCTGAACCTGATTCCCTACCTCGTCGCGCTCGACGACACGCGCAACGTCAGCCGCGCCGGCGACCTGCTCGGCGTGAGCCAGCCGCGCGTGAGCACCGCGCTCGGCCGCCTGCGCGAGTATTTCGGCGATCCGTTGTTCGTGCGCACGTCGCGCGGCATGGAGCCGACGCCGCGCGCGCTCGCGCTGCTGCCGGCCGCACGCGATGCGCTCGCGCAGATCGAGCGCGGCCTCGTCGCGCCGCATGACTTCGATCCGGCGGCGAGCACGCATACGTTCTCGATCGCGCTGTCGGACGTCGGCGAGATCGTATTCCTGCCGAAGCTGCTGCAGGCGTTCGCGACGCGCGCGCCGCACGCGAACCTGCGCTCGGTCTCGCTCGCGCACGACGAAGTCGGCCGCGGCCTCGAAGCCGGCTCGATCGATCTCGCGGTGGGCTACTTCCCCGATCTCGACGGCAACAACTTCTTCCAGCAGCGTCTGTTCACGCACCGGTTCGTCTGCCTGATGCGGCGCGGCCATCCGCTCGAACAGGCGCGCCCGTTCACGGCCGAGCAGTTCCTCGCGTGCGGGCATGCGGTGGTGCGCGCCGAGGGGCGCAGCCAGGAGGTGCTCGAGAAATACCTCGCGAAGCAGCGCATGCACCGCCGTGCCGTGCTCGAGACGCCGCACTTCATGAGCCTGCCGTTCATCCTGAGCCGCACCGACCTGATCGCGACAGTGCCGCACGCGATCGGCTATGCCTATGCGGCCGAGCATGCGTTCATCGTGCCGGTCGAGCCGCCGTTGCCGCTGCCGCGCTTCGACCTGAAGCAGCACTGGCACCGCAAGTTCCACAACGATCCGCGCACGGCGTGGCTGCGCGGCGTCGTCGCGTCGTTGTTCAACGACGAGCAGGACGAATGGCCGAAGTGATGCAGGGTGTGCGGCAGGCCGCACGCACGACCCGCGAAAGCATGAAACAATGCCCGGATATCCGCGCCGCCGCAGGCGGCCGCATTCGATGGAGTGACTAGATGGGTAAAAAATCCGCGCGGCCCGAGCCGGCCGCATCCCGGCCGAGTCGGGAAGAAGCCGAGGATGCCGTTCGCGTGCTGCTGCGCTGGGCCGGCGACGATCCCGCCCGCGAAGGCCTGCTCGACACGCCGGCACGCGTCGTGCGCGCATATGAACAGTTCTTCGCCGGCTATGCGCTGGAGCCGCGCGACATCCTCGCGCGCACGTTCAGCGAAGTCGACGGCTACGACGAAATGATCGTGCTGAAGGACATCCGCTTCGAGAGCTACTGCGAGCACCACATGGTGCCGATCATCGGCCGCGCGCACGTCGCGTATCTGCCGAACCATCGCGTCGTCGGCATCTCCAAGCTCGCGCGCCTCGTCGACGCGTTCGCGAAGCGCCTGCAGATCCAGGAAAAGATGACCGTGCAGATCGCCGACACGCTGTTCGACGTGCTGCAGCCGAAGGGCGTCGGCGTGATCCTCGAAGCCGCGCATCAGTGCATCTCGACGCGCGGCGTGCACAAGCCGGGCGTCGAGATGGTCACGTCGCGCATGCTCGGCACGTTCCGCACCGATCCGTCCACGCGACGCGAATTCCTGTCGATCGTCGCGAATCCTTCTTCAGTCAACCTGACGAATACGTAATGCAGTCCACGAAGCAAGCGGCAGACGCGCCGGTCGTGCTCGTGACCGGCGCCGCGCGCCGGGCCGGGCGCGCGTTCGCCGAGTATTTCGCCGCGCACGGCTATCGCACCGCCGTGCACTACGACCGTTCGGCCGATGCCGCGCAGGCGGCGGCCCGCGCGATCGCCGAGAGCGGGTACGAATCGGTCGCCCTGCAGGCCGACCTGTCGGATGCCGGGCAGATCACCGCGCTGATCGACCAGGTGTATGCGCGCTTCGGCCGCCTCGACGTGCTGGTCAACAACGCGTCAGTGTTCTGGCAGGACCATTTCCCGAGCTTCGACCTCGCGGCATTCGACCAGGCGTGGGCCGTCAACTGCCGCGCGCCGATCCTGCTCACGCGTGCATTCTACGAACGGGCCCGCGCGGCCGGCACGCAGGGCGTCGTCGTCAACGTGGTCGACCAGAAGATCAAGGAAAACTTCCACCGCGACCATTTCAGCTACACGGTCGCGAAGGCCGCGCTCGGCAACCTCACGCAGATGCTCGCGCTGTCGTCGTCGCCGGTGCTGCGCGTGAACGCGGTGTTCCCCGGGCTGATGCTGCCGAGCGACGACCAGACGCAGGCCGACTTCGAACACGCGAGCCGCGCTTCGACGCCGCTCGCGCGCATCGCCGGCCCCGACGACGTCGCGGGCGCGATCCTGCTGCTGACGGGCAACGCGTACAACGGTGTGGATTTCGTCGTCGATGCGGGGCAGAACCTGATCCGCGTCGACCAGGACGTGCTGTACAAGCATCGCTCACCGGCCGGCAAACACTGACGAACGGTATGTTCGGCGGTAGTCGTGTGTGCCCTTCGCACACTTTGTGTGCGGACATTGGCGCACGCCTTCACCTGCGCTGCGCGAACGACCATTGCGCCGTTCGCGCGCCGCGTCACGGCTTCTCGGCGCTACCGCCTTCGCGGACCTTGCCCTGCGCGACGCTCGTGCCGGGCGGCACGCTGTGCGTAAGCCACACGTTGCCGCCGATCACCGAGCCGCGCCCGATCGTCACGCGGCCGAGAATCGTCGCGCCCGCGTAGATCACCACGTCGTCCTCGACGATCGGATGCCGCGCGTTGCCCTTCACCAGCGCGCCGTCACCATCGGCCGGGAAGCTCTTTGCGCCGAGCGTGACGGCCTGGTACACGCGCACGCGCTCGCCGATGATCGCGGTTTCGCCGATCACGACGCCGGTGCCGTGGTCGATGAAGAAGCTCGGGCCGATCTGCGCGCCCGGGTGAATGTCGATGCCGGTGGCCGAGTGCGCGATTTCATTGATGAAGCGCGCGAGCAGCGGCACACCGAGTTGGTGCAGCGCGTGCGCGAGCCGATGGTGCATCATCGCGAGCACGCCGGGGTAGCACAGCAGGATCTCGGTGATGTGCTGCGCGGCCGGATCGCCCGCGTAGGCAGCCTGGATGTCGCTGACCAGCAGCGCGCGAACCGCCGGCAACTGCCGGCCGAACTCGCGCGCGATCTCGAACGCGCGCTCGTCGAGTTCGGCGAACGGCGTGTCCGCATGCTCGGGCAGGAACGGCAGCGCGCGGCGGATCTGTTCCGACAGGATCCGCAGCGTGCTTTCGAGCGTGTGGCCGACGTAGTAGTCGACGCTTTCATCGGTCAGATCCGGCGCGCCGTAGTGCGTCGGAAACATCGACGCGCGCAGGCCGGTGACGATCTTGCAGATCGCGTCGCGCGACGGCAGCTCGCGGATGCCGCGCGGATGACGCGTGCGATGAAGTTCCTCGCGCGATTCGCGCAAGCCGGCAACGATTTCTTCGAGGCCCCACTGACGGGCGGGTGATGTCGACATATGCCAATGCAGGCGGCCGCGCTCGATCGCACGGCCGCAAATAAAGTGACGGGTTCCAGAAGATTACCGCGTTTTCGATCGGCAGCGGCACGTCGGGGGATCGGCCGGACGGACGATGCCGCCGCCGCGCGACGGCGTCAGATCGTAATACTGCTCGCGTCGATCCAGCGCACGGCCCAGTCGCGCGCGTGTGCGATCGCGTCGCCTTCGTCGTTGAACTGGAGCTCGGTCGGGAAAAAACGGTTCGCGACGAGTTCCCCGTCGCTCGATCTGGAGATCACGACGTAGGGTTTGAACGACCCGTCGCTGGCGCGCGCGGGCGCGCAATTCAACAGATAACCGCGGTGCGTGAAAGCAGTAGTCGCTTGCATGAATCCGCCACCTCTAGTCCCTTGATTTGTTGTTCACTACCCGTCTTAAGGGTGCTGCGGTGCCCCCGGTGCGGGCAGAGGCGGCAAGACCTCATCCCCTGTCGCCGCTTCGCAGGAAATGAATCATACTCTGTAGAAAACGGGTGTTCTAGCCGAAATAAATCATGACAAATCAGCGCGCGCCACACCACCGCGGCGATCGCTCGCGCGCCGTTTTCCCGTCTTGCCCGGAACGGGATTTGCTTCGATCCGGAGCGCTTCGCCGCCAGGAGAGCCGTGATGGGAACGTCAGCTCAAGCGCACACCGCGCATCCGCGCAGCATCGAACTCGACAACGACGACACGCACGACAGCACCGTCGACACCGACGGCAAGAATCGCGAGGCCGCGCGTCTCGCGAGCGGCCGCGCCTTCTCGCCCGACCAGATCACGGGCAGCAACGCGTCGCTCGTCAACGCGATGCCCGAGGCCGGCGACGGCTTCGCCGGCTTCGACAGCCGGCCGGGCGGCAACCATCCGGCGTTCGCGCTGCGTGACGGCTACATGGTGATCGAGAAGGGGTTCGACGCGCCGTCGCACGCGGGCGACGCACTGTACGGCCCGGTTCACCGGATGTACGGCAGCGCGTACTGGCCCGGTCATGGACGCCGGCCGGAACGGGTGATCGAAATCACGGCCGTGCCGCAGTGACGCGCGGCGTTTGAATCGATCGTTCGTTTGGCGGGTCGAGGCGAGGCCGACGGCCGATGGCGGCGGAGCGACGTGCGGGTTCGCGCGCCGGTCCTCCGAATCGGCGGTGGAATCGATATCGGCGCCGGGTTCGGGTCGACAGTCGGGTTTCGCGACGTCGATGCATCGGCGTTGATCGAAGTCACGTCGTCGCGATACGGATGATATTCAATGCACACTCGCGACGACCGGCACGTCGCTGCAGAGTCCCGGCCGTTGGTTTACCCTGCCTCGCAGCGACGCACGGCCTGCTCGGCCGTTCGGCCGACTTCCGTTCAACCCGCCACTTGGAGACACCATGTACAAGCGCATTCTGGTTGCCATCGACGGCAGCGACACGGCCCGCCACGCGTTCGATGCCGCCCTCGCGCTCGCGAAGGAGCACGGTGCCGAACTGCAACCGCTCTACGTCGTCGAGAACGCCGCGATCTATTACAACGTGCCGGGCTACGATCCGTCCGTGCTGCGCGACCAGCTCATCGCGCAAGGCAATGCGCTCGCGGCGGAGTTCAAGAAGCTGATGCAGGCGGCAGGCGTGAAGGGCGAGACGCTGACGAGCGAGGCGTCGTCGCTCACCGACGTGTCGACGCTGATCCTCGACGGTGCGAAAGCGTTCGGCGCCGACCTCCTCGTGCTCGGCACGCACGGCCGCCGCGGGTTCCGCCGCCTCGTGCTCGGCAGCATCGCCGAACAGTGCGTGCGGCATGCGACGCTGCCCGTGCTGCTGATCCCGGCCGCCGCGCATGCGGACGATCAGGAAGGTTGAGCGGCACCAGCACCAGCACCAGCACCAGCACCAGCACCAGCACCAGCACCAGCACCAGCATAAGCGTGCGCGTCGCGGCGCGCATACGCAACGGCATGCTTGCATGCCGCTACGATGCCCGCGACATGTGCGCGCGGTCGCGACGTTTTGTCACCCGACAGCGGCAACTTGCGGTGGGACAATGATTCGGTCGATTCAACGCTGGAGCAAACGATCATGTTGACGCCCGTCGCCACACGTCCCGCCGCCTCGTCCCATGCAGGCAACTGGGCTCCCCGTCAGGCCCCGCACTGCTCGTCGTGCGCAATGCGGCACCTGTGCATGCCGCAGGGCCTCGCACCCGAAGCGCTCAGCCGCCTCGAATCGGTCATCTGCGCGGCGCGCCCGGTCAAGCGCGGCGAAGCGCTGTTCCGCGAAGGCGACACCTTCGACAACCTGTACGCCGTGCGCTCGGGCTCGCTGAAAACCGTCGCCACGCGCCACGACGGCCGCGAGCAGGTCACCGGTCTGCACCTCGCGGGCGAAGCGCTCGGCCTCGACGGCATCTGCGACGACACGCACCCGCGCACCGCGGTTGCGCTGGAAGACAGCTCGGTCTGCGTGATTCCGTACAGCGCGCTCAAGTCGCTGTGCTCGGAAGCCGGCACGATGCAGTTGCGCATGCACAAGCTGATGAGCGAGCAGATCGTGCGCGAAACGTCACAAACCATGCTGCTCGGCTCGCTGAACGCCGAAGAGCGCGTCGCCGCGTTCCTGCTCGACGTGTCGTCGCGCTACCTGAAGCGCGGCTACTCGCCGTCGGAATTCAACCTGCGGATGACGCGCGAAGACATCGGCAGCTACCTCGGCATGACGCTCGAAACGGTCAGCCGCACGCTGTCGAAGTTCCAGAAGCGCGGCCTGATCGAAATGCACGGCCGCCTCGTACAGATCGTCGACTTCGACGGCCTGCACCACGTCTGACCCCGCGCGGCGCGTAGCCTGCGCGCCGCCGCCCGCCGCGCCCGCTTCGATCAGTCGAGAAACAGCGCGGCGCGCGCCTTCAGCGCCGCGCTGAAATCGTCGAGCCAGCCGATCGACAGGCGCCAGCTCTGCCAGTACAGGTCGATGTCGACGGTCCGCCCGCGCGACATGTCGACCAGTTCGCCCGCCGCCAGCTGGCGATCGACCATCCGGTCCGGGCACATCCCCCATCCCAGCCCCGTTTCGCATGCACGCAGGTAACCCGCGACGTGCGGGATCCAGTGTTGCGGCGGATCGAGATCCGCGCGCGTCACGCGCCGGATGAAGCGCGCCTGCAAACCGTCCTTCGGATTGAACATGACGCACGGCGCACGGCGCAGCGCATCGCGCGTGATGCCCGCGCCGAAATAGCGGTCGTAAAACGCCGGCGAACACACCGCGCGATAGCGGATGCGCCCCAGCCGCGTCGACCGGCACCCCTGGATCGGTTCAGCCTGCGCGGTCACCGCGCCCTGCACGCTGCCGTCGCGAATGCGCGCGGCCGTGTAGTCCTGGTCGTCTATCACGAGGTCGAGCAAGGTCTCGCGCTCGGTGCAGAACGGCCCGACCGCATCGATGAACCAGGTCGCGACGCTGTCGTCGTTGACGGCCACGCGCAGCATCGGCCATGCGCTCGCGATCTGGCCCGGCAGTGCAGGCATCCGGCCGCCCAGTTCGGCCTCGAGCAACTGCACGCGCTCCGTATGCCGGCAGAGCAACGCGCCCGACGTCGTCGCGACGCACGGCTGCCCGCGCTTGACGAGCACGCTGCCGACGCGCTCCTCCAACAGTTTCACGCGCTGCGATACCGCCGACGGCGTGACGTTCAGCTCCCTGGCCGCCCGTTCGAACGAACCGTGCCGGATCACCGCCGCGAGAGCGTCGAGCAATGCGTAGTCGAGCATTAGATTTCCTTAATCGGCATTAGGTGAATTAGCTTCTCTTATGTTCTGGCTGACCGCAGACTAGCGCCAACCGATTCACCCGTCTACTGCTTCACCGCTCCCCATCATGAACTGGATCGCTTTTTCCCACGGCGCCGCCCTGTGCGGGTCGCTCATCGTCACCATCGGCGCGCAGAACGCGTTCGTGCTCCGGCAAGGCATCATGCGCTCGCATGTCGGCAAGATCGTGCTGCTGTGCGCGCTGTCCGACATGATCCTGATCGGCGCGGGCGTCGGCGGTGCGTCAGTCCTCGTCGAACGCTATCCGACCTTCGTCCACGTCGTGCTGTACATCGGCCTCGCGTATCTCGCGTGGTTCGGCATCAACGCGCTGCGCCGCGCGTTCAAGCCGGGACACGAAACGCTCGACGTGCGCGGCGACGCCGTCGCGCCGCCGCCGCAGAGCGCGGTCGCGATCGTGCTGATGACGCTCGCATTCACGTGGCTCAACCCGCATGTGTATCTCGATACGTTCCTGCTGATCGGCACCGCCGGCGCGCGCGAGCCGGAAGGATCGCGGCTGGCGTTCGCGATCGGCGCGATGTCGGTCAGCGTCGTGTGGTTCCTCGGGCTTGGATATGGCGCGCGGCTGCTTGCGCCGTGGTTCCGCAAGGCTGTTGCGTGGCGTGTACTCGATGGCGCGATCGGCAGCATGGTGCTGTTTCTGGCGGCCGTGCAGTTGCGGTAACGGATCGGAGCACCGATCGATCGCGGGTGGCAACTTTGCCGCCCGTTTTTCGTTCCGCTCCGTCGAAGTGGTGCGATATGCCGGTCTCCGCCGGCCTCTCCCCCAGACGCCGCAAGATTCAGTTCCCGATCGAACGCAGCCGCACCGATCATCCACCTGGCGGACGGCACATCCGCTGTCCGCTGCAATTCCTCCGTCTTCATGACCGCGCGCCCGCTGCGCGATTCCGCTCGATCGGCGAGAATGTTCCGGCGTCCGCGACAACGGCGCAAGCGCTTCGCCCGTTCGCCTTCACGTCGCATTCATCCCGGCCAATCCTGTCGTCCCATCCCGTCACCCCCAGATTCCGGAGAGCAAAATGGCACTACGTACCCTCGGCACGTCGGACATCCAGGTTTCCCCGCTCGCCTTCGGCGGCAACGTCTTCGGCTGGACCGTCGACGAAAACGCATCGTTCGAGCTGCTCGACGCGCTCGCCGATACCGGCATCAACTTCATCGACACGGCCGACGTCTATTCGGCCTGGGCGCCCGGCAACAGCGGCGGCGAATCGGAAACGATCATCGGCAAGTGGCTCAAGCGTTCCGGCAAGCGCGACCAGGTCGTGCTCGCGACCAAGGTCGGCATGCTCGCGGCGCGCGCCGGCCTGACGAAGGACAACATCCTGAAGGCCGCCGACGATTCACTGCGCCGCCTGCAGACCGACTACATCGACCTGTATTTCTCGCACCGCGATCTCGCCGACACGGCCTCGCTCGAAGAAACGCTCTCCGCTTACCAGACGCTGATCGACGCGGGCAAGGTGCGCATCATCGGCGCATCGAACTACAGCGGGGCACGCCTGCGCGAAGCCGCCGAGGTCAGCAAGCGCAACGGGCTGCCCGCGTATCAGGTGATCCAGCCGGAATACAACCTGATCGACCGCACCGAGTACGAGCGCGATCTCGAGCCGGTCGTGCGCGACCTGAGGCTCGGCGTCGTCAACTACTACGCGCTCGCGAGCGGCTTCCTGTCGGGCAAGTACCGCAGCGAGGCCGACCTGAAGAAGAGCGTGCGCGGCGATCGCGTCGCCGGTTATCTCGATGCGCGCGGCCTGCGCATTCTCGCGGCGCTCGACGACGTGTCGGCGAAGCACGGCACGCAACCGGCCGCGATCGCGCTCGCGTGGCAGATCGCGCGGCCGACGATCACCGCACCGATTGCGAGCGCGACGTCGCTCGCGCAGCTGGCATTGCTCGGAGAAGCGATCCGCGTGCGGCTCGACGATGAAGATATCCGCAAGATCGACGCAGCCAGCGCGGTCTGAAGTCATGGGCAACAGGCCGGCGGCTCGAATCGCCGCGTTTTGCGGTTCCTGCCGCCGGCCTGAATCGCATTCGACACGCAAGCACGCATGTCTGCACCGCGCAGGTAGCGCGAGAGCGAAGTGCGCGGTGTCGAAGAAACGATCCGGCGACACACGGTTCGAATTCAGTAATACGAAACAACTTCAGCGATACGACGTCCGCGCTGAACCGAGCAATATTGCCTGAATGCGCGCCCGCGTTTTGCCTGACGCGGCCGTATCCGTTGACTGATACGGACATCCCGCCGCGCCCCGCCAACCATCCTTCCCCAATAATCCTCCTTGACACCCTATCTTTCGATATATATCTTTCGATATGTTTTACGACACATAGGACACGATCATGCGACACAACCCCTCCCGCGGCCATGCCCGATGCGACGGTCATGGTGCGCATGCGGGCCCTGACTGGTACGCCAGCGTCTGGCAAGCAATCGGCCGCCATCGGCGCGGTCACGACCCATTCGGCGGCGGCCCGTTTGGTGGCCGCGGCGGACGCGGCGGCTTTGGCGATTTCGGCGACGACGGCATGCCGCGCGGCCGCCAGTTCAGCTCCGACGATCTCCAGCTGCTGCTGCTCGCGCTGGTCGCCGAGCAACCGAGCCACGGTTACGAACTGATCAAGGCGCTCGACACGCGCTCGAACGGTTTCTACAGCCCGAGCCCCGGCATGGTGTATCCGGCGCTCACGTATCTCGAGGAAGTCGGCTTCGTCGTGTCGCAGGCGGAAGGCAACCGCAAGCGCTACGCGCTGACCGACGCCGGCCGCGCGCACCTCGATGCGCAGCGCGAGCGCGTCGACACCCTGTTCGCTCGCCTCACGCATCTCGCACGCAAGATGGAATTCATGCGCCGCGCGTTCGCCGGTGAATCGGCAGGCGGCGAAACGCAGGACGAAACGCAGCCCGGCTGGCTGCCGGAGTTCGTCGAGGCCCGTCTCGCGCTGAAGCGCGCACTGCTCCACAAGAGCGCCGCCAACGCCGACGAACAGCGGCGTATCGCGGCGATCATGCGCCGCGCGACGGCCGAAATCGAAAGCGGCACCGGCGCGTGACCCGCGCCGCCCGTCCACACCCAAGGAGAACGGATCGATGCAGAACCTATCCGAACGCGCCGTTACCCGCGTGCGCCATACGCTGAAGTTCCGCCTGCTGCAGGTCGTGCGCGTGCATGCGGTGACGCCGCACCTGCTGCGTGTCACCCTCGGCGGCGCCGACCTCGCGGACTTCGAATCGTCTTCGTTCGACGATCACGTGAAGGTGTTTTTCCCGCCGCCCGGCGCCGACCGGCCCGCGATGCCGACGCTCGGTGCGAATGGCCCGGAGTTTCCCGAAGGCCAACCGAAGCCGGTCGCACGCGATTTCACGCCGCGCCGCTTCGATCGCGCCGCGTGCGAACTCGACCTGGAATTCGTGCTGAACCATCCCGGCCCCGCATCGCAGTGGGCGGCGCAGGCACGCGTCGGCCAATGGCTCGGTATCGGCGGCCCGCGCGGTTCGTTCGTCGTCCCGATCGATTTCGACTGGCATCTGCTGATCGGCGACGATACGGCGCTGCCGGCCATCGCGCGCCGCCTCGAGCAATTGCCGGCCGGCTCGCGTGCGGCAGTCGTGCTGGAAGTCGCGGATCGCACCGCGCAGATCGCGTTCGATACGCGAGCCGACGTGCATGAGATCTGGCGCTTTCGCGCCGAAGCCGACGCGGCGGACGGCGACGTGCTGCTGAATGCGGTGCGCGAATTGCCGCTGCCATCCTCCGGCGACGGTTACGTGTGGGCGGCCGGCGAAGCGCAGTCGATGCGTGCGGTGCGGCAGCACCTGACTGGCGAGCGTGGCGTCGACAAGTCGCGCATCCGCGCGGCGGCATACTGGAAACGCGGCGCAGCGGCGGTGCACGAAACGCTGGAAGACTGACGCGAACGGGAGCCCGAACATCGGCGGGCTTGGCATCGGCGGGGCGGCTGGTATATATCTATGTCTGCGACGCCGCTGTCGGGCGACAGCCGCCGCAGCCCGCCCAGGAGCGCCCGTTCATGACAAAAGAAAGCCACGCTTCGCCTTTCCGTCATAACCTGAAGATCGCCGGCTATTGCGGCCTGGCGGTCGTCGTCCTCGCGCTGTTCGTTGCGATGTGCGCGATCCTGAAGGAAAGCGCACTCGAACGTGACGCCGCACAGCACCCGGGCGAGACGCCCGAACTGCACGAAGCGGGCGGCGGCCCGTCCGCTTCGGCTGAAGCGGCCAAGACGCCCGGTTGACGGCGTCCGGCCCGTACTTCTCCCGCTCAGGGCGCTCGCTCGCGCCCCATCATCACCGCGTGCACGACGTCGCCGATCCGTTCGAGCAGCTCGACGATGCGTTGTCCGTACAGATGCGCAGCCAGCGCGCCGGCGGTGCCGACCAGCACGCCGCCGGCCATGTCGAACGGCCAGTGCACGCCCGCATACACGCGCCCCCAAGCAATCACCACGGCCATCGCGGCCATCACGAACCCGCTCAGCCGCGTGCTGCCGGCGAGCATCATGCCGACCGCGAGACTCCACGCGAACGTCATGTGATCGCTCGGAAACGAGCTGTCCGGCGCATGCGGAATCAGTTGCGTGCCGACACCGGCCATGAACGGCCGCGGCGAAAACCAGAAATGCCCGATCACCTGCGCGAGCGCCAGCGCCACGCACGTGCCGACGCCGGCTTCGATCGCCTGGCGGCGCGTCGGGCGCTCGCCGAAGATCCAGGTCAGCAGCAGCATCGCGGGCAGCGCATAGACCAGCCAGTCGGCGGCGAAGATCGCGACGCGAGCAACACCGGGGGGCGGCACGGCGCCGGCATTGACGGCGGAAAACAGGGTGAGATTGAGGTTCTGCATGAATGCGGTTGCCTGGGGCGTAACGATTGGACCGGGCGTGCCGGCCGGGTGGAACGATGCTAGTGCTCACTCGCTTAAGTAACGCTTAATGCGTCGGACGGCCGATGATCAGGACCGGGCGTGCACGTCGCGCGCGAACGCGCTTAGAGCCCGCACTGCAACACAAGTTCACACAATTGTCACATTTCCGCGCGACCGTCTCCCGTAAAAGCTCACCCACCATCCCGTAAAGGCTCACCTTTTTCACATCGTGGCGTCATCGACGCCTGAGAATATCGGAGCGCCCCATGCGCTCCATGCCGTTCGCACCGTTCGCCTCAATATTTGCGTTGCAAATCATTCGAAATCGGCAACAATTAATTCCAGATGCGGCATCGCACAACGGCAACGCACAGGCATAGGATTACGAGCTTACGAGCACTCATCCACGAAGCGATCAACAACAAGGAGTCCGCATGAAACCCAGCGATGTCCGATCGAAAGCGTTTGCGATGCCGTTGACCAGCCCCGCCTTTCCGATGGGCCCGTACCGTTTCGTCGATCGTGAGTTTCTGATCATCACGTATCGCACCGATCCGGATCGTCTGCGTGAAATCGTGCCCGAGCCACTGCAGGTCATCGAGCCGCTCGTCCATTACGAATTCATTCGCATGGCCGATTCGACCGGCTTCGGCGACTACACGGAAAGCGGCCAGGTGATCCCCGTCGAGTACAACGGCCAGGCCGGCGGCTACACGCTCGCGATGTATCTCGACGATCACCCGCCGATCGCCGGCGGCCGCGAGCTGTGGGGTTTCCCGAAGAAACTCGCGTCGCCCACGCTGCACGTGAACACCGATCACATCCTGGGCACGCTCGACTACGGCAAGGTGCGCGTCGCGACCGGCACGATGGGCTACAAGCACAAGGAACTCGACATCGACGAGCAGACGAAGCGTCTCGCCGGCCCGAACTTCCTGCTCAAGATCATCCCGCACGTCGACGGCACCGCACGCGTATGCGAACTGGTGCGCTACTACATGCAGGACATCAAGATGAAGGGTGCGTGGACGGGCCCCGCCTCGCTCGAACTGGCACCGCACGCACTCGCGCCGGTGGCCGACCTGCCGGTACTCGAGATCGTCGAAGCGCGCCACCTCGTCGCGGATTTGACACTCGGCCTCGGCGAAGTCGTCTACGATTACCTCGCTCAGTAACCTCGGTAACACGTCCGCAGTCCTTTCTCCCTGTCAATCCTTTCACCACGGGAAATTCGAAATGAGCAACCTGAATGGCAAGACCGCAGTCGTCACGGGCGCCGCAAGCGGCATCGGCAAGGAAATCGCACTGGAGCTCGCGAAGGCGGGCGCAGCGGTCGCGATCGCCGACCTGAACCAGGACGGCGCAAATGCGGTCGCCGACGAGATCAACAAGGCAGGCGGCAAGGCGATCGGCGTCGCGATGGACGTGACCAGCGAGGAAGCGGTCAACAGCGGTATCGACAAGGTGGCCGAAACGTTCGGCTCGGTCGACATCCTCGTGTCGAACGCGGGCATCCAGATCGTCAACCCGATCGAAAACTATTCGTTCGCCGACTGGAAGAAGATGCAGGCGATCCACGTCGACGGCGCGTTCCTGACGACCAAGGCCGCGCTCAAGCACATGTACAAGGACGATCGCGGCGGCGTGGTGATCTACATGGGCTCGGTGCACTCGCACGAAGCGTCGCCGCTGAAGTCGGCGTACGTGACGGCCAAGCACGGGCTGCTCGGTCTCGCGCGCGTGCTGGCGAAGGAAGGCGCGAAGCACAACGTGCGCTCGCACGTCGTGTGTCCGGGCTTCGTGCGCACACCGCTGGTCGACAAGCAGATTCCGGAGCAGGCGAAGGAGCTCGGGATCAGCGAAGAGGAAGTGGTGAAGAAGGTGATGCTCGGCAACACGGTCGACGGCGTGTTCACGACGGTGCAGGACGTCGCGCAGACGGTGCTGTTCCTGTCGGCGTTCCCGAGCGCCGCGCTCACGGGCCAGTCGTTCGTCGTCAGCCACGGCTGGTTCATGCAGTAACGTCCTCGCCTCCCTGACGGGGGGCGATTCCCGCACCACATCCATTCTCACGACTCACGATGGCGTACCGTCGCTCGACGGTATGCCATCCGTCTCCGCCATCTACGGCGGGATTTCTCGGAGCAACTGATGAAACCGCACGCGCGTACAGAAAAGCAGGCCGTCGATGCGGCGGACCTGCATCACGAAGCCGGCGCGCCGGCCGCTGCGCGGTCGCTGCCATACGAAACGATCGCGCTCGTCCTGCAGGGCGGCGGCGCGCTCGGCGCGTATCAGGCCGGCGTGTTCGAAGGGCTGCACGAAGCCGGCGTTCCGCTCGACTGGATCGCCGGCATCTCGATCGGCGCGCTCAACACCGCGCTGATCGCCGGCAATGCGCCCGAACATCGCGTCGAGCGGCTGCGCGAATTCTGGGAAACGATCTGCCAGCCGGCATTCTTTCCCGCAATTCCGGCCGCGTTCGAGTTCGCGCTGTTCAACAGCATCGACCAGATCCGCACGTTCTTCACCGCGTCGCAGGCCGCGAGCGCGATGATGCAGGGCCAGCAGGGCTTCTTCGTGCCGCGCTTGCCGCCGCCGCTGCCGGGCGTGTCCGATCATCCGGAAAAGATCAGCTGGTACGACACGTCGCAGCTGCGCGCGACGCTGCTCAAGCTGTGCGATTTCGACCGGATCAACTCGGGCGAGACGCGCGTGTCGGTCGGCGCGGTCAACGTCGGCACCGGCAACTTCGTGTACTTCGACAACTCGCGCATCCGCCTCGCGCCCGAGCACTTCATGGCGTCCGGCGCGCTGCCGCCCGCGTTCCCGCCGGTCGAGATCGACGGCGAATACTACTGGGACGGCGGCGTCGTATCGAACACGCCGCTGATGGAAGTGCTGAGCGCGCGTCCGCGACGCGACACGCTCGCGTTCCAGGTCGACCTGTGGAGCGCACGCGGGCCGCTGCCCCGCACGATGGCCGACGTCGCGGAACGCACGAAAGACGTGCAGTATTCGAGCCGCACGCGTTTCGTCACCGACACGCTGCAGCGCGAACAGCGCTACCGCAACGTGCTGCGCCACGTGCTCGAGCAGGTGCCGGAAGCGCAGCGCAAGAGCGACCCGTGGTGCGTAGAGGCTGAAGCGATGTCGAGCGGGAAGAAGTACAACATCCAGCACCTGATCTATCAGCAGAAGGCGTACGAGCACCACTACAAGGACTATCAGTTCGGTCTGTCGACGATGCGCGACCACTGGAGCGCGGGTCTCGACGACATCCGCAAGACGCTCGCGGTCAAGGACGGCCTCGCGCTGCCCGCCAACGACGCAGGCTTCGTCACGCACGACATTCACCGCCGCCGGTAATGCCGCGTGCGACGGACCGGCGCGCTGCCTGCGCCGGTCCGTCCTCCTTTCCGATTCGACATGCCGATTTTCATTGCGCTGTTCGCGCTCATCGCCGTGGGATGGGGCGCGGTTCATCTGTTTCACGTCATCGCCGCGCAGTTCGGCCAGCCGGTCGCGATCGCGGCCGCCTTGCTCGCCGCCGCGATCCTGATCGCGCTGATCGCGTGGTGGATCAAGCGCCGTCGCGACATCGCACCGAACGCGAAGGAACAAGGCTGGACCCACGTCGTGCATCGCGAGTGGGGCGACGTGCGCGTGTCAGCGACGCAGGGGCTGCTGTGGCTGTCGCACGACGGTGCGGACGGCCGCTATACGTTGTCGCAGCTCGACGGCTGCGAAGCCGAGCCGATCGACGGCCGCTGGCATCTGGTCGTGCGTGTGCGTGACGCCGCACGCGGCGAATGGAAGCTGCCGATGATGGACAAGCACGATGCGCGGCGCTGGGTGCGCGTGCTGATGCTCGCGAGGGATAGCCGACTGTAACAGGCCACTGCCGCGTGCCGACGCCGGCACGGCCGCGCACGACGCATGACGCCCGCTGCTTTCTAGCGCGCGCCGAGCGCCCATAACGCGTCGAGCACGTGCTGGGTCGACCGCTCGACCGGGCCGGCCCGATGGGCGATGCCCAGTTCGCGCCACAACGCCGGACGCAGCGGCCGCATGACGATGCGTGCATCCGGCAACGGGGCGCCCGCCTCGTGCGGCAGCAGCGTCGCGCCGTAGCCTGCAGCGACCAGACTCTTGATCGCATCGTTGTAGTTGAGTTCGATGCGCGGCTCGGGGCGGTGGCCACCGAGCGCGAACCATTCCGCGGTGAGCCGCGACAGGCGGGTAGTCGCATCGTTAAGAATCAGCGGACGCGCGGCCAGATAGGCCGGCGTCACACGCGCCGGAAGCCGCCAGCCCGCAGGCAGAAAGGCCAGCACCGGATCGCGCCGCCACGCGCGGATCGAGAGCCCCGCGACCGCCGGCTGCGGCAACGCCACCAGTCCGACGTCGAGCGTGCCCTGCGCAATGCGCGCCAGTGTGTCGTGCGACGTGAGCACGGCGATCTGAACATCGATGTCCGGATGGCGCTCGCGCAGCCGGGCCACCGCCTGCGGCAACAGATGGGCGATCGCCCCGGTCGATGCGCCGAGACGCACGCGCCCGGTCAGCCCCTGCACTTGTCGCTCCACGTCGTCGAGAGTCGACTCGACCTCGGCCAGCAGACGGCGCGCCCGCTCCACCAGCACCGCACCGATGGTCGACGGCTGCACGTTGCCGCGCGTGCGCGACAGCAACGGCGCACCGATGCGGCTTTCGAGTTCGGCGACATGAAGGCTGACCGTCGGCGGCGCAAGATGAAGCAGTTGCGCGGCGGCCACGAAGGATCCCTGGTCGGCGATCGCGACCAGCGTACGCAGTCGATCCAGACTGATCTCGCGCATTCCCACCTCTCGTTCAGGAAATCTGAATCTCGCAATCAGGAAATTCAACTTTTCCTATTCTAGGCGTTCGATGGACGATACGGCTTTCCCGACGTCCGAAGCGAGAAACGCGACCATCATGAGCCTCTCCACTGTCTACATCGACGGCGACCAAGGTACGACCGGACTGCTGATCCACGAGCGCCTGCGGGATCGCACCGATCTGCGGCTCGTCACGCTGCCGGATGCCGAGCGCAAGAACCCCGCGCGGCGCAGCGAAGCGATCAACGCATCCGATATCGCGATTCTGTGCCTGCCCGACGCCGCCGCGCGCGAAGCAGTTGGCTTCATCCGGAATCCGGCGGTACGCGTGATCGACGCGAGCTCGGCCCATCGCACCGATCCGGAATGGGTCTACGGTTTTCCCGAGATGGTCCACGGACATGCGCAGACGATCGCGCACGCGCGGCGCGTCACCAATCCGGGCTGCTATCCGACGGGCGCGATCGGCCTGCTCAGGCCGCTGCAACAAGCTGGCCTGCTGCCACGCGACTACCCGGCGAGCATCCATGCCGTGTCCGGTTACTCGGGCGGCGGACGGACCGCCGTCGACGAATTCGAATCGAACGGGGCCGCACGCACGAAACCGCTGCAGGTCTACGGCCTCGCGCTCGCGCACAAGCACGTGCCCGAGATCCAGCTGCACGCCGGGCTCGCGCATCGTCCGCTGTTCGTGCCGGCTTACGGCGCCTACCGGCAAGGCATCGTGCTGACCGTGCCGATCGAGCTGCGCCTTCTCCCGGCCGGCGTGACCGGTGAGTTGCTGCATGCGTGTCTCGCGCACCATTACGCCGACGCGCGCCACGTCGAGGTCACGCCGCTCGCGGATACGCGCACGATCACGCATCTCGATCCGCAAGCGCTGAACGGTACGAACGACCTGCGGCTTGGCGTGTTCGTGAATGCCGAGCACGGCCAGGTGCTGCTGTCCGCCGTGTTCGACAATCTCGGCAAAGGGGCATCCGGCGCGGCCGTGCAGAACCTCGATCTGATGCTCGGTGCGGCGAAAGCGACGTAAGCCCCAGGCGGCCAACATCATCGGCCGGCTCGGCGCATCGCGGCCGCCGGTGCGTCGGTGCGTCGGTGCGTCGGTGCCTGCGGCACGCTACCGGCTCGCGACGCGGTTGCGAGCCGTCAACGGGCCTTGGCCGACGCTTCTTACATGCCCCCGTAAAAGCTCACCTTTGGCCGATTTCAGGCCGCATCGTCACCCGCCGCGGCATTCAACCCGGCAAGCGCCTCCGCGAGAAAATCGACGCACACGCGCACTTTCGCCGAAGCCGCGACGCGTTCCGGATACACAGCCCAGATGTTCGCCGGCTGAATCACGTCCGACAGCACGCGACGCAGCGCGCCGCGTTCGATCAGCGGCCCCGCTTCCCAGATCGAGCGCAGCACGATCCCGCGCCCGGCCAGCGCCCATTGCACGGCCACCTCGCCGTGGTTCGTCGACAGCGCGCCGCCGACCTTCACCGTTGCCGTTTCTCCGCGCAGGTTCAGCCGCCAGACGCCGAACGGATGGTCGCGCTCCTTGATCGCGAGGCAGTCGTGCGATGCGAGATCCGCGAGCGTGCGCGGCGTGCCGCGCCGTGCGAGATAGTCGGGCGACGCGCACAGCACGCGATAGTTCGCGGCAAGGCGGCGAGCGATCAGGTGATCGGCGATCTCGTCGCCGATGCGCACGTCGAGGTCGTAGCCTTCGCCCGCGACGTCGACGAGCCGGTCGAACAGATCGAGCCGCACGTTCAGCTGCGGATAACGCGCGGAGAAGTCGAGCAACGCCGGCGCGACGACATGACGGCCGAAGCCGAAGCTGCTCGAGATGCGCAGCGTGCCGCGCGGCACCGTGCGCGTGGTCGACACGTCCTCGACGAGATGGTCGACATCATCGAGAATCTTCTCGGCACGCGCGAACACGCGTTCGCCGGCCTCCGTGACCGTCACGCGGCGCGTCGAGCGATGCAGCAGCCGCGTGCCGAGCTGCGCCTCGAGCAGCGCGATGCGCTTGCTCACATATGCGGGCGATACCGCGAGCTGCTCGGCCGCCGCGCTGAAGCTCGTCAGGCGGACGACCAGGCTGAAGACGCGCAGGTCGTCGAGATTCGGCGATTTGTTCACGATTCGTGGAAAGTCGATTAACCTTTCGCACGATTTTAATCTGAATGGAAATAAATAAAATGGCATCGTGTACCGCTGCGCACGCTGCCGGCGGCCCGATCAGCCAAGGAGGCTTGCATGAGCGACAAGACGTACAAGATTGCCGTCATCCCCGGTGACGGCATCGGCCGTGAAGTGATGCCCGAGGGCCTGCGCGTGCTCGACGCCGTGACGGCGCGCTTCGGCATCCGTTTCCAGTTCGAGCAGATCGACTGGGCGAGCTGCGACTACTACGCCCAGCACGGCAAGATGATGCCGGACGACTGGAAGGCCCGGCTCTCGGGCATGGATGCGATCCTGTTCGGTGCGGTCGGCTGGCCCGCGACGGTGCCCGATCACATTTCGCTGTGGGGTTCGCTGCTGAAATTCCGCCGCGAATTCGACCAGTACATCAACCTGCGGCCCGCGCGCCTGTTCGACGGCGTGCCGTCGCCGCTCGCCGGCCGCAAAGCAGGCGACATCGACTTCATGATCGTGCGCGAGAACACCGAAGGCGAATATTCGTCGGTCGGCGGCACGATGTTCGAAGGCACCGAGCGCGAAGTGGTGATGCAGCAGTCGATCTTCACGCGCCACGGCACGGAGCGCGTGCTGAAGTTCGCGTTCGAGCTCGCGCAGCGTCGCGCGAAGCGCCTGACCGTCGCGACGAAGAGCAACGGCATCGCGATCAGCATGCCGTGGTGGGACGCACGCGCGGCCGAGATGGGCGAACGCTATCCCGAGATCGCCGTCGACAAGCAGCACATCGACATCCTGTGCGCGCGCTTCGTGCTGCAGCCTGACCGCTTCGACGTCGTCGTCGCGTCGAACCTGTTCGGCGACATCCTGTCCGATCTCGGGCCGGCCTGCACGGGCACGATCGGCATCGCGCCGTCGGCGAACCTGAACCCGGATCGCACGTTTCCGTCGCTGTTCGAACCGGTGCACGGCTCCGCGCCGGACATCGCGGGCCAGTACGTCGCGAACCCGATCGCGATGATCTGGTCGGCGGCGATGATGCTCGACTTCCTCGGCAACGGCGCGGGTCGCGAACGCGAGGCGCACGATGCGATCGTCGCGGCGATCGAGGACGTGCTGCGCACCGGACCGCGCACGCGCGATCTTGGCGGTCAGGTGGGGACGCAGGAAGTAGGTGAGGCGATCGCGGCGCGGATCGCCGGCTGACGGAACGTCCGAAGGCGCGCGGCTCGGAAGTGTTCGATCGATGTCATGCTCAAGGGTGAGCAGCACGACTGACTGCCGCGCACCTTCGCCGATTTCGACGCGCACGCCTGGATGCGTGCATGTCGATGACGAACGGTGAGTTGGATCGCGCATCGATACACACCGATTGAATCTCACCAACATGCGTGTATGCAGCAAGTGCGCCGCCGATGTCGCATTCGATCCGCATGCGAGCAACGCTTCGCTCAGTGCAACCGCACCGTTTCCTGCGAAGATTGATCGGTGAGATGCAGGGCGTGAAGAATCACACCGTCCCGCACGAAATGCCTCCTCTCCCGTAAACGCTCACCTCAACCCGCGGCTCCCGTATTCCCTCACCGTTGAGCACAGGCGTCACGCTCGATGCACAATTGAGCGCGTCCACGCGACGCCATCGTGATAGGTCACAGCCCAAGATCGGACAGACCGGGATGATCGTCCGGACGGCGACCGAGAGGCCAGTGGTACAGGCGATCCGCTTCGCGAATCGGCAGGTCGTTGATGCTCGCGTGGCGATGCGCCATCAAGCCGTTTTCGTCGAACTCCCAGTTTTCGTTCCCGTATGAGCGGAACCAGTTGCCGGCGTCGTCATGCCATTCGTATGCGAATCGCACCGCGATGCGATTGCCGCCGAACGCCCACAGCTCCTTGATCAGCCGGTAGTCGAGCTCGCGCGTCCATTTCCGCTGCAGCAGTCCGACGATCTCGTCGCGGCCCGTCACGAACTCCGCGCGATTGCGCCACCGGCTCTGCGGCGTATAGGCAAGCGAGACGCGCTGCGGGTCGCGCGTGTTCCACGCATCCTCCGCGGCACGCACTTTCTGGCGCGCCGTATCGAGCGTGAAGGGCGGAACGGGCGGACGAACTTCCGGGGAAGCGGACATGGGATGCTCCTGTTCAAGGTTGGGGCTGCGCACGAACGCAGCCGGTTGGGACGCGTTACTTCGACGCTCGAGACACCGTTTCGAGCAAGAGCTCGGCGGTTGCGCGCGCATCGCGCGCCGCGGTCGCTTCGCCGCTGACGAGCGCGACGCCGATCGCGCCGTCGATCAGCACCAGCCATTGGCGCGCGATGCGGGCCAGGCCGCGGCGCTCGATGCCGGCGTCGTCGGCATACGCGTCGAGCCGCTCGCGCACGAACGCGAGCAAGCGCGCCTTGTGCATACGCGCGACGACGCGTATCGGATCGTCGGCGTCGGCAATCTCGCCGGACGCGTTCAGGAACGCGCAGCCGTGAAAATCGGGTTGCGAGAACCAGTCGCGCAGCACATCGAACATGCCGAGCAAGTGCGCACGCGGCGACTTGCCGCGCGCCAGCGTCGCGTCGACGAACCAGCGCATCCAGCGCTCGTCGCGTCGCTCGAGGGCGGCGACAACCAGCGCCTCCTTCGATTCGAACTGCGAATAAAAGCTCTTTCGCGCGGCACCGGATCGCTTCACGATCGCATCGACACCCGTGGCGTGGATGCCGCCCGAGTAGATCAGCGCTTCGGCCGCGTCGAGCAGTCGGTCGCGAACGGCCGGTTCGCCGGAGAAGTCATCATGTGTGTTCATGGGTTTACGGTAGAACGATCGTTCTCCATCGTCAACACCCATGTGAAAAGGCCCTGCCGTCGGAAGGGCCGAACGCCGCATGGTTTCGGTGGCCGGTAGCGCATCGCAGGCGGCGTTTACGACATTTTTTCTTGAAGCTGGCGCAGGGTGCTCACTACACTTCGGTCACCCCGTCTGGCCGAAAGGACATCATGCAGCGACCGGAATCCGCACGCGCCAAGCGTGCCTATGCGGCTTATGCGAAGCGGCTCGATGGCCGCGTCGTCGTACGGCGTTTCGATCCGTGCAGCGATTCGTATGAATCGCTGACCGCGTTGCTGCATCGCGCGTACGCGCCGCTCGGCGCCGCAGGCTTCAACTGTCCCGGTGTCGACCAGCCGGCGTCGGAGACGCGCGAACGCATGCTCACCGGCGAGTGTTTCGTCGCGCTCGGTAACGGGCATCTGGTCGCGACGATCACGATGCAGCCGCACGATCCCGATTCGCGGTGCGATCCGTACCGCAGCCGACGCGTCGCGACGCTCGGCCAGTTGGCCGTCGATCCGGTCTGGCAGGATCGCGGCATCGGCCGTGCGCTGCTCGCGTTCGCGCAACGGCGGGCGGCCGCGCGTGGCGCGACGCACCTCGCGCTTGATGCGCCGCATGCGGCTGTCCGGCTCGTCGACTTCTATCGACGCGAAGGGTTTCAGTTGATCGACGTGATGCGGTTTGCAGGACACAGCTATGACAGCGCGATCCTATGCAAGGCCGTTGGCGTGTCGGACGGGAGGATACCTGCATCCGACATGACGTCGATCCACGTCGAGCGGCGTGCCGGAGCGGCGTCATGAAACACAAAGCCGACGACGATCGTGCGCGGCTCGCACTGAGGCATGCCCGCACGCGGGCAGCGCTGCGCATGCGCGGGCTGGTGAAGCTGACGGTCGTCACGATCGCGGTCACGCAAACTCTGACGCTCGTGTTCGACGCCCTGCTCGTCGCGATCGGCTACGCGCCGGAAGCCGCGACGTTGCTGCTGTTCCGCTTCGTCACTTGCGCGCTCGTCAGCTTCTGGCTTCAGGCGGACGCATCCCGCGCGTATCGGCATGCGTCCAAGCGCGGGCTCGTGACGGTGTCCGGTAAGCATGGCGAACTGATCGAGATCGCACCGCAATGCCCGAAACGCTGGCTAGTCGTGTTGAGTCTGCAACTCGAACCGCGATGGTTGAACGGTGAGCGCATCAGGTAGCGGGAAGCGCACCAATCAATGCGGCCTGGCAGGCGGACAGGTGAGTTCGCACGTCGTTGATCGGCTCACGCATCAAGAAGGCGCCGTGACGGCGTTGCGTGGTGACGTGCTGTCACGAAAGCACGGCAAGACCGTGGCCCAGGCGGGCGATGCGACAGGGCGTCGCTATTCAGGCGCGGCAAACGAAACGGAAGGGCAGGAAGAAACACACGCACCGAGCGGCGCGATAGTGCGGACGGGAGCGCGACGCTGACGGGTGAGATGCATGCGTGATTGCGTGTCATCGATACGTGCTGCGGCAGCGAAGCGCGATCGCCGTCATATCGTCAAGAAGAAACGCCGTGCCGTCGTTGAATTCCTCGCCTGCGCGTCACACGACGGCACGATCGAGCCATCATTCGGCACGCAAACAGCTCCCGAATAATCTCACCTCACGCGTTCGTCGAAGCCGCCCTGCCTCGACAAACGCTCATGCCGACACGAACGGGGCACTCGGCAAACGCGCCGAGCCGCCCCGCCGGCGCTCAGACCGTCCAGTCGAGGATCACCTTGCCGCTTTCACCGGACAGCATCGCGGCGAAGCCTTGTTCGTAATCGTCGGCTGCAAAACGATGCGTGATGATCGGCGACAGATCGAGGCCGCTTTGCAGCATCGCGACCATCTTGTACCAGGTCTCGAACATCTCGCGCCCGTAGATGCCCTTGATCTCGAGCCCCTTGAAGATCACCTGGTTCCAGTCGATCGCCGTCTGCGCGGGCGGAATGCCGAGCAGCGCAACCTTGCCGCCGTGATTCATCGCCTCGAGCATGCTGGTGAACGCGCTCGGCACGCCCGACATCTCGAGGCCGACGTCGAAGCCTTCCGTCATGTGCAGGTCGGCCATCACGTCGCGCAGCGACTCGCGTGCGACGTTGACCGCGCGCGTCGCGCCCATCTTGCGCGCGAGTTCGAGCCGGTAGTCGTTGATATCGGTGATCACGACGTTGCGCGCGCCGACGTGCTTCGCGATCGCGACGGCCATGATGCCGATCGGGCCCGCGCCCGTGATCAGCACGTCCTCGCCGACGAGATTGAACGACAGCGCCGTGTGCGTCGCGTTGCCGAACGGATCGAAGATCGACGCGAGATCGTCGGAGATCTCGGGCGGAATCTTGAACGCGTTGAACGCGGGAATCGCCAGATACTCGGCGAACGCGCCCTCTCGATTCACGCCGACGCCGACCGTGTTGCGGCACAGATGCCGGCGGCCGGCACGACAGTTGCGACAGAAGCCGCATGTGATGTGGCCTTCGCCGGACACGCGGTCGCCGATCGCGAAGCCGCGCACTTCCTGCCCCATCTCGACGATCTCCCCGACGTATTCGTGGCCGACGTGCATGGGTACGGGAATCGTCTTCTGCGCCCAGTCGTCCCACTTCCAGATATGGATGTCGGTGCCGCAGATCGCCGTGCGGCGAATCTTGATCAGCACGTCGTTGTGTCCGACCTCGGGGCGCTTCACGCGCGTGAGCGTGAGACCCGGGCCGCGCTCGAGCTTTGCCAGTGCTTTCATGGTCGCGCCTCCGTCAGACGATGCCGAGCGACTTGCCGACGCGCACGAACGCGGCGACCGTCTGATCGATCTGTTCAGGCGTATGCGCGGCGCTCATCTGCGTGCGGATGCGTGCGCGACCGCGCGGCACGACCGGGAACGAGAAGCCGATCACGTAGACGCCTTCTTCGAGCAACTTGTCGGCCATGTTGGTCGCAAGCTGTGCGTCGCCGAGCATCACCGGGATGATCGGATGCGCACCGGGCACGAGCGTGAAACCCGCGGCGGTCATCTGCTCGCGGAAACGCACGCCGTTCTCGCGCACGCGTTCGCGCAGCTTCGCCCCTTCTTCGCTGCCGAGCAGTTCCAGCACCTTCAGCGACGCCGCGGCAATGCTCGGCGTCAGCGTGTTCGAGAACAGGTACGGACGCGAACGCTGGCGCAGCAACTCGACGACCTCGCGGCGGGCCGCGACATAGCCGCCCGATGCGCCGCCCAACGCCTTGCCGAGCGTGCCGGTAATGATGTCGATGCGACCATCGACGCCGCAGTGCTCGGGCGTGCCGCGGCCATGCGCGCCGATGAAGCCGACCGCGTGCGAATCGTCGACCATCACGAGCGCGCCGTAACGATCGGCGAGGTCACAGATGCCTTTCAGGTCGGCGATGATGCCGTCCATCGAGAACACGCCGTCGGTCGCGATCAGCTTGTGGCGCGCGCCCGCTGCGTCGGCTTCCTTCAGCTTCGCCTCGAGATCGGAGAGATCGTTGTTCGTGTAACGGAAACGCTTCGCCTTGCAGAGGCGGATGCCGTCGATGATGCTCGCGTGGTTCAGCTCGTCGCTGATCACTGCGTCGTTCTCGTCGAGCAGCGTCTCGAACAGGCCGCCGTTCGCATCGAAGCAGCTCGAATAGAGGATGCTGTCTTCCGTGCCGAGAAACGACGCCAACGCGCTTTCGAGTTGCTTGTGCACGGTTTGCGTGCCGCAGATGAAGCGCACTGACGCCATGCCGAAGCCGTCCTGGTCGAGACCGGCCTGCGCCGCGGCGATCAGGCGCCGATCGTTCGCCAGACCGAGATAATTGTTCGCGCAGAAATTCAGCACGCCGGCACCGCTGGCGAGCCGCACGGCCGCCGCTTGGGGACTCGCGATCTCGCGCTCGGTCTTGTAAAAACCGTCCGCGCGGATCTGGTCGAGCGTCCCGCGCACCTGGGCGAGAAAGGCATCACGCATCGCAAAGCTCCTGACAGGGATTCGCAATCCGCCGCGCGCCGCTCGTGGCGGCTGCGCAACGGCCTGCTACTGTTATAGTCGGTCGTTCGGTTGACCGCATTTATCCGATATTCCGAACTAGAATTCGAAATACCGAACAACTCTAAGCGAACGGAAACCAAATGGCAAGTTCCTCCGCGTCGCGGCGCACGCCTGCCAGCGCCGCACCGCAGCCGCCGGGCGTGACGCCGCCGCGCGTCGGCGAGCAAATCCAGCGACTGCGCAACGAGCGCAAGCTGACCCTCGACGACCTGTCGCGCGCAGCCGGCGTATCGAAGTCGATGCTCTCCGAGATCGAGCGCGACAAGGCCAATCCGACGATCGCGGTCGCATGGCGGCTCACGAATGCGCTCGGCATCACGCTCGACGAGCTGTTCTCGCAGCCGAAAGCGCCGGAGACGATCCGCGTGGATGGCCCACACGACATCCCGACGCTCGCCGGCCACGACGGCCGCTATCAATTGCGCGTATGGGGCCCGATCGACCTGGCCGGCAAGTTCGAGTGGTATGAACTGACGCTGCCGGGCGGCGGCGCGCTCGTGTCGAACGCGCACGAACCCGGCACGCGCGAGCACCTCACCGTGCTCCAGGGCGCGATGGAAATCGAAGCCGCGGCGGCGAGCCGACGCCTGAAAGCGGGCGATACCGCGCGCTACCCGGCCGACACGCCTCACGCCATCCGCAATCCCGGCAAGGCGGAAGCGCGCGCACTACTGATCGTGATTCATCGCTGACGATGCGAATAGCTGGCCGAAAGGCCAGTTGCGGAAAACACTGTATGTTTGTACAGTATACGGACATTCCGCCATGCATTGGCCGGGGCCGCCGCACCGAGGCGCCCGCTCCGGTCGACAGGAGCCTGCGATGACAGAAGAACAAGATTTGGCCGCGCTCAGCTTCAAGGCTGCCGCGCACGACCTCGAGTTGATTGTGCGCCATATAGCCGGGCGCTACATCCATCAGCGCGTCCCGCTGTCGTGGCGCCTGCTGCACGCCATCGAAGCCGAGGCACTCGCGGATCTCGGGTTTGCCAGTCGGCACGAAGCCGGCATGCGCCAGCTGTTCGAACGGCCGTCGGACATGACTTTTCCCGAAACGGATGATCCGATCGATTTCGGACGATCGAATGCGCTACCCGCTGTCTTCTCGTTCGCGGTTCTCGCGTATGAAGCGGCGGCCAGATCGCAGGAAGCGGCACCCAGCGAGCGCATTCATCGCCCATCCAAGGCGTGGGGTGACTGACATCAGGCCCTGGCCGTTCGGCACGGCGGCCGGCTCCCGCATTCTGCTGCCCGCCACGTTGCGGATAGGGCTACCATATACGCAACTAACGGAATAAACAACATGTCCCTTCCCACACCCTCCGACACGCCCGCACGCCCGGAAGAAAAGGATCTGTTCGACCGTGGTGCGTCCGACTGGATCATCTCGCCCGAAGCCGCGTTCGACGCATGGCTTGCCATGCAAGACTACCGTCGTTCGTCGGCTGACGTCTACCGCGCACAATGGGGCGCCTTTCTCGCGTGGCTACGTGCACATCAGAAAAACCTGGCCACGGTCGATACCGCAACGATCGCGAATTTCGTCAGCGAGCTTCCCATACGGAAAACGCAGCGAATGCGCTATTTGAGGCTGATCGAACGCGTGCTCGACCACATCCGGCGCACCGAGCTCGCGTCCACCAACCCGGCCCGCTTCATTGCTCAGGATGGCGAAGCGGATTGGCGTCAGGCACACGACAACGAGCCGACCGGTTTCCTGACACCGGCCGAACGCGCGAAGTTGCTGGCCTACCTGTTTTCGCCGATTGGCGTATCTGGCTCCGCATACTGGAAGGAGCGGCGTGACCGCGCGCTCGTCGCCGCATTTCTCGGGGCCGGCGTGAAAACCGGCGAAGCACGCGCGCTTACGATTAGTTGCATCAATGCAAGCGGAACGTCGCTGCAGATCCCGTCGACACATCCCGATTTCGCGCGCGAAACCCATCTGGCCTCGTTCGCGATCGCGTTGCTCGAAGCATGGCTCGTGGAACGCAAGCGCCAGGAGATTCCGGGCGAGCTCGTGTTTCCGGCATCGCACGCCGGGCGGCCGATGCACAAGGCGACGATGCTGCGCGCGATCGATGCAATCGTTGAATCCGCGGGGCTCACGTCGTCACGCACCGCGCGCGCGAGCCCGCAAACGCTGCGCAACACTTACGCTGCCGAACTGTTCGAGCACGACGTGCCACCCGAGCGGGTCGGCAAATGGCTCGGCTTCATGCGGCCGATCTCGTCGAACCGCCTTCATCGCGCATGGAAAAACTGGCGCGATGATCTCGCGAATGGTGACGCGTCCGAGCAGGACGGAACTCACTGATGCCGAGCCGGCTGCTCACGCGGCATGATCCGTGAGCAGCCTTGTGCGGCGTAGCCTCACCGTTTCACAGCTCCCGTAAAACCTCACCTCACGCGTCCCGAATCTCCTCACCTGTGCGATCCCTGTGCCGGGCGACACGTCAGTCGCGCGTAAAGCGCGCGACCGCTTCGAATCGGGAAGGCCAGGGCCCCGACGCATGTTCGCATTCGGGGCAAGACACTTCGAACCCGTCGTCGCCCTGCGACAATTCCGGTTCGCCGTCGCAGTGCGGGCACTGGGTCGGCACCGGAATCTCGTGGTCCAGTGACGTCCCGATCGCGGAAAACGCATCCGCATCGAGCTGACCTGCATCGGCCAAGCGCCGGATCAGCGCGGAAATCTCCGGATTCATCCCACGGCTCGCGCGCAGCGTATTCACGTCGCGTGTCGCACGGTCCAATTCGTCGCTCTGGGTGCGCAGCTGTTCCTCGAGCCGGTCCGCGCGGGCCTTGGCCGAACTCAGTTGCTGAAGAAAATCGAATTCCTTGCGCTGCACGTCGCGCAGGCCGCTCTGGTAACTCGACGCCATGCTGCGCAGCGAGTCCAGCTCGACCAGCATCGGTTTGACGCGGCGCTCGGCTTCGGCCACGGCATCCTTGATCTGCTGCGCATAGTGTTCGGTACGCTGCTGCAATTCGGCCTGGAGCGTGTCGATGCGGTCGCGCAGCGTCGCATTCTGCGTCTGCTCCGCATCGACGCGGGCAGCCATGACAGCCAGTTCCTTTTCAAGTCGAGCGACTGTGGTGAGCAGCGTCGCCTCGTTTGCCGAACCGTGCGTCGATTGCGAGGCCAGCTGCACCTCGAGCTCGGTCACACGCGCCTGCAGTTGCTCATTGCGGGTTTCGCTGCGCGTCAGTGCGCCCTCTAGGGTTTCCTGGCGAACCGTGGCGTCGCGCAGCCGCTGTTCCGCATCGGCCATGCCGGCGCGAACCTGTTCGCGATCGACATCGAGGCTTTCCCTGGCCGCTTTCAACGCCTCTTCATATAGCGCGCCAAGCAATGAGCCTGCCTTTTCCTCGACCGCTTTCGGGATCGCCGCACCGTCGAGCCGGATTTTCGAGGCGGAACGGATTCGTTCCCAGAAATGATCGATGTCCTTCGGAATGTCGCTGGCGCTGCCGGTCTGGGTCAGGTCGCGAACGTTGGCAGCCGATGGTCGGATACCGAGATCGAAGAACAACCGCTTGCACGCATGCAGCGACAACTCCTGGCGGCGCGCGCCGCTCGCACGGAGCGATTCCAGTTCTTCTCGGATGACTCCACGCATTTCATCCAGCGTCATGGGAGGACTCACAGACATTGACATGTTGCGATCATAACGAAATACGTATTTTTTGATACTTGTTTTCGCGCAGAGTGGTGAATTTACATCGCTGCGCACAGAAATCGGGGATGTGAGCCAATCCGGACGAACCAGCACTTCGATTCCGTGAAACAAAGCGAAGAAAACAAGGCAAGTCTTTGTTCTGGAAGCGTTTTCGGGTAGGCCCCGAAAAAGTGCATTTGTTTCACATGCCAGGCGTCATCGTAGCCGGCCGGTGTTCTGGGGTTGGGGTCTCTGTGGAAAACTCGATGACGGATGTCTTGAGAGTATTAGAAGTAAACACCCTTGAACCCTTAGTTAAAAACGTTAACGCCACGGCACAGCCTTATGTAGCAAGGCTTTCCGGCCGACAAGGTGAAGTTTTACGGGAACCAAGGTGATCTTCTGCGGGAGCTGAAGTGATGGGATTCAGGGATCTGCGTGAGCCGATGCAGGAAAGGTCGTGAGCGGATTCGGGATCACAGTGAAACACGAGATTTCCCAAAGGTGAGGTTTTTCGGGGCCACACAGCCACGGAACCCATGCTGTGCCTGAACGCACAGTTTTCTGCCTGTGCAGACATAGGTGAGCATTTGCGGGACCTTCTTCGCGCCCCCATTCTGCCCATCTTTTGGGCAGTTTTCGGGAAAGGTGAGGTTTCACGGGACTCCACAGGGATTTGCTGTGAGGATTTCCGGGAATCGACCGTCATTTTGCACAGCAAAAGTGCCCTGTGGAGCCTGTGAGGCCCAAAAGGTGAGGCTTTTCGGGAGCGAAATGCGGGTTTTCCTGCCCGGATGCCGATAAGGTGAGCTTTTTCGGGGCATGGATCACAGGCCGTCGGATGTCTTACAGGTGAGGTTTTTCAGGAGCGCAATTTGCTCAAGAATTGGTCAAAGGTGAGGCTTTCCGGGATCCGGAGCGGGGCGAATTCGCTGAAAAGCCCACCGGGACAGGCGGAAATCTGATTTTCCCTGTGCCACTTTTTGGCACAGGTGAGATTTTTCGGGAATCGGCACACGGCTGTCGCGTCCGCCCGAACACCGTAAAGGTGAGGTTTTTCGGGAGATGGTCGCCGGACACAGCGGAACGCCTGACGCACATAAGTATCGGATGTCATTGACATTTTTGATACCGCGGCGGTTACGGTGAGATTTTTCGGGAGTCGCTTCCGCGTCCGTTGGAATGCCGCTTTTGTCGTCAAGGTGAGGTTTTTCGGGAGCCTCTGGCTGCTGATCCCGCGTGGGTCGGGGATTCGTCGATATCAGGGTCACAGAATTTCGAGCCGATAAGGTGAGAATTTTCGGGACTGAATGGTTTCTGTGCGCTGTACAATGCGCGCCCGGGCCATTGAAACGTTTCGATCGACGTCGCGGAGTCCCTCTTCGGCGCGGGTTTCCGGACACCGATCGCGGTCGCGGTCGCCCCGGCAGACGAGCCTGTACATGCATACAGGGCGTTGCGGGCCTGTCCGCTCGATGCCGTGACAGCCAGTGGCGACCCTGTGACGAGGACCCGGAAGTGCAGTCGTAAAATTACGACAAATCGAAAGGTGAGCCGATACGGGAGCAAATTTCGCACGTATCGAGCACAGGCAAAAATCTGTGAATCCGCGCATCCCGCGACACGTCTGGACGAGTCCGAAACGCTTTAAATCCGGACCGGTGAGGGTTTTCGGGAGAGGGTTGGGGTGAGTGCCGTTTTGCACGTGCGCTTCACCGGCTATGGTGAGCATGTCGTTCTGGACGCATATCACCACAGGCGCTATCCTTCCGTGAAACTTCTCCTCCGACCTGACGCATGGCCACGAAGCGCGCCAAGAAAACCGATGTGGATGTGGTGAGTGCCAGTTCAGCCGAATTGCGTAAGGCCGTCGAGGCGATCGCAATTCAGCCGAAGAGCGGCAAGATCACGCTCCTGACCCGCAAGCTGTTCAACGTCCTGCTCGCCGTCGCGCAGCAGGCCGACGACTCGGGCGATACCTATCGCGCGCTGCTGTCGGACATCGTCGCCAACTCCGCCTTCGATTCGAACGACACCGCGCTGGTGAAGGAACACCTGCGCCGTATGGTGTCCGTCCAGGTCGAATGGAGCTCGGGGACGTCGAGCCAGAAGCCGGGCCGCAAGTGGGGGATCTCGACACTGATCGCCGATGCCGAAATTCTTGAGGATCCGGCCACGCGCCGCGTGTGGGTCGAATTTTCATTTGCACCGAAGATCAAGAAGAAGCTGCTCGACCCGGTCCAGTACGCGCGTCTGAGCCTGCAGTTCCAGAGCCAGCTGCGCAGCAGCGCTGGTCTTGCGCTCTACGAAATCTGCGTGCGTTACCTGACGAACCCGAGCCATCTGACGATGCGCGAGCCGTGGGAATGGTGGCGTCCGATCCTGTCGGGCACGCCCGATACGGAAGCCGGCGACGAGGCGAAGCGCGAGTATAAGTACTTCAAGCGGGACTACCTGCGTCCGGCGATCGCCGAGGTCAATGCGGTCACCAACATTTTCGTCGAGCTGATCGAGCATCGGGAAGGGCGGCGGGTCGCGGAGATCCAGTTCCGCGTGACCGAGCGCAAGCAGCCGATGCTCGCGCTCGACGAGCATCCGAACGTGTTCGACAGCACGCTGGTCGACCGGATGGTGAAGCTCGGGATTCCGCTCAAGGAAGCGCAGACGCTCTACGCGGACAGCGAGGAAAACCGGATTCGCGCCGCGCTGCAGATGACCGAGCAGCGGATGCGCAGCACGACGCTGCCGCCGGTGCGCAGTGCGCCCGCGTTGTTCAAGGACGCGTTGAAGAAGGGCTATGCACCGCCGGTCGAGTCCGTCGACGCGCTGCCTTCCGGCGCGCCTGCCGCGAAGGCCGTCTCGGCGCAGCCGGACGATCTGAAGGCACGTCTGTTGAGCGAATTCGCGGCGTTCCGCCGCAAGGAAGCGAAGGTGTTGTACGAGGAGCAGGGCGACGCGGAGCGCGAAGTGGCGCGCGAGTCGTTCGAATCGGAGGTGTTGCCGACGATGGGCTCGCACCTGCGCGACGACTGGCGCAAGCGCGGTCTCGATTCGAAGCTGGCTGAGACGGCCTTTTTCGACTGGCTTGCCCAGAAAACCTGGGGCGAGCCGACCGACGGCGACCTGCTGTCGTTCACGCTGAATCAATCCCGGGCCGCCTGAGGCCCGTTCAGGCCCCTCTGACGGGCTGTCGCCGGCCGCCCGCCCGTCCGGCGGGCCCGGCGCCTCGCCAGGCCCTGGCGGCCATTTGCATCAGTCCGACAGCAGCATCCGCTCGAGCTGCTCGAGGATCGCGTCGCGCTTGTCCTTCGGGAGGCCGCGCAGGCGCAGTTCGATGCGGTCTTCGCCATACGACTTCAGGTCGCCGACCGACTTGCCGCCGAGCTTGATCTCGAGACGCTGCGCATAGCGCTGGCGGCCCGCCGGCTTCGGCGTTTCCTGTGCCGCGACGCGGCCCTTGACGATGTCCGACACCTGGCGCGTGCTGAGATCGTCGGACACGATCTTGTTGATCAGCCGCAGCGTCGCCTCGGTGCCGCGCGCATTGTGATAACGGCCGACCTGATACGCCATGTTCGAACCGAAGCGATCGGGGCGTGCGACCATCTCCTGCATCACGCTTTCCGGCAGCTTGCCGATCGACAGCGCAACCGCGACCGTCGATTCGTCGAGGCCGAGATGCTCGGACAGTTCCTTCTGACTCTGGAAATGTTTGTCGTCGAGGAAGCGGCGCCAAACGACGGCGTTGTCGAACACCGTCTGCGAATCGCGTTGCACGTTCAGGTCGTAGCCGAGCTTGTAGCTCTGGATTCCGATCGGCACGTCGATCACGATCGCCTTCACCGACTCCTTGTTCGCTTCCTTCAACGCACGCACACGACGGCCGCCGTCGCTGACGAAATACGAACCCGGATTGTCGTAGTCCGGAATCACATGGATCGCCTGCTGCTGCCCTTGCTTCGCGAGGTTGACCGCGAGTTCGGCGATCGACGACTTCAGATAGAAGTGCCGCGGGTTGAATGGGCTGTGCTTGATCGCCTTCAGCGACAGCTCGATCACCTGGCCGGGCGCATAGCGGTTCTCGAGGCGCCACGCGCGATATTGCGGTGACTCGTCGGTCGGCGGATCGAGCAGGACGTCCGGTGCCGGCGGCGGCGCGATGTCCTTCTTGGCGGACTTCGTCGGCGCCGGCGTGGCCGTCTCGGATTTGACGATGCCATCGATGGCATTCAGCCGATCAAGCGCCGTGCGCTTCTCGCTCGTCGTGATATCCGGGCGCGCCTGGAATCCTTTTGCAAATTGGGAGGGTTTCATGCGACTCCTTTATGCGCATAAAGTCAGGGCAGCATGGCGACGATTTCGTCGGCACATGCGCGGATTTCCGCAGCGGCCAGCTTGGCGCCGCGATCGTTCATCTGCAGCACGGTCTGACCGAGCGCCATCGCCTGCTTGTACGCTTCCCGGGTCGGGATTTGCGTCTTCAGCAACGGGAAGCCGAGTTCCTCGAGTGCGCGCTTGAGCTCGCGGGTCAGCATGCGCTTCTCTTCCGTCTTGTTCAGCAGGAAGACGGCGCGGAGGTCCTCGTTCATCACCTGCGCCTGCTGGATCAGCTTGACCAGCCCAACGCTCGACCAGTAATCGGCCGGCGACGACGAAGTCGGGATCACGGCGATCGATGCGGCCAGCAGCACCACGCCGGAGACCTTCTCGGTGATCGACGGCGGGCAATCGACGACGATGATGTCGTAGTCGTTGATGAACTTCTTGATTTCGCGATGGATCTGGCCGCCGGCTTCGGCGAGGTTGACGACCGGGAACGGGATGCCGGCGTCGCTATCACCGGATGCGCTCGACCAGTGAACCAAAGTGTTTTGACCGTCTGCGTCGATGACGAGGACGCGCTTCCCTTTCTCATGGAATGCCGCGCCGAGGTGCATGGCAATCGTGCTTTTGCCGACGCCACCTTTTTGTTGAGTGACTGCAATGATTTCCGCGGCCAATTTTCACTCCTGTTTTTGGTCGTTGGAATTCTACAGGACGATATTTATATTTCAATGAAATTGTCGTTCGCCAACTACGCGTTAGCCATTCGGGCTATTGGTTTATGCGCATAAACGAGCGGGTGATGCCGGATGGCTGGCACCGGTGGACGCAAGGTTGCTGCGTTGGAGGATGAACGGAGATAGTCGTGACGACAGGCGGCTTCGGTCTCACGTTCGGCACGCTGATCGGCGCAATGTATCGGCGCAATGTATCGGTGCTGCCCTTTCGATCATTGAAGGGGGCTGCTGCCTTGGTGTCGGGAGTTTGTGCGCATAAACTTCGGCGGTATTGGAGAGCATCGGCGAGTCTGAGTCCTCGCGCGCGCGCCCCACTCCGATGACGAACGCCGCGCGGCTCAGGCCGATGCCGTGCATACGTGCCATGTTCAGTGACGAAGCGTGCTGGCCGTCCCCCGCTGTGTTTATGCGCATAAACGATCGAGCGGCTCGGCCGATATCAACGGTCGCACGGTCGGCAGACATGCATAAAGACAACCGTACGGCGATGCCCCGGACGCCATCGCATATTGCGCTGATGATCGTTCGGGGCCATCGAAGTGTCCGGGCCGACCGCGATATCAGCGGTCGTCTCCACCCAGGGACGCGATAGCTTTATGCGCATAAACCCCGCGACGGAAACATGCGGGGGCTCTGTGTCGGCGCCGGCACCACGGCATGACGATGAGCTTATCCCCCGGGCTATTCGCCGACGAAGAAGGCCTCGGAAATTTCCGAGGCAACGCACTTTATGCGCATAAACGCGTCAAGCGGGCTGCGCGCTCGTCGGCGCAACGCACGCTTTCTGCACGCCACACCGAGACTCCAATCCCCTTCCTCCCGTGTGCCGACACCCCGCCGAAACACCCGCAACCAGACTGGCTACAATACTGGCCTTTCTCATGCAGGCCCGAACGATGATCACGATCTACCACAACCCCCGCTGCTCGAAGTCCCGCGAGACACTTGCACTGATCGAGACGCTGAACACCACTGGCACGCCGGTGAATGTCGTCGAGTACCTGAAGACGCCGCCGACGGTCGAGGAACTAGAAGCGCTGCATCGTCAGCTTGGGCGCCCGGTGCGCGACATGCTTCGCGAAGGCGAGGAGCCGTACAAGACGCTGGATCTGGCCCGTGCGAATCTGACGGACGCGGAGGCCTACGAAGCGATTGCGGCGCATCCGATTTTGCTGCAGCGTCCGATCGTCGTGTATCGAGGCAAGGCAGCCATCGGCCGCCCGCCCGAGTCGGTGCGGGCGCTGTTCGAATAATTTTAGTTCGACGTATTTTTCTTATCGAATCATCCCGGCGCGACTGCGCCGGGATCGACCGACAGCATTCGCAACCGCCAACCACATCTGACGCCGCGCAGCCGACAGCCCGTATCGGCGCGCGCGCCCCGCGAGCTGCCTCGAGCGTCGACCTACGACGTCAACAACGACATCGCCAACTGCAAAGCGCAACCTCAGACCGACATCGGCAACCTAGCCCTCTCGCCCGTCGCCCGACGATTCATCCCGATCACCCCCCGCTTCATCCCCAGTCCCCCGCCCCGCCGCCGCATGCGCCGCCGTTCGCAGCAGCGCGATCTGCTCGCGATATGCGCGGCATCCACTGCAAGCCGGCAGATGCACGTGCACCTGCATGCGCTCATGGAGCGTCAACGCTCGGTCGAGCGCATCCGAGAGCAGTCGCGTCACGTCTTTACATTTCCCTAGCAGCATCTTCGGTCGTCAGTCCTTTTTCGCTCAGGCAGGTGCGCAGGCGCGTGCGCGCCCGATACAGCAGCACGCTGCAATGATTCGTCGTCAACGTAAGTTCGCTGCAGATGTCGGCAATCTCGACGTCGAGGAATTCGCGCATCATGAACACGCGTCCGATGTGTTCCGGCAGTTGGTCGAGGCAGGCCTGGAACAGCGTCCAGAACTGCTGTTGCCGCAACAGCGTCTCGGGGCCCGCCCACGGTTGCGGCTTCGTGTGCGCGGCCCAGTGCCCGTTTTCCTTGAACAACTCGCGATCGAGCACGGATTCGCCGTCGAGCTCCGCATCGAGTGCGGACAGACTCACCGTCCGCTGCCGTACACGCAGAATGTCGATCAGCTTGTTGCGCAGGATGCCGAATACCCAGGTCTTGTGGGCCGACCGTCCCGCGAACTCGCCCGCATGCGTCCACGCAGCGGTCAGCGCTTCCTGCACGGCATCCTCGGCCGCATCGGCATCGCGTAGCTGGAGTCGTGCAAAGCGCAACAGGTCGCGGCGCAGTTGCGCGAGATAGGCAGGGTCGTCGTATGCGGACGGCATGGCGGATCGGGAGCCTTACGAAGCGGAGGCGATCGTGTGCGCGCCACCGGGCGGGCGCATCGCGGTGCGAGCAGTTTACTGGGCGAGACGCCGCGCTGCAACGGATGTTCCGTCACGAATTCATGAAGCCGGTCGGCGCGCTGCGCTATGCTTTCCGGAGCCCCGCGTCGCGCGTTGCGAAATTGCGACGCGGGCGTTCTGTAACATCAGATCATAACGGTCAAGTTATCCACAATTTCTGTGGAAAACCTTGTGGAAAGTCGGCTGGTTTGCCCCGTGGGACGGCTCGCGGGCTGGCTTGCCTATAAACAGACCTTTTTTGCCTGTTCGGAATCAATCGATCCGATTCCTCACTCACCGGAAGGAGAAAGCCATGTCCTATCGTGTTGCAGTCGTCGTCGGCAGCCTGCGTCGCGGTTCCTGGAACCGCGCGCTCGCGCATGCCGCAATCTCGCTCGCCCCCGCCGATTTCTCTTTCGAATTCGTCGAGATCGGCGAACTGCCGCTGTACAGCCAGGACTACGACACGGATTTTCCGGAAGTCGCGAAGCGCTTCAAGCAGTCGATCGAAGCGGCAGACGCACTGCTGTTCGTCACGCCCGAATACAACCGTTCGATCCCGGGCGTGCTGAAGAACGCGCTCGACTGGGGCTCGCGCCCGTGGGGGCACAACTCGTGGTCCGGCAAGCCGGGCGCCGTGCTGGGCACGTCGCCGGGCGCGGTCGGTACCGCGCTCGCGCAGCAGCACCTGCGCAACGTGCTCGCGTATCTCGACGTGAAGATGCTCGGGCAGCCGGAAATGTTCATCAAGCATGACCCGGCGCGCATCGACGACGAGGGGCAGATCGTCAGCGAGGACACCCGCAAGTTCCTGCAGGGTTTCGTCGATCGCTACGTCGACTGGGTGCGCGTGCTGAAGGCGGCCTGATCGCCGTCCCCTTCCCGCGGCCGGCGCCGGCCCGCATGCCGCGGGTCAGGCGCCGGCGTGCCGCGCATCGCGCGCTTCGCGAATGCCGAGCAGGATCTCGTCGAGCAGCGCGATGTCGAACGGCTTCGACAGCACGCGCACGTTGACGGTACGCGTGCGGTCGAGTTCCTCCGCGTATCCCGTGACCAGGATCACGGGCAGCTTCCCCGGCCGCTTGTCGATCGCTTCGGCGAGATCGATGCCGTTCAGGCGGCCCGGCATGTGGATATCCGAGATCACCAGATCGAATGCGTCGTTCGCGGCCGCGCCCTCGATCAGGCGCAACGCGTCGTCGGCGGTGGGTGCGTAGGTGACGCGGTGCCCGAGTAGCGTCAGCAGCGCTTCGGTGCCGGCTGCGACTTCACTGTTGTCCTCCACCAGCAGCACATGCAGGCCCGCCAGCGTGCCGGCGTCGTGCGAGACGGGCTGTGACCGCGGGACGATGTCCTCGACGCGTGCGCGCGGCAGGTAAAGGCGCACCGACGTCCCGGCGCCGACTGCGCTGTCGATCGTCGCGAGGCCGCCCGAGCGCTCGCAGAACGCGAACACTTGCGGCAGCCCGAGCCCCGTTCCCATTCCCTGCGCCTTCGTCGTGAACAGCGGCTCGAACGCGCGCGCGAGCACGTCGGGCGCCATGCCCGAGCCCGTATCGTCGAGCGAGATCTGAACGAAGTCGCCGATCAGCGGAAAGCCGTCCTCGCGGCGCAGCGTCACGTTGCGCGCGCCGACCGTGAAGCGGCCGCCAACCGTCATCGCATCGCGCGCGTTGACGGCGAGATTGATCACCGCGAGCTCGAGCTCCGCGACATCGACCCGGATCGGCCAGATGCCGGGCTCGATCGCGACGACCAGCGACGACTTCGAACCGAGCGACGTCTTCAGCAGTTCGCGGCACGTGCCGAGCCACTGGCCGACGTCGATCGTTTCGTTGTGCAGCGGCTGCTTGCGCGCGACGCCGAGCAACTGGCGCGTGAGCGACTGGCCGTTCTTCAGCGCGCGTTCGATCGCGCCGAGTTCCTTGTCGAGGTGCTGGACGCCGCGTCGCCGCGCGATCTGCACGTTGCTCGAGATGATCATCAGCAGGTTGTTGAAGTCATGCGCGACGCTGCCGACCAGGTTGCCGAGCGCCTGCATCTTGCGCGACTGCCGGTATGCCGATTCGATCGAGCGCCGCATCGACGCTTCGGCCTGCCAGCGGTCCCAGGCTTCCTCTTCCGCCTTCAACCGCTTCAGCGACAGCCAGATCACCGACCACAGCGCGATCGACGGCGCGAACATCGAGATGAACAGCACGCTCAGGTGTTCGTACCATTCATGCCAGATCGCGGAGGTGCGGTACGCACACGTCACGTACACGGGGTAGCTGCCGACCTGGCGGTACGCGACGATCTCGCTGCTGGCGCCGTCGTGGCGCACGCGCACGACGCCCGCGCGCGGATCGTTGCGCGCGTTGCCGAACGTGGCCGTGAGATCGGTATGCGCGAGCGATGGCGGCGGTGGATACGACGCGATCACCGCGCCGTCGGAGCGCGCGAGCGCCATCGTCATCGGCGTGGCCGCGCCGCCGAGCAGGTCGCGGTAGAACGCATTGAAATACGAAGACTTCAGCGCGATCGACACCATCCCGGCGAACGAACCGTCGCTGTGGCGTCGCGCGACGCCCGTGTTGAACACGGGGATGTTCTCGAGCTTGAGCGGCCCCATCATCAGCTTCGAGATGTGCTCGATCACCTTGCCGTCGCGGATGCCGGCGAAGTCGTCGCGGTATGCGATCGACGCATAGGGCGCCGGATAGTAGAGGCTGTTCGCGAGCAGCATCCCGCTTGCACCGAAGATCGACACCGCGGCCACCTGCGGATAGCCGCCGCCGATCGTGTTCAGCGCTTCGTGGATGTCGGATTCGTGGCGGCGCACGGTGGCGTCGTCCATGTCCTGCACGAGGTCGACGATGCGCGCATCGAGCGTCTCGCTCAGGTCGAACACCTTGAGCGCATGCTCCTCGGCGACGCGCACGGTGCGCATCGTCACGTCGCTCGCCGCGGCCTCGCGTGCCGTCAGGTCGTTGTACGCCATGACCGACACGTAGATGCACGGCAGCACGATCGCCGCGACCAGCAGCACGATCAGCGTCACGCGCCGGACAGCGAAATCGTGCTCGGGTGCGCCGGACGCATAGCTGCCGTCGTCCTGCCAGTCGTCGGCGGGCGGGGAGGCGGGTGTGCGGGAGTCGGCGGGACGTTCGGACGTCATTGAGGAATGCGGGCCAGGCTGAGATGTTCAATCATAAACGAGTTGCGCTTGCTCGCCGTACCGGCGCACGGATGTGCAACCTGATGATTCCGACAGGTGCGAAATGAAAGTTTGAAAACGCTATGAATCCGGCAGCGCAAACGTACACAAGGAAAAATTTTGCGTGCTTATCTTGAAAATGGCCGCGACTGTTTTCGGAATGCCGCGCGATCGAACCGATTCTGTTCGAAATGGTGAAAATGGCGAGTTGCACTGCCCTCGGTTTACTCAGAGAATCGCGCCTTGCTTTCCCTATGACAGATATATGCGCCCGCCGGCGTTCGCGGCGCGGTGTGTCGCGTGCCTCGCGCCGCGACGCCCACGCGCGGCCGCACGGTGGGGCCCACGCTTGATTGCATGGCGCCTCAAGAAGTGCGCCGCGCAGTCGTTAACGCGAGAGAGACCATTCCGTATACCGCTTCGCCGCCATGCCTTTGCCGATCGTGATCGCCGACGACTCCTTGCTCGCTCGCAAACTTCTGACAAAGGCACTGCCGGGAGACTGGGACGTCGACGTCGCGTATGCGGCGAATGGTCGCGAGGCTCTGGCGCTCTATCGTGACGGCAAAGCTTCCGTGATGTTTCTGGACCTGACGATGCCCGACATGAACGGCTATCAGGTGCTCGAGACACTGCGCCACGAAGATCTGAACACGTTCGTGATCGTGGTATCCGCCGATATTCAGCCGCAGGCGCAAGCACGCGTGCGCGAGCTGGGCGCGATCGCATTCGTTGCCAAGCCCGTGACGTCGGAGGCGTTGCTGCCCATTCTCAAGGAGTATGGGTTGTATGCCTGAATCGGTGTTCACGGCGGAGCAACGCGACGCGTTGCAGGAGATCGCCAACCTCGCGATGGGCCGAGCCGCCGCACGGCTCGCGCTCCTGCTCGGGCATTTCATCGAGCTCTCGGTACCGCGCGTGCGCGTCGTGAAGGCCGCCGATGCGTGCGACGCGCTGCGCGAGATGACGGGCATCCACGAGAACGTGACAGCCGTGCGCCAGGGATTCCGTTCCGACATCAAGGGCGAGGCGATCGTGCTGTGCCGCAGCGCGGGCGTCGCGCGGCTCATGTCGCTGATGGACCGCACGTTCGGCGACGGCGTGTACGCCGGCATGGCCACGCAGGACGAACTCGTGTTCGATGTCGCGAACGTGCTGATGAGCGCGTGCGTCGCGTCGATTCTCGACGAACTCGGCCGCAAGCCCGTGTTCTTCCCGCCGGGGCTGCTCGGCGCGAACGTGTCGTTCGACGACGTGTTCCAGCCCACCGCGCTCGCATGGAGCGTCGCGCTGCTGCTCGAAGTGAACTTCGGCCTCGAGGATCACGCATTCCGCGCACATTTCGTGATGCTGATGGCCGAGGATTCGATCCGGCTGATGGGCGACGCGCTCGACGCGTTGCTGTCCGCGCTATGACCGCTACCCCGATCACCACCGCCGCGTCGCTGAGCGACCTCGTGATCGAACGGGTCGGCTTCGGCCTGTTCGTGCTCGACCGCACGATGAACGTGCTGATGTGGAATCGCTTCATGCAGGACCACAGCGGTATCCCGGCTGCCGACGTGATCGGCCGCAACCTGTTCGACCGCTTTCCGGAACTGCCGCGCGCATGGCTCGAACGCAAGCTCGAGAGCGTGTTCCAGCTCGGCAGTTTCGCATTCAGCTCGTGGGAGCAGCGGCCCTACCTGTTTCGCTTCGAACACGACCGGCCGATCACCGGCGGCGTCGACTACATGCAGCAGGACTGCACGTTCATGCCGCTCACGCGTGGCCGCGAAGTCGAGGCCGTGTGCGTGACGATCTCGGACGTCACGCACGTGAGCGTGATGCAGCGCGAGCGCGAGGAGGCGGTCGCGAAGCTGCGCGAGCATGCGAATCGCGACGGTCTTACCGGCATCGCGAACCGTCGTTTCTTCGAGGCGCGGCTCGGCGACGAGTTCGCGCGCTGGCAGCGCTACGGCGGTGACCTGTCGGTGCTGCTATTCGATCTCGACCACTTCAAGACGATCAACGACCGGTTCGGGCATGCGGCCGGCGACGCGGTATTGCGCGAGACGGCGCGCCGCGTCGCTTCGATCGTGCGCGCGCAGGATACGTTCGGCCGCTTCGGCGGCGAGGAATTCGCGCTGCTGCTGCCGTGCACGAATCTCGACGAGGCGATGCGGGTGGCCGACAAGGTGCGCGACGCGATCGGCAGCACGCCGGTCGACGCGGAAGGCGTCAGCGTGCCGGTGACGGCGAGCGTCGGCTGCGCGTGCGCGACGGCGGGCGCGTTGGCGTTCGACACGCTCGTCAACGAGGCCGACACCGCGCTCTATCGCGCGAAGCGGCTCGGGCGCGATCGGTCGGTCGCCTACGCGTAACCGCCGCGCCGCCGCTTCACGCGTGCGATCCGCGCCGTTCAGCTTTTCGCGATATCCACGAGCACGCCGGCCAGCACGGCCGGCTGCGACATGAACGGCGAATGGCTGCTGTCGAGCTGGTGCACGTGCGTCGGATTACCGGGCACGAACGCGTCGGCTTCGTCGATGAAGCGCTGCTGCAGCGCGGGCAGGATCACGCGATCCGCCAGGCACTTGATGTAATGACGATCGATCGCGCCCCAGCGCGCGGTGGTCGTCGGGATCGCGGTCGCGAACGGCGCGGCCGGCACGTCGCAGGTCATCAGGTTCGCCACCGCCTCGAAGTCGGCCTGCGGGACGTCGTCGTACAGCGCGCGCTTCGCGAGCGCGCGATACGCGGCATCGCCGCTGCGCGGATCGATCCGCAGCGCGCCCGCGACGCGTGGGCTCGCGAGCATCAGCGGGCCCAGCATTTCGCCCTTGTTTTCGGGCGCACGCACGTAGTCGAGGCCCGGCACGCCCGACGCGGGCATGAACGCCGCGAGATAGACGATCTTCGCGATTTTCTCCGGCGCGCGCTCCGCCGCGGCCGTGATCGCGAGGCCGCCCATGCTGTGGCCGACGAGCACGACCTTGCCGTGCCCGAGCGCGTATGCGTCGTCGACCGCCTGCATCACCTGTGTCGCGTAATCGTCGAGCGTGGTATTGGCCACCGGCGACGGCTCGGCGCCGAATGCGTCCTCGTCGAGCGGCCGTTCGAGATACGACGCGGGAAAGCGGGCGTTGATGCCGTGCGCGGGCAGGTCGCGCGCGATCGACAGGTAGCCGCGCGCGGCCAGCGCGGCCGCGACGTGCGCGTAGCACCACGCACCATGCCACGCGCCGTGCACAAGCACGAAAACGGGATGGCCGGATTGCGCGGCAGCGGTTACATTCGTCTCCATGGTGTCCGTGTCTTTTTCGAGAGAGGTGTCCATCTTAGACGAAGCCGCGCGCGTCCAAGCATGAACGCGCGGCCCGACCGCGCGCGTGCGCGTGCCCGGATCGGCTGCCGCGATGAGGCCCTTTTGTCTCGTTCAGGCCACAATTCGTCCTGATCTGATTTGAATTTGCGCCGAAGCGCGCTAATTTGACGCTTTGCTTCCGATTGCGCCCCATGAACGTCGACTACCTCTTCTACCGGCGGCCGGACAAGCCTGGCCCCTATTCGCTCGACGACCTGGGCGAGATCGCGCCGCCGATCGGCCCTGGCGACGTCGTGCGCGCGGGGATCGCGCGCGTGTTCGAGCAGATCGACTGGCAGGAGTCGCCCGACGTGCCGGGCGCGTGGTTCGGCACCGGCGGCCCGTCGTTCCAGTTTACGGCGGACCCCGACGGGCGCGTGACGAGCTTCATGGGCTCGCGCCTCGAACGCCGCTCGATGCTGCAGCTGACCCGTGAAATGGGGCTCATTGCGCTCGATCTGCAGCGCGACATCGTCTACGGCTGACGAGCGGCGCGACGCCGCTCTCGGGCGCGCCCGGCCACGCAGGCCCGAGCCCCCTGACGGCCTGCCGGGCGCGGCGCGTCTCCGCCCTTCGAACTTCAAAGATTGCTATACTTTCGCCCAATTCCGGCATCCGGCCGGTAATTTGTGCCTGTCTGCGTCGATCGTTCGCATATCTCGCACGCATTTGACGCCCTGACCAACCCAGCCGGGCATGGCTTCTTCAATCGCCCCGCGTGGGTGTCTCCGTGGAGCTCGTCTTGGCCGTTTCCAATCTCGTCGTGGACGAACAAGAAACCGACGCCGCTGCCGTCACATCGGGCAGTTCTTTCTATCTGGCGATGCGCATCCTGCCGGCGGTGCAGCGCGACGCGATGTTCCAGGTCTACGCGTTCTGCCGCGCGGTCGACGACATCGCCGACAGCGACTTGCCGCGCGCCGAGCGCAACGCGGGCCTCGATCGCTGGCGCGCGGACATCGACGCGTGCTTCGCCGGCCAGCCGCCGCGCCATCTGGTCGCGCTCGAGCGCGAGATCCGCGCATTCGACCTGAAGCGCGAGGACTTCCACGCGATGATCGACGGGATGGCGATGGACGCCGCCGAGGACATCTGCGCGCCGGACGAACCGACGCTCGACCTGTTCTGCGATCGCGTGGCGAGCGCGGCCGGCCGTCTGTCGGTGAGGATTTTCGGGATCCCGGAGGCGGAAGGCATCGAGCTGTCGCACCACCTCGGCCGCGCGCTGCAGCTGACGAACATCCTGCGCGACATCGACGACGACGCGGCGATCAACCGCTGCTACCTGCCGCGCGAGCTGCTCGCGCGCGAAGGCATCGCGATCACCGATCCGGCGACGATCGTGCGCGACCCGGCGCTGCCGCGCGTGTGCGCAACGCTCGTCGAGCGTGCGCTCGAGCATTTCCGCGCGGCGGACGCCGTGATGGATCGCTGCACGCGCGCGCAGGTCAAGGCGCCGCGCATCATGTCAGGCGCGTACCGCTGCATTCTGGAAGCCGCGATCGCGCGTGGCTTCGCCGCCCCGCGCGTGCCGCTGCGCAAGCCGAAGGCGCGCATGCTGATGATCGCCGCGCGCTACGCGCTGTTCTGAGCCAATGCCCAGAACCGTCCACGTGATCGGTGCAGGACTCGCGGGCCTGTCGGCTGCCGTCGAGCTGCAACGCCGCGGGCGGCGCATCGTGCTGCACGACGCGCATGCGCATGCTGGCGGCCGCTGCCGCTCGTGGTTCGACGAGACGCTGAACACGACGCTCGACGGCGGGCTGCACCAGGTCTTCGCGGGGCAGTCCGCGACGCAGCGCTACCTGCGCGCGATCGGCGCGGCCGATCAGCTCACGGGGCCCGCACTGCCTGAATATCCGGTGATCGACGTCGCGTCGCAGCAGCGCTGGACGCTGCGCTTCGGCAACGGGCGCTGGCCGTCGTGGCTGTTCGATGCCGCGTCGCGTGCGCCAGGCACCACGCCGCTCGACTACCTCGCGCTGGCGTCGCTCGCGTTCGCGCGCACCGGGCGCTCACTCGCACAGACGATGCGATGCGACGGCGTGCTGTGGGATCGTTGGCTGCGGCCGTATTTTCTCGGGGTGCTGAACGTCGAACCGCGCCACGCGAGCGCCGAGCTCGCGCGCGCGGCACTGTGCGGCATGTTTGCCGCGGGCGGCCCCGGTTGGCGCCCGCTCGTCGCGCGCCACGGCCTCGGCAGCGCATTCGTCGAACCGGCGCTGCGGATGCTGCAGCACGGCGGCGCGCAGATCCGCCTGAACTCGCGGCTCGATGCGTTCGAATTCGGCGCGCACGGCAACGCGGTCGATGCGGTCGCGATCGGCGGCGAGCGTGTCGATCTCGCGCCGGGCGACGCGGTCGTGCTGGCTGTGCCGCCCGAGGTCGCGCAGCCGCTCGTCCCGGATCTCACCGCGCCCGACACGTTCAGCGCGGTCGTGACCGCGTATTTCGCGGTCGATACACCGGCGGGCAGCCCGCTGCAGACGGCCGTCGTCAACGGCATCGTCGACGCGGTGCGCGCAGGCGATGGTCCGCTCGCGGCGACGATCCGCGACGCGGGCCGCTGGCTCGACATGCCGCGCGATGTGCTCGCGCGGCGCATCTGGGAAGACGTCGCGCGCGTGACCGGCGCGAACCCGGAAACCCTCCCCGCGTGGCAGCTCGTCGTCGAGCCGCGCGCGGGGTTTGCGGCGGTGCCGTCGCAGGAAATGAAACGTCCGGCCGTGCGTACGCGCTGGACCAATCTCGTGCTGGCGGGCGACTGGATTGCCACCGGCTTGCCCGCCACGATCGAGGGCGCGATCCGTTCCGGCCAACTGGCCGCGGACGTGCTCCAGACACAATAAGAGAGGGACCGATGAACGATCTCACCGATATGGCTAACCTGTCCGCCGGCACCGTGCCGGCCGGACTCGACGCGGCTGTCGCCAGCGCGACCGACGCGCTGCTGGCCGCGCAGAACGCGGACGGACACTGGGTCTACGAACTCGAAGCCGATTCGACGATTCCCGCCGAATACATACTGCTCGTCCACTATCTCGGCGAGACGCCGAACCTCGAGCTCGAACAGAAGATCGGCCGCTATCTGCGTCGCATCCAGCAGGCCGACGGCGGCTGGCCGCTGTTCACCGACGGCGCGCCGAACATCAGCGCGAGCGTGAAGGCGTATTTCGCGCTGAAGGTGATTGGCGACGACGAGAACGCCGAGCACATGCAGCGCGCGCGCCGCGCGATCCACGCGATGGGCGGCGCCGAGATGTCGAACGTGTTCACGCGGATCCAGCTCGCGCTGTACGGTGCGATTCCGTGGCGCGCGGTGCCGATGATGCCGGTCGAGATCATGCTGCTGCCGCAGTGGTTCCCGTTCCACCTGTCGAAGGTGTCGTACTGGGCGCGGACCGTGATCGTGCCGCTGCTGGTGCTGAACGCGAAGCGTCCGATCGCGAAGAACCCGCGCGGCGTGCGCATCGACGAGTTGTTCATCGACCCGCCCGTCAACGCCGGCCTGCTGCCGCGCCAGGGCCACCAGAGCCCTGGCTGGTTCGCGTTCTTCCGCGTGGTCGACCACGCGCTGCGCGCGGTCGACGGCCTGTTCCCGAGCTACACGCGCGAACGCGCGATCCGCCAGGCCGTGTCGTTCGTCGACGAGCGCCTGAACGGCGAGGACGGCCTTGGCGCGATCTATCCGGCGATGGCCAACGCGGTGATGATGTACGACGTGCTCGGCTATGCGGAAGATCATCCGAACCGCGCGATCGCGCGCAAGTCGATCGAGAAGCTGCTCGTCGTGCACGAGGACGAAGCGTATTGCCAGCCGTGCCTGTCGCCGGTGTGGGACACGTCGCTTGTCGCGCATGCGCTGCTCGAAACCGGTGACGCGCGTGCCGAGGAAGCCGTGCTGCGCGGCCTCGACTGGCTGCGCCCGCTGCAGATCCTCGACGTGCGCGGCGACTGGATCTCGCGCCGCCCGAACGTGCGGCCGGGCGGCTGGGCGTTCCAGTATGCGAACGCGCACTATCCGGACGTCGACGACACGGCGGTGGTCGTGATGGCGATGGACCGTGCGCAGAAGCTCAAGCAGACGGATACGTATCGCGAATCGATGGCGCGCGCGCGCGAATGGGTCGTCGGCATGCAGAGCAGCGACGGCGGCTGGGGCGCGTTCGAACCGGAAAACACGCAGTACTACCTGAACAACATCCCGTTCTCGGATCACGGCGCGCTGCTCGATCCGCCGACCTCGGACGTATCGGGCCGCTGCCTGTCGATGCTGTCGCAACTTGGCGAGAGTGCGCTGAACAGCGAGCCGGCCCGTCGCGCGCTCGACTACATGCTGAAGGAGCAGGAACCGGACGGCAGCTGGTACGGCCGCTGGGGGATGAACTACGTGTACGGCACGTGGACGGCCCTGTGTTCGCTGAACGCGGCCGGCCTGACGCCGGACGATCCGCGGGTGAAGCGCGGCGCGCAGTGGCTGCTGTCGATCCAGAACAAGGACGGCGGCTGGGGCGAGGACGGCGACAGCTACAAGCTGAATTACCGCGGCTTCGAGCAGGCGCCGAGCACCGCGTCGCAGACGGCCTGGGCGCTGCTCGGCCTGATGGCGGCCGGCGAGGTGAACAACCCTGCCGTTGCACGCGGCGTCGACTACCTGATCGCGCAGCAGAACGAAGAAGGCCTGTGGGACGAGACGCGCTTCACGGCGACCGGCTTCCCGCGCGTGTTCTACCTGCGCTATCACGGCTATCGCAAGTTCTTCCCGCTGTGGGCGCTCGCGCGCTATCGCAACCTGAAGCGCGCCAATGCGACGCGCGTGACGGTCGGGATGTAACGCGTGGCACCGGCGCAGCACAACGGCACGTTGCCCGTCATCGCCGTCACGGGGATGGCATTCGAGGCACGCATCGCGCGCGGTCACGGCGTCGAGGCCGTGTTCGCGGCGCGGGCCGACCGGCTCGAGCGCGCGCTGGCAGAGGCGACCGCGCGCGGTTGCGCGGGCATCGTGAGCTTCGGCACGGCGGGCGGGCTCGCACCCGATCTCGCGCCGGGCGCGCTCGTGATCGCGGACGCGATCGACGGGCCGTTCGGCCGCGTGCAGACCGATCCGGGCTGGAGCGCGCGGCTCGTCGCCGCGCTGCACGACACGCCGGTGTGGGCGCGCGTCACGCGCGGCACGATGGCGGCAGTCGGCGCGCCGGTGGTCAGCGAGCAGGAAAAGGCGTCGCTGCATCGCACGAAGGGCGCGCTTGCCGTCGACATGGAATCGCATATCGCCGCGGCCTTCGCGGCGTCGCGCGGCGTGCCGTTCGCGGTGTGCCGCGCGATCGTCGACCCTGCGTGGCGCACGCTGCCGCGCGCGGCGACGGCCGGCCTGCGCGACGACGGCAGCACGGCCATTCTGCCGATCCTGCGCGAGCTGCTGAAGCAGCCGTCGCAGCTTGGCCCGTTGCTGCAGGTCGCGGGCGATGCGCGCGCGGCGCGCACGACGCTCATCCAGGCGCGGCACGCGTTCGAACGTGCGGGCGCGATGCGGATCGTCTGAGCGGCGCTCGCCGCGTTCGGCTTCTCCTCTCCCCCTTCCCTTTTTCGTTTTCCGGACACGCAAAAAAAAGAGCGCTGCATGATGCAGCGCTCTTCGGCTTGCGGGCGGATGCCGTGCGCGTTACTGCGCGGCCGGACCGCTCGCGGGCACCGTCGGCATCGCCGGCGCGATCGGCGCGCCGTTGGCGGCCGGCGCGGTCGTCGCCCCGACCGACGCAGCCGCCGGCGCCGCTGCAGGCGCGCTCGCAGGCGTACTCGCAGGCGTCGCGCCGTCCGCACCCGGATCGTCATACTTCGGCAACCCCGGCGCAGCCGGCGCGTTGTTCGGTGCGGCACCCTCGCCCGGATCCTCGTAGTTCGGCAGGCCCGGCACGGCCGGCGTGGCCGCCGGCACCGCGCCCGATTCACCCGGCTCGGTGTAGGTCGGCGGCGCGGCCGATGCCGACTGGCTGCGATACGTCAGCGACTTGCGCTGCTGCAGGTATGCGTCGCGCACGAACGAATACGGATCGAGCGCGGCCTGCTTCAGCAGGTCGGTTGCGCCGAGCAGGTCCGAACGCGCGCTGATGAACTGCGCGATGTACATCGGATTGCGCACGGCCGGCTCGATGTAGTTGAGCAGGTTGAAGCGAACGTCCACCGCGCGGCCGACGCCATCGCGGATCGTGCTCGGCCCGAACACGGGCAGCACGAGGTACGGGCCGGACGGCACGCCCCAGCGCGCCATCGTCAGCCCGAAATCCTGATGATGCTTCGGCAGCCCGGCCGGTGTCGCGATGTCGATCAGGCCGCCGACGCCGAACACCGAGTTCATCGCCACGCGCATCAGATCCTCGGTTGCATCGGTGATGCGGAGCTGCAGCAGGTTGTTCGCGATGTTGCCGAGATCGCCGAGGTTCGAGAAGAAGTTGCTGATCGCGGTGCGCACGGGCGTCGGCGTGACCTTCTGGTACCCCTTCGCGATCGGCTGGGCGATGTTCGTGTCGACGGTGTCGTTGAACTTGTACATCGCCCGGTTCATCGGCTCGAGCGGGTCATTGGGGTTGCGGTTCGGTCCCGTCGCGCAGCCGGACAGCACTGCGGTGGCGGCAACGGTCGCCGCAATGATTCGCACCTTATTCATTGATTCCTTGCGATTGGTTCTTGGCGCGTTTGACGCGAGGTTTGCCCATCAGGACGGGCTGGAACACCACGGCGCCGATCAGCGTGCAGGTCAACGCCAGCGCGAGCAGCTTGCCCATGCTCGACGTGCCCGGATGATGCGACAGCCACAGGCTGCCAAAGGCGGTTGCCGTCGTCGCGGCGCTGAACAGCACCGCGTGCGTGAGGCTCGAATGCAGCAGGCCCGTCTGGCCCCCGCGCCATGCCATCACGAAGTACACCTTGAACGCGACGCCGACGCCGAGCATCAGCGGCAGCGCGATGATGTTCGCGAAGTTCAGCGACATGCCGAGCACGACGCACATCTCGAGCGTGACGAGCCCCGACACGAGCAGCGGCACCAGCGTGCGCAGCACGTCGCCGAAGCGTCGCAGCGTGATCCACAGCAGGATCGTGATCGACAGGATCGACCACAGCGCCGCATGCAGGAACGCGTTGATGATCGTGTCGGCCGAATGCAGGATCGAGATCGGGCCGCCGATCGCGCCCGGCTCGGCGGCCTTCACCGCCTTCGCGAAGCGGCGCAGCATCGTGTCGTCGTTCGGATCGACGCCCGTCGGCACCTTCGGCGAAATCTGCACGAGCGCGTGGCCGTCCGGCGCGATCCAGTCGCGCACGAGCTGCGGCGGCAGCGATTCGCGCGTGATGTCCTGCGGTTGCAGCAGCGTCGCGAGCTGATTGAGCGCGATGCGCAGCGTGTCGGAGAACGCGCGTTCGGCGCGGTCGCGCGTCGCCGCATCCGCGGCGGCGAGCTTCGCGAGCGATGCCGACAGATGCTGCGCGGCGGCCGCGCCCGGGCCCGGGTGATCTTCGGCCGCGTAGCTCAGCAGGTCCGACACGCGCTTGAGCGCGGCGACGCGCTGCGCGTCGGTCGCGGGCGGCGCGGGCGGCTGCGTCAGCGCGGGCAGCAGGTCGCTCGCGGCGGCGGCGATCGCCGCACGCTTGGCCGGCTGGTCGGCCGGCACGAAGGTCGACAGCGTCGTCGTGCGGCCGACTTCAGGCAGCGCGTCGAGGCGCTTCGCGGCCGCGTCGGCCTCGGCGAGCGACGGCGCGAGCAGCGTGACGTCGTTGACGGCCGCTTCCGGCGAATCCTTCAGCGCGAGCAATGTCGCCATCGATTCGCTGTTCGGATCCTTCAGATGCAGCGGATTGAAGTCGAAGTGCAGGAACGCGAGCAGCGGCAGCGCGCCGATCACGACCACGAGCGTGCCGATCAGGATCGGCTTGCGATGGCGATCGAGGTAGTCGTCGACCGGCGCGAGCCACGGGAAGCCCGGCGTCTTCGATTCGCCCGGCGGCGCGAACAGGCGCAGCAGCGCCGGCAGCAGCGTGAGCGTGGTGAGCAGCGCGACGAACATCCCGACGCCTGCGATCAGGCCGAGTTCGGACACGCCGCGATAGGCGGTGGGGATGAACGAGAAGAAGCTCGCCGCGACGGCCGCGGTGGCCAGCGCGAGCGGCATGCCCATCGAGTGCGCGGCGCCGATCAGCGCGTGATCGATGCGCGGATCGCGGAAGCGTTCCTCGCGGTACTTCACACCGTACTGGATCGAGAAATCGACGCCGAGGCCGACGAACAGCACCATGAACGCGACCGAGATCATGTTCAGCGAACCGACCATCGCGAGGCCGAGCGCCGCGGTCACGACGAGGCCGACGAACAGCGTGACGAGCACCGAGCCGATCATCCGCTTCGAGCGCAGCGCGAGCCACAGGATCACGAGCACGGCGAGGAGCGTGAGCGCGCCGTTGAGCGCGGCGCCGTCTTCGACCGACGCGAACTCGTCGTCGGCGAGCGGTTGTTCGCCGGTCAGCCGCACGACCGCGCCGTAGCGTTGCTCGAGGCCGAGCGCTTTCGCCGTGTCGCGGATCACCTGGGTCGTCTCGGCACCGGCCTTCAGCGCACCGTAGTTGACGACCGGCTGCACCGTGACGAACGCGCGGGCCGGCTGGCGCGCGGCATCGCTGTCGACCAGCCCGCGCCACGAGAACGCGGCGGGCTTGCCGGCCAGCACGTCGTCGACCGTCGCGGCGCTGCGCGCGAGCAGCTTCGCCATCGCGGGCAGCTTCACCTGGCCGGTCAGGAGCGGCTGGCCGAGCGTGGTGGACAGCGTGGTCGCGAGCCCGGTCAGGCTCGGGTTCTTCGCGAGTTCGTTGACGAGCGGCCGCGCGCTCGCGAGCTGTGTCGTCGTGTCCGACACTTCCTGCGGCGACAGGAACAGCAGCCCGTTGTGCTCGAAGAACGGGCCGCCACCGGGTTCGGCGACCTGGCCGATGCGGCCGGCGTCGGCCTGCTTCTGCAGGGCTTCGGTGAGCGTATGCGCGGCGGCGGTTGCGAATTCGGGTGCCGGGGCCTCGACCACCGCGAGGATCGTGCCGTTGCGTTGCGGGAAGGCCTTGTCGACGGCCTGGCCGAGCGCGGCCCACTGGGGTTCGGCATCGACGAGCTTGCTGATGTCCGTGTTGATCTTGAAGTGCTGCGCGACGTAGACGCCGCTGAAGACGGCGACGACGAGCGACAGCACGACGACCCAGACGGGGCGGCGTACCGACCATGCGACGAGTCGGACGATGAGAGATGTCACCATGTGGCGGCGGGGAGGGGCTGGCAAGGACAAAACAACGAGTATACCGGCGCAACGTGGCGTCGGTCGCGACGTTGGAGCGTAAAGGGGCGGGAAGGATATTTGCTCCGCAGCGCAGGAATCGGCGCGCGGGGCCCGGCGATTTGTATGGGGATGCTTACATAATCGACTGGCGTCGCGCCGCGACGGGGCCTGTGACAAAAGGGGTTGAAAGGTAACAGTCGGTCACCGCGCGGCAGGCCGGCCGCCAGGCCGCTATACTTCGACCCACCGGCCAATGCCACCGATGCAATTCGCCGGCCGTTTTTTCTCATCGAGTGCGATATCCGTATGAAACGTCATCTCTTTGCTTTCGTCGCGGCGGCCGCCGTGTCGGTTTCCGCTTTCGCGCAGAGCGCGCCCGTCGACATCGTCCGTAATGCGGTCGAAGGCACCGTCAACGCGATGAAGGCCGATCCGGGCGCGCGCGGCGGCGACATGGCGAAAGTCACGCAAGTCGTCGAGCAGCGCTTCCTGCCCGCGACGAACTTCGAACGCACGACCCGCATCGCGGTCGGCGATGCCTGGAAGCAGGCGACGCCGCAACAGCAGCAGGAGCTGTACAAGCAGTTCAAGCTGCTGATGACGCGCACCTATGCCGCGTCGCTCGCGCAGCTCGGCGGCCAGGACGCGAAGTTCTCGTTCAAGGCCGGCGGCGCGTCGGGCGCCGATGCGCTGGTGCAGTCGACGGTCACGACGCCGGGCGACAGCCAGTCGGTCGGCTACCGCCTCGGCAAGGTCGGTAGCGACTGGAAAATCTACGACATCGACATGTCGGGCGCGTGGCTGATCCAGGTCTACCAGGGCCAGTTCAAGAGCCAGCTCGCGTCGGGCGGCATCGACGGCCTGATCGCGTATCTGCAGAAGCACAACTCGCGGACGAACTGATCGCCGCCAGTCGGCCGGCTGTTCAGCATGTCGGCATGCATCAAGGGCGCCCTCGGGCGCCCTTTTCGTTGCGGGTTCGCGGTGGCGGCGTCATGTTCGGCACGACGCAACGCCGGTGTCGGGGCTACCGCCGCCGATGCTCGACCGCGAACTTGATCAGCTCCGCCTGCCCCTCGATCTCGAGCTTGCGCTTCAGATTGAGCCGGTGCGTTTCCACCGTGCGCACCGAGAGCCCCGTCTGCTGCGCGATCTGCTTGCTCGACAGCCCCTCGGCCAGCGCATCGAGGATGTCGCGTTCGCGCGGCGTCAGGCGGTCGAGCGGCGACGCGGTCGCGCTCGCCTGGATCATCCGGGCGGCGAGCCCTTCGCTGAAGAACGTCTGCCCCGTGAGCACCGCGCCGATCGCGCGCACGATCTCGCTCGCGGGTGAATCCTTCAGCAGATAGCCGCTCGCGCCGGCGCGCACGGCCTGCGTCACATATTCGACGTTGTCGTGCATCGACAGCATCAGCACGCGAATCCCCGGAAAGCGCTCGTGAAAGACGCCGGCGAGCGTGATGCCGTTCATCCCGTTCATGCCGACGTCCATCAGCGCGAGATCGGGCTCGAGCGACGCGGCGAGCGCGAGCGCCTCGTCCGCGTTGCCGGCTTCGCCGACCACGGACAGGTCGGCCGCCTCGAGCCGCATCCGCAGGCCGTCGCGCACCAGCGGGTGATCGTCGACAAGCAGCAGTCGGGCGGCGGGCCGGGCGATGTCGGGGGCGCTCATGGGCAAAGGTCTCCGGTTATGGGGCGCGTGGTCATGCGGCGCGCAGCGGCACGCGCGCGGCCACGACGGTGTGGCCGACCTGCGACGTGATCGTCAATGTGCCGCCGAGCGCGTCGAGGCGCTCGCGCATGTTGCGCAGCCCGATGCCGCGGCGCGCATCGGTCTGCGACCGCTCGGCATCGAAGCCGCAGCCGTTGTCGGCGATGGTCAGCGTGGCGGAATGCGCGCCAACGTCGAGCGTGACGGCCGCGCGCGACGCCTGCGCATGATGCACGATGTTGCTGAGCGCTTCCTGCGCGATCCGGAACAGCGCCGTATTGACCGGCGCGGGCAACGGTCGCGCGCCGCTGTGCGCCACCTGCGTATAGCCGATGTCGATGCCGCTTTCCGTGCCGAGTTCGCGCACGAGCTGCTCGAGCGCGGCCGCAAGGCCGAGATCGTCGAGCATCGCCGGGCGCAGCGCATGCGAGATGCGCCGCACTTCGCGCAGCGTCTCGCCGAGACGTCCGACGCCCGACGCGAGCGCCTGCTCGGCTTCGGGCATGCGCGTCGCACCGCGCTCGAAGCGCGCGAGCGCGGATTCGAGCATCAGCTTCGCGGACACCATCATCTGGCTGATCCCGTCATGCAGTTCGCGCGACAGCCGCTCGCGCTCCTGTTCCTGCGATTCGACGACACGCTGCGCGAGCTGCTTGAGCTTCGCGTCGGCGCTGCGCGACTCGCTGACGTTCAGCACCAGCGCGCAGACGGCGATCGCCGCCGCGCCGGTCAGCGCGATCGCGGTGAGCCAGCTCATCGTCCGCTCGATGTTCGCGGACGCGCGCGCGTCGATGCGTTGCAACGCGTTGTCGACGTCGTCGAGATAGATGCCGGTGCCGACCATCCAGCCCCAGCGTTCGAGCGCGACGACGTAGCCGAGCTTCGGCGCGAGCTTGCCCGTCGACGGCCGCTGCCACGTGTAGCGCACGTAGCCGCCGCCGTGCGACGCGGCGCCGATCAGCTGCTGGATCGTCAGCGCGCCCTGCGGGTCGCGCATCGACCAGTAGTTGTGGCCGACGCGCTCGGGCTCGCGCGGATGCATCAGCGCATTGCCGTGCAGGTCATATACGAAGAAATAGCCGTCGGGGCCGAAATCCATCTTCTGCAGCATCGCGAGCGCCTGGGTGCGCAGCAGCGCGTCGTCGCGCGCATTGCGGCCGCTCGCGTCGTACAGCGGCATGATCGCGCTCGTCGCGAGCTCGACGTAATGCTTCAGCTCGACTTCCTTGCTCGACAGGTAGGCGGTCTGGATCGTCGCATGCTGCGTGCGCGCGAGCGACGTCGCCTGCTGGCGCACGCCGAAGCCGATGCCGGCGATCGCGAGCAGGAATGGCACGATGGCCAGGAGGAAAATCTTTGCCTTGAGTCTCATGGTGGTGTGAAGCGGGCGCGGGCCGGCCGGCACATGTGTCGCGCGGCGGCGAGCCGACATTGTCGGCGATTTCGCCCGGGGTCGGCGGGGCGGCGGCCCGCCGTGGCTCAGGCGCGCCGCGGCGTGCGATCCAGGCTCTCGGCCGTCTGCACGACGACCCGGTTGCGCCCGCGTTCCTTCGCGCGGTACAGCGCGTCGTCGGCGAGCTTCAGCGCGGCCTGGATGCTGTCGTCGCGTTCCGGGTAGCAGGTCGTCACGCCGATGCTCGCGGTCAGGCGGTCGGACGAGCCCGTGGCGTGCCGGATGCCGAGATCGAGGATGCCGGTGCGGATCGCTTCGGCGATCGTCACGGCGCCGGGCGTGTCGACGTCGGGCAGCACGACGACGAATTCCTCGCCGCCGTAGCGGGCCGCATAGTCGGCCGGGCGCCGCAGGCAGCCCGCAATGCAGCGGCCGACCGCGGCGAGCGCGTCGTCGCCGGCCTGGTGGCCTTGCGTATCGTTGTAGCGCTTGAAGTGATCGACGTCGACGAACAGCAGCGACAGCGCGTGTTGCGAGCGTGCCGCGCGGCGCCATTCGCGTGCGAGCGTGACGTCGAGCATCCGGCGGTTGTCGAGGCCGGTGAGGCCGTCGGTGCGCGCGAGCGCCTGCAGTTCGGTTTCCGCACGGTGCCGCTTGCGCAGCTGCACGTCGAGCAGCAGCGACAAGCTGGCGAAGCCGAGCGCGAGCATGACCATCGCCGAACCGATCGGGATCGCACGGTCGTACCACGCTGCGTAGGTGTCGGCTTCCGAGCGCGCGACCATGATGATCAGCGGCACGTTTTCGAGATGCCGGAACACGTACAGGCGCCGCACGCCGTCGATCGACGCGGTATCGGCGAAGCTGCCCTCGTTCGCGGTCATGAAGTGCCGGAACGTGCTGGCCTTGCTGATGTCGCGGCCGACGATCGCCGGATCGTACGGCTTGCGCGCGACCATCCGGCCGTCGGTGTTGATCAGCGCGACGGAGCCGCGATCGCCGAGCGCCAGGCGCGAGAACAGGTTCTGGAAATATTCGAGCCGGATCGACATCACGGCGACGCCGCCGAATGACCCGTCGGGCCGCGTGATACGCCGGCTGAGCGCGATGCTCAGCGAGCCGCCGCGCAGTCGGGAATGGTACGGATCGCTGATGTACAGGCCGACGTCCGGGTGGTCGCGGTGCACCGTGAAATACGGTTCGTTGGCGAAGTTGGCCTTGCGCGGCACATCGCTCATGCCGTCGACCGCGATGTCGCCGTTCGCGTCGAGCACGTAGATGCCGCCGAGATATTTGGCCGTCGTCGCGCGGTCGAACAGCACCTGGCGGCGCAGCGACATCGGCAGCCTGGCGACTTCGGGATCGTTCGAGCCGTCGACGACCGCCTGCAGCGACAGCGAATAGATCTCGATGTTGCGCTCGATGTCCCACGACGCCATCAGCGCGATGTTCTGCTGGGTGGTGCGCGCGATATCGCGTGCGTCGATACGGCCTTCGTACAGCACGATGGCGCACAGCAGCAACAGGAGCAGCGCGATCAGCAGCCCTGAATAGAAGATCAGGTGCGGCAGCAGGAACCGGCGAAATTGCGCGGCGATGCGGCCCGTCAGGCCGGATTCGCTGGGCATTGCGTAGTCGGTTTCTGCCATGGTTCGTGGATCGATGGGCATCTGCGCCAGGCGGCGGGCCGATGCGATTGTTCGTATGATTTGCCGGCGGCGATCCGGTATGCGGTCTCCGATGCGCATGCCGCCCGATCGACCGGAGAACGGGAGCCGATCATCGATGATTGCGGCCAGATAAACCGCAAAAATCACTCCGTTCACCGGGAGGATTGGCCGCGATCCGACGATCCGACGATCCGACGAATCGGGCGGCGCGGATTGATCCGAGTATAACGCGCGTATTCGTATGCGCGGAGAATGTTGCGGACCGTTGATCCGGATCAACTTATCGCCGTGGCCGACACTTGCCAATCGCGCGTGGAGCGTTGCGGCGCAAGGCTTTGCGCCAGGGGCAGGAGCGGCGCGAATTCCACGCTGGCCGGTTTTACTGCTTTAACGGCCGGTGAAGCAGGAACTTGAGGTCATGCGATACGGACCGATTATCCATTTCGGTATCCGCATGAATTCGCAGATGAAAAACGGGCGGCCACGATGGCCGCCCGTTTCGCGAAACCGCATGCGGGAAAGCCCGCATGCCAAGGGTTTACGCGCCGTGCTGCTGCGCCTTGTACGCGAGCCGGAACCGATGCAGCAGCGGCTCGGTATAGCCGCTCGGCTGCGACGTGCCCTGCAGCGCCAGCGCGCACGCGGCCTTGAATGCCGTCGACTGGTCATAGCCGGGCGCCATCGGGCGATAGTTCGGGTCGCCGGCATTCTGCTGATCGACGACGCGCGCCATCCGCTTGAACACGTCGAGTACGAACGCCTCGGTGATCACGCCGTGGCGCAGCCAGTTCGCGATGTGCTGGCTCGAGATGCGCAGCGTCGCGCGGTCTTCCATCAGGCCGACGTCGTGGATGTCCGGTACCTTCGAGCAACCGACGCCCTGTTCGACCCAGCGCACGACGTAGCCGAGGATGCCCTGCGCGTTGTTCTCGACTTCGCTCAGGATCTCGGCCTCGCTCCACTCGGCGCGTTCGACGACCGGCACGGTCAGCAGGCCTTCGAGCAGCGCGTCGCGTTCGCTCGCGTACGGCGTCTTCTCGAGTTCCTGCTGGACGGCCTGTACGTCGACGAGGTGGTAGTGCAGCGCGTGCAGCGTCGCGGCGGTCGGGGACGGCACCCACGCGGTGTTCGCGCCGGCGCGCGGATGCGCGATCTTCTGCTCGAGCATCGCATGCATCAGGTCCGGCATCGCCCACATGCCCTTGCCGATCTGCGCGCGGCCGCGCAGGCCGGCCGACAGGCCCGCGAGCACGTTGTTGCGCTCGTACGACTGGATCCATGCCGACGACTTCATGTCGCCCTTGCGGATCATCGGGCCTGCTTCCATCGCGGTGTGCATCTCGTCGCCGGTGCGATCGAGGAAGCCGGTGTTGATGAACGCGACGCGCGCGGCGGCGGCCGCGATACAGGCGGCGAGGTTCACGCTGGTGCGGCGCTCCTCGTCCATGATGCCCATCTTCAGCGTGTTGCGCGGCAGGCCGTACAGGTCCTCGATGCGCGCGAACAGCGTGTCGGCGAACGCGACTTCGACCGGGCCGTGCATCTTCGGCTTCACGATGTAGATCGAGCCCGTGCGCGAGTTGCGCTTCGCCTTCAGGTCATGCAGCGAGCACAGCACCGTGACGACGCCGTCGAGGATGCCTTCCGGAATCTCGTTGCCGTCGCGGTCGAGCACCGCGCCGTTGGTCATCAGGTGGCCCACGTTGCGCACGAACAGCAGCGAGCGGCCGTGCAGCGTCAGCGTGCCGCCGGCCGGCGTCGTGTATTCGCGATCGGCGTTCAGGCGGCGCGTGAAGGTCTTGCCGCCCTTCGCGACTTCCTCGACCAGCGTGCCCTGCATCAGGCCGAGCCAGTTGCGATACAGCTGGACCTTGTCGTCGGCGTCGACCGCCGCGACCGAATCCTCGCAGTCGATGATCGTGCTGACCGCGGCTTCGAGCACGACGTCCTTCACGTTCGCGAGATCGGCGCGGCCGATGGGGGTCGACGCATCGATCTGGATCTCGAGGTGCAGGCCGTTGTGCTTCAGCAGGATCGCGGACGGTGCGCCTGCCGCGCCTTGATAGCCGACGAACTGCGCCGGCTGCGCGAGATGCACGACGCCCTTGCCGGTTTCGACGGCGAGCTGGCCGTCCTCCACGCGATAGCGCAGTGCGTCGCGGTGCGAGCCGCTCGCGAGCGGCGCCGCGTTGTCGAGCACTTCACGCGCGTAGTCGATCACGCGCTGGCCGCGCGTCGGGTTGTAGGCCGTGGTGCGTTCGGCGCCGCCGTCCTCCGGCAGCGCGTCGGTGCCGTACAGCGCGTCGTACAGGCTGCCCCAGCGTGCGTTCGCGGCGTTCAGCGCATAGCGCGCGTTCGACAGCGGCACGACGAGCTGCGGGCCGGCCTGCGTCGCGATCTCGCTGTCGACGTGCGCGGTGGCTGCCGCGACGTTCGACGGGACCGGCACGAGGTAGCCGATCTGTTCGAGGAACGCGCGATACGCGGCATGGTCGCGCACCGGGCCGGGGTGCGCGCGATGCCACGCGTCGAGTTCCTGCTGCAGGCGGTCGCGTTCCGCGAGCAGTTCGCGGTTGCGCGGCGCGAGGTCGTGCACCAGGGCCGAGAAACCGCTCCAGAATGCGGTCTTGTCGATACCGGTGCCCGGCAGTGCTTCGTTTTCAATGAACTGGCTCAGCGCTGGCGCGACTTGCAGTCCTGCTTGGTCGATCATCGTGATTCCTCCCGGGGAATGAAAAACGCGCGCGGATCAGGCCGCGACGCTTTGTGTGCCGGCGCGGGCGATCTGCGCATCCTGTTCGGACTTTACGCCAGACACACCGATCGCGCCCGCAATGCGGCCATCCACCGTCACCGGCACGCCGCCTTCGAGCAACCCCGTCAGCGGCACGCTCAGAAACGCCGTGCGGCCACCGTTGATCATATCCTCATACGCCTTCGTCTCGCGACGGCCGAGCGCCGCCGCGCGCGCCTTGTCCTGCGCGATGCAGGCGCTGGCCGCCGATGCACCGTCGAGGCGTGCGAACGCGAGCAGGTGCCCGCCGTCGTCGACGATGGCGATCGACACGGCCCAGCCGTGACGTTCGGCTTCCGCGCGGGCGGCGGCGAGCATGCGGTCTACGTCGGCGAGTTCGAGTTCGGGCTTCGTTTTCATGGCGTTCCTCCGGAATCAGCGGTCAGTTGACGAGTCGGTTGTCGACGAGCTCGATCCAGTGGCGCACGCGCGTGCGGCCCGCGCCGTTCAGGTGAGTCTGGCAGCCGATGTTGGCCGTGACAATCAGGTCCGGCCGTGCGGCTTCGAGCGCGTCGAGCTTGTTGTCGCGCAGTTTGGTGGCGAGTTCGGGCTGCGTCAGCGCATAGGTGCCGGCGGAGCCGCAGCACAGGTGGCCGTCGGCGACATTCGTCAGATCGAAGCCGAGCCGCGTCAGGATGCTCTCCACCGCGCCGCCGAGCCGCTGCGCGTGCTGCAGCGTGCACGGGCAATGAACCGCGACGCGGCGCTGCGTCGCATCGGCCAGCGCGTCGAGCGGCTCGGCCGCGATCACTTCCGCGAGGTCGCGCGCCAGCGCACTGACGCGCCGCGCCTTGTCCGCATAGACGGGGTCGGAGCGCAGCAGGTCGCCGTATTCCTTCACGAACGCGCCGCAGCCGCTCGCCGTCAGCACGATCGCTTCCGCGCCGGCCGCAATCGCGGGCCACCATGCATCGATGTTGCGGCGTGCGCGTGCGAGCCCGGCATCCTGCGCGTTCAGGTGATATTCGGTCGCGCCGCAGCAGCCGGCCTCGCGCGCGGGCGTCACGCTGATGCCGAGCCGGTCGAGCACGCGCGCGGCGGCCGCGTTCGTGTTCGGCGACAGCGAAGGCTGCACGCAGCCTTCCAGCATCAGCACGCGCCGGGCGTGGCGCACGGGCGGGCGCGGCATGGCGGCGGGCACGGTGGCCGGGATCTTGTCCTGCAGCGCGTCGGGCAGCAGCGGGCGCAGCGCGCGGCCGGCCTTCAGCAGCGCGGCGAAGGTCGCCGGCCGCGGCACGACGTGACGCAGGCCGGCGCGCAGCAGGCGCTCGCGCGCCGGACGCCGCGCGCGTTTCTCGGCTTCCGCGCGGCCGATGTCGAGCAGCGTGTGATAGCGCACGCCGGACGGACAGGTCGTTTCGCAGTTGCGGCAGGTCAGGCAGCGGTCGAGATGCTGCTGCGTGCGCTCGCCGCACGGTTCGCCTTCGAGCATTTGCTTGATCAGGTAGATGCGTCCGCGCGGCCCGTCGAGCTCGTTGCCGAGCACCTGGTAGGTCGGGCAGGTCGCATTGCAGAAGCCGCAGTGCACGCACGCGCGCAGGATCGCTTCCGCTTCGTCGGCCCGGTCGAGGGCCTTGCTGGCTTCGCTGAGATTGGTTTGCATCGGCGGTTCGAAGTCGGGTTGGCGTCAGACGTCCGCGTACAGGCGGCCGGGATTGAAAATCGCATGCGGATCGAGCTGCGCCTTCAGCTGGCGATGCACGCGCAGCAGCGCGGGCGGCAACGGCTGGAACGGCTCGGACGTCGTGCCGGCCGTGAAGCAGGTCGCGTGGCCGCCCCACTGCGCGGCGAACCGCTGCACGTCGGCCGGTGCGGCGTCGGTTTTCAGCCAGCGCTGCGCGCCGCCCCAGTCGACGAGCACCGCGCCGGCGAGCGGGTCGAGCGGCGCGGCGGCCGGCACCGACACGCGCCACAGCGGGCGGGGATCGTCGAAGAACGGCAGCGACAGGTCGCGCAGCCGCGCCCAGAACCCGTCGTCGCGATCGTCCATGCGCTCGCCGCCGATCGTGTCGCGCGCGGCCTTCACCGAGCCCTCGCCGCCTTCGAGGCGCACGCGCAGCACGCCGTCCGCGTGGCAGGCGCCCGCGAGCGGCAGCCCCGCGCGCCGCCACCCGGCGACGCGTTGAACGGCTTCGCCCGCAGTGAGCGGCAACGCGAGATCGCCGGTCGCGCGCGGCTTCGGCAGCACCTTCAGCGACACCTCCGTCACGACGCCGAGGCAGCCGAAGCTGCCCGCGAGCAGCCGCGACACGTCGTAGCCCGCGACGTTCTTCATCACCTCGCCGCCGAAACGCAGATGTTTCGCGTGGCCGGTGATCACGCGGCAGCCGAGCACAAAGTCGCGCACCGCGCCGGCCCACGGGCGGCGCGGCCCCGACAGCGCGGCCGCGAACATCCCGCCGACGGTGGCCGTGCCGCCGAACGTCGGCGGCTCGCACGGCAGCATCTGGCCCGCCGCGTCGAGCATCGCGTCGAGTTCGGCGAGCGGCGTGCCCGCGCGCGCGGTGATGACGAGTTCGGTCGGGTCGTACGCGACGATGCCGCGATGCGCACGCACGTCGAGCGTGCGGCCTTCGACGGCGCGGCCGACGAACGCCTTGGTGCCCGCGCCGCGAATGTGCAGCGGCTGGCGATCGTGGATCGCGGCGTCGACCTGTGCGACGAGCGCCGCGCTGTCGTCGATCGATTCGGGTTCGCGTTCGCGTCGCATCAGAAGCGCTCCAGTTCGGGAAACGGCAGCTTGCCGTGATGGACGTGCATCGCGCCGAACTCGGCGCAGCGATGCAGCGTCGGGATGTTCTTGCCGGGATTGAGCAGGCGCTGCGGATCGAACGCGGCCTTCACCGCGTGGAAGAACGTGATTTCGTCGGCGTTGAACTGCACGCACATCTGGTTGATCTTCTCGCGCCCGACGCCGTGTTCGCCGGTGATGCTGCCGCCCACGGCGACGCACAGCTCGAGGATCTTGCCGCCGAGCGCCTCCGCGCGGTCGAGCTCGCCGGGACGGTTCGCGTCGAACAGGATCAGCGGATGCATGTTGCCGTCGCCCGCATGGAACACGTTCGCGACCGGCAGCGCGTATTCGGCCGAGAGCGCGGCGATCCCTTCGAGCACGCGCGGCAGTTCGCGGCGCGGGATCGTGCCGTCCATGCAGTAGTAGTCGGGCGACATGCGGCCGACCGCCGGGAACGCGTTCTTGCGGCCGGCCCAGAAACGCTGACGCTCCGCCTCGTCGCGCGCGACGCGGATTTCCGACGCGCCGGCCTCACGCAGCAGCGCGGCGACGCGTTCGGCGTCTTCGTCGACATCGGTCGCCGCGCCGTCGAGTTCGCACAGCAGGATCGCCTGCGCGTCGACCGGATAGCCCGCGTGGATGAAGTCTTCGGCCGCACGGATCGCGAGGTTGTCCATCATCTCGAGCCCGCCGGGGATCACGCCCGCGCCGATGATCCGCGCGACCGCCGCGCCGGCTTCGGCGACGTCGTCGAAGCTCGCCATCAACACCTTCACGCTCGGCGGCTTCGGCAGCAGCTTCGCCGTCACCTCGGTGACGATGCCCAGCATCCCCTCCGAGCCGGTGAACAGCGCGAGCAGGTCGAAGCCGGGGGCGTCGAGCGCGTCGGCGCCGAGCGTCAGCGTGTCGCCGTCGATCGTCAGGATCTCGACCTTCAGGATGTTGTGCACCGTCAGCCCGTATTTGAGGCAATGCACGCCGCCCGCGTTTTCGGCGACGTTGCCGCCGATCGAGCACGCGATCTGCGACGACGGATCGGGCGCGTAGTAGAGGCCGTGCGGCGCGGCCGCTTGCGAGATCGCGAGGTTGCGCACGCCGGGCTGCACGCGCGCGATGCCGGCATCGGGGTCGATGTCGAGAATCTTGTTGAACTTCGACATGACGAGCAGGAGGCCCTTTTCGAGCGGCATCGCGCCGCCCGACAGGCCCGTTCCCGCGCCGCGCGCGACCACCGGCACGCCGTGCGCGGCCGCGACGCGCAGCACCGCGCGCACCTGCTCGACCGTGTCGGGCAGCACGACCGCGAGCGGCACCGTGCGGTATGCGGCGAGGCCGTCGCATTCGAACGGCTTGAGCGCCTCGCGCTCGTGCAGCACGTCGAGGCCCGGCGCCGCCGCGTGCAGTGCGGCAACGAGTGTGTCGCGGTCGACGGTCGCCAGCGGGCCGTCGATCCGTTCGTCGTAGGTGAAACTCATCGTGTGTCTCCGTCTCCACCCTCTTCATCATGCAGGCGGCCGCGGCATGCGCGGCGTACCAGATGGACGGCATTCTTGGCGGGCGGAGGGGGCATGTCCAGACGTCGCCAGCGTGGTCATACCAGTTTTTTGAAGCGTGCCTGTCGAGAGGGGGCAATCGAGGGGGAAAACCCAATCCAAACAAGGGATTGTGAGAAAATCGACGACATTCGCCCAAAGTGGTCATACCAGTATGGAAAAGCAGGATCGACAAGCGCCGGCGCGCAATGTCGCCGACGTCGTCGCCGAGCGGATCGAGCAACTGATCGTCGACGGCGTGCTCAAGGCCGGGCAGGCGCTGCCGTCCGAGCGGCGGCTCACCGAGAAGCTCGGCGTGTCGCGCACGGCCGTGCGCGAAGGGATGAAGCTGCTGCGCGCGCGCGGGATCATCGACACGACGCACGGCAAGGGCTCGTTCGTCGCGAGCCTGACCCCGCAGCGCGAGGTTTCGCCGATGATGCATCTGCTCGGCTCGCAGCCGCGCACGCTGTACGACCTGTTCGAAGTGCGCGGGATGCTCGAGACCGAAGCCGCGCGGCTCGCCGCGCTGCGCGGCACGCCCGCCGACTTCATCCTGATCAAGCGCCGATACGAGGAAATGACCGCGGCCGACGCGCAGGATCTCGATCCGGCCGCGCGCGCGAAGCTCGACCATGCGTTCCATCTCGCGATCTGCGAGGCATCGCACAATCCGGTGCTCGTCAACACGCTGCAGTCGCTGACGGATCTGCTGCTCAGTTCCGTGTTCGCGTCGGTGAACAACCTCTATCACCGCGAGCCGCTGAAGAAGCAGATCGACCGTCAGCACGCGCGGCTCTACAACGCGGTGACCGGGCGGTTGCCCGACCAGGCGCGCAAGGCCGCAAGCGAGCATATCCGGCAGTGCGTCGATTATCTGCGCGAGATCGAAGCGGAGGAGCAGCGGCTCGTGCGCTCGACGCTGCGCCTCGAAGGATGGACCTGAGCCGCTTGAACCGGCGTGGCCGTTGGCGCCGTGACGTGCATCAGGCATATTGAGCTGGTCGCGCGGTCTCATGGATCAATATGTCACAATGTGATCTATTTGATGCGTGGCCCGACACGACCCGTTTCGCCCTTGCGCGACACGCGCCTTCGCGGTTGACCGTGACGCGCCGCCAATCCTTGAAGGAGGACGCTGCATGTCGATTCCGACGCGTGGCGACGGGCCGGAGGCCCGCGCCGTCCAGATCCTGCATCGCCCCGTCTGCGACCTGCTCGGCTGTGCATGGCCGATCGTGCTCGCGGGCATGGGCGGCGTCGCGCGGGCGGAGCTCGCGAGTGCGGTGAGCGCCGCCGGCGGGTTCGGTTTTCTCGGGATGGTGCGCGAGCCGGTCGCGCTGATCCGGCGCGAGGTCGAACGGGTGCGCGCGGCCACCGAGCGGCCATTCGGCGTCAACCTGATTCCCGCGTCGACGCCGACCGAATTGCTCAATGCGCAGATCGATGCGTGTATCGAGTTGCGTGTGCCCGTGGTTGCGTTGTTCTGGGATGTGATGCCGGGCGTCGTGCAGCGTCTGCGCGATGCGGGCGTGCGGGTGGTTCATCAGGTGGGCTCGCTCGACGATGCGCGCGCGGCCGAGGCGGCGGGGGCGCAGGCGCTGATCGCTCAGGGGCGCGAGGCTGGCGGCCACGTGCGTGGTGATCGGCCGTTGGCCGAGTTGTTGCCTGAAGTGATTCGCGCGACGCGGTTGCCGGTGCTCGCGGCCGGCGGGATCGTCGACGGCCCCGACGTGGCCGCCGCGATGGCGCTCGGTGCGCAGGGGGCGGTGATGGGTACGGCGTTCATCGCGACGCACGAATCGTTCGCGCATGCGTATCACCAGCAGCGGATCGTCGATGCGCGTGAAGGCGACACGCTGTTGACCGATATCTTTCACATCAACTGGCCGCGCGGCGCGCGGGTGCGCGTGCTGCCGTCGAGTGTCACGCGTGGCGAGCGCGGTGATCCGTTCAGTGATGCGCGCGTGGTGATCGGCGACGAGGAAGGGCGGCCCATCTATCTGTTCAGCACCGACTCGCCGTTGCGTACGATGACTGGTGATTTCGAGGCGATGGCGTTGTATGCGGGCACGGGGGCCGCGCGAATTCGAGCGATCGAGTCGGCCGGCGAGGTGCTGCGCCGGATCGTGTGTGATGCGGCGGCGATCGTCGAGACAAGCGCGGCTTCATCGGCTGGTGAAGTGGATGAGGCGCGTGCGGCGTTGCTCACGGCGCTCGATGAATTGCTGGAGGCGGAGCGGGCGGGGGCGCGCGTTGCATCCGAGACTGCGGCAGCGGTTACTGAGGATGCCGAACTCCACCGGCTGATCGCGCATATTCGGCAGGACGAGGCGCACTGGTGCAGCGTGCTGGTCGACGCGATTCGGACGCTCGGTGCAATGCCGACGCGTGCGACCGGTTCATTCTATGAAAAGGCGATGGCGATCGATGATCTGGCCGAGCGGATGGCGTTTCTGAACCGCGGGCAACGCTGGGTCGTGCGCAAACTGCAGACGCTGCTGCCGACGCTGGCGGATCCGGATATTCATCATGCGCTGTCGTTGATGCTGGTCGCGCACGAGAAGAATATCGGCGCGGTGGATGCGCGGTTGAGGGAGAAGGGGGAGGGGCAATGAATCGGCCCGCATCGCGCTGACGAGCGCCTCCGTGGGCAATCGATGCCGGCGTCAACGACGGTTTTCCCTCGTTTCAGGCCAGATGACGCTATTCGAGGGTTCCCGGTAAAATGCGCCTTCCGGTATTTCAGTCATTGCTTCGTCATGCATAGAATCGGATTCTTCGTTTGCCGTGGCTACGATGCGCTTGATCTTGGCGGGCCGTTGTCGGCTTTCAATCAGGTGGCCACAGCTGCCGGCCATACGCCATACGAGCTTCATGTCATCTCGCGATCCGGAGGCCTGGTTCATGGCAATACCGGCCTTTCGATCGAGACGATGCCGATCGGAAGGCGCGCGTTCGATACCGTCATTTTCGTGGGTGGTGATATCGATCCGATGCAGACATCGGAGAATATTGCCGCGGCCGGGAAATTGGCCGCCAAGGCCTCGCGCGTGGCGAGCGTGTGTACGGGCGCCTTTCTGCTTGCGGAAACCGGCTTGCTGGACGGCTTGAGAGCGGCGACCCACTGGCGATACGCTACGCAATTGCAGTCGCGCTTCCCTCGCATCCGGGTCGACGGCGACAGCATCTATATCGAGGATGGCCGCGTCTGGACGTCGGCGGGCATCGCCTCCGGGATAGACCTGGCGCTCGGCATCATTGAACGCGACATGGGCGCGGAGATTGCGCGCGCCGTGTCCAGGCTTCTGGTGGTTCCGTATCGTCGACCAGGAGGGCAGTCCCAATTCTCCGCCATGTCGCGGATGGAGCCGGAATCGGATCGCATCCGCATCGCACTGAATTTTGCGCGGGAACATCTCGCTGAAGCCTTGCCTGTCGAGCGGCTCGCTGATGCCGCAAGATTGAGTTTGCGGCAGTTCGGACGCGCTTTTCGCCGGGAAACCGGTGAAACGCCTGCCAGGGCGGTCGAGCGCTTGCGAGTCGAAGCTGCGCGGCTGCGCCTGCAGGGAGGCAGCGAACCGATCGAACAGATTGCCCTGGCTGTGGGATTCACCGATCCGGAACGGATGCGGCGGGCCTTCATCAAGCTGCATGGGCACCCACCGCAGGCGATTCGGCGCGAGAGCAGATCGAACGGTGCGCGCTGATCGACTGCCGGCCGATCAGCGTGCTGCGTGGTCAATGTCCCGCTGGCGTTCTATCGACGCGTGGGAACGTGACGCACCAGTTCGACGGGCGCTCACTGTGCGGCGCTTCTGACCGGACCGTAGTCATTCCACATGTCGCGGTGCAGCTTCCACACGCCGGCCTGTTTCACGAAGACGAGAATCTGCTTGGCGCGGATCCGGAGCTTGCCGTCGTGGTCGCGGACTTCCGCATCCGAAACTTCCGTCACGGTCCGGTCGTCACCGTAGAACTCGTCATGACTGAACGATACGGTGCCGGGTTTCGATCCGGCGTACCCCTTGGCGAAGTACTCGGTGATCGCACGGCTTCCCGTGACCTTGTCGCCTCCGGGGGGCAGGAGCGTGCCGTCATCGGTATAAAGGCGGCCAATCGCCTCGTAGTCTCCTCGCGCAAAGGCATCCGCCCATCGCGCGTTCTCGGCCTTGATGGCCGCTTCGGGCGGGCGTTGCGAACCGTCGGCGATGGCGGGCGCGGTGAATGCAAAAAAGGAAGCGCAGGCTGCAAGCGCAGCGGTGCAAGAACGTATCTGTTTCATCGAGTGATGTCGAACTGACTTGAGTTGAAAGGGCGGCGCCACGTGGGCGGGCGGGCCGGCAACGTCGGCCTCGGCCTCCAGCGCGCCAGGCGGCGGCCATGCACGCATTGCAGGCAGGCGTTTCAGCGCACACCGGGGATTCGTGCGAGCCCCCTGGATGCGCCGGGCAGTTCCTTGTCGACCATCGCGATGACTTCCGGCCGCGCGTCCCTCGGATGACCGGAGTGGAACGGCGGAGCGGGGTCGTATTCGATCACGAGCTGCGTGAATTCGGCGGCCTGTCGGCCGCGCAGCTTCGCTGCCACGCGAAGTGCGAAGTCGATGCCTGCCGTCACGCCGCCGCCGCTCATGAACCTGCCGTTGTCGTCTTCCACGAAGCGATCGGGAACGGGAATGGCGCCATACTCGGACAGCTTGTTGACGAAGGCCCAGTGGCATGCGCTTCGCTTGCCGTTGAGAATGCCTGTTGCGGCGAGCACGAGCGATCCGTTGCAAACCGACGTCACGTGTTTGGCGCTTTCCGCCAGACGCCGGATCTGCGCCTGATACTCCGGTCGCATCGGGGCCGTCAGATCGGACCCGCCGGGGACCAGGATCACATCGGTCTTCTCGATGTCGGCCAGTCGTTCGGTCTTGCCATATACGACGCCGAATTCGAGCGTCACGTTGCCGCCATTGAGGCTCGCGTAGCGAACGTTCGTATTGGGTAACCGGTGGAAAATCTCGCTGGGGCCGGCAAAATCGAGCAGCGTACCGCCGTCGTAGTTGACGATCAGAATATCGAGGGGTGCATTCGGCGCAAGTCGCCCTTCGCTGCCCGCCTGTGCGAGAGCAGGCGTGACGTGCCCGAGCAAGGCGCCACCACCCAGGACGGCGCCGAGCGTGGCGGCGCTGCCAAGCTTGAGCATATTGCGGCGCGAACTGCCTGCTCGGGTGAGTTGCGTTACGGAAGCATTGTTTTCGCTACTGTCGGTCAAGATGACTTCTCCTTGCACTGCGGCCCCCTCTGCGAACGCTACCAGGCTGGGCCGGATTGAATGACCGCCACGACGAAAGGTGTGGCGGACGCGAGATCGGGATGTGGATGAGCCGGCGTTGCGCGTCTGGCTCCGGAATCGTGAACCGCAGGCTCAAAGCTGCGAGGCACCGCCATCGACGACCAGTTCGGCGCCAACGACGTAGGCGGACTCGTCGCTCGCGAGATAGAGCGCCGCGTAGGCGATGTCCTCGGCCTTGCCCAGGTGGCCCACCGGAATCGCTGCAGCGAACTCGGCCCGACGGTCGCGAACCCATTCGTCGGACATGCCCCACTTTGTGATCAGCGGCGTGTTCATTGCGCCGGGCGCGATCGCGTTGAAGCGGATCCTCCGTTCGAGAAACTCATAGGACCAGCTGCGGGCAAGCGATCGCACCGCGGCTTTCGCCGCCGCAGTCAGCGAGATGCCGTGCTTACCGGTCTGCGCCACGAACGACGTATTGAGGATCACTGAGGAACCTTCCCGCAAGTCAGGAAGCACCGCTTGAAGCGTGAACACCACACCCTTGACGTTGACGTCCATGATCTCGTTGTAGAGTTTGTCGTCGATGTCGTCGACTGCTGACGGGAAAGCCCAGCCAGCATTGGCGAACACGATATCGAGACCGCCGAACTGCTCTTTTACCTCGGCGGCAATCGCGCGCATGTCCTTGATCGAGCGCACGTCACCCTTGAGAACGATCGCATTCTCGCCAAGCTCAGCCTGCACACGCTCGAACACGGCGTCATCGCGACCCGTAACCGCGACTCGGGCGCCTTCAGCAATGAACAGCTTCGCGGTTGCAAGACCGATGCCACTGGTTCCACCGGTGATCAGAGCTGACTTGTTCTTGAGCCTCATCTTCCATTCCTTTCCATGGTCGTGTGATTGATCAGGCCGCAAGCGCGAAACGCAATCGCGTTCGTGCGCCTTTCCCGGCTTGATCGTCCGAGGGAAGTATGGAACGTGATGTCAATGGCGCAAAGGTCGTATAACCCTCAAAAAGCGCCACCGCATCCGAACTGATGAAAACGTATCCGGCGTTCAGTCACGCCAGTGTCAGGCAGACACAGCTGGACTGAAGCGAGTCGATAACCGATATTCCGCTCGGCTCCGCCAACAATAAAAAAGCCCGCCGAAGCGGGCAATCCTCTCGATGAAGAGGGGGAGATCCGAATCGGCGATCGGCGGTCAGGGCGCGTTCACCCTTTGGTCGCCCCGAACGTCAGCCCCGCGACGAAATGCTTCTGCATCGCGAAGAACATCGCGACCGACGGCAACGCAGCGAGAATCGAGCCGGCCGAGACAAGGTTCCACGACGTCGTCCATTGCCCCTTCAGCGCCGCTACCCCCGCCGTGATCGGTGCGGCCTCGTCGCCTTGCGTGAGACACAGCGCCCAGAAGTAATCGTTCCACACGAACGTGAACACGAGAATCGCAAGCGCGGCCAACGCCGGCCGGATCAACGGCAACACGATCCGCCAGAACACCGTCCACTCGCCGGCCCCTTCGATCCGTGCCGCCTCGATCAGCTCGAACGGCAACTGCTTGATGAAATTTCGCAGAAACAGCGTGCAGAACCCCGTCTGAAACGCGACGTGAAAGAGAATCAACGCCTCGACCGTATTGAATACCCCGAGCCTGAGCGACAAATCACGCACGGGAATCATCAACACCTGCACGGGCACGAAATTCCCCGCGACGAACGTCCCGAACAACGCGGTATTCCCGCGAAACCGGTAAGTCGCCAGCGCGAACCCGGCCATCGCGGCAAGCGCGATCGACCCGAGCACCGACGGCACCGTGATCTGCACGCTGTTCCAGAAGTAATGCAGCATCGGCGACGTGGTCAGCGCGTCGCGATAGTTCTCGATCATCGAGAAGTGCCGCGGCCAGCCCCAGTAGTGACCTTCGACCAGTTCCTCGGTCGAGCGCACCGACGTGACGAACACCGCGATCATCGGCAGCAGCCAGATCAGCAGCGCAACGGGCAGCGACAACTTGTACAGCCTGCGCGAGACAGGCTTCCATTGAGCAACGGGAGTCGGAAACATGATGGCCACCGGTCAGGTTATTGCTCGTTGCGCAGCATGCGGCGCAACTGGAACACGATGTAGACGAGCATGATCGCGAACAGCACGACCGCGATCGCCGCGGAATAGCCGAGCCGGTAGTACTTGATCGCCTGGTCGTACATGTAATACGCGAGCACGGTCGAGCTCTCGAACGGGCCGCCGCTCGTCATCACCGAGATCAGGTCGAAGCTGCGCAGCGCGCCGATCACCGTGACGACGATCGCCATGAACGTGGTCGGCCGCAACTGCGGCAGCACGACGTGCCACAACAACGCGAAGCCGCGCGCGCCTTCCATCCGTGCGGCTTCGATCTGCTCCGGGTTCACCGACGTGAGGCCGGTGAGGTACAGGATCATGCAGTACGCGGTTTGCGGCCACAGCGCGGCGAACACGATGCCGAACGTCGCATAGCGCGCGTCGCCGAGCACCGGGATGCCGTGTCCGGCGATCAGCGCGAGCAGCCCGAAGGTCGGATCGTAGAACCACGAGAAGATCAGTCCGACGACCACGCCGGACAACACGAACGGTGCGAAGAACAGCGACTTCACGAGCCGGATGCCCGCGACCGCCTGGTTCAGGTACAGCGCGAGCGCGAGGCCGAGCGGCGGCGCGAGCATGAACAGCGCGAGCCAGATGACGTTGTTGCGCAGCGCGGTGTAGAACGTCGGCGCGTGCAGCAGCTCGGCGTAGTTCGCGAGACCAACGAACGTGCGCTCGGTCATCCCGTCCCAGTTGCAGAGGCTCAGCCACAGCGTGGACAGGATCGGCCAGACCACATAGACGGCAACCATTGCGCACGCGGGCGCCAGAAAGAGCCACGCGGCGCGCCGTTGCCGCCGCGCGGTTGGCGACGGCCGGCGCGCGCGCAGTGCGGCGGGCGACCTGCCGGCCGGCGGCGCGGCAGGCGTTTCGACGGGTCTGGACGTGATCGGACTGGACACGGCAAGCCTCCTGGGCGGACGCGGCGGCACGGGGCCGCCGCAGGGGTCACGCGGTTACTTCTTGTAGATCCGCTTGCGGGTCTGCTCGAGCTGCGCGAGCACGGTATCGAGCTGCGCGGGATTGGCCAGGAACTGCTGCATCCCCTTCATCCCTTCGTCGGCCATTTCCTTCGTCATGTCGCGGTCGTAGAACTGCGCGACGCCGCCCCGGGTGTCGGCGAGGATCCGGAAGCCGATCCGCGAGATCGGATCGGCCGGCTCCGGCGACTTGCTGTTGGCCGACAGCGAGCCGAGCCCTTCCGCGAGCTTCGCGCCCATTTCAGGCGTTTCGACGAACGCGAGGAACGTGTGCGCGTCGGCCTTGTTCTTCGCCTTGGTCGGGATGTGCAGCGATTCGACCGGGCCATCCTCGGCGGTCGGCACCTTCGGGTCGATGATCGGGAAGCGGTAATAGCCCATTTCCTGCTTCACGTTCGGCGGAAAGCCCGCGGCGATGAAGGTGCCCATCAGCATCATCGCGGCCTTGCCCTGGAACAGGAACGGCTGCGCGCCGTCGAGATCGTAGGACAGCGCGTTGTCGATGAAATAACCCGAATCGATCAGCGATTTCCACGTCGTGTAGACCTTCTTCACGCGCGGGTCGGTGTACGGCACGTCGCCGGCCATCAACTGCTGGTGGAACGCATTGCCGTTCAGGCGCAGGTCGAGATAGTCGAACCAGCCGGCGAGGGTCCATGCGTCGCGGCCGCCGACCGCGATCGGCGTGATGCCGGCCGCCTTCAGCTTCTTGCACGCATCGAGAAACTGGTCCCACGTCTTCGGCTCGTCGGCGATGCCGACCTTGCGGAACAGGTCCTTGCGGTAGAACAGCCCCCACGAGTAATAGACGGTCGGCGCAGCGTACTGCTTGCCGTTGTACGACGATGCGTCGCGCGTTGACGCGTACATCGCGCCCCAGCCGTTCTTCGCCCAGTCGCCGCTCAGGTCCTCGAACAGCCCGCGCTTCGCGTAGTACGCCATCCGCTCGCCCGCGTGCCAGTTCACGACGTCGGGTGCGACGGTCGTGAGCCACGCGGGAAGCTGCACCTTGTACGCTTCCTCGTCGACGAAGGTGGGCTTCACGTCGATGTCGGGATGGGCCTTGTGGAATGCCTCGAGCGTCGACTGCCAGACCGCGCGCTGGCTGGCGCCCTTGAACGCGATGTTGATCGTCAGCGTGCCGGCATCGGCGGGCGCCGTCATGCCGAGCGATGCCAGTGCGACAGCGGCGGCCGTGGCGAGCCGGGTGGCGACGCGAAGGGGGCGATGTGTCATACGTGTCTCCTGTTCTGGGTGTCGTTGTACGTCACCGGCGCATCGTGACGCCGGTGACGGTGGTTACGAACGGCTTCGATACGCGGCCACGTCTTGCGGCCCGACTTGCGCGGTGCCGAGCACGAACGCGGACGGCGGCACCGCGTTGATCGTGTGCGGCGCGTCGCCATAGTTGAAAACGTAGGTCAGGCCACCGCGCCGGCTCACGCGTACGCCGTCGCCGAGCGGCGTCGGTGTCAGGCCGGCTTCGGCCGCGACATCGGCGAACAGCCGGACGGTGGTCGCATCGTCGAACAGCGTGGCCCAGTAGTGCAGCGTGCCGTGCGACACGCAGGCCGGATGGCCGTCGGCGAAGCGCGCACGCACGACGCTGCGCGTGTTGTCGTGAAGCTCGACGAAGTCACGCCAGTGGCGTGCCTCGCCAGCGAGCGGCGAGCCGTCGCGCAGCGTGCCGTCGATCCGCTCGGTCACGTTCGGCCGCAGCGATTCGACGCGCCATACGCGCATTGGCAGGATCGAGGCGAGCGGGCCGGGCGGCAGCGCCGGCGGAATCTGCAGGTCGACGGTCTTCGAACCGGTGCGCGGGCCGAACACCGCATGCGCGCCCGACGCGGCGAGCCGCGCCGCGAAGTCGTCCGGCACGATCGGCAGCGGCGGCACGACGACAAGCCGGTAGCCGTCGAGCGGCGCGTGCGCCGACACGATGTCGACATCGAGGCCGAGCGAGCGCAGCGCCGAGTAGTACTCGAATGCGAAACGCGGGTAGTGGAAATCGGCGCCTTGCGGCTGCACTTCGAGCAGCCACTTCGCTTCGTAGTCGAACACGAGCGCGACGGGCGCACGCACGGCCCCGTTCGCATCGGCATCCGCGCCGGCGCCGAGCACCGCGGCGATTTCATGCGCGACCCGTTGCGCCTCGCGGCCGCCTTCGTCGAGCTTGTCGTCGGGCGTGTGCAGGCCCGCATGCATCTGCTCCTGCGCGAACGGCGCCTGGCGCCAGCGGAAGTACGACACGCAGCCGGCGCCGTGCGCGAACGCCTCCCAGCTCCACAGGCGCACCATGCCCGGCAGCGGCGCGGGGTTCCAATGCGCCCAGTTCACGGGCCCCGGTTGCTGCTCCATCACCCAGAACGGCAGCTTCGACATGCCGCGATAGAGGTCGTGATTGAACGACGCGAAATCCGGGTGGCCGGTGCGCAGCCAGCGCGCCTTCACGTCGGGCGCGAACCATTGCTCCTCGAGCGCGCCGAGCGGGTAGCTGTCCCACGTCGCGACGTCGAGGTCGCGCGCGACTTCGTAGTGGTCGAACTCGGTGAAGAGCTGCATGAAGTTGTGCGCGACGGCGCGGCCCGGCGAATGCGCGCGGATCACGTCGACCTGCATCCGGTGATAGCGCCCGACTTCGTCCGACGCGAAGCGCCGGTAGTCGAGGCGGTGCGACGGATGCGCTTCGGTCACGGTGCCGACCGGCGCGTCGACTTCGTCGAAATGCCTGTATTCCATGCTCCAGAACACGGTGCCCCACGCGCGGTTCAGCGCGTCGATCGTCCCGTAGCGCGCCTTCAGCCATTCGCGGAAGCGCAGGAGCGCGGCCGGCGAGTAGCTGACGACCGTCTGGTGGCAGCCGAGCTCGTTGTCGGTCTGCCAGTAGCGCACGGCCGGATGGCGGCCGTAGCGTTCGGCCACCGCGGTGCAGATCCGGCGCGACGCTTCCAGATAGGTCGGCGACGAGAAGTCGTAATGGCGGCGCGAGCCGAACTTGCGCGGCAGGCCGTCCGCGCCGATCGCGAGGATCTCGGGATGACGGTCGACGAGCCACTTCGGCGGCGTCGCGGTGGGCGTGCACATTACGATCTCGAGCCCGGCCGCGCCGAGCACGTCGACCGCGCGATCGAGCCAGCCCCAGTCGTATTCGCCGGGCGACGGCTCGATGCGGCTCCACGCGAATTCGGCGATCCGCACCTGCGCGATGCCGAGTGCCTTCATCCGGCGGGCGTCGCCGTCCCACATCGATTCCGGCCAGTGTTCCGGGTAGTAACAGACTCCGAGGCGCATGCCCGATCCTTATGCGTAGTGGTGGACGGGAAGTTCGGCGCACGCGGGCACCGCGCGGCCGTCTTCGGTGAAGAGATGGCAGGCCGCGGCCGGCGCATGCGCGTGCACGCGCTCGCCGCTGCGCACGGCCGCGTCGCCGGGCACTTTCGCGATCAGCGGCGTGCCGCCGGGCTGATCGAGGTGCACGTAGGTCTGCTCGCCGAGGCGTTCGACGAGCACGACGTCGCGCGCGAGCGTCGTCGCGTCGAGCGCGGCACCGAGCGTCAGGTGTTCGGGGCGGATGCCGAGCGTGACGGCGGCACCGGGCGCGAGCGCGGAGCCGTCGCGCGGCAGCGTGAAGGTTTCGCCGGACGGCACGACGGTGACGGTCGTGCGCTGCGCGTCGCATGCGGCGACGACGGCCGGCAGGAAGTTCATTCGCGGCGAGCCGATGAAGCCGGCGACGAAGCGGCTCACCGGATGGTGATAGAGCTCGAGCGGCGCGCCGACCTGGGCGATGCTGCCGTGCTGCGCGGTGTCCGCGCCGGCGTGCAGCAGCACGATCTTGTCGGCGAGCGTCATCGCTTCGGTCTGGTCGTGCGTCACGTACACGACGCTCGCGCGTTCGAACTGCCGGTGCAGTTTCGCGATCTCGACGCGGGTCTGACCGCGCAGCGCCGCGTCGAGGTTCGACAGCGGCTCGTCGAACAGGAACACGCCGGGCTCGCGCACGATTGCACGGCCGATCGCGACGCGCTGCCGCTGGCCGCCCGACAGCGCCTTCGGCTTGCGCTCGAGCAGCGTATCGAGCTGCAGGATCCGCGCGGCGTCGCGCACCTTCCGGTCGATTTCGGCCTTCGGCACGCGCGCGAGCTTCAGCCCGAACGCCATGTTCTCGTAGACCGTCATGTGCGGAAACAGCGCGTAGCTCTGGAACACCATCGCGACGCCGCGTTCGGCGGCCGGCACGTCGTCGACGCGGCGGCCGCCGATCGAGAGCTCGCCGCCGCTCAGGTCCTCGAGGCCCGCGATCATCCGCAGCAGGGTCGACTTGCCGCAGCCAGACGGACCGAGGAACACGCAGAACTCGTGCGCGCCGATCTCCAGATCGACGTCGCGAATGACCGGCGCGTGCTCGCCATAGGCTTTCTGCACGCGCCGCATCGAGATGCTCGCCATTGTCTCCGCTCCATGTTTTAATGCGCTTTCATCAATGCTTAAGCGCTTAATCATCGCGATCAAAAAAAAGAGCCGATAGCGATCGCGGCCGAGTCGCGCCCGTCAGGGGGGCGGCAAGGTGTGCGGCGATGATGCGCCGCTTCGATGAGCGAAGCAAATACTGGATCAACGTCTCATATAGTGAGCAATGGATGGCGACACTCGATGAAGTGGCCCGCCGCGCCGGCGTAACGGCCGCGACGGTGTCGAACGTGCTGCGCAATCGCGGGCGGGTTGGCGATGAGACCCGCGCGCGGGTGCTCGAAGCGGTGCAGGCGCTCGGCTATCGGCCGCATCTGGCCGCGCGGGCGCTGGCGGAAGGGCGCGCGCCGACGGTCGCGCTGATGGTGTCGAGCATCGCGAACCCGTTTTATCCGGAGTTCGCGCTCGCGGTCGAGCGCGCGGTGCGCCGCAACGGGCAGTTCCTGATCGTCTGCAATACGAATGAAGACCCGCTGCAGGGGCGCGCGTATCTCGACCAGATCGCCGGTACGATCTCCGAAGGCATCCTCGTGACGAACGCGAACCTGCACCTGCCGGATCTCGCCGACGTTGCGCGGCGCGGCGTGCCGGTCGTGCTGTGTCTGTGGGAGCGGCCCGATGCGCCGCCGGAAGGGTTGCCGTGCGTCGCGGTGGATTTCCGCGAGGCGGGGCGGATCGCGACGCGGCATCTGGTCGAACTCGGGCATCGCGAGATCGGCGTGATCGTCGGCGGGTCGGCAAACGGCGTGCAGGCCGCGCGCTACGACGGCTTCGTCGATGTGATGCGCGAAGCCGGGCTGGACGCGTCACGCGTCGGCGCCGGGCACGATTCGATCGAAGGCGGCGTGCACGCGGCGGGGCAGTTGCTGGACGTGCATCCCGGGCTGACCGCGCTGGTCGCGACCAACGATCTGCCCGCGATCGGCGCGCTGCACGCAGCGGCCGATCGCGGCAGGCGCGTGCCCGACGACCTGTCGATCGTCGGCATTACCGATATTCATCTGGCGAGCGATACGCGGCCTACGTTGACGACGGTCGCGATCCCGACCGGCGAGGCGGCGGGGCTCGCGGTCGAGCTGCTCAATGCATTGCGCGAGGCGGGCGGGCAGATCGACGATGCGTCGCGCGTGCGAACGGCGTCGGCCCCGCGGCTGGTGGTGCGCGGTACGACAGGCCGTGTATCGAGTGAGAGCGCGACGCGGTAGATATCGCGCGGGGCGGCGCGGAGCACTTCGAGGTTCCCGCCGCAACCGGCGCGGCCCGCCGCGCAGCCGCGTGCGGTGTGGAACACGGCAGACGCGGCGCCGGCCTCAACCGCCTTCGACGAGCCGCATCACGATGCTTCTGGCCGATTCGAGGTGCGCGACCGTCATCGAACGGGCGGCGCGCGCATTGCGCGCGCGGCACGCCTGCAGGATCTCCTCGTGCTCGACCTGGAACGACGGCGTATCCGCGAGCAGCGTGGCCTGCAAGCGCTCGTAGCGTTCGACCTGGCTGCGCAGCTCCCCGATCGACTTCAACTGCCGCGCGTTGCCGCAGCACGAATACAGCAACGCGTGGAATTCGCGGTTCAGTTCTCCCTGCCGGCGCGGCACGGTCGCGTCGCCGAGCAGGCGATGAACGAGTTCGGCGCGCGCGAGCGTCTCGTCGTCGAGCCGTTTTACGCTCCGGTAGATCGCATCGCCTTCGAGCAGCGCGCGCAGATCGTAGATTTCCTGCACGTCCGACGGGCTCAGCATGCGCACGACGGCGCCGCGATTCCTGAAGATATCCAGCAATCCTTCGCGTTCCAGACGCTGGATGGCCTCGCGCATCGGAATCCGGCTGATGCCGAACCGGTCGGCCAGGTCGCGTTCGACGAGCCGTTCGCCGGCTTCCAGCTCGCCGTTGACGATCATGTCCCGCAGCGATGCGGCCACCGCGTCCGCCGTGGAGTCGAGTTTGGCTTCCATGCCTGCGTGTTCCTCATTTCATTTTGGAATAATGGTATACCAAATGGAATTCCGGTGCCAAAATGGCGGCCATTGGCGGGCTTCATGAAATGAAATCGGGCCTGGTCCAAACAACCGACATCACTGGAGAGCGAGATGGCGTCTGGCGAACACAAGTATCGAGTTGCAGTGCAGTGGACCGGCAATCGCGGCACCGGCACGTCGGGGTATCGCGAATATGGCCGCGATCATGTGATCCGCGCCGGTTCGAAGCCCGACATTCCCGGTTCGTCGGATGCAGCCTTCCGCGGCGACGCGTCGCGCTGGAACCCGGAAGACCTGCTGCTGGCGTCGGCATCGGCGTGCCACAAGCTCTGGTATCTGCATCTGTGCGCCGAGGCCGGCATCCGCGTGCTCGCGTATGTCGACGACGCCGAAGGGACGATGCTCGATAGCCCCGAGCAGGGGCGCTTCACCGAAATCGTGCTGCGCCCGCACGTGACCATCCAGGCCGGTGACGATCGCGAGCGGGCGGAACACCTGCATCACGATGCGCACGCGAAGTGCTATGTCGCGAATTCGGTCAACTTCCCGATCCGCTGCGAACCGGTGATCGAGTTTGCAGCCGCGTGACGCGTTGGCGATTGAAAGCACGATGAAGCTTTTCTACGACTCAAGCAATGAACGCATGGCGCAGCGCTTCGTGTTCGAACAAGTCAACGTTGGCGGGCCACACCCCCCGTCGCCGCGTCACAGCGCGACGCCGTAAATCTCCCGCGCAGCCGCCCGAATCGCGTCGGCCATCACCTCGACGGCCGGCGAATGCAGCCGGTCGGTGCGCGTGATGATTCCGAAATCGTCCATCCGGCAGTCCATCTCCAGCGGCAGCACCGTGACGATCCCGTGTCGCGCGTAGTACCGCGCGACATCCTCCGCGAGCACCGCGATCATGTCGCTCTGCTCGATCAATTGCGTGATGAACAGCAGCGCGGCCGTCTCGACGACGTTCGCCGGCGGCGCGAGGCTCGCGCGCTGGAACACGAGCTCGAACCGATGGCGCAGCACGCTGCCGGCCGGCGGCATCACCCACGCGGCGCGCTGCACGTCGGCGAGCGACAGCGGCGCCTGCGCGAGCAGCGGATGGCCGGGCCGCACGACCGCGGCGACCGGCTCGCCGGTCAGCGGCTCGTAGCGCAGGTGCAGCTTGTCGTGCTCGGCGGACAGCCGGCCGAGCACGATGTCGAGCTTGTCCTGCGCGAGGTGTTCGAGCAGCGCGTTGCTCGTGTCGATCGCGACGGACACGCGCACGTTCGCATGTGTCCCCTTCACGGCCGCGACGGCCGGCGGCACGAGCCGCAATCCCGGCGACGTGATCGCGCCCACCGCCACGTGCCCGAGATGGCCGGCCTTCAGCGCGGCCAGTTCCTCGCGCGCCTGATCGAGGCTGCCGAGCGCCGCGCGCGCGTGGCGGATCAGCGCTTCGCCGTACAGCGTCGGCCGCATCCCGCGCGGCAGCCGCTCGAACAGCACGGCGCCGATCGATTCCTCGAGCTCGCGCAGCAGCTTCGACGCGGCCGGCTGCGTCATATTCAGCGCGGCCGCCGCGCGGTGAATGCTGCCTTCGTCGGCGAGCGCGACGACCAGCAGCAACTGGCGCGTCTTCAGGCGATTGCGGTTTCCCCACGGGCTGGCTTCGGTCATCGTACGGGTTTATATCGATATCGGAATCGATATCGTAATCGCCTAAAACGTCATTAGCGAGTTATCAAAATTCTGCCTAGACTGCGCCGGTATCCCGTCACCACAGGACTGACGATGTCGGCAACAAAACCCAGGCTGCGCTCCACCCAATGGTTCGGCACGAACGACAAGAACGGCTTCATGTACCGGAGCTGGATGAAGAACCAGGGCATTCCCGATCACGAATTCGACGGCCGGCCGATCATCGGCATCTGCAACACGTGGTCCGAACTGACGCCGTGCAACGCACACTTTCGCAAGCTCGCCGAGCACGTGAAGCGCGGGATCTCGGAAGCCGGTGGCTTCCCGGTCGAGTTCCCGGTGTTCTCGAACGGCGAATCGAACCTGCGGCCGTCCGCGATGCTCACGCGCAATCTTGCCTCGATGGACGTCGAGGAAGCGATCCGCGGCAACCCGATCGACGCAGTCGTGCTGCTCGCCGGCTGCGACAAGACGACACCGGCGCTGCTGATGGGCGCGGCGAGCTGCGACGTGCCGGCGATCGTCGTATCGGGCGGCCCGATGCTGAACGGCAAGCTCGAAGGCAAGAACATCGGCTCGGGCACGGCCGTGTGGCAGCTGCATGAAGCGCTGAAGGCCGGCGAGATCGACCTGCATCACTTCCTGTCGGCCGAAGCCGGCATGTCGCGCTCGGCCGGCACCTGCAACACGATGGGCACCGCGTCGACGATGGCGTGCATGGCCGAGGCGCTCGGCGTCGCGCTGCCGCACAACGCGGCGATTCCGGCCGTCGATTCGCGCCGCTACGTGCTCGCGCACATGTCCGGCATTCGCATCGTCGAGATGGCCCTCGAAGGGCTCGTGCTGTCGAAGGTCCTGACGCGCGCCGCGTTCGAGAACGCGATCCGCGCGAACGCGGCGATCGGCGGCTCGACCAACGCGGTGATCCACCTGAAGGCGATCGCGGGCCGCATCGGCGTGCCGCTGGAACTGGAAGACTGGATGCGCATCGGCCGCGGCACGCCGACGATCGTCGACCTGATGCCGTCGGGACGCTTCCTGATGGAGGAGTTCTATTACGCGGGCGGGCTGCCGGCCGTGCTGCGCCGGCTCGGCGAAGGCGGGCTGCTGCCGCATCCGGACGCGCTGACGGTCAACGGCAAGTCGCTGTGGGACAACGTGCGCGAAGCGCCGAACTACGACGACGAAGTGATCCGCCCGCTCGACCGGCCGCTGATCGCGGACGGCGGAATCTGCATCCTGCGCGGCAATCTCGCGCCGCGCGGTGCGGTGCTGAAGCCGTCGGCGGCGAGCCCCGAGCTGCTGAAGCATCGCGGCCGCGCGGTGGTGTTCGAGAACCTCGAGCACTACAAGGCGACGATCAACGACGAAGCGCTCGACATCGATGCGAGCTCGGTGATGGTGCTGAAGAACTGCGGGCCGCGCGGGTATCCGGGGATGGCCGAGGTCGGCAACATGGGGCTGCCGCCGAAGCTGCTGCGCCAGGGCGTGAAGGACATGGTGCGGATCTCGGATGCGCGGATGAGCGGGACCGCGTACGGCACGGTCGTGCTGCACGTGGCGCCGGAAGCGGCTGCCGGCGGGCCGCTCGCCGCCGTGCGCAACGGCGACTGGATCGAGCTCGATTGCGAGGCCGGCACGCTGCACCTGGATATTACGGATGACGAACTGCAGCGCCGCCTGTCGGACGTCGATCCGACCGCGGCACCGGGCGTGGCCGGGCAGCTCGGCAAGGGCGGTTACGCACGGCTGTATATCGATCACGTGCTGCAGGCCGACGAGGGGTGCGACCTCGACTTCCTGGTCGGCACGCGCGGCGCGGACGTGCCGAGCCATTCGCATTGAGCGGCGGGCAGGTGCATACCGACACGGACGGCGGCGGGGCCTGAGGGAAGCAGGGTGATGCGCTGGATGTGGTCGAGCGCTCAGGAAGGCGTAGCGTAAGGGCTAAGGCGCAAACGCAGACCGACCGCGAAGCATGGGACGTACGCAAGCGCCAAAGCGCTAACGCAGACCGACAGGAGACAAGATGACGACGCAGTACACGCCCGCGCACATCGCGGCGGAACAGTCCGATTCGCCGGCAGCCGTCGACGAACGGCAACTGACCCGCCTGCTTACGCGCAAGCTGGTGCCGTTCCTCGCGCTGATCTACGTGGTCGCCTACGTCGACCGTACCGTCGTCGGCTTCGCGAAGCTGCACATGAACGCGGCGATCGGCCTCGGCGATGCCGCGTACGGACTCGGCGCCGGCCTGTTCTTCATCGGCTACTTCCTGTGCGAGGTGCCGAGCAACCTCGCGCTCGGACGCTTCGGCGCGCGCGTGTGGTTCGCGCGCATCCTCGCGACGTGGGGCGTGATCACGATGGCGATGGCGCTCGTGCAGGGGCCGACCAGCTTCTACGTGCTGCGCTTTCTGCTTGGCGCTGCCGAAGCCGGCCTCTATCCCGGCATCCTGTACTTCCTCACGCAATGGTTCCCGATGCGCGACCGTGCCCGCGTGATCGGCCTGCTCGTGCTCGCGCAGCCGCTCGCCGGCATCGTGACGGGCCCGCTCGCCGGCTGGCTGCTGTCCACGCACGGGCTGTTCGGCCTGTCGGACTGGCAGACGCTGTTCGTCGTGAGCGGCCTGCCGGCCGTGCTGCTCGCATGGCCCACGCTGCGGCTGCTTCCGGAGTCGCCCGCGCATGCGCGCTGGCTGAACGACGACGAACGCCGCTGGATCGCACGGCAGCTCGCCGCCGACCGCGACACGTATCGCCCCGATTCGCACGGCAATCCGCTCGCCGCATTGCGCGACCGCCGCGTGCTGCTGCTCGCCGCGCTGTTCCTGCCGTTTCCGCTGTGCATCTACGGGCTCTCGCTGTGGCTGCCGACGATCATCCACGCATTCGGCACCGGCGATGCGGCGACCGGGCTGCTGTCCGCGGTGCCGTACCTGTTCGCGGTGGTCGGCCTGCTCGTCGTGCCGCGCCATTCGGATCGCAAGCGCGAGCGCTACTGGCACATCGTCGTCGTGTCGGCGGCGGCCGCGGTGACGATGGCCGCGAGCGCGTGGGTGCGGCAACCGGCGCTGCAGTTCATGTTCATCTGCCTGACCGCGTTCTCGCTCTATTCGATCCAGGCCGTCGTGTGGGCGCTGCCCGGCGAATTCCTGACCGGCACGAGCGCGGCGGTCGGTATCGCGGCGATCAATTCGCTCGCGAATCTCGGCGGCTACTTCGGGCCGTACGGGATCGGGCTGATCAAGGCATCGACCGGCAGCCTCGCGGCCGGCCTGTATTTTCTCGCGGCCACGCTGCTGTTCGCGGTGCTGATGACGTTCGTGGTCCGCGCCGCGCTGCGCACGCCCGAGCCGGCCGCGGGCGCATTCGCCGGCGAATCCTGAACGCATTGTTTTCCGGCTGAACGCCGCTTCGACTGACGCAGGACCGAACCATGACATCGAGCTGCACACCGCGCTATCGCGGCATCTTCCCCGTCGTCCCGACGACGTTTACCGACACCGGCGAGCTCGACCTCGCGAGCCAGAAGCGCGCGGTCGATTTCATGATCGACGCCGGCTCGGACGGCCTGTGCATCCTCGCGAACTTCTCCGAGCAATTCGCTGTCACCGACGACGAGCGCGACGTGCTCACGCGCACGATCCTCGAGCACGTCGCCGGCCGCGTGCCGGTGATCGTCACGACATCGCACTACAGCACGCAGGTCTGCGCGACGCGCAGCCTGCGCGCGCAGCAGCTCGGCGCGGCGATGGTGATGGCGATGCCGCCGTACCACGGCGCGACGTTCCGCGTGCCCGAAGCGCAGATCTTCGATTTCTATGCGCGCGTGTCGGATGCGATCGACATCCCGATCATGATCCAGGACGCGCCCGCGAGCGGCACCGCGCTGTCCGCGCCGTTCCTTGCGCGGATGGCGCGCGAGATCGAGCAGGTCGCGTACTTCAAGATCGAGACGCCCGGTGCGGCGAACAAGCTGCGCGAGCTGATCCGGCTCGGCGGCGACGCGATCGAAGGGCCGTGGGACGGCGAGGAAGCGATCACGCTGCTCGCCGACCTGCATGCGGGCGCGACCGGCGCGATGACGGGCGGCGGGTTTCCGGACGGCATCCGGCCGATCCTCGAAGCGTTCCGCGAAGGGCGGCACGACGATGCGTTCGCGCGCTATCAGGCGTGGCTGCCGCTGATCAATCACGAGAACCGCCAGTCCGGGATTCTGACTGCGAAGGCGCTGATGCGCGAAGGCGGCGTGATCGCGTGCGAGCGGCCGCGGCATCCGATGCCGGAACTGCACCCTGATACGCGTGCGGAGCTGATCGCGATCGCACGCCGGCTCGATCCGCTCGTGCTGCGCTGGGCGCGCTGAGCGAATGGCGAAGGAGAAACGCAAATGAGCAAGGTGATTTCGCTGGGCGTGATCGGGATCGGCAAGATCGCGCGCGACCAGCATCTGCCGGCGATCGCCGCCGAGCCGGGCTTCATGTTGACCGCCTGCGCGAGCCGTCACGCGGAGGTCAACGGGGTACGCAATTATCCGGATCTGACCGCGCTGCTGGCCGCCGAGCGCGAGCTCGACGCCGTGTCGCTGTGCGCGCCGCCACAGGTGCGCTACGCGCAGGCACGCGCCGCGCTCGAAGCCGGCAAGCACGTGATGCTCGAGAAGCCGCCGGGCGCGACGCTCGGCGAAGTGGCTGCGCTGGACGCGCTCGCGCGCGAACGCGGCCTCACGCTGTTCGCGACCTGGCATTCGCGCTGCGCGAGCGCGGTCGAGCCGGCGCGGGCATGGCTCGCGACGCGCACGATCCGCGCGGTGCAGGTGCGCTGGAAGGAAGACGTGCGACGCTGGCATCCGGGGCAGCAATGGATCTGGGAGCCGGGCGGCCTCGGTGTGTTCGATCCAGGCATCAACGCGCTGTCGATCGTCACGCGGATCCTGCCGCGCGAACTCGTGCTGCGCGAAGCGACGCTCTATGTGCCGAGCGACGCGCAGATGCCGATCGCGGCCGAACTCGATTGCGCGGATACGGACGGCGTGCCGGTGCGTGCGGAATTCGACTGGCGCCACGGCCCGGTCGAGCAGTGGGAGATCGCGGTCGACACGTCGGACGGCGTGCTCGCGATCAGCCGCGGCGGCGCGCAGTTGTCGATCGACGGCGCGCCGGTCGAGATCGGGCCGGAGCGCGAGTATCCGGCGCTGTATGCGCATTTCCGCGCGCTGATCGCGCGCGGCGAAAGCGACGTCGACGTACGGCCGTTGCGGCTCGTCGCCGACGCGTTTCTGTTCGGGCGGCGCGTCGGGACCGACGCGTTCGGCCGCTGACACCGTGCCGGCGCACGCCACAGCGAGCGCGACCCGGCGCGATGAGTATTGAAGACCCCAGCCAATAGACAAGGAGACACCGCATGAAACGAACCAACCGAACGATTCGCCGGCACACCCTGCGCGCGCTGCTGGCCGCGCTTTGCATCGCGCCGCTCGGCATGCACGGCGCCGCGCATGCCGACGCGCCGCTGAAGATCGGCTTCCTGGTGAAGATGCCCGAGCAGGCATGGTTCATCAACGAGCAGAACGCGGCGTCCGCGCTGGGCCAGAAGGAAAACTTCTCGGTCGTGAAGATCGGCACGCCGGATGGCGAGAAGGTGCTGGCCGCGATCGACAACCTCAACTCGCAAGGCGCGCAGGGTTTCGTGATCTGCGCACCCGACGTGCGCCTCGGGCCGGCGATCGCCGCGCGCGCGAAGCGCTACAACATGAAGTTCGTGACGGTTGACGACCAGCTCGTCGACTCGACCGGCAAGCCGCTCACGAACGTGCCGCACCTCGGGATGTCGGCGACCAAGATCGGCAACCAGGTCGGCCAGGCGATCGCCGACGAGATGAAGCGACGCGGCTGGAAGCCTGAGGAAGTCGGCGCGTTGCGCATCACCAACTACGAGCTGCCGACGGCGAAGTTGCGTACCGACGGCGCGACGCAGGCGTTGCTCGCGAACGGCTTCCGCAAGGAGAACATCTTCGACGCGCCGCAGAAGACGACCGACGACAGCGGCGGCCTCGAGGCGGCCTTCCCGGTGCTCTCACGCCATCCGAACGTGAAGAAATGGGTGGTCTTCGCGCTGAACGAGGAAACCGTGCTCGGCGCGGTGCGCGCGACCGAACAGCTGCACATCCCGGCGGCCGACGTGATCGGCGTCGGCATCAACGGCGCCGGCGAGGCGTTCGCCGAATTCCAGAAGAAGGAACCGACCGGCTTCTACGGGACGATCGCAGTCAGCTCGACGAACCACGGCAAGGACAGCACGCAGAACCTCGTCGACTGGATCCGTAACGGCAAGACGCCGCCCGCCGACACGCAGACGAGCGGCAAGCTGATGACGCGCGCGAACTGGCAGGCCGTGCGCACCGAGCTCGGCATCTGAGCGTGCGGGGCGACGACGCGATGACGATGCAGACGATGACGGCCGTGTCCGACAACGACGACGCGGCCACCTCCGGCGGCGCGCTGCTCGCGCTCGACGGCATCACGGTGACGTTCCCGGGCGTGCGCGCGCTCGATGGCGTGTCGCTGTCGGTGCGCGCGGGCGAAGTGCACGGGCTGATGGGCGAGAACGGCGCGGGCAAGTCGACGCTGCTGAAGGTGCTGTCCGGCGTGAACCAGCCGCAGGCCGGCACGCTGACGCTGAACGGCACCGTGCAGCGCTTCGCGTCGACGCGCGCGGCGCTCGAGGCCGGCATCGCGATCATCTACCAGGAGCTGCATCTGGTGCCCGAGCTGACGGTCGCGGAGAACCTGATGCTCGGCCAGTTGCCGAGCCGGCTCGGCGTGGTCGACGAACGTGCGCTTGCCGTACGCGCGCTCGATGCGCTGGAGCGGCTCGGCGAGCACATCGATCCGGGCATTCCGGTGAAGTATCTGTCGATCGGCCAGCGCCAGATGATCGAAATCGGCAAGGCGCTGATGCGCGACGCGCGCGTGATCGCGTTCGACGAACCGACCAGCTCGCTGTCCGCGCGCGAAACCAAGCAGCTGTTCCGCATCATCCGCGCGCTGCGCGCGGAAGGCCGCGCGATCATCTACGTCACGCACCGGATGGAGGAAGTGTATGAACTGTGCGACCGCGTGACCGTGTTTCGCGACGGCCGCCGCATCGACACGTTCGAATCCGTCGCCGATCTCGATCGCGACCGGCTGATCGGCTGCATGGTCGGCCGCTCGATCGAGGACGTGTACGGCTACCGGCCGCGCACGGCCGGCGACGTGCTGATCGAGGCGAAAGGGCTGGCGGGGCCCGGGTTATCCGAGCCCGTGTCGTTCGCCGCGCGGCGCGGCGAGATCGTCGGCTTCTTCGGGCTCGTCGGCGCGGGCCGTTCGGAGCTGATGAAGCTGCTGTACGGCGCCGCGCGCCCGAGTGCGGGGCACGTCGAGCTGAACGGGCGTCGCGTCGCGTTCGGGAGCCCGCGCGACGCGGTGCGTGCCGGCATCGCGCTGTGCCCGGAAGACCGCAAGCAGGAGGGCATCGTCGCGATCGCGTCGGTGGCCGACAACCTGAACATCAGCGCGCGCCGGCATTTCAGCCCGGCGCGCGTGCTGCTCGACGCACGGCGTGAACGCGAGCTCGCGCAACGCTACATCGAGCGGCTGGCGATCAAGACCCGCGACGGCGAGACGCCGATCGGCGCGCTGTCGGGCGGCAACCAGCAGAAAGTCGTCCTCGCGCGCTGGCTGGCCGAGCGCATCGACGTGTTCCTGATGGACGAGCCGACGCGCGGCATCGATGTCGGCGCGCGCGCGGAAATCTACAACCTGTTCTACGAGCTCGCGGAAGCGGGCCGCACGGTGATCATCGTGTCGAGCGACCTGGCCGAGGTGATCGGCGTGTCGGACCGGATCGTCGTGATGAAGGAAGGACGGATCGCGGGCGAGGTCGCGAAGGCGCAGGCGACGCCCGACGCGCTGATCAAGCTCGCGCTGCCGCGCTAGCGCCCCGCAATGATCAACCGGATGCAAATGAAATGAGCCAGGCAATGCAACCCCAACGCACTTCCCCGTCCCCCGATGCCGCCGCCGTGCCCGCACGCGCGCGCGGCGGCGTGTGGCAATTGATCAACCGTTCCGGCATCGTGATGGTGTTTCTCGTGCTGTTCGCGACGCTGTCGCTGACCGTGCCGGACTTCCTCACGCCCCGCAACATCCAGGGCCTGCTGCTGTCGGTCACGCTGATCGGCTCGATCGCGGTGACGATGATGTTCGTGCTCGCGCTCGGCGAGGTCGACCTGTCGGTCGCGTCCATCGTCGCGTTCTCGGGCGTCGTCGCGTCGACGCTGATCACCGCGACGCACAGCGTCGTGCTCGGCATCGCGGCCGGCGTGCTCGCGGGCGGTGCGGTCGGGCTCGTCAACGGCGTGCTGATCGCGCGCTGGCGGATCAATTCCCTGATCGTCACGCTCGCGATGATGGAAGTCGTGCGCGGGCTCGCGTTCATCACGTCGAACGGCGACGCGGTGATGATTTCGGAGGAGCGCTTCTTCGAGCTCGGCGGCGGGTCGTTCCTCGGCATCTCGTATCCGATCTGGAGCAATATCGTCGGCTTCGTCGTGTTCGGCTTCCTCTTGCGCAAGACGGTGTTCGGCAAGAACGTGCTGGCCGTCGGCGGCAACGGCGAGGCCGCGCTGCTCGCGGGGCTGCCGGTGATGCGCATCAAGATCGCGGTGTTCGTGCTGCAGGGGCTCGTGACCGGCTTCGCCGGCGTGATGCTTGCGTCGCGGATGAGCCTCGGCGATCCGAAAACGTCCGTCGGCCTCGAGCTCGGCGTGATCTCCGCGTGCGTGCTCGGCGGCGTGTCGCTGACGGGCGGCGTCGCGACGATTTCCGGCGTGCTGGTCGGCGTGCTGATCATGGGTTCCGTGCAGGACGCGATGAGCCTGCTGAACGTGCCGACCTTTTACCAATATCTGATACGCGGCGGAATTCTGTTGCTCGCGGTGCTGTTCGACCAGTATCGTCGCAACCAGCGGCGCGCGATGAAGATCTGACCCTGACGAACGCGCGGCCGCCCGCGAAGGCGACAGACATCGGGAGACGGCATGCAACAGATTCATCCGGGCGCGGCGGCGCTGCTGGTCGACAGCCGCAATACGCTCGGCGAAGGCGCGACGTGGTGCGACGCGACGCACGCGCTGTACTGGACGGACATCGAAGGCGCGCGGCTGTGGCGCTGCCGCGCGGACGGCTCGGACCTCGCGCAGTGGCCGATGCCTGAACGGCTCGCGTGCTTCGCGCTGACGAACGAGCCGAATGTGCTGCTCGTCGGGCTCGCGACGCATCTTGCGTTCTTCGATCTGCGCAGCGGCGAATTCACGCGGATCGTCGACGTCGAACCCGATCTGCCGACGCGCCTGAACGACGGCCGCTGCGATCCGTTCGGCGCGTTCGTGTTCGGGATGAAGGACGAAGGCGGCGACCCGCCGCGCGCGGTCGGCGGCTTCTACCGGCTCAATCCGGACCTCACGCTCGACCGGCTTGCGTTGCCGGCGGCGGCGATCGCGAACAGCATCGCGTTCTCGCCGGACGGCACGAAGATGACCTTCTGCGATTCGATGGTGCGCGAGATTCGCGTCTGCGATTACGGCGCGGGCGGCGACGTGGCCAATGTGCGGCCGTTCGCGCGACTGACCGATGCGGACGGCGACCCGGACGGCTCGACGATGGATCGCGACGGCGGCCTGTGGAACGCGCAGTGGGGCGGCCGGCGGGTGGTGCGCTACGGGCCGGACGGCGTCGAGACGGACCGCGTTACCGTGCCGACTGCGCAGCCGAGCTGCGTGACGCTCGACGGCGAAGGCCGGCTTTATGTGACGAGCGCCCGTGTCGGGTTGAGCGACGACGCGCTGGCGAGCGATGCGCACGCCGGCGGCGTATTCGTCGCCCGGACGCGCTACATGGGGCTGCCGACGGCGCGATTCGCGGGGGCGCCGCGCGGCTGACCGCGTATCGGATCCCGTTCATGGGATGCGTCTGACGCGGCGCGCCAGGCGATCAGGCGCGCGGTCTGCCGCGCATGCGCGAGCGCACGGTGGCAGTCCGGCTTGCCGGAGCACGCCGTTCGCGCCCCGACGTGCTGGTAAGATGGCCCGCAATTCCATCCCGCCCGCACCATGAGTTCCGCACCGACCAAGCCCGCGAACCCGAAAAACGCCGCGAAGAACGCCGCGAAGAACGCCGCCCGTGCGACGGGCGACAAGCCGAAGGCCCGCGTGCCGCAGCGCCTGACCTACGTGGTCGGCAGTCTCGAACGGCTGCTGCGCCGCCACATGACCGACGCGCTCGCGCCGCTCGGCATCACGCTCGCGCAATACACGGCGCTGTCGGTGCTCGAGGCGCGCGGCGCGTCGTCGAACGCGCAGCTGGCGGAGCGCTCGTTCATCACGCCGCAATCGGCGAACGAGGTCATGAGCGTGATGGCCGCCCGCGGTTTCGTCACGCGCGAAGCCGACCCGTCGCATGGCCGCATCATCCTGCTGACGCTGACCGACGAAGGCGCGGCGATGCTGCGCGAATGCGAAGCCGTGCTGCGTCCGCTCGAGACGCGAATGCTCGGCGACGTCTCCATCGACGACGCGACGCACGTGCAGCGCGCGCTCGAACTGTTCGCACGCAACCTGCGCGGCTGACCCTTTCCCCGAACTTCCACGACACGGGCCCGTGCGGCCCGTGTTCGCTTTCCCGCCTGCTCGCCGGTCGCCTGACCGTTCCCCGATTCCATCGTTGCCGCCGCGTTCCGCTCCGGGTTTACACCGGCGCTCGTGCCGCTTGCAATATCAGGTAGCCTGATATTAAATGAAGCCGTCCGCAGCAGGAATGCTGCGCACCGAATCGCACAGGAACGAACGACAGGAACCGACATGAGCAAGTACGACAACCGCTGGCAGACCGTTGAAGTGAAGGTGGAGGCCGGCATCGCGTGGGTCACGCTGAACCGCCCCGAGAAGCGCAACGCAATGAGCCCGACGCTGAACCGGGAGATGCTGGAAGTCCTCGACGCGGTCGAATTCGACGACGGGGCAAAGGTGCTGGTGCTGACCGGCGCGGGCGCCGCGTGGACGGCCGGCATGGATCTGAAGGAATATTTCCGCGAGATCGACGGCGGCTCCGACGCGCTGCAGGAAAAGGTGCGGCGCGACGCGTCGGAGTGGCAATGGCGCCGCCTGCGGATGTACAACAAGCCGACGATCGCGATGGTGAACGGCTGGTGCTTCGGCGGCGGATTCTCGCCGCTCGTCGCGTGCGACCTTGCGATCGCGGCGGACGAAGCGGTGTTCGGCCTGTCGGAAATCAACTGGGGCATCCCGCCGGGCAACCTCGTCAGCAAGGCGATGGCGGACACGGTCGGGCATCGCCGCGCGCTGCACTACATCATGACCGGCGACACGTTCACCGGTGCGGAGGCCGCTGAAATGGGCCTCGTGAACAGCAGCGTGCCGCTGGCCGGCCTGCGCGACGCGACGATCGCGCTCGCCGCGCGGCTGATGGACAAGAACCCGGTCGTGCTGCGCGCGGCGAAGCACGGCTTCAAGCGTTCGCGCGAACTCACGTGGGAGCAGTGCGAGGATTACCTGTATGCGAAGCTCGACCAGGCGCAGCTGCGCGATCCGGAGCGCGGCCGCGAGCAGGGGCTGAAGCAGTTCCTCGACGACAAGACGATCAAGCCGGGCCTGCAGGCATACAAGCGCTGATACAAGCGCCGACGCAATCGACAGAGACAGGCAAGGCAGGAGACGACATGACCGACAGACGGATGCTGATCGCCGGCGAGTGGTGTACCGCCCGCGACGGCCGAACCTTCGACCGATTCAACCCCGCGACGGGCGCGCTCGCGTCGCGCGCGCCGGCGGCCGGCCTGGCCGACGCCGACGCGGCGATCGATGCCGCGCACCGCGCGTTCCCCGCATGGGCGGCGCTCGCGCCGACCGAGCGGCGCCGCCGGCTGCTGAAGGCGGCCGACCTGATGGACGCGCGCATCGACGCGTTCATCGCGACCGGCGTGGCCGAAACCGGCGCGACACCCGGCTGGCTCGGCTTCAACGTGACGCTCGCGGCGAACATGCTGCGCGAGGCCGCGTCGATGACGACGCAGATCGACGGCGACGTGATCCCGTCCGACGTGCCCGGCAATCTCGCGCTCGCGATGCGCGTGCCGTGCGGCGTCGTGCTCGGCATCGCGCCGTGGAACGCGCCGGTGATCCTCGGCACACGCGCGCTGGCGATGCCGCTCGCGTGCGGCAATACGGTCGTGCTGAAGGCGTCCGAAGCGTGCCCGGGCGTGCACGCGCTGATCGGCGCGGTGCTGGATGACGCCGGGCTCGGCGCGGGTGTGGTCAACGTGATCACGCACGCGGCGGCCGACGCACCCGAACTCGTCGAGCGGCTGATCGCGCATCCGCACGTGAAGCGGATCAACTTCACCGGGTCCACGCACGTCGGGCGCATCATCGCGCGCCATGCGGCCGCGCACCTGAAACCCGTGCTGCTCGAACTCGGCGGCAAGGCGCCGGTGCTCGTGCTCGACGATGCCGATCTCGATGCGGCCGTCGACGCGATCGCGTTCGGCGCGTTCTTCAACCAGGGGCAGATCTGCATGTCGACCGAACGCGTGATCGCCGTGCGGCCGGTCGCCGATGCGCTCGTCGAACGGCTGACCGACAAGGCGCGCACGCTGGTCGCCGGCGATCCGCTGGCGGGCCATGCGCTCGGCACGATGGTCGATGCGGCCGCGGCCGCGCGTGCCGCGTCGCTCGTCGAGGATGCGCGTGCGCACGGCGCGCGCCTGCCGCTCGGCTGCCGGATCGAGGGCGCGACGATGCAGCCCGTGATCGTCGACGGCGTCACGCGCGACATGCGGCTTTATCGCGAGGAATCGTTCGCGCCGGTGGTGGCGATCCTGCGCGCGGACAGCGACGACGAAGCGGTCGCGCTCGCGAACGACAGCGAGTTCGGGCTGTCGGCGAGCGTGTTCAGCCGCGATATCGCACGCGCGATGACGGTCGCGCGCCGGATCGAATCGGGGATCTGCCACGTCAACGGGCCGACCGTGCACGACGAGGCGCAGATGCCGTTCGGCGGCACGAAGGCGAGCGGCTACGGCCGCTTCGGCAGCCGCGCGTCGATCGCCGAATTCACCGAGCTGCGCTGGATCACCGTGCAGACCACACCGCGTCACTACCCGATATGAGCGAGCCGACGATGAATGTTGCGACGCCCGCGAGCGGGCCGGCGAACGACACGGGCGGCGTGCGCTATCGCGCGGCGGCCGTCGCGGTCGGCTCGGCCGAAATTCGTCGCGCGGAGAACGGCACGTGGTACCTGCGCTCGCGCGAAACACTCGGCGACTACCCGACGCGCCTGACCGACTGCCTCGTACGCGGCGCGCACGCGCATCCCGACCGCGTGCTCGCCGCGCGGCGCGGCGCCGACGGCCGCTGGATCGAGATCACTTACGCGCAGATGCTCGAACGCGCCCGCGCGCTCGGCCAGGGCCTCGTCGATCTCGGGCTGTCGGTCGAGCGGCCGCTCGCGGTGCTGTCCGGCAACGATCTCGAGCATCTGCAGCTGATGTTCGCGGCGATGCTGGCCGGCGTGCCCTATGCGCCGATCTCGCCCGCGTATTCGCTGGTGTCGACCGACTACGGCAAGCTGCGTCACACGCTCGGCGTGCTGCGGCCGGGCGCGGTGTTCGTCGCCGAACGCGCGCCGTTTGCGCGTGCCCTCGACGCGACGCTGCCGGCCGATGCGGCGCTGATCGTCGCGAACGATACGGATGCGGAAACCGGCGCGGCCGGCAGCGTCGTGCCGCTGTCGCGCCTGCTCGCGACCGTCCCGCGTACGATCGACGCGATCCATGAAGCGATCGGCCCCGATCATCTCGCGAAGATCCTGTTCACGTCGGGTTCGACGAAGCTGCCGAAGGCGGTGCCGACCACGCACCGGATGCTGTGCAGCAACCAGCAGATGCTGCGCCAGACGATGCCGGAGCTGACGCGCGAACCGCCGGTGCTGGTCGACTGGCTGCCGTGGAATCACACGTTCGGCGGCAGTCACAACCTCGGCATCGCGCTGTACAACGGCGGCACGCTGTACATCGACGACGGCCGCCCGATGCCGGGCCGCTTCGACGAAACCGTGCGCAACCTGCGCGAGATCGCGCCGACGATCTACTTCAACGTGCCGAAGGGCTGGGAAGAGCTGACGGCCGCGCTCGAGCGCGATGCCGTGCTGCGCGACACGTTTTTCTCGCGCGTGAAGCTGTATTTCTTCGGCGGCGCGGGGCTGTCGCAGGCCGCGTGGGACCGGCTCGACCGCGTGACCGACGCGCATTGCGGCGAGCGCATCCGGATCATGGCCGGCCTCGGGATGACGGAGGCGTCGCCGTCGTGCCTGTTCACGACCGGGCCGCTGATGCGCGCCGGCTATATCGGCCTGCCCGCGCCCGGCTGCGACGCGAAGCTCGTGCCGTGCGGCGGCAAGCTCGAACTGCGCTTCAAGGGGCCGAACGTGATGCGCGGCTACTGGCATGCCGACGTCGATCCGCGCGACGTGTTCGACGAAGAGGGTTATTACCGCAGCGGCGACGCGGGGGTCTTCGCCGATCCGGCGCGGCCGGAACTCGGGCTGCTGTTCGACGGCCGGCTGACCGAGGATTTCAAGCTGAGCAGCGGCACGTTCGTCAGCGTCGGGCCGTTGCGGGCGAACGCGGTGTCGAGCGGCGCGCCGTACGTGCAGGACGTGGTCGTCACCGGGATCAATCGCGACGACATCGGGCTGCTTGTGTTTCCGCGCATCGACGCGTGCCGTGCGCTGGCGGGGCTCGCAGCCGATGCATCGGTTTCCGACGTGCTGCGCGCGCCGGCCGTGCGCGCGGCGTTCGCAGCATGGCTCGCCGGGCTGAACCGGCATGCAAGCGGCGGTTCGACGTTCGTCGCGCGCATCCGGCTGATCGACACGCCGCCGTCGCTCGATCTCGGTGAACTGACCGACAAGGGGTCGCTGAACCAGGCGGCCGTGCAGAAGCATCGCGCGGCGACGATCGACGCGCTGTACGACCCGGCGCGACGCGATCCCGACGTGATCTACGCGTAAGCAGAAGCAAACCGAAGCAAGCAGGAACAACGACCTGCCGGCCACGATACCGGCAGGCATTCTTGCGGCCAGTGAATCAGGCTGCCTGATAATGTCGGCCGGTACGGGCCGACCGACTACAAGACATGGGACTGGAGACACGATGAACACTTACGTTGCCGAAAAACCCACGGTCGCGACCACGCTCGCGCTGTGTTTCGCGATCGCACTCCTCGAAGGGCTCGACCTGCAGTCGGTCGGCGTCGCCGCGCCGCGCATGGCGCGCGAATTCGGGCTTTCCGTGTCGGAGATGGGCATCGCGTTCAGCGCGGGCACCTTCGGGCTGCTGCCGGGCGCGATGCTCGGCGGGTGGCTCGCCGACCGGATCGGACGCAAGCGCGTGCTGATCGCGTCGACCGTGCTGTTCGGACTGCTGTCGATCGCCACCGCACAGGTATCGACCTTCGCGATGCTCGTCGTCGTGCGCGTGCTGACCGGCATCGGCCTTGGCGGCGCGATGCCGAACCTGATCGCGTTGTCGTCCGAGGCGGTCGAGCCGCGCTCGCGCAGCAGCGCGGTGGCGACGATGTACTGCGGCATCCCGTTCGGCGGCGTGATCGCGTCGCTGATCGGCGTGCTGCTCGCCGGCGATACCGAATGGCGGCACATCTTCTACGTCGGCGGCGTGGGGCCGCTGCTGCTCGTGCCGCTGCTGGCGTTGTTCCTGCCGGAATCGCGCGCGTATCTCGACGTCGCCGGCACGCCGGCCGCGCGCACCAGCGTCGCGCGCACGCTGTTCGGCGACGGCCGTACGACATCGACGATCGCGCTGTGGGTCAGCTACTTCTGCACGCTGATCGTCCTCTACTTCCTGTTGAACTGGCTGCCGTCGCTGATGGCCTCGCGCGGGCTCGATCGCGCGCACGTCGGCCTCGTGCAGATCGCGTTCAACGTCGGCGCGGGGCTCGGCGCGCTCGGCATCGGCGCGGCGCTCGACCGGATGCGCGCGTCGCGCGTGGTCGGCGGCATGTATGTCGGGATCGTGCTGTCGCTCGCCGCGCTCGCGGCCGCGCCCGGTTTCGCGTCGCTCGCGGCGGCCGCGTTCGCGGCGGGGATGTTCGTGGTCGGCGGGCAGTCGGTGCTGTATGCGCTCGCGGCGATCTATTACCCGACCGCGATGCGCGGCACCGGCGTCGGCGCGGCGGTGGCAGTCGGCCGGCTCGGTTCCGTCGTCGGGCCGCTCGCGGCCGCGACGCTGCTGGCCGCAGGCCGCAGCGCGCCCGTCGTGATCGGCGCGAGCATCCCCGTCACGCTCGTCGCGGCCATCGCCGCGCTGGTGCTGATTCGCCGCCCGCAAGCGAGCGACTGACGTTTCGTTTTTATCCATGCGCGCCGTCAGAGCGCGCAATTCATCAAGGTCTGGAGACGCAACGAAATGAAGACGAAGACAAGGAACGGCCTGCTGGCCGCCGGCGCGTGCTGCGCGCTGGCCGCGCCGGTTGCGCACGCGCAGTCGAGCGTGACGCTGTACGGGATCATCGACACCGGCGTCGAGTTCGTGTCGCACGCGAACGCCGCCGGCGACCACGTCGTGCGCATGCCGGGCGTGACGGGCGAGCTGCCGTCGCGCTGGGGCCTGCGCGGCACCGAGGATCTCGGCGGCGGCTACCAGGCGGTATTCACGCTCGAAAGCGGCTTCAACGTGCGCGGCGGCGATCTCGGGCAGGGCGGCCGGCTGTTCGGGCGGCAGGCGTTCGTCGGGCTGAAGAGCGGCTTCGGCACGCTCGCGTTCGGCCGCCAGTACACGATGACTTATCTCGCGCTGCAGGGCGCGGACATCATCGGCCCCGACATCTACGGGCTCGGCTCGTTCGACGCATACGTGCCGAACGGCCGCGCCGACAACGCGGTGACCTACGTCGGCACGTATCGCGGCGTGACGCTCGGCGCCGCGTATTCGTTCGGCCGCGACGGCGCCGGCACCGGCAACTCGCCGGGGCAGGGCACGTGCGCGGGGCAGGTGCCGGGCGATGCCGTCCAGTGCCGCAACTGGTCGGTGATGCTCAAGTACGACAGCGCGTATTTCGGTGCGGCGGCGTCGTACGAGGAGCAGCGCGGCGGCACCGGCGCGGCCGCGAATTTCTTCGACGGCGTGGCGCCCGTCCCCTTCACCAGCAGCGGCGGCAAGGACGCGCGCACGCACGTGAGCGCCTATGCGCAGGCGGCCGGCGCGCGGATCGGCGCCGGCTGGATCGGGCGGCGCGTGTCGACCGGTTCGCCGGCCGCGCCCGGCGCGCATTCGGACCTGTTCTTCGTCGGTGCGTCGTATGCGATCAAGCCCGACTTCGTCGTCGATGGCGAGGGTTACCGGATCGTCAACAGCGCGCACGACACGCGCGCGACGATGGCCACGCTGCGCGCGACCTATCTGCTGACCAAGCGCACGGCTGTCTACGCGCAATCGTCGTATCTGTGGAACAGCGCGCATGCACGCTACGCGGTCAGCGGCGGCGGGCCCGGCACGACGCCCGGCGCAGGGATGGGGCAGCTCGGCGCGATGGTCGGCGTGCGGCACATGTTCTGATCCGGCAGCCTGACGAACGGGAGCTATCTTGAGCAGAAAATCTGCATTCCTTTGCATTGCACCGCTGTCGGCGGCGGCCATGCTCGCCGGGTGCGGCGGCGACGATTCGGTCAGCGTCACGCCGACGCACCTGAGCGCCGCGACGCCGGCCGCGATGACGCAGACCTGCGACGCGCTTGCCGCGAAGCTGTCGTATGCGAACGCGTCGTTCACGTCGGTGACGACCGCGGCTGCCGGCGCGCTGACGGTGGCCGGCAAGCCGATCGCCGAGCACTGCGTGATCGACGGGAAGATGAACGAGCGCGTGAGCGCGGTCGACGGCAAGACCTATGCGATCGGTTTCGAGATGCGCTTGCCGAAAGCGTGGAACGGCCGCTTCTTCTACCAGGCGAACGGCGGGCTCGACGGCAACGTCGTGACCGCGACCGGCGAGATCGGCGGCGGCGGGCCGCTGACCGATGCGCTGAACATGGGCTTCGCGGTGATCAGCTCGGATTCCGGGCACAGCGCCGCGCAGAACCCGCTGTTCGGCGTCGATCCGCAGGCGCGCATCGACTACGGCTACGGCGCGGTCGACGCGCTTACGCCGATGGCGAAGCAGGTGATTCGGCTTGCATACGGCAAGGCGCCCGACCGCAGCTATTTCGGCGGCTGCTCGAACGGCGGCCGTCATGCGATGGTCACGGCGGTGCGCAACCCGGCCGACTACGACGGCATCATCGCGGGCGACCCGGGCTTCCATCTGCCGAAGGCGGCGATCGGCGAGATGTACGGCGCGCAGCAGTTCGCGAAGATCGCGTCGGCGACCGGCTCGAACGGGCTGCCGGACATCCGTAGCGGCTTCAACGACGCGGAGCGCCGGTTCGTCGGCGCGACGATTCTCGACAAGTGCGATGCGCTCGACGGCGTGGCCGACGGGATGGTGCAGGACGTCGCCGCATGCCAGGCGCATTTCAGCGTCGAGACGGACATCCCGACCTGCGCGAACGGCACGCGTACCGGCACCTGCCTGACGGTCGCGCAGAAGAGCGCGCTCGAGAACGTGTTCGCGGGCGCGCGCAACAGCGCGGGCACGGCGCTCTATGCGAGCTTTCCGTACGATCCGGGCATTGCCGGCGGCGGCTGGGCCGCGTGGAAGCAGTCGAATTCGATCACGCTCGACCCGGCCGCGATGGCGTTCACGTTCATGACGCCGCCGAAAACCGCCGCGACGCTCGCGAACCTCGCCGGCTTCGCGCTCGGCTTCGACATGGACAACGACGCGCCGGCGATCTTCGCGACGAACGGCCCATACACGCAATCCGCGTGGTCGTTCATGACGCCGCCCGACGAGACCAACCTGTCCGCGCTGAAGTCGCGCGGCGCGAAGCTGCTGGTCTATCACGGCACCGGCGACCCGGTGTTCTCGTACAACGACACGAGCGACTGGTACGGGCGGCTCGCGCAGGTGAACGGCGGCGACGCGTCGGACTTCGCGCGCTTCTATCCCGTGCCGGGCATGAACCACTGCTCGGGCGGGCCGGCAGCCGACCAGTTCGACATGCTGACGCCGCTCGTCGCGTGGGTCGAGCAGGGGCAGGCGCCCAAGGCGATCGTCGCCGCGGCGCGCGACACGACGAACGCGGTGCCGAATGCGGACGTGCCGACGTCGTGGGGAACGGGGCGCACGCGTCCGCTGTGTCCGTATCCGCAGGTCGCGCGCCACAACGGGTCGGGCGACGTGAATTCGGCGGCGAGCTTCAGTTGTCGCTGACGTAGCGGGCGTGTGAATGTACCGATGCACGGGTGCATCGGTGCATTCACCGTCGTTTTGCAGGGGAAGTGGCGATCGTGCCGGCCTGAACGGAAGCGGCGATGCGCCGCGCACGACGATGGCGTTTGCCGCCGGACGCCGCATCCGGGGATACTATGGCGCTTTTCCATCGGCGCGACGCGTCCTGATCGACGTTGCCCGCCAGGTATCCTTCCTCTGATTCGACCATGCAAACCGTTGCGGTACTCGACTTCGAAACAACCGGGCTTTCCCCGAACATGGGAGACAGGGCGACCGAGATCGCCGTGATTCTTCTGCGCGACGGCGAGATCGTCGACCGCTACCAGAGCCTGATGAACGCGGGGCGCCGCATTCCGTCCGACGTCGTGGCGCTCACCGGAATCACGAATGAGATGATTGCGTCGGCGCCGCCGGTGTCGAAGGTCATGAAGGAAGCCGCCGCATTCGTCGGAAGCCACCCCGTCGTCGCGCACAACGCCGGCTTCGACAAGCGATTCTGGCAGGCCGAGCTCGGCATGCTCGGCATGGCGGCCGAGCATGCGTTCGCGTGCACGATGCTCGTCGCGCGGCGCATCTACCCGCACGCGCAAAGTCACCGGCTGTCGAGCCTCGCCGACATGCTGCGGCTGCCGAAGGCAGGCCGTGCTCACCGTGCGATGGTCGACGCGGAGATCGCGAGCCATCTGTGGTGCCGGATGCAGCGCGACATCGGCGAGACTTACGGGCTGCGGCAAGTCGATCACGGGCTCATGTCGCGATTGCAGGCGACGAGCAAGGCCAAGGTCGCGACGTTTTTCGGTTCATTGGCCGCCGACCGGCGCTGACGTCGATCGTCACTCGCCGATCTCCACCGGCACCTCGAGCCCGACCTTCACGCGGCTCATGCTCACCAGCGTCTTGAACCGCTTCACGTTGTTGTTCGCGAAGAACAGCTCGCGCGTGAGCGCGTTGTACTGATCCATGTTGCGCACGGCCAGGATCAGCACGAAATCCCATTCCCCGGTCACGTAGTAGCACTGCTGGATCTGCGGGCAGCGCGCGAAGGTCCGCTTCATCGCGTCGAGCTGGTCGATCTGCTCGCTCTCGACCTCGACGTTCACGACGATTGTCAGCGGATGATCGACCTTCTCCGGCGCGACGACGGCCGTATAGCGCTCGATCACGCCGTTTTCCGCGAGCCGCCGCAGGCGGCGGTTCACGGCGGCGGTCGACAGGTTCACGCGGGCGCCGAGTTCGTTCTGCGGCGTGTGCGCGTCGCGCTGGACTTCCATCAGCAGCTTGCGATCGAACGCATCGAGTGGAGTGGGCATGATGGCGTGGCAGCCTCGAAGAATGAGAATTTTTTGCGTCCGGCCAGCCGATTTGGCGATTTTATTGACCGGCATGCGCAATATTATTTTCCGGACCGAAGGCGAGCGCAACCCGCATGCGCCCGCACCGCATCTACCGACGGGCCGCTCGCGCGGCCCCTTCCCGGAGCCGTTCCCGCCATGCTGATCGCCAATCCCCGCGCGTCGCGCACCGACTATCCCGACGCGCTGCGCCGTGTCATGAACATCGCCGCAGCCGACGAGAGCGGCACGTGGCTGTCGCACTGGCCGCTCGTCGGCACGGCGCGCACGCCGTTGCACGCGCTGCCCGACCTGGCCGCGCGGCTCGGCGTCGCGAGCGTCGGAGTGAAGGACGAAGCGTGCCGTTCGCCGCTCGGCAGCTTCAAGGCGCTGGGCGCGCCGATCGCGCTGATGCGGCTCGTGAAGCGGCTGCGGCGCAACGCGGAACTCGATCCGCGCGGGCTCGTCACCGGCCGCTACGCGGCGTCGCTGGCTGACCTCACGGTGATCAGCGCGACCGACGGCAATCACGGCCGCGCGCTGGCCGCCGCCGCGCGCGCGATCGGCTGCCGCTGCGTGATCGTGCTGCATGCGCACGTCGACGCGGAGCGCGAGCACGCGATCGCCGCGCACGGCGCGCGGATCGAGCGGATCGCCGGCAACTACGACGAATCGGTCGTGCATGCCGCGCAGCTCGCGGACGCGAACGGCTGGCACGTGGTGTCGGATACGTCGTACGACGGCTACGAGGCGATTCCGCGCGACGTGATGCAGGGCTACGGCGTGATCGCGGCCGAGGCGCTCGCGCAGCAGCCCGCGGGCGATGACGGCGGGCCGTTCACGCACGTGTTCCTGCAGGGCGGCGTGGGCGGCCTCGCGGCCGGTGTCGCGAGCTATCTGTGGGAGCACACTGGCGCACGGCGGCCGCATTTCATCGTCGTCGAGCCGCGCCAGGCCGATTGCCTGTACCAGAGCGCGCTCGCCGGGCGCGCGTCGAAGGCAACCGGCAGCGTCGACTCGGTGATGGCCGGGCTGGCGTGCGGCGAGGCGTCGCCGCTCGCGTGGGATTTCCTCGAGCCGTGCATCGACCACTTCATGCTGATCGACGACGACGACGCGGTGCAGGCGATGCGCGGGCTTGCCGCCGGCAGCGAACGCGATCTGCCATTCGTGTCCGGCGAGTCGGGCGCCGCAGGCATCGCGGGGCTGACCGTGCTGATGCGCGACCCGGCGCTGGCGCGGCAGACGGGGCTCGACGCGAACGCGCGCGTGCTCGCGATCAACACGGAAGGTGCGACCGCGCCGTCGGTCTACCGGCAGTGCGTCGGCGCCACGGCCGACGCGGTGCTCGCGCGCCAGCGCGACTGGCTGAACCGCGCCACGGCGATGGCCTGAGCGAACCGAACGACTTGACGACCGACGAGGCAAGCATGATGGACGCAACGGAAGAAAGCACGCTGCAAGGGCAGTTGAAAACCTGGCGCCGACATCTGCACCAGCACCCGGAGACGGGTTTCGACGAAGTGAACACGTCGAACTATGTCGCGCGGATCCTGACGGCGCTCGGGCTCGACGTGCATCGCGGGATCGGCGGCACCGGACTCGTCGCGAACCTGACGGCTGGCACCGGCACGCGCGCGATCGGCATCCGCGCGGACATGGACGCGCTGAACATCGCCGAGCACGCGCCGGGTCGCGAGCATGCGTCGCGCACGCCGGGCAAGATGCACGCGTGCGGACACGACGGCCACATGTCGATGGTGCTCGGCGCCGCGCAGCTGCTGGCCGAGCGCAAGGACTTCGACGGCACGGTGCGCTTCATCTTCCAGCCGGCCGAAGAGCATGGCCGCGGTGCGAAGGCGATGATGGCCGACGGCCTGTTCGAGCGCTTTCCGGTCGATGCGATCTTCGGCGCGCACAACATGCCGGGCATGCGCGCCGGCACGTTTTCGACGCGCGCGGGCGGCATCATGGCGAGCGAGGACAATTTCGTGATCCGGATCGACGGGCGCGGCACGCATGCGGCGCGCCCGCACATGGGCATCGATCCGATCGTGATCGGTGCGCAGATCGTGCTCGCGCTGCAGACGATCGTGTCGCGCAATCTCGATCCGGGCCTGCAGGCCGTGATCTCGTGCACGGAGTTCATCACCGACGGGCTGCGCAACGTGCTGCCGTCGACGGTGACGATCAAGGGCGACACGCGCAGCTATTCGCGCGACGTGCAGGCGCTGCTGGAAACGCGGATGCGCGAGATCAGCGAAGGGATCTGCCGCACGCACGGCGCGACCTGTGCGTTCGAGTACACGCACGAGTTCGCGCCGACGGTGAATTCTCCGGAATGGGTCGACACGGCGGTGCAGGCCGCCGCGCAGGTCGCGGGCGCCGACGCGGTGGACGCCGACGTGCAGCCGATGATGATCTCGGAAGACTTCGGCGCGTTCCTGCAGGCGGTGCCGGGCAACTTCGTGTTCATCGGCAACGGCGATGCGGCCGGGTGCGGCGGCGTGCCGCTGCACAACGCGACGTACGATTTCAACGACGAGATCCTGCCGGTCGGTGCGCGCTATTTCGCGGAAGTGGCGCGGCGCGCGTTGAAGGCGGTGTAACGGGCGTCAGGCCGCCGGAGCAGGGCGGCTGTCACGAAGCGGTTACGCTTCGGCCGCCCGCTTGCCCGGCGCGTCGGACGTGCTCGTGCGATCGAGGATCGCCAGCACTTCGCGCGCGGTGTTTTCCGAATGGCTGCGCAGCACCTGCGGCAGCTGCGTGTGGTCGGGATCGGCGAGCGCGGCCATGATGGCTTCGTGCTCGTGCAGCGATTCGGCCCAGCGCAGCGTGTCCGCGTTCGCGGCGCCGCGTGCGCGGTGCACCTTCGACATCAGCGACGCATAGATGCCCGACATCACCGGGTTGCCCGCCGCGTCGACGATCATCTGATGAATCTGCTGGTTCAGCCGGAAATATTCGACGCGCTTGCCGGCCTCGTGGCACTCCACCATCCGCCGGTGCTTCGCCTGCAACGCGGTGAGCGTCGACGCGGCGATGCGCTTGCGCAGCAACTCTCCCGCCATCGCCTCGAGCCCGTGCAGCAGCTCGAACGTCGACACGAGATCGTCGACGTCGATCGGTGCGACGCGATAGCCGATGTACTGGCGATGCGTGACGGCGCCTTCCGCGACGAGGACCTTCAGCGCTTCGCGCAGCGGTGTCTTCGACACGTCGAACGCGAGGCTCAGTTCCTTTTCGTCGATCCGCGCGCCGGGCGGCAATTCGCCTTCGTCGATCATCACGCGCAGGCGCGCGGCGATCTCCGCGGCCATGCCGCGGGTGCGCAGAAGCAGGGGATTGCGGGGTGTCTGGCTCATGATGGGGCAAGCTTATCACGATATCGGGGCTTACCCCGCACCATCTTAGTGATACAACAAATTCAATGAAACCAAGTGTTTACGCTAACGGTAATTATAAATTTCTAATCCTATACTCGGCTCCACGTTGCGCGACGTCCTGACCATCCTCGTTCACTCCTGGAGTCCGTCCATGTCTTCAACCTCCGGTGTCGCCGCCATGACGGTCGGCAAATCCGCTGTCCGCTGGAAGATATTCGTCGTCATGCTGAGCCTCATCGCGATCAACTACGTCGATCGCGCGTCGCTGTCCGTCGCCATGCCTTACATCTCGCAAGAGTTCAACATCGGGCCGGCGATGGAGGGTCTGATCCTCAGTTCGTTCTTCTGGACCTATGCGGTGATGCAGATCCCGGGCGGGATGCTGGCCGACCGGTTCAAGCCGCGCATCGTGATCGCGACGGCAACCGTGTTCTGGGGCTTCTTCCAGGCGATCGCCGCGCTGTGCACGAACGCGCCGTCGCTGTTGCTCACGCGCCTCGGCCTCGGCGCGTCCGAAGCGCCGATCTATCCGGCCGGCGGCAAGCTCAACGCGATCTGGATGACGCAGACCGAGCGCGGTCGCGGCGCCACGCTGCTCGACGGCGGCGCGCCGCTCGGCGCGGCCCTGGGCGCGGTGCTGATCGCCGGGCTGATCGCGCTGCTCGGCTCGTGGCGGCTCGCGTTTGCGGTCGCCGGTGTCGGCACCGTGCTGGCCGGTTTCCTCGCGTGGTACTACATCCGCAATACGCCGCGCGAGCATCCGGGCGTCAACGATCTCGAAGCCGACTACATCGAGGCGTCGCACGCGAGTGATCTCGCGGCCGAGCCGGCCAATGCGTCGGGCCGCTCGCGCGACTTCTTCAAGTACCGCTCGGTGTGGTGCATGTTCTTCGGCTGGATGTGCTTCAACAGCGTGTTCTACGGGCTGCTCACGTGGATGCCGAACTACCTGCACAAGGTGCACGGCTTCGACATCAAGCAGATGGGCGGCTCGACCTTCATCATCTTTTTCTGCGGCTTCGTCGGCGAGCTGCTCGGCGGCTGGATCGCCGACAAGTGGAAGGCCGCGGGCGGCCGTCCGAACGTCGTGATGCGCACGCTGTTCGGCATCGCGGCCGTGATCGCGACCGTGTCGATCTTTTCCGTCGCCTACGTGAAGAGCCCGGTCGTGTGCGTCGCGCTGCTGTCGTCGACCCTGTTCTTCCTGCGGTGGTGCGGGCTGTACTGGTGCATTCCGTCGTCGCTCGGCACGCGCAACAAGATCGGCTTCCTCGGCGGCTTCATGAACCTCGGCGGCAACATCGGCGGCATCACCGTGCCGATCGTCGTCGGCACGATCGTGCAGTTCACCGGTTCCTATTTCCTTGCGCTGATGGTGTTCGCGGCGGCCGGCGTCGGCCTGCTCGTGTGCTCCAGCGCGATCGACTACGAAAACAAGCTCCCGGTCTGACTGACCGCCTTCACTGCATCGACTGCATTCACTGGTAGAGAGAAACCCATCATGAAGAAACGTACCCTGCTCGGCATGCTCACCCCGTCGTCCAACACGTCGCTCGAACCGCTGACGAGCGCGATGGTCGCCGGCCTGCCGGGCGTGTCCGCGCACTTCGCGCGCTTCCCCGTCACCGAGATCTCGCTGACGGGCCAGGCGCTCGGCCAGTTCGACGACGACAAGATCATCCAGGCCGCGATGCTGCTCGCCGACGCGAAGGTCGACGTGATCGCGTGGAACGGCACGTCGTCCGGCTGGCTCGGCTTCGAGGCCGACGAGCGGCTGTGCCAGCGCATCACCGAGGCGACGGGGATTCCCGCCACGACCTCCGTGCTCGCGCTCAACGAGATACTGAAGAAGACCCACGCGCACGAGTTCGGCCTCGTTACGCCGTACCTCGACGACGTGCAGACGAAGATCGTCGACAACTACCGCCGCTCGGGGCTGAACTGCATCGCCGAGCGCCACCTGAATCTCAAGGTCAATTTCTCGTTCTCCGAAGTGACGGGCGACCAGATCGGCGGGATGGTGCGCGAAGTCGCGAAGGCCGGCCCGCGCGCGATCTCGATCTTCTGCACGAACCTGAACGCCGCGCACCTGGTGCCGGCGCTCGAGGAAGAGACGGGCATTCCGATCTACGACACGATCTCGACCGTCGTGTGGAAGTCGCTGCAGCTCGCCGACTACGACACGCGGCAGGTGAAGGGCTGGGGGCGTCTCTTCAGCGACGTGATCTGAGGCGCGCGCCATGTCGAACGATCTCGATTTCGTGATCCGTCACGCGGACGTCGTGACGGCGGCGGACCGGTTCTCGTGCGACATCGGCATCCGCGCGGGGCGCGTGGCCATGCTCGGCCACGGGCTCCCGCGCGCGCCGCGCGAGCTCGACGCGACCGGGATGCTGGTGATGCCGGGCGGCGTCGATGCGCATTGCCATCTCGACCAGCCGATGCCCGACGGGCTGAAGATGGCCGACGACTTCCTGTCCGGCACGCGCTCCGCGCTGTGCGGCGGCACGACCACCGTGGTGCCGTTCGCCGCGCAGGCGAAGGGGCAGTCGCTGCAGGCGGCCGTCGACGACTATCACCGGCGCGCGCAAGGGCGCGCGCTGATCGACTACGGCTTTCACCTGATCGTCGCCGATCCGACGCCGCACGTGCTGGCCGAGGAACTGCCGCGGCTGATCGCGAACGGCTACACGTCGTTCAAGGTGTACATGACCTACGACGACCTGAAGCTGAACGACCGGCAGATGCTCGACGTGTTGTCGGTCGCGCGCGAGCACGGCGCGCTCGTGATGGTGCATGCGGAGAACTCGGACTGCATCGGCTGGCTGACCGAGCGGCTGCTCGGCGACGGCCACGTCGCGCCGCATTTCCACGCGCATGCGCGGCCGGCGGTGGTCGAGCGCGAGGCGACGCATCGTGCGATCGCGTTCGCGGAACTCGTCGACGTGCCGATCCTGATCGTGCATGTGTCGGGTGCCGAGGCGATCGAGCAGATCCGCTGGGGGCAATCGCGCGGATTGCCGATCCTGGCCGAAACCTGCCCGCAGTACCTGTACCTGACGGCAGCCGATCTCGGCCATGGCGGTCACGACGGGTACGAAGGCGCGAAGTGCGTGTGCAGCCCGCCGCCGCGCGATCCGGCGAACCAGCAGGCCGTGTGGAAGGCGTTGAAGCAGGGCGTGTTCTCGGTATTCTCGTCCGATCACGCGCCGTTCAACTACGACGATCCGTGCGGCAAGCATCCGGGCGGGCATGCCGTGTCGTTCGACCATATCCCGAACGGAATTCCGGGGCTCGAGACGCGCTTGCCGCTGCTGTTCGACGGCGTGCGCAAGGGTCACCTGTCGCTGCACCAGTTCGTCGAGCTGACGTCGCTGCGGCCCGCGAAGCTGTACGGGCTGTATCCGCGCAAGGGGGCGATCGCGGTCGGCGCCGATGCGGATATCGTCGTGTGGGACCCGGACAAGCGCGTGCGGATCGCGAATGCGTCGCTGCATCATGCTGTCGACTACACGCCTTATGAAGGGATCGAGGTGACGGGCTGGCCGCGTCATTGCCTGTCGCGCGGCGAACTGCTCGTCGAGGATGGCCGGCTGCTCGCCGCAGAGCCGGGGCGCGGGCAGTTCCTGCCGGCCGGCAAACCGTGTCTCGACTGACTTCACGGCAATTTGATGTGCCGCTCCGCCGGCAACGGCGGATGCGCATTTCCACAGGAGCAAGCATGAGCATTTCCCACGCAATGCGCGGCATCGCGGCCGCCGCGATCGTCGCCGGGTCGTGCGGCGGCCCGGCGCTGGCCGCGGGCGGCGGGCCGCAGGACCTGCCGAGCGTCGTGCCCGAAGCGGCCGGCGTCGATTCCGCGCCGCTCGTGCGGATGTCCGAATGGCTGCGCCGCGACCGGATGGACGTGCGCAGCCTCGTCGTCGTGAAGGACGGCAAGATCGTATTCGAGCGCTACGGCGACGGCCTCACGCGCGACAACAACTACGAGCTGTATTCGGTGACGAAGACGATCACCGCGCTGCTCGCCGGCATCCTCGACGGCGAGGGCAAGCTCGACCCGTCGACCAAGGTCGCGCCGCTGATCGCGGCCGCGCGGCCCGATCTCGCGAGCGAACTCGCGGACAAGCAGGACATCGAGCTGCGGCATCTGATGTCGATGTCGAGCGGCTTGCGCTACACGACGCGCGAAGGCACCGATCCGCTGTATTACGACGCGCCCGACCGGTTGCGCGTCGCGGTGACGAGCCGGGCCACGCAGCCGCCCGGCACGCATTTCGACTACATCGACGTGAACCCGGTGCTGGTCGGCACCGCCGTGTCGATCGCCGCGCGGGAGCGCGAGGACGACTTCGCGCGCAAGCGGCTGTTCGAGCCGCTCGGCTTCGCGCATTACCGCTGGAGCGGCGCCGACGGCACCGGCGCGGTGGCGGGCGGCTGGGGCCTGCGGCTGCGCGCCGTCGACATGGCGAAGATCGGCATGCTGCTGCTCGACAACGGCCGCTGGAACGGCAAGCAGGTCGTGCCGGCCGGCTGGGTCCGGCAGATGACCACGCCGTCGCCGGCCGCGGCCGACTACGGCTATTACTGCTGGATCAGCCACGTCGTCGAACACGGCACGCCGGAATTCGGCGCGATGGGCTTCAAGGGGCAGTTCATCACGGTGCTGCCCGCGCAGCGTGCGGTCATCGTGATGACGAGCCTGCTGCCGACCGACGGCGGCTTGCGCGACGCGACCTATCTGAACCTGTATCGGCGGATGGTCGGCGACTACATCCTGCCGGCGCTTGCGCCCGCGCAGCCGCCGGTCGAGCGCGCGGAAACCACGCAGGCGCTGCGCGACGAACTCGCGCGCAGCCGTCGCACGAAAGGCGTGCCCGGGACCGCCGCAGCGTTCAACGATGCGCCGGAGATTTGATGAGGATTGCAAATTTCATTGACCGTTTGTCCATGTGGCGTCGCGATGGGCGGCGCCCGGCGGCGCCTTTCATGCGACGGCTGCTCGCGCGGGTTGCGGCGCTGCTGATCGGCGGCGGCGCGCTGGCGTCGGCGCCGGTGCTATCCGTGGCGCACGCGGCCGATGCGCTGCCGCCGCTGCATGAAACCGGCATCGCGGCGGCTGCGCCGGAAGACGTCGGCGTGGATTCGCGCAAGCTCGTCGAGCTGTCGCGCTGGATCCGCGAGCAGAAGCTCGACGTGTACAGCCTGCTCGTCGTGAAGGACGGCAAGCTGATCTTCGAGCGCTACGGTGCGAACGCGTCGCGCGATTCGACCTACGAGCTGTATTCGGTGACGAAGGCCGTGACGTCGCTCGTCGCGGGCATCCTGGTCGATCGCGGTGCCGTGCATCTCGACGAGCCGGTGGCCGCGCGGCTCACCGCGTGGCGCCCCGATCTCGGCGACGCGCTCGCGGACAAGCGCGACATCGAGCTGAAGCACGTGCTGTCGATGTCGAGCGGCCTGCATTACGACTTCAGCCCGAAGGACGATCCGATCTACTACACCGCGCCGGACCGGCTGAAGCTCGCCGCGTCGGCCGCGCCGAAGGTAGCGCCCGGCGCCGCGTTCGAGTACACCGACGTGAATCCGATCCTCGCATCGGCGATGTTGAGCGCGGCGGCCGGCGAGCCCGTCGAGCGCTATGCGCAGGCGCACCTGTTCGGCCCGCTCGACATGAAGCGCGCAGCATGGGAGCGCGCGGACCGCACGGGGCTCGTATCGGCCGGCTGGGGGCTGCGGCTGCGCGCGGTCGACATGGCGAAGATCGGCATGCTCGTGCTCGACGGCGGGCGCTGGCAGGGGCGCCAGGTCGTGCCGCAGGCGTGGATCGCGCAGATGACGTCGCCGCGCGTGTCGCCGCATTTCGGCTACTACTGGTGGATTAACAACATCGTCGAGCGCGAGCCCGAATTCGACGCGATGGGCTTCAAGGGGCAATTCATCACGGTGCTGCCGAAGCGCAACACGGTGATCGTGATGACCGGCGTGCTGCCGGTGGACGGCGGCCTGCGCGACGCGGAGAACGTGAAGCTGTTCCGGCGGATGGTGAACGGCTACATCCTGCCGGCGCTCGATGGCGCCGCCGCGTCGGGGCAGCGTGTCGGCGGCGGCGATCCGCGTGCGGCGCTGCGCGACGAGCTTGCAGCGAGCGCGCGCACCGCAGGCGTGCCCGGCACGCAGGTCGATCCGACGGATTTGCCGAAGTAGCGCCGGGCGCGCGTTCGGTTTGCCGCTGCGGGCGAGCCGAACGGCCGCCGCATCACGTCACGCCAGTTCGCCCAGGCACGCGTCGAACCGCGCGACGAGCGTATCGACGTCGTCGGTCGTCGTCTGCGGGCACACGAGCATCATGTTGTGGAACGGCGTGATCAGCACGCCGCGGTTCAGCAGGTACAGATGCACGATGTGCTCGAGCTCGCTGTCGAGCTGTTCGCCCGCAATCGTGCCGTTGCGCGGCGGCACGGGCGTGAACTGGAACTCGGTGCGCGCGCCGATGCGCGTCACGCACCATGGCAGCCCGTGTTTCGCGATTGCCCGTTCGAGCCCGGTCGCGAGCCGCGCGGCCAGTTCGAACATGTGCGTATACGCGGCATCGGTCGCGACTTCGGCGAGCGTCGCGCGCATCGCGTGCATGGCCAGCATATTCGCGGTGAGCGTCGTGCCGATCCCGGAATGGCCGGGCGGCGCGTTCAGCTTCGCCTCTTTCGCGCGCTCCGCGAATTCGGCGCTGAACCCGTAGACCGCGCACGGCACGCCGCCCGCGATCGGCTTGCCGACTACCAGCGCGTCCGGTTCGAGGCCGTGCGCGGCCGCGTAGCCGCCGGGGCCGCTGCTGATCGTGTGCGTTTCGTCGATCACGAGCAGCGTGCCGTAGCGGCGCGTCAGTGCGCGTGCGGCTTCCCAGAAGCCCGGATCGGGCAGCACCATCCCGATGTTTGTCATCGCCGGCTCGGCGAGCACGCACGCGACGTCGCCGTCCTTCAGCGCCGCCTCGAGCGCGTCGAGATCGTTGAACTCGACGACGCGCGTGTTCGCGAGCAGATCGTAGGACTGCCCGAGCAGGCTGTCGCGCTGCACCGGGCGGCCGTCCACGAGGTCGACGAACACGTCGTCGACCGTGCCGTGATAGCAGCCGTTGAACACGACGATCGTGTTGCGGCGGGTGGCCGCGCGCGCCCAGCGCAGCACGAAGCGGTTCGCGTCGCTCGCGCTCAACGCGAATTGCCAGACGGGTAGCTTGAAGCGGCGCGCGAGTTCGCGCGAGACCCACGCGGCGTCCTCGCTCGGCAGCATCGTCGTGTAGCCGCGCGTCGCCTGTTCGGCAAGTGCGCGCGCGACCGGCTCGGGCGCATGGCCGAACATCGCGCCGGTGTCGCCGAGACAGAAGTCCGCGTAGCGATGACCGTCGACGTCGGTGAGCGTCGCGCCGCGCGCCTCCTTCACGACCAGCGAGAACGGCGTCGACCAGTCCTGCATCCAGTGCAACGGCACGCCGAACAGCAAATGCTCGGACGCTTCCGCGGACAACGCGCGGGAGATCGGCATGGCTTCGGTGAATGCACGGCGCTCGCGATCGAACAGCGCGCGGGCGCGGATGAGGTCGACTCCGTGGCGGGTCTGCAATTGAGGCTCCTGTGACGGGTTTGCATGGACGGGTGATGCCTCCGAGAGCTTGTCATATTCCATGCGCGCGGTCGATTCGGGCCTGACCGCGTATCCATCAGACATCGAGTTTCTGCGCATAAAGATACGACGACATATGTCTTTTCTCTGTCACTGAGAAGTGAGTGTGCGCACACATTTCGATGAAAGCGGCTTTGAAAGGAGGTAAGCGACAGATGCATCCTCGATTTCGATCAGGCGAGGCTTTGCCTTGTGGTGCGACGACGTATGAATGGAGGTCCGCCGCCTGGCGTGTCGATACCCCAACCATTGAAGGAATGCCCATGGCCGCAAACCGCTGCCGATCGCCTCCGTCCGTCCGATCGCCTTCGCCGCAGCAGAGGTGTCGCGCCGCGATTTCATCGGCTGGACCGGCACACCCGCAGGCGGTGCGGTGCTCGGCGGACCGCTCGCAGCCACACGAGCATTTGCTGCCGGCACCGTGCCCAACGCGGCGGTTGACCTGACGAACGTGACGATCGCCGGGCAGGCTGTCAACACGACGTTCACCGACAAGCGATGACGTAACGGCGTGGAGAGGCATTCGCGTGCGGACCGGCCAAGGGCGCGCGAACGCGACGCGTCATGCCAGCGTTTTGACCATGTGGTGTTCGTCGTAGAAGCGGCCGTCGACGAACAGCGAACGCGGTTCCGTGCCGAACCGGACGAACCCCCGCGACGCGTACACCCGTTCCGCGGCGCCGTTGATTTCATTCACGCACAGGACCAGTTGCATGCACTGCCACGCTTGCGCTGCGTGCGCGGTCGCGTTGTCGAGCAGCGATTGCGCGATGCCGCGCCCGCGATACGCGGGGTCGACGAACACGCCCCAGATCGTCGCCTTGTGCGCGACCTTGGCACGCGCATCGCGGCGCACGCCCGTGATGCCGACGAGCGTTGCGTCGTCGAACGCGCCGAACACGGCGCGCTCGTGGGTTGGGGTGATGCGCGTCGCGAATTCATCGAGCGGGACGCGTGCTTCTTCGTCGCGGGTCGGCAGGAACGAGGTCGGCGACGTGTCGACCGCGCGGAGGCGGACGGACTGGAATTGCGCCGCGTCGGCGGCATCGAGCAGGCGGATCGTGATCATCGGTCGGGATTGTCGTTGGTGTGCCGTGATATCGGAATCTGCGGCGCAATGCGCGGCAGGGCATCGACAATGCTAAGCGGAAACGCACGCACTCGTTTGCCCGATCGGCACGCGTGATGAAGGGCGCCGATGCGCGAAGGGCGATGGAGATGACGCGTGGAGAATGGATGAGCGTTCGCGATGTCTGCGGGCAATCGCGCACTCGGCGTCGAAGGGACGCGAGCGGCAACGAACCGGATGCGGACATGTCGGCCGCAGCGTTCGATGCGAGCCCGACCGCGGCCGGTGCGCGACGTGAGGCGCGTGACGGTGCAGTGCCGTACGCGACAAGCGTGCCGCGCTGATGGAAGGAGCGGGGATGAAGCAATGCGCGCCCGTGCGTTGCGCCGAAGCGGCGCACGGCGTCGGACGCGCGAAATGCGGACGCGACGTGAGGTGTCCGCGATGCACCCGATCAGCTCAGGTGCACGCGACCCAAATCAATAACGCGACAGCTGATTGCCGTTGATCTGGACGCGATCGCCCGGGCGCAGGTTGCCTGGCGACTGCACGTCGAACGAGCGCGTCGAGCCGTCGCTGACCTGCACGTCGATCCGGTAGCTGCTCGGCGGTTGGGCCGCGCCCATCTGCTGGCCGATCTGGTTGCCGGCGACGGCGCCGCCGAGCGCGCCGATCACGGTGGCAGCATCGCGGCCGTGGCCACGGCCGAACTGGTTGCCCACCAGGCCGCCGACCAGCGCACCGACGACGGTGCCGGCGACGCCCGACGTGCCGATCGAGCCGCTGACCGGCTGGATGTTCGTGACGGTGCCGTATTGCGTGCCGTAGCCGTTGCCATATTGGCCGGCATAAGGCTGCGGATTGCCGTATTGGTCGTACTGCGGGGCCTGGCTCGGATATGCCGGCTGCTGCGACTGCACGTAGCCGGGTTGCGAATACGCGGGCTGCGCGTAACCGGGCGTCGCGTACTGTTGCTGCGGATAGCCCGGTTGCGCGCCGTAGTATCCCGGCGCGACACAGGCGGTCAGCGGAAGCGCCGCCACGGCGACGAGCGAGGCGAACAGAACGGTCTTCGTGGAAGGCATGCGCATCATGATGTTTCCTGCATCGGCAACGTGTTCGCCGACGAATTCCCGGACGGGTGGCGAACTCGGCGTGAGTATAAGGAAAGGGCGGATGCGCGTCCGGTGCGGCCGGGTAACAACGTGTAAAGTCTGTTGCCGCGCAAATCGCGGCCGGGCGAGGCGGCGCGCTCCGCCAGGCCGCGACCGTGCCGAGGCACGCTTGTCGGCAATGCGGGCACCGTCCCGGCGATCGCACCCGATCGCCGCGCCAGGCCCGACGGGGCGGCCCGTCCGTATATCGCGAAATCGAATGCGCGGCATCGCGACATTTAATTGGCCACTGGCCATCGCGTCCGATATCGTGACCGCATTCCCTGCCAACCGCCGGGCCGTGCCGGCCGCGGTTCTTTCGGCCATCCGAGCCGGCGTCGCGCAGCGACCGCCCCACACGTTCCGAGTCATGACCGATCGCTTCTTCACCAACGCCGTCGATGCCGGCGGCCAGCCCGTCAACCTTGCCGTCCATGACGGCCGCTTCGTCGCGATCGGGGCCGATTGCACCGCCACGCCCGGTGCGGAAACGATCGACCTCGGCGGGCGCGTCGTGCTGCCCGGCTTCGTCGACGGCCACATCCATCTCGACAAGAGCTTCGTCGGCGACCGCTGGGTGCCGCACGAACCGGTCGGCTCGCTGCGCGAGCGGCTCGCGGTCGAGAAGCGCCAGCTCGCGGCCGCTCCGCCGATCGTCGAGCGCGCGAATGCGCTGATCGCGCAGGCCGCCGCGTTCGGCACGATCGCGATGCGCAGCCATGTCGACGTCGACGCGACGACCGGCCTGTCGAACCTGCAGGCCGTGATGGCCGCGCGCGAACAATGGCGCGGGGTCGTCGACATCGAACTGGTCGCGTTCCCGCAGGCCGGCGTGGTGACGTGCCCGGGCACCGCCGAGATCCTCGATGCGGCCGTGCGCGAAGGCGCCGACGTGGTCGGCGGGATCGACCCGACGACGCTCGACGGCGACGCGGACGGCCAACTCGACATCGTGTTCGGCATCGCCGAGAAGCGCGGCGCGAAGATCGACATCCACCTGCACGAACCGGGCGAGACCGGCATCGCGCAACTGTTGCGGATCGCGGCGCGCACGCGCGCGGCGGGCCTCGGTGGCCGCGTGAACGTGAGCCACGCGTATGCGCTCGGCCAGGTCGATCATGGCGAGGTCGCGCGTGCGGCCGCGGCACTCGCCGGCGCCGGCGTGTCGATCCTGACCAATGCGCCGGGCGACTGCGCATTCCCGCCGGTGCGGCAGCTGCGCGACGCGGGCGTGCACGTGTTCGCCGGCAACGACAACATTCGCGATGCCTGGTGGCCGTACGGCAACGGCGACATGCTGCAGCGCGCGATGATGGTCGGCTACCGCTCGGGTTTCTACACCGACGAAGCGCTCGCCATCGCGCTCGACATGGCGACGCATGCCGGCGCGCGCGCGATCGGCAAGGCCGACTACGGCGTCGCGGTTGGCTGCGAAGCGAGCTTCGTCGCGGTGCGCGCGCCGAATACGGCCGCCGCCGTCGCCGGCGTGCCGGCCGAACGCTGGGTGTTCCGCCGCGGCGAAAGCGATACCGGTGCGCCGTTCGCGCCGGCACAACGTTTCACGCGATAACGACCTGACCGCCGTCGCGGTGCGTGCATCGTGAAGGCCCTGCACTGACCGACCACACAGGAACCGACATGACGAACCTGCTGATCCGCAACGTCCGCACGCATGCAGACGAAGCACTCGACATCCTGATCGAAGGCGAGCGCATCGCGCGCGTCGGCCCGTCGCTCGACGCACCCGCCGGCTGCGCGATCGAGGACGGTGCGCGCGCGCTCGCGCTGCCCGGCCTCGTCGAAGGCCACACGCACCTCGACAAGACCCGCTGGGGAATGCCGTGGTATCGCAACGCGGTGGGACCGCGCCTGGTCGACCGCATCGAGAACGAACGCAACTACCGCGCGACGAGCGGCCACGATGCAGGCGCCGCGTCGCTCGCGCTGTCGCGCGCGTTCCTCGCGGCCGGCACGACGCGCATCCGAACGCACGTCGACATCGATACCGAAGCCGGGCTGCGGCATCTGCACGGCGTGCTCGCGACGCGCGAGACGCTGCGCGGCCAGGTGGAGATCCAGATCGTCGCGTTTCCGCAGTCGGGCGTGCTGAAGCGGCCGGGCACCGATGCGCTGTTGTCCGAAGCCCTCGCCGCCGGTGCCGATCTGCTCGGCGGCCTCGATCCGTGCGCGATCGAAGGCGATCCGGTCGAGGCGGTGGACGTGCTGTTCGGGATCGCCGAGCGTCACGGTCGCGGGCTCGACCTGCACCTGCACGAGCGCGGGTCGATGGGCGCGTACTCGCTCGACCTCATCCTGCAGCGCACTGCCGCGCTTGGCATGCAGTGCAAGGTCACGATCAGTCACGGGTTCTGTCTCGGCGATATCACCGAACGCGAGCGCGACGCGCTGCTCGCGCGGATGGCCGAACTCGGCGTCGCGATCGTCACGACCGCGCCGGCCGCGGTGCCGGTGCCGCCGGTCGCCGCGTGCCGTGCGGCCGGCGTGACCGTGATCGGCGGCAACGACGGCGTGCGCGATACGTGGACGCCGTACGGGTCGCCCGACATGCTCGAACGCGCGATGCTGATCGGCATGCGCAACGATTTCCGCCGTGACGACGCACTCGAAGTCGCGCTCGATTGCGTGACGCACGGCGCGGCACGCGGTTGCGGCTTCGCCGACTACGGTCTGGAGGTGGGCAAGCGTGCGGACGTCGTGCTCGTCGATGCGCTGACGTTCGCCGAGGCCGTCGTCGCGCGGCCGACGCGGCGGCTTGTCGTGTCGTCGGGGAAGATCGTCGCGCGCAACGGCGTGCTGGTCTGAGTGAAGCGTGAGCGCAGCGTCGCCCCGGTATGATCCGGTTTTCAGCCGGATTTCCCGGGAGACGACGATGCGACGCACGACAGCGGCACGGGCCGCACGATGGATGACGGCGGCCCTGGTCGCCGCGAGCGCCGCGCATGCGGTGGCGGCCGGCCCGACCGACGCGCAGCAGGAAGCCAACCGGCGGGCGGTGCTCGCGTTCTACGAAAAAGGCCTGAATGAAAAGGATGCGGACGCCGCGCTCGCGTACGTCGGCGATCGTTACGTGCAGCACAACCCGAACGCGGCCGACGGCCGCGACGGCTTTCGCAAGTTCGTCGCGTTCCTGCGGGACAAGTATCCGCAGTCGCACAGCGAGATCAAGCGCTCGTTCGTCGACGGCGATTACGTGATCCTGCACGTGCATGCGGTGCGCGAACCCGGCACACGCGGCAGCGCGATCATGGACATCTTCAAGCTCGAGAACGGCAAGATCGTCGAGCACTGGGACGTGAACCAGCCGGTGCCGGAGCAGGCGGCGAACGGGAACACGATGTTCTGACGCGCGTGCCTTCCCCGGTCACGCGGTTGCTCGGCTGATGCCGACCGGCATCGCCGCGTTCATTCCTCCTCCTGCTCCAGCATCGCCGCGAGCGCCTTCGTCAGTTCGCTGACCATCGGATCGGCCGTCGGCCGATGCAGGATCGCGATGTCCATGTTCTCGATCGGCGCGAAGCCGCCGTGTTCCTCGGTCAGCACCACGTGGTCGTCGGTCACCACGCGCGCGGGCAGCACGCTGATGCCGAGCCCGTCCGCGACGGCCGCCTGGATGCCGCTCAGGCTCGACGTCGTGAAGCTGATCCGCCAGCGGCGGCCGCGTTCCTCGATCGCCTTGATCATGTCGTCGCGATAGAGCCCGCGCGGCGGGAACACGACGATCGGCACCGGATCGAGCTCGATCGTCGGATGTTGTGCGCTGTCGATCCAGCGCAGCTTCTCCGGCCAGCGCACCACCGCCTCGCGACTGTCGCGCCGTTGCTTGATCAGCACCAGATCGAGCTCGCCGCGATCGTAGGCCGCGCAGATGTCGCGGCTCAACCCGCACATCACCTCAAGCTTCACCTGCGGATGATCGCGCTTGAAGGCAGCGAGCGCATGGGTCGTGCGGCCCGCCGCGAAATCGTCGGGCACGCCGAGCCGGATCGTCAGCGCGACGGTCGCGCCCGACAGCGCTTCCAGCATCTCGTCGTTCAGCGCGATCATGCGCCGTGCGTAGCTGAGCACCGTCACGCCGGCGTCAGTCGGCCGCACGTCGCGCGTGCCGCGGTCGAGCAGGCGATGCCCGGCGATCTCCTCCAGGCGCCGCACCTTCTGGCTGACCGTCGACTGCGTTGAATGCAGGCGCGCGGACGCGGTCGTGAAGCTGCCGCAGTCGGCGACCATCACGAGCGCGCGCAACAGGTCGAGGTCGAACAAAGGTCTATTCATTTCTGCACTTTTCCGGCGTCGAGCATTTCATTTACAAATACATGCGACGACTTTTAACATGGCCCGAGCCCGTGGGCAATCGCGGTTTCGCCGGACCCGGCGCCGGAGGCGCTGCCGCGCGGCGCGGCCGATCGCGGTGCACGGCAATCATGTGGAGGCGGCGCGCGCGGACATGAGCGCCGATCACATGAATCGGTTCGACCGTAACATCAACGCGGTATAGGTCAGAACCCGGTCCGGGTAAATCGCGAGGGGTGATTCCCGATCGTCCCGGCTTGTGGATATTCAATCAAATACACTCTCCGCCGACTGTGCGCATTACCGGGTAAACGCGTGAACGCCCGTGAATTTCCGGTAAATTTTTATATTGTGCATGTTACATCGCTCTTTCGGCGCGAATTCTCCATGCAATTCCCGCCCGTGGGCTCCACGTTCATTCGCTCGGCTTGCGCTCGAATATCGTGCGGTCTAGACTGCGTCGCAGTTTCATCGAAGTCCCAGTCTTTCGCGCACCGCGCCGGGCCTGCCGGCACGACGCTCCCCAACGGACGCCCGGCGCTCGCCCGCCGCGTCGAGACCACAAGGACACACCATGAACCGCACTGCAAAGCTCGTCGTTTCCGCGCTGGCGTTCGCGCCGCTCGTCGCGTTCGCGCAGGACACGGCGACGATCCGCTGGGGCATCGATCCCACCTATCCGCCGTTCGAGGCGAAGCAGCCCGACGGCTCGCTCGCCGGTTTCGACATCGACCTGCGCAACGCGATCTGCGAGCAGTTGCGCGCGAAATGCGTGTGGGTCGAGCAGGGCTTCGACGGGATGATTCCGGCGCTGCGCGCGCGCAAGTTCGACGTGATCATGTCCGCGATGACGGCCACCGACGAGCGACTCAAGCAAATCGACTTCTCGAACAAGCTGTACGCGTCGCCGGGTGCGCTCGTCGCGCCGGCCGGTTCGAAGCTGCTGCCGACCGCCGCGTCGCTCGCCGGCAAGCGCATCGGGATCGACCAGGGCACGACGCAGGAGGCGTACGCGAAGGCCGAATGGGCGACCAAGGGCGTGACGATCGTGTCGTACCAGAACCAGGACCAGGTGTATCAGGATCTGGTGAACGGCCGCCTCGACGCGACCTTCCAGGACAAGACGCAGGCCGGCTACTCGTTCCTGAAGACGCCGCGCGGCAAGGGCTATGCGTTCGCGGGCCCCGACGTGACCGACGTGCGCATCACCGGCTACGGCGTCGCGATGGGCGTGCGCAAGGGCGACGCCGAGATGAAGAAGCGGCTGAACGACGCGATCGTCGCGATCCGCGCGAACGGCACGTACCAGAAGATCGCCGCGAAATACTTCGACTTCGACATCTACGGCGCGAAGCAGTGAGCGTCGCACCGTGACTCCGTGATTCATTCCATCGACAGGCAAACCATGACGAGTATCCAGGAGCGCGTCGCGCAAGCCGTGACGCCCGAGCTGATCGCCGCCTTCCGTGAGGAAGGCGCGGTCTGCATCAAGGGCATCTTCTCGCCCGACGAAGTGGCCGCGCTGCGTGCCGGCATCGACGCGAACCTCGCGCAGCCCAGCGCGCGCGCGAAGGTCGCGAGCCGGCCCGACGACCCGGGCTGGTTCTTCGAGGACTTCTGCAACTGGCAGCACAACGACGCGTACCGCGACTTCATCGTGCGCTCGCCCGCGCCGTCGGTGGCCGCCGCGCTGATGGGCACGCAGACGGTGCGGCTGCATCACGACCACCTGCTCGTGAAGGAACCCGGCACGCGGCAGCGCACGCCGTGGCACCAGGACCAGCCGTACTACAACATCGAAGGCGACGACAACGTCAGCATGTGGATTCCGGTCGATCCGGTGCCGCTCGAATCGACGCTGGAATTCGTCGCGGGTTCGCACCAGGGGCCGTGGCTGATGCCGCGCACGTTCATGGACAAAGAGGCGAAGTGGTTCCCGGAAGGCAGCCTCGCCGACCTGCCCGACATCGAAGCCGACCGCGCGGCGTTCCCGATCCGCCACTGGGCGCTCGAGCCGGGCGACATGGTGTGCTTCCGGATGCTCACGCTGCATGCGTCGGGCGGCACGCAGAATCGCCGGCGCGCGTTCTCGATCCGCTTCGTCGGCGACGACATCCGTCACGCGCCGCGCCGCTGGAAGACGTCGCCCGATTTCCCGGGGCTCGCGGACGAACTGCCGGACGGCGCGCCGCTCGAGCATGCGCTGTTTCCGGTCGTGTGGTCGCGTGGCGCGGGGCAGGTCGGGGCGATCTGAGCGTGAGCGACGCAGAGCGACGCCATCGGGTGAGATCACGCGTGCGGCGTCCGTTTTGCGATGAAGCGGCCGCCGCGCGTGGTCGTTTTCGAGTGTCGGGGAAGGTTCAGGTCTGGTGCCGCCCGGCGCCCGGCTTGAAGCGCGAGCCGAGCCGGTAGCGGTTGCCCGGATGCAGGAAGTGCACGAACGTGACTGGCAGTCCGTTCGTCCAGGTGCGGCGCGTGAGCGTGAGGCACGGCTCGTCGGCGCGCATGTCGAGCAGCCGCGCCTGTTCGCCGGTCGGCAGCGACGCGTCGACCACGTGCTCGATCTCCAGTTCGTAGTGCGACACGTTGTTGAACAGGTATTCGGACGGCGGCTCGGCCTGGAAATCCTGGTCGATGAATTCGGGCGCGGCGGCCGGGTTCACGTAGCGATCCTCGAGCTGGATCGGGCGGCCGTTTTCCTCGTGCACGCACACCACGTGAAAGACCGGCGTGTTGACCGCGAGCCCGAACGCGGCCGCGACGTCGAATGATGCAGGCTCGCGCGACTGGCTGAGCACGCGGCAGCGGTACTCGTGGCCGCGCGCGCGGATCTCGTCGCGGATATGCGCGATCATCAGCAAGTTCGACTGCGGCTTCACCTCGGCGACGAAGGTGCCGACGCCCGCGATGCGCTTCAGCACGCCTTCCTCGGTCAGCTCGCGCAGCGCGCGGTTGACCGTCATGCGCGCGACGCCGAACCGCGCGGCAAGATCGAGTTCGGACGGAATGCGGTCCCCCGGGCGCCAGTCGCCCGCATCGACATGCTGGCGGACGAGCGTCTTGATCTGCTGGAACGGTGCGGTGGTCTTCGTGACCATCGGGGGATCCTCGGGGAAAGGCAACCGCGAAATTCTATCCCGGATCAGGTCGCGGACAGTTCGCGAACGTCCGCCGTCGGCGCCGAACCGAACGCGTCGCTCAGTGCATGGCAGATCAATTGCCGCGCGGCCGCTTCGGGCGTCGACAGCGCGCCGCTCGACTTCAACTGGTCGAATTTCTCGCGCATCGGGAAGTTCGCTTCGCTGGTCGAGCGGATCGTCGCCTGCATGGCCGTATCGACGACACCCGGCGCGACGCTGCAGATCCGCAGCGCGCGGTTCGCGTCGAGCGTGACGGCGCGCGCGTGATGATCGAGCGCCGCCTTGGTCGCGCAGTAGACGCTCCAGCCCGCATACGCGTTGCGCGCGGCGCCGCTCGACACGTGCAGGATCCGGCATTCGGTCGGAGCCGCTGCCGCCTGCACGAGCGCGGCCGACAGCATCAGCGGCGCCGCGACGTTCACGCCGACCGCGCGCGCGACGAGCGCCGGGTCCTGCGCGTCGAGCGGGCCGATCGGATCGACGATGCCCGCGTTGTTGAAGAGCAGCACGATCGACGCGCCGTCGACGAAGCGGCGCAGCGTGTCACCGGCGAGCCACGTCGCGATGGCCGACGTGTCCGACAGGTCGAGCTCGATTTCGGCGAAACGGCCGCCGGCCTGCGCGGCGAGCGACGGATGACGGCTGCGCGACACACCGAGCACGGCAATGCCTTCCTGCAGCAATTGTTCGGCGAGCGACGCGCCGAGGCCGCGCGTGTGTCCGGTGACGATGGCGCGCACGGGCGGCGCTGAGATGGATGCAGTCATGGCGGTGAACGAGTGAACGGATGAACCGTGTTGACGCGTGGCGCACATGCGTGGCGCGCACGGCGTGCGGGACGGGCGATGCGCGGTGCTGGTGTGGCGCGCGAGGTCTGCCGCGTGCGGCACCGCATCCCCAAGTGAACGCGTATCGTACCGCCGGCCCGCGCGACGCGCAAACGCGGGGCGACGCCGCGCGCAGGCGCGGTGCGTGAATTCGGGACGTCGAACGCATGCGCCGCCGCGCACCGCCGCGTGGCCGATACGTTGGACGAAAGCGGGCTGCGGCAAGTCCGCACGCCATGGCCGCGAGTGGCGCCGAGCCCCACGTCGCGAGCTATCATATGGCTCGCCCGTTCGCGACGCCGGACGGGGCGCGACCGTTTCCCTTCACTTGCTGCACGCTGCGACGCATCCATGAACACCACGCCGGACATGCCCACGCCACGCGCCCTGCGCGAACTTACGCCTCTCGAGGCCCGCATTCTCGGGGTGCTCGTCGAGAAGCAGCACACCGTGCCCGACACCTATCCGCTCTCGCTGAATGCGCTGACCTCGGGCTGCAACCAGAAAACCGCGCGCTCGCCGGTGATGAACGTCAGCGAGGACGAAGTCACGAGCGCGCTCGACGGGCTCAAGCATCTGAGCCTCGTGATGGAAGGGAGCAGCAGCCGCGTGCCGCGTTTCGAGCACAACATGAACCGTGTGCTCGGGATTCCGAGCCAGGCGATCGCGCTGCTGACGATCCTGCTGCTGCGCGGCCCGCAGACGGCCGCCGAACTGCGCCTGAACAGCGCACGCCTGCACGGCTTCGCGGATATCTCGTCGGTGGAGGCGTTTCTCGACGAACTCGCGGCGCGTGCGCAGCCGCTCGTCATCCGGCTGCCGCGCGCGCCCGGTGCGCGCGAGAATCGCTGGATGCACCTGATGTGCGGCGAGGTGAACATCGCCGAATTCGCCGGTTCGGATGCGGGCGCCGGCGCGGACTCCGTTCCGCCGTCCGAGTTCGAGGCGCTGAAGGCCGAACAGAAGCGGCTTGCGGATGAGGTGGCGCGGCTGAACGCGCTCGTTCAGCGCATGGCGACCGAACTCGGGATCGACGTCGACACCCCAGGCGACGCCGGCTGACCGCCCGAGCCAACTCGACACCGGCGCGGCCGAGGGCGCGCCGGGTGACGAACGCGCCTCCCGGCATCGCTCGAATCCGCGCTACCAGCGGCACCCCGTCTTCTCGGACGCATCGACGTCCTGCGCCCACGCGAAGTCGGTCTTCTTGCCGGTGCGCGCATTGGTGTACGTCATCGAATAGACGATCGCACCCTGGCTCATCATTTCGTATTCACCGTTGATCTTGCCGTCGACCATTTCCCACCACGTCGTCGTGAACTGGTACGGGCGGCCTTCCGCGAGTTCTTCCTGATCCACGTGCTTGAACAGCAGCGGAATCGCCGCCTTCGATTTCGCGTAGCGGACGACACCACCTTGCCACTTCGCCACGTCGTCGTAATACGTGCGCAACTCGAAGCGCACGGGTTTGTCGCCGGTCGTCCTGAAGCACAGCACCTCGATGCTGACTTCGGCCGACGCAGGCAATGCGATGCACAGCAGCAACGCGGCAAGTGTCTTTTTCATGTTTGCGTGTGAGTCGTGGATGGAACGGCGATTCAGCCGACGGTGATCCGCGTCGCGCCCGCGTCGACGAGCCGGAACAGCAGATCCTCGACGGCCGCCTCCGGCGCCGGACCGAGATCCGCGTTCACGCGGCATCCCTGCTCCGTGCGCGCCGGTTCGGACAGATAGTGAACGATACCGTGCAAACCGTCTTCCGCCGGCACGCCTTCGTCGTCGGCGTCGAACCGCGCGAAGAACCATGTCTTGAACGCGTTGGTGACCGCGACTTCGTCGGGACCGCCGGCTTCGATCGTCGCGATGGAGTTTAGGCGTTTACCTTCAAACAAAGGGAAATCCGCATCAATTCCGTTCTCGCTGTGCTTCAATTCATCCGGTTCGCAGTCCTACTAAATTACATATCGAAAACAGAACGGACAGTTCACTCAAAGGAGACAGACGATGGCCAGAAACCCGTCTTGACGCCGCAATCCGGACAAGTCGCAACACCGCGAACTTCCTCGATGAAAAGCAGGTTATCCCCAGGAGCAACTTCGATGTTCTCCAAACGTTTGATGACGATCGCGGCCGCCGTGCTGGCCGTCACCACGTCGTCGGTTCACGCCGGCGCGGCCACCGTGACGGACCCGTTCTACACGTATACGGGCGCCACGCCGTTGAAATCGATTGCACCCGGCACGGTGCTCAACACGCGAACCATCACCTATCACGTGGCCGGAATGCCGACGGCGTTGACCGCCCAGCAGCTGCTGTATCGCACCAGCGACGCGCAGAACCGGCCGGTCGTCAACGTGACGTCGGTGATCCGGAGCCCGGTCAGCAACGGCCGGGCGATCTCGTACCAGTCGGCCTACGACTCGCTGAATCCTTACGACGAACCGTCGCAGGTGATCGCCGGCGATCGCGACGTCACGAAGATCATCAACGTCGGCACCTTGCTCTACAGCGCGGAATCGATCCCGCTGTCGACGCTGCTGCTGCTCGGCTACAACGTGATCGTGCCCGATACGGAAGGCCAGACGGCGGACTTCGCCGCCGGCCCCGAATACGGGATGACGACGCTCGATTCGATCCGCGCGGCGCTCAACACACCGTCGACGGGCCTCGCGCCGACCAGCAAGGTCGCGATGATCGGCTATTCCGGCGGTGCGATTGCGACGAACTGGGCCGCGCAACTCGCGCCGAGCTATGCGCCGGACATCAACAAGCAACTCGTCGGCGCGGCCGAGGGCGGCGTGCTGGTCGATCCCGCGCACAACCTGCGCTACGTCGACGGCAGCATCGTCTGGGGCGGCGTCGCGGCGGCTGCGCTCGCCGGGCTGTCGCGCGGCTTCGGCTTCGATCTGACGCCGTATCTGAGCGACAGCGGCATCGCCGTGTTCAGCGACATCCAGAACCAGTCGCTCGCCTATATCCTGCCGAAGTATACGGGGCTGCATTGGGCGACGCTGTTCAAGCCGCGATACGCGAACGACATCAACAGCATTCCGGCGTACGTGACCTACGCGAACAAGGTGAATGCCGGGCTGGCCGCGTCGCCGACGATTCCGATGTATATCGGTCAGGGCACGGCCGGCGTGCTCGACGGCACCTTCGGCAGCCAGGTGGGCGACGGCGTGATGCTTGCGTACGATGTGCGCGCGCTGGCGCAGAAATTCTGTGCCAGCGGCGTACCGGTCGTGTACACCGAATATCCGCTCGAACATGCGGGCGCGATCGCGCCTTGGGTGGCCGGGATGCTGCCCTGGCTCTACGACCGCTTCGGCGGCAAGGCCGCGCCGAGCAATTGCGCGCTGACGGCATTGTTGCCGAGCAATTCGCTTGCGCCCGAGACGCTGCACTAGCCGCCACGCGCATCGACATCGATCGCCGGGCGATCCTTCGCGGATCGCCTTTTTTCATCCGGCGCCTTGACGCCGGTCGCCGTCCCCCGCCGCGCCTCGCTGCCGCCACGCGCGAGTGCCATAATCGAGCCTGCACATCATTCCAGACGTCCCCGGAGAATCCCCATGCAGAACCTCGACAATCCTTCCCACGATCGCGAGGTAGGCAGCGCCGACGCGACGCAGGACACCACGCGCATCGACGACGTCCGCATCGGCGCCGTGCGCCCGCTGATCTCGCCCGCGCTGCTGCAGGATGAACTGCCGGTGCCGGCCGCCACGCAGACGCTCGTCGAGGACACGCGCCGCGCGATCGGCGACATCCTGCACGGCCGCGACGACCGGCTGCTGCTCGTCGTCGGCCCGTGCTCGATCCACGACCACGACCAGGCGCTCGACTACGCACGTCGCCTGAAGGCCGCCGCCGATGCGCTGAAGGACGACCTGCTGATCACGATGCGCGTGTACTTCGAGAAGCCGCGCACGACCGTCGGCTGGAAGGGCTACATCAACGATCCGCGCCTGGACGGCAGCTTCCGCATCAACGAAGGGCTGCGCGCGGCGCGGCAACTGCTGCTCGACATCAACGCGCTCGGCCTCCCCGCGTCGACCGAATTCCTCGACCTGCTGAGCCCGCAGTACATCGCCGACCTGATCGCGTGGGGCGCGATCGGCGCGCGCACGACCGAGAGCCAGAGTCATCGCCAGCTCGCGTCGGGGCTCAGCTGCCCGATCGGCTTCAAGAACGGCACCGACGGCGGCGTGCAGGTCGCGTCGGACGCGATCGTCGCCGCGCGCGCGAGCCACGCGTTCATGGGGATGACGAAGATGGGCATGGCCGCGATCTTCGAGACGCGCGGCAACGACGACGCGCACGTGATCCTGCGCGGTGGCAAGAACGGGCCGAACTACGATGCGGAGCACGTCGAGGCGAGCTGCGCGGTGCTGCGCAAGAGCGGGTTGCGCGAGCAGGTGATGGTCGATTGCTCGCACGCGAACTCGAACAAGTCGCATGAGCGGCAGATCGAAGTCGCGCAGGATCTTGCGCGGCAACTGTCGCAGGGCGAGCACCGGATCGTCGGCGTGATGGTGGAGAGTCATCTCGAGGCCGGGCGTCAGGATCTGAAGCCCGGCGTGCCGTTGCAGTATGGCGTGTCGATTACGGATGCATGTTTGAGCTGGACGCAGACGGAGCCGGTGCTGGACGTGCTGGCGGAAGCGGTGCGGCATCGGCGCGTGTACTCGCGCAATGCGTGAGGTCACGGCGGCGGGTTGATGCCTGCCGCCGTCATAGTTGGCCCATCGACGAAGACGGGTGCCGAGCAAGTTGTTTCATTTTTCCCGTGTGCCGCGCCACGCGGAAACCTCGCGCGCGCGTGTTCTGCCCGCGGCACGTCGCATATCGGCGGTATCCATCCGAACTACTTGAATCGCGGCGACGCTGGCGAGACATACGTCCAGTCGTGCCGTGACCGTTGCGCCGACCGCTCACCGGCGCGGTGCAAATTGCCACGCGCGTGTGCCCGAGCCGCCGTGCCGCGTGCGGCCGCGCTGTGGGCGATCCTGCTGATACGAACCCGATTGCCGCCGGCAAAATTTAGGCCAATTCTTAAGGCATCTGTCTGAAATAGGATTGGATGGACGGTTGATTTGCGAATCGTCGGATAGAGTCGACACATCTGCAAACCTCAACCGACGGCGCATGCCGTGCATGGTCTCCGATGCACCTGCTCCGGCCGCCCCATCGTACATGGAAGGACGTCCTATCGCGTATCGCACCGCACCGCGCCTGCTCCTGCGCGCAATGTTCCTTTTGCTCGTTGCCTCGTCGCTCCCTGCGAACGGCGCGACCGCCTGCTGGAAGCCCACTTTCACTGACGAGGAGCTGCAGTGGATGCGCGCGCACCCGGTTGTCAATATCGCAGTCGAGGCGAACTGGCATCCGATCGAATACATGCGCAACGGCAACCATGCCGGCCTTGTCGCGGGGTACCTGAACGCAATCTCGAAAATGACCGGGCTGACGTTCGAGACAGTGCCGGGCACGGAATGGGGTCACGCGTACGCTGCGCTTGCAGCGCACAAGGTCGATCTGCTGCCGGGCGTGTGGCGCGAACTGGTGCCGGACCGCGCCGGCACCGGTGCTCTCGTCAGTGCGCCCTACCTGGTCGGGCGGCTGACCGCCGTCACGCGCAACGACTCCGCGATGATCTTCAACCTGAAGCGGCTCGAAGGCCGGCGCGTCGCGATCAAGGGGCGAGGCGCGGTCGAGTATTTCACGCGCAACAGCGGCGTGATGCTCGACGTGCTTACGTTCGACACCGAGGAACTCGCGCTCGCCGCGGTTGCCAACGGCGAGGCCGATGCCGCGCTCGGCGTCGACGTCACGGTTCTGCCGATCGTGCAGCGGCAGTTTCCCGGGCAGCTTTACATGTCGGGGATGCTTGCAGACCGCCCCGTATCGCTGGCGATGCTCACGCGGGCAGACCTGCCGATCCTCGCATCGATCATCGACAAGTCTCTCGCAGCCATTCCCGTGAGCAAGACGGCGGAGCTCACCCGCGACTGGGTCGAGATGGCCGATTACGGCAAGCCGACGATCCGTTCGATCCTGCATTACCGGGCGCCCCAGGTGGTCGCGATTGTCGCCGCGCTGCTGGCGTTCGCGATGCTCGCATTCCTGTCGTGGAAGTCGCGCCTGGCCGCGATCCGCAGCGAGCGCGACAAGGCGACGTTTCTCGCGTTCGTCAGTCACGAAATCCGCACGCCGATGCACACGATCCTGTCGTCACTGGAATTGCTGCAGCGCTCGCGGTTGACCGAGCAACAGGCGAATCGCGCGGACGCGGCGATTTCGGCATCCGAGACGCTTCTGACGCTGCTCGACGATATCCTCGAATATTCTCGTCTCGAATCGCGCAAGGTCCAGCTTGTCACGCAGGCAGTCGAGCTTGAGTCGTGGGCGCGACATACGGTCGACATGGTGCGCTGGCGCGCCGACGAGAAGATGGTGGAGCTGGTGCTCGACTTTGCTTGTCCGCCGGCGGTGCGTGTTTCAATCGATCCGGTCCGTGTGCGCCAGATCGTGCTGAATCTGCTCGTCAACGCCATCAAGTTCACATCCGCAGGCTCGGTGACGCTGCGCGTCGAGTATGTGTCGAGCCGCCACGGGCAAAATGGCACGCTGACCCTCGAAGTGCGCGATACCGGCATCGGCATTGCGCCCGAGCGGCTCGAACACATCTTCGACGCATACTGGCAGGGGCCTGCCTCGCTTCACCAGGACGTCAACGGCAGCGGGCTTGGCCTCGCGATCTGCCGTGAACTGGTCGCTTTGATGCATGGCACGATCACCGTCCAAAGCCTGCCGCACGTCGAAACGACGATGACGGTGCGATTGCCCGTCACGGCAGTGGACGAGCCGTTGCCGGTGCGGCCTGCCGCATCGATGCCCCTGCCGGTCGACGCACAGCCTGGACACGCTCATCCCGACTCGCCGCGCATCCTGATTGTCGACGATCACGAAACCGTGCAGTTGGCGCTGCAGCAGCAATGCGACGAGCTCGGCTGCGTCGGCATCGTCGCCGGCACCGGCGAGGACGCGCTGCGTCAACTGGCGCACGGCCGTGTCGACCTCGTGCTGCTCGATGGCGATCTGCCGGACTTCGACGGTTATGCGCTCGCGAAGATGATCCGTCAGGATGAGTCGGCACGCGAAGCCAGACATGTTCCGATCATCGCGATTTCGGCGGTGTCCGGCGACGCGCATCGCGAGCGCTGCTTCGACAGCGGCATGGACGGCGTGCTGGGCAAGCCGCTGCGGCTCGAAACGTTGCGGGAGTTGATCGCAATGTGGTGCCCAGCGTATGCCGAGACGAAACCGGCGGCGCCGCATGCCGCCGATCTCAGTGCGGTCTATGACCGCGAAGTGGCGAAGGATCTCGATGCCCTTGTCAACGGATTGCTATCGCGCGATTTCGCCGCAGCCGCACGGGCCGCGCACCGGATTGCGGGGGCATCGCATCTGACCAAACTGGGCGATATCGCGGATGTCGCGTTGCAAGCCGAAACGCGGCTTCGCGAACTCCACGGCGTTCATCAAGTCGACCCGTTCGCGACAGATCAATAGACCCAGTCCACTGCCGTTCACGCGGTGGCGAGCCGGCGGACGTGGACTTGATGGCGTTGACAAGCAGGTTCAGCACGATCTGCCGCGTGCGCACCGGATCGATCAGCACGCGCAGCTCGGTCTGGCACGCGAGTTGGAGCGCCAGGCTCAGGTTTTTCTCGTCGACGCGCCAGCGCACTATGTCGGCGCTGCGCTACGTCCATGCGTGGATGTGCCGTCAGACTCGGGCGCGAGCGTCACGTTTCGAGACTCGAGACGTGAATATTCGAGGACGTCGTCGAGCAGCATCAGCAGCGATTCCGAAGCAGCAACCGCCGCATCCGCACGGCCAGCCTGTTTCGGTGGCAATTGCGAGCGCTGCAGCAGCTCGAGCGGCGACCGGATCGTACGATCAGCGTGCGGATCGCGTTGCTGGAAAGGGAGTCAAGCGTTCCGGTGTGGCCACGACCAATGAGTCGACGAAGTACGGCAGGCTGGCAAATGGTGCCGCTGCGGTATTGCGAGATGTCGGCGCTTCTTGACGCGCCCGGCGCCATGTCGCTCTTCGCCGACATGAGAGCCTGGTATGAATTGGCCCATGATACGTTGTCGACATACTCGAAGCGCAGTCCGCTGATTCGCGAAATCGCATCGAGACATGGCGGCACGACGCCAACGACCTTCCCGCGTTTGCGAAATTCGAACGGACGCCAATGCGTGTCGGCATAGGTGTGCACGACCGGATGCGCGGCGATCCATGCTTTCTCCTCAGGCGTCAACTTTGCACGTGGGATGATCTGTATCAGGCGCTGCAGTGGCGTGAGAAATGCGCAGAGCGAGGGCGTCATCACAGATGGTCTGTTGCGTCGACGCAACGCGGTGCGGACGAGAGCAACGGCGTCAACAGTGCCTTTCGACGACGCGAGCGCCAAGGTCTCGGCGACTCGTTGCGGGTCGGGCCAGCGCCCGGCGACATACGCCGTTCTGGCGGCTGAGACGGGGCGTGCGGGCCATTCCCCATGCTGTCGCTACCGCGAATGCCGAATCAGATTGGATGGTGTCCGCCACGACTGCTCGCACATAGGCTGTTTAGCTGGCGGGGTTAAAAATTATCCAGAAAGCCGGTAAGCTAATTCGAATAATCCGCTCCGGTTTGCGATGGCAAGAATGCGCCAACCGTTGATGGCCGTATCGCCAGAAAGAAAAGGGGTAGCAATGAGACCAGAGCTCCAACCGATCCGCGTCGTGATCCTGGACGACCATGCCGTCGTTCAGCACGGGATCGCCAGTTATTTGACGGAGAGGACCGGCATCGAAGTGGCGGCGAGCTTTGCGAGGTCGCGCGACCTGATCAGCTGGCTCGAGTCGAATCACGCGGACGTCGTGCTGCTCGACTACACGCTGGGCCCAGACGAAATCGACGGCCTCAATCTCGTCAAGCTGGTGAGTACGCGCTTCCCGGATTGCAGGATCCTGATGACGTCGAGCAGCGATACGCCCGCAACCGTCAACATGACCATGCGCGCAGGCGCGCTCGGTTTCTTCGGCAAGAGCGAAAATCTTCGCGAACTGGTACATGCAATCCGTGTGGTCGCAGAGGGACGCTCGTATATCAGCACCGAATTGGCAGGCAGGGTGATGGCGAGTGCGACGCCTGTCCAGAGTGTGGCGGCACCGAAACCGGCGGTCAGCGAAGACGCACCGGCAGCCGAATCGGAATCATCCGCCGACCTGCGCCTGAGCCCGCGCGAGCACGAGGTGCTGCGCTGTTATCTGGCGGGCATGTCGGTATCCGATATCGCATTGAAATTTTCCCGCAGCCGCAAGACGATCAGCGCGCAAAAGCAATCGGCTTATCGCAAGCTCGGCATCCGCAGCGATGCCGAATTGTTCGCGTCCCGCAAGCTGCTCGAGAAGCAGTGAACGTCGTCTGATTCCGAATCTCGCTCGGCATTTTCTACGCCGACATTGATCTTCGTTCATTTCCGCACGCCGCTGTGTAATGCAGCCTGATGGCAGCACTTCTCGACTGGCGCTACCATGACCCGTGTTGCGTTACCCGACGCGCCCGTCCGGGCCCGTTGCGCGCACACGCAGCGGCGGCGCGGCCGGCCGCTGCTGCATCGACGAAGCGCGGGGTGCTCACCGATTCACCACCGCACCTGCGCCGCTTCGCTCCCGGCACCAACTACAACCTAACCGGAGTGCAATCAGCATGGCTTTCACCAAGACAATCGTCGCAGCCGCCGTTCTCGTATCGAGCATCAACGTTCATGCGCAGATCGCGGGCGCCCAGCCACTCAGCGTCACCGTCGAGCAATCGCAGGCGCTGCTCGAAGGCTGGAGCGTGAAGAAGAGCGTGCTCGGCAAGGCCGTGTACAACGACCAGAACCAGAAAGTCGGCACGGTGCGCGACCTGATCGTCGCGCCTGACGGCTCGGTGTCGGCCGCGATCGTGTCGGCTGGCGGTTTCCTGGGCGTCGCGGCGCATGACGTCGCGGTGCCGATCGCATCGCTCGACGTGCGCAATGGCAACATCTACCTGCCGGGCGCGACGAAGGCCGCGCTGAAGGCGACGCCGGCGTTCCAGTACGCGAAGGTGCCGTCGCCGCCGAAGCCGAAGAAGCTCGACGACAAGCACTGATGCATGCGGCCCGGCGCGCAATGCGCCGGGCATGGCCAACCGAGGGGCGTGTTCGGTCGCGCGTCGGTCAATCACGGCCTCAACCTGAGTTCTCACCCCACGGCTACGTAATTCTACGTAGCCACGCATACGTAGTTGTGCGCTTGTAAGCCTCCCCCGTCGCGCGGAATACTACGGCCCACCGCCGTGTCTTCCGCGAGACGCGGCACGACGCATCGACGTCACGCGGTTCCGGCGCCTCGCCGGATCCACTCAAAAACACATTGGAGACCAGGAGACGCCATGAATCGGGCTTCCAGTACCCTGCTCTGGATTGCGGTCGCGCTGCTCGGCGCGTTCGCGTTCGGGACGATCGCACTTGCGCACGGCGAACGCGTCAGCGCGCTCTGGATCGTGATCGCCGCAGTCTGCGTATATCTGATCGCATATCGCTTCTACAGCCGTTTCATCGCCAGCAAGGTCATGCAACTCGACGGGCTGCGGATGACGCCGGCCGTCCGGCACAACGACGGCCTCGACTACGTGCCGACCAACAAGTACGTGCTGTTCGGCCATCACTTCGCCGCGATCGCCGGCGCCGGGCCGCTCGTCGGACCGGTGCTCGCCGCGCAGATGGGCTACACGCCCGGCATGCTGTGGATCCTGGCCGGTGTCGTGTTCGCCGGCGCGGTGCAGGACTTCATCGTGCTGTTCATCTCGACGCGCCGCGACGGTCGCTCGCTCGGCGACCTCGTCAAGATGGAGCTCGGCACGGTGCCCGGCGTGATCGCGCTGTTCGGCGCATTCCTGATCATGGTGATCATCCTCGCGGTGCTCGCGCTGATCGTCGTGAAGGCGCTGACGAATTCGCCGTGGGGCACGTTCACCGTCGCCGCGACGATTCCGATTGCGCTGTTCATGGGCGTCTACACGCGCTACATCCGTCCGGGCCGCATCGGCGAAGTGTCGATCATCGGCTTCGTGCTGCTGATGGCGTCGATCGCGTTCGGCCAGACCGTGCACGATTCGCCGGCGCTCGCCGCATGGTTCACGTTCAGCGGCACGCAGCTTACGTGGATCCTGATCGGCTACGGCTTCGTCGCATCGGTGCTGCCGGTGTGGCTGCTGCTCGCGCCGCGCGACTACCTGTCGACGTTCCTGAAGATCGGCACGATCCTCGGCCTCGCGATCGGTATCCTGGTCGTCGCGCCGGAACTGAAGATGCCCGCGCTGACGAAGTTCGTCGACGGCACGGGCCCCGTGTGGTCGGGCAACCTGTTCCCGTTCCTGTTCATCACGATCGCATGCGGCGCGGTGTCGGGCTTCCACGCGCTGATCTCGTCGGGCACGACGCCGAAGCTGATCGACAACGAAACCAACGCGCGCTTCATCGGTTACGGCGCGATGTTGATGGAATCGTTCGTCGCGATCATGGCGCTGGTGGCCGCGTGCGTGATCGAGCCGGGCATCTACTTCGCGATGAACGCGCCGGCCGCCGTGCTCGGCTCGACGCCTGAAGCTGTCGCGAACACGGTCACGCAATGGGGCTTCGTGCTGACGCCCGACATGCTGACGCAGACCGCGAAGGCCGTCGGCGAAACGACGATCATCGCGCGCGCGGGCGGCGCACCGACGCTGGCCGTCGGCATGGCGCACATCCTGCACCAGGTGATCGGCGGCGAAGCGATGATGGCGTTCTGGTATCACTTCGCGATCCTGTTCGAGGCGCTGTTCATCCTGACGGCCGTCGACGCCGGCACGCGCGCGGGCCGCTTCATGCTGCAGGACCTGCTCGGCACGTTCCACCCGGCGCTCAAGCGCACCGAGTCGCTGCCGGCAAACCTTGTCGCCACCGCGCTGTGCGTGGCCGCGTGGGGCTATTTCCTGTATCAGGGCGTGGTCGATCCGCTCGGCGGCATCAACACGCTGTGGCCGTTGTTCGGGATCTCGAACCAGATGCTCGCCGCGATCGCGCTGGTGCTCGGCACCGTCGTGCTGTTCAAGATGAAGCGCGAGCGCTACGCATGGGTGACGATCGTGCCGACCGCATGGCTCTTGATCTGCACGCTGACGGCCGGCTGGCAGAAGATCTTCGATTCGAATCCGAAGGTCAGCTTCCTCGCGCACGCGGCGAAGCTGCAGGCCGCGGTGGACGAAGGCAAGGTGCTCGCGCCGGCGAAGTCGATCGCGCAGATGCAGCGGATCATCTTCAACGACTACATCGATGCGGCGCTGGCCGGCCTGTTCATCTTCGTCGTCGTGGCGATCGCGGGGTACGGCCTGCTCGCCGTGCTGCGCGCGCGTCGCGAGTCGAAGCCGACCGTGCGCGAGACGCCGTACGAAGCGATGCCGGCCGCGCAGGCGCTCGGCAGCGGACGATAACGGGAGGCCGCGATGTTCACCGATCTCGGCAGCGACCTGCGCAGTGCGGGGCGTTACCTCGGGCAGGCGTTGCGGCTGATGGTCGGCCTGCCCGACTACGACACCTATGTCGCGCACATGCGCGAAACCCATCCGGACCGCGAGCCGATGACGTACGAGGAGTTTTTCCGCGAGCGCCAGAATGCGCGGTACGGGTCGGGGGCAGGGAAGTGTTGCTGAATTGAGCCGGCGCAGCCGGCCCGTGAGGCGGTCCGGTGACGGACCGGGAAGCGCCGCGAAGGCATTCGCGGCGCTTTTTCTTTGGCGGGCCGGTGCGGTACGCGCGAGGCGCCCGTCACGGTGGCGTTTGACGTCGTTCAGCGCGGCAAAGTCCGGGCGCCGGTATCATATGAGGCATCATTTTTTCCCAGAAGAATCCGCGCAGGAGAACCCGTCGTGCATGTCGGTGAGCGTTTCAACAGCATTTCCCATCTCGTCGGCGCGGTGTTGTCGGTGGCAGGGCTGGTCGCGCTGGTGACGATGGGCGCGCTCGACCGCGATCCCTACAAGATCGTGAGCTTCAGCGTGTACGGTGCGATGCTGATCCTGCTCTACGGGATTTCGACGGCGTATCACAGCGTGCGCAACCCGCGCCTGAAGGCGATCCTGCAGAAGTGCGACCATTCGGCCATCTATTTGCTGATTGCGGGCAGCTACACGCCGTTCACGCTCGTCACGCTGCGCGGCCCGTGGGGCTGGTCGCTGTTCGGTGTCAGCTGGGGGCTCGCCGCATTCGGGATCGCGCAGGAACTCACGCTCGGACGGCGTACGCGCATCGTGTCGATGGTGCTGTACGTGCTGATGGGCTGGCTCGCGCTCGTCGCGATCCGCCCGCTGATTCATGCGCTGCCGCCGGTGGGTGCCGCATGGCTTGTGGCCGGCGGCGTCATCTACAGCGCGGGGATCTACTTCTTCATCAACGACGAACGCATCCGCCACGGGCACGGGATCTGGCATCTTTTCGTGCTGGCCGGCAGCCTGTGCCAGTTCGTCAGCGTCGCGATGTATGTCGCGTGAGCGTGAGCGTGAACGCGGGCGGCACGCCGCGTGTCATGCGTGCTCGGCCGCCTGTGCCGCGCCGCGCAGCGCCATGAACCCGACCCAGCCCCAGTAGACGCGGTGATGCGCGATCAGCCCGTCGCGCAGATCCATCACCTCGACGAGATCGACCTGATCGCCTTCCGGCGTTTCGCGCGGATATTCCCACGTGAGTTGCCGGCCGTTCGAGAAGAACAGCCCGGTTCGATACCAGCGTCCGAGCTTGTTCCCGGAATTGCGCAGGCCCGCCGCGAAGAACGCGCCGATCGCGGCCTTGCCGTGCAGCACGCCGGAGCCGTGATCGGGCAGCGTGACGACGATCAGCGGCGTTTCGAGTATCGCGTCGTCCGCGTACAGCGACATCAGTGCGTCGAGGTCGCGCGCGACGACGGCGGCGTGCCAGTCTTGATGGACGCGTTGCGCATCGGTGTCGGCTTGTGTCATGGCGGCTTCCGGCAAACGTGGGTAATGGAGCCACTGTATCGACGCCGTGCCGCCGGACGTTTCAGCCCAGGCCGAAACGTGGATGTCGCGTATGCCGGACGCGACCGCGTGCCGCCCGTCAGCCGGCCAGCGCGCCGAGATTCAGATCATGTGACTTGCCGATCCACACCGCGCTGTCGCGGTGGTCGCGCAGATCGTCGCCGGTATTCGGATGCAGGAAGACGTCGAGCGCACCGTGATTCAGCACGAGCCACGGCACGATGGTGTCGAACTGCGCGGCATCGAACGCGATCTGGTAGGACCAGGCCGGATGCGGGCCGACGAGACGCTCGTGAAAGCGGCCGAGCTCGATGATCGCGCCGAATCGTTCTTCGACGACGAGGCGGAACGCCCATGCTGCGTCGCGGCTCGCGGCGTCGAAGTAGACGTGTGCGTGCCAACTGTCGATGGCGGTGGTGTCGATGGCAGCCATGGTGGAACTCGAGAGAAGAATAGGGAACGGATAAGAGCCGCGCCTGACGGCGCGATGCGCAATTATCTCGCGTCCTCGCGGGACACGTCTCGTCGCGAAGCGGTCAATCGGCGTGGTGGATTTGTCGTGTGTCAGGGAATCCTGTGCATTGGTCGAATCGTTTCCCGGTTGTGCCGGCGTGTGCGGCATCGTGCCGAAAGCCGCGCCTGGCAGGGCTTGCGCCGAAATCGCATCTGCAATACGTCATTTCAAAAACTGCAAAAGCGATTGACGTGCCTCGTCGATTCGTCTGCAAAAACGCGATCAGGTAGTTGAATGAAATAAAGAAATTCCGCTCAGGCAGCATTGGCGAATCGCGTGGATCGCACCCCGTCCGTCGGTGCTGAAAATATCCATTGCGGAATCGGCTATTCAAGCGCGTGGTCACGCGACATACGATGATTGCACCGCATCGACGACGATCGATGCGGAAACAACCATCTGGAGGCCATGATGCGATCCGTTGTTTCCCTTGCTGTCCTGTCCGGCGCGCTTGCCGTGCTGCCCGCCGCGAGCTTCGCGCAGTCCGTCGATACCGAGTGGCAGTCGAACGTCGCGCCTTTGACCTGGTCGGCGGCGCGTGCCGAAACCGATGTGCAACTGAGGCAGATGACGCGCGCCGGCTATCGTGCGACGACAGCCGGCAACCAGAACTATCCGCTCGCGATGCAGCGTGCGCTCGAACGCGTGAGGTACCCGGTGCCCGACCGCTCGCGCGAGGAGAAGGCCGCGATGGAAGCGCGCGCGGCCAGCGCAGCGCAGAGCGGCCATCCGGTGAAGGCGTTCTTCGTGAAGACCGCGTACTACCTGAAGGGCGAGAACACGTTCTGATGCAGGAGCAGAGCATGGCATGCCTTGACCGACTCCCCGACGTGTTGCGCGCATCCGCGATGCGCCGGCTGCCCCAGGCGTGCGCGACGCGGCGGCGGGGCGACGTGTGCGGCGGCGCGCGACGCCGCGCGAACGGCCATCGCGACGCGAGCCGCGGCGCCGTCGCGTGCCGCACCGCGTGGCCGGCATTCGACGTGGACGACGACGCGGCAGGCGAGGGCGGCTCATGAAGGCCGCTCGAAAAGGCCGTCGCCACCCGCCGTTGACGCGCGAGTGGCTGCTGCCGCTGCCGCCCGCGCATGTGCGCGACATCTCGCTGAAATGCCACATGGCGCTCGTCGCGCTGCGCGGCGAGCACGGCAGCGAAACGTTGCTGATGCGGCTGCGCACGAGCGTCTACCTGGTGTTCCTCGCGCTCGACGACGCGGTATCCCCGGATGCGAGCATCGACCTGTGCGTCGACGCGGAGCGCGTGCTCGACGCGAGCATGGCGCGCGCCGTGCAAAGCGGCGCATGGATGCTGCACGACGACGAGTGCGCGGTGCTCGAGCGTGTGCTCGCGGCGAACGACGCGTGCGTCGCGACGCTCACGCGGCACCGGCTCGCCGAGCTGTGGCGCCACGTGTGCGCGTTCGCATCCAGCGAGCAGCCGGGGCTGGTCGCGCAGGCGGCGGCCCGAATGCGGGAACCGGCCGTCCTGCATTGAGCGGTGGCAACGCGGCCGGCACCCTGGCTGCGTTTCATGCGTGTTCCGGTCCCCGGGGCTGACGCTCGCCGCCCAATGTCACGACACGAGCCGAACGGGTTCGGTCGATGACGATCCATCCGCGCGTTCGCGGCGATCGTGCGTGTCGCCGCGAATGCATTCGTTTCAGTCAGGAGGCGCGATGGCGCTATACAGGATCGGTGGCTACTTCACGTGCGGAAGCGGCCGCGCATTCAGCGAGAACCTGCCGCCGGGAAGCGAGACGCCGGTTGCGGGCATCTATCGATGCACCGTATGCGGCGACGAGATCGGCATCGCGAAGTCGCAGGCGCTGCCGTCCGACGACGCGCATCGGCACGATCTCGATCCGCCGTCCGACCCGCTGCTCGATCGCGGGCCGACCGCGTGGCAACTGATCGCGGCGGCGGAGTCGAGACACTAGGCGTGCGGGCGTTCGCAGGCTCATGCGCGCACGAATGCGCGCGGCCTTGCGACGACGCCCGACAAACAAAAGCGCCACGGAGCGAACTCCGTGGCGCTTCTTCGATGCGGGCCGCAGCGGAGGCGCGAACCTCCGTGCGGCGATACGCGCTTAAGCCGCCGTTGCCGGCTTCGCCGGCTTCTGCAGCTTGCCCTTGCCGGCGCGCTGGATTTCCTCGAGCTTGATCTCGACGTGGCGCGAGAACACGTACTCGGCCGGGCGCTGCTTCGCGATCGAGATGTCCGGCGCGAACGCGCCTTCGGTCTTGATGCCCTTGCGGCTCACGGCGAACGCCTTCAGCGGATGCGCGATCGTGTCCATCACGGCGGTGGCTTCGAAGCCGCAGTGGACCATGCAGTCCGCGCACTTCTCGTAGTTGCCGACGCCGTAGTTGTCCCAGTTCGTGTCTTCCATCAGTTCCTTGAAGGTCTTCACGTAACCTTCGCCGACCAGATAGCACGGCTTCTGCCAGCCGAACACCGTACGCGCCGGGTTGCCCCACGGCGTGCACTTGTACGTCTGGTTGCCGGCCAGGAAGTCGAGGAACAGCGACGACTGGCTGAACGACCAGCGCTTGCCGCCTTCGCCGCGCTTCAGGATTTCGCGGAACAGGTTCTTCGTCTTGTCGCGGTTCAGGAAGTGCTGCTGATCCGGCGCGCGCTCATACGCATAGCCCGGCGACACGGTGATGCCGTCGACGCCGATCGGACCCAGCGTGTCGAAGAACTTCGCGACGCGCTCGGGGATCGCATCGTTGAACAGCGTGCAGTTGATGTTCACGCGGAAGCCGCGACGCTTCGCTTCCTTGATCGCCGCGACGGCCTTGTCGTACACGCCTTCCTGCGACACGGAATGGTCGTGCATGTCCTTGTCGCCGTCGAGGTGGACCGACCAGACGAAATACGGATTCGGCTGGTAGTCGTCCATCTTCTTTTCCATCAGCAGCGCGTTCGTGCACAGGTACACGAATTTCTTGCGCTTCATGATGCCCTTGACGATCTCCGGCATCTCCTTGTGGAGCAGCGGCTCGCCGCCGGCGATCGACACGATGGGCGCGCCGCATTCGTCGACGGCTTCCAGGCATTCCTCGACGGACAGGCGCTGGTTCAGGATCGGGTCCGGATAGTCGATCTTGCCGCAGCCGTTACAGGCGAGGTTGCAGCGGAACAGCGGCTCGAGCATCAGCGCGAGCGGATAGCGTTTGTTGCCGGACAGGTGTTGGCGCATGATGTATGCGCCGACGCGGACTTGCTGGAGCAGCGGAATAGACAAGAGTTGTCCTCCTTAAACTTCGCGGGCGACAGCTTGCGTAAGCTTCGCCGGCAACTTGAATTCGACTTTTTCCTCACGGCCCGTCATCGTCGTGACATCGACGGGCCCCAGCGCGCGCAGCGCGCCGATTACATCCTCAACCATTTCCTCGGGCGCCGACGCGCCGGCGGTCAGGCCGACCGTCTGCACGCCCGCGAACCATTCGGGCTTCACTTCCGAGCCGTCGGCGACGAGATAGCTCGGCACACCGCTTTCGGTGCCGATCTCGCGCAGGCGGTTCGAGTTCGAGCTGTTCGTCGCACCGACGACCAGCAGCACGTCGACCTGGCTGCTCAACTCGCGCACGGCGGCCTGGCGGTTCTGCGTTGCGTAGCAGATGTCGCGCGTGTCCGGGCCGACGATGTCGGTGAACCGGCGCTGCAGCGCTTCGATGATGCCGCGCGTGTCGTCGACCGACAGCGTCGTCTGCGTGACGTACGCGACCGGCGTATCGATCGGCAGCGTCAGCGTAGCGACTTCTGCCTCGCTCTGCACGAGGATCACCTCGGCCGGAATCTGGCCGATCGTGCCCTCGACTTCCGGATGGCCCGCATGGCCGATCAGGATCAGCCGGCGGCCCGCCGCGACGTACTGGCGGCCCTGCACGTGCACTTTCGTGACGAGCGGGCAGGTGGCGTCCAGCACGTCGAGCCCGCGCGTTTCGGCGTCGCGTTCGACCGTCTGGGCGACACCGTGCGCGCTGAAGATCGCCACGGCGCCATGCGGCACCTCGTCGAGCTCCTCAACGAATCGTGCCCCTTTATTACGCAGGTTTTCGACGACATGCCGGTTATGCACGATCTCATGACGCACATAGACCGGCGCGCCGTGCTGTTGCAGCGCGCGATCGACGATCTCGATCGCACGGACAACCCCCGCACAAAAGCCGCGGGGCTGGGCAAGGATGACTCGCATAAGTGAGCGAACTCCGACGACAGACGCCGGGGTTCGAGGAGCTGGCACTGCTCGCTCGCCCCGGCTTGATGTTATGAAGGCAGGAAACGAACCGGCCAGGCCAGGCCCCGGAACCCCGAATTAATCGCGCATTTTAACCCTATCGCGCCGTCCTTGCTCTGGTGCCGTATCGGCCGTGTTGCATTCGCCGCAGAGCCGCGTCGGCGCTCGCGGTCGCGGAACCCGGTAAACTGCGCGGTTTCGCGGGCAGCCTGTCCGGCTGCCCGGCGTCGCGCTCATTTCAAGGCCATTCGATGACCGTCGATTCTTACGCATATTGCCCTGCCGCCGATGCGGTCATGGGTGTTTTTACTCCGACCCTGATTATGGCCGGACGATCCGGTGCCGCTCGCGCCGGCATCCGGCAGGAGGCGTGCCGATGATGCTGGCAATTACGTTCCTGGTGTCCGGCCTGTCACTGCTGATCTGGATCGTGCTGCTCGTTGCGCGTGGGGGCTTCTGGCGCGCGCGCCCCGCGCGGGCGCTGCCGCCCGAGGCGCGCGGCGCCGCGGCCGAGGCCGGCTGGCCGGCCGTGGTCGCGGTCGTGCCGGCGCGCAACGAGGCAGACGTGATCGCCCGCGCGGCGACGTCGCTGCTCGAGCAGGATTATCCGGGCGACTTTCATCTGATCATCGTCGACGACCACAGCGACGACGGCACCGCCGACGCGGCGCGCGCGGCCGCGCTCGCGATCAACCGCGCCGATCGCCTGACGGTGCTGGCCGCGAAGCCGCTGCCGGCTGGCTGGTCGGGCAAGGTGTGGGCGCAGTCGCAGGGCATCGCCGCGGTGCGCACGCTCGGGTTGCCGGCCGACTATCTGCTGCTGACCGATGCCGACATCGGCCATCCGCCAGACGCCGTCGCCCAGCTCGTCACGCGCGCGCAGGCCGAACAGCGCGATCTGGTATCGCTGATGGTACGGCTGCGCTGCGACTCTTTCTGGGAAAAGGCGCTGATTCCGGCGTTCGTGTTCTTCTTCGCGAAGCTCTATCCGTTCTCGTGGATCAACAATCCGCGCAACCGGACGGCCGGCGCCGCGGGCGGCTGCATGCTGGTCAAGCGCAGCGCGCTCGAGGAGGCGGGCGGCATCGAATCGATCCGCGGCGCGCTGATCGACGACTGCAGCCTTGCCGCGCAGATCAAGCATCGCGGCAGCGGCCGGCATCCGATCCGGCTCGATCTGGCCGATCGCAGCGTGTCGCTGCGTCCGTACGACAGCTGGCGCGACATCTGGAACATGATCGCGCGCACCGCGTTCACGCAGCTCCACTATTCACCGCTCCTGCTCGCCGGCACGCTGCTCGGCATGACGATCATCTACCTCGTGCCGCCCGTCGCCGCGCTTGCGTATGGCGCGCGCGCCTGGCCGGCGTGGCTCGCATGGGCGTCGATGTGCACCGCCTATGCGCCGATGCTGCGCTACTACCGCCGCTCGCCTCTGTGGGCGCCAGCGCTGCCGCTCGTCGCGCTGTTCTACGTCGGCGCGACGTTCGCGTCGGCGTGGCGCTACTGGCGCGGCAAGGGCGGCCAGTGGAAGGCGCGCGTGCAGGCGCCGGTGGAGCGCTGACACGCGCCGGCGGATGCCGGTCGTTCGGCCGGATTCCGGAATGCAAAAAGCCCGATCGGTTGTGAGTCGATCGGGCTTTGTCGTTTACGGCGTCGCCACGCGTGCTTATCGCTGCGTCAGCATCATGTACATCTGGATCACGACGTCCGGCGAGAACGTGAACGGCACCCAGCCGTAGCCGGTGTGGCGCGCGACCAGCAGGCGGTCGCCGTTCGATTGCTTCTGCACGGCCATCATCGGGTTCTTCGTCGTCACGAAGCGCCAGCCGGCCGGGATGCCCGGCGGCGGTTCCGGCTGCATCGACGCGCGCGCATGCGCGAGTTCCTCGATCAGTTGGCCGAGCTGCTCCGGATGCAGCGTGATCGACTGGCCGTTGACGGTCAGCGTCAGTTCGTTCTGCGACGGGCGAGCGACGTGCAACGTCGGCTTGTCCGCGGCGGCGTCCGCTGTTTCGGCAGCGGGGGCGACTTCGATTGCGGTGCCGGCGGCCGGCGCGACGACGGCGGTGCCGGCCTCGGCGGACGGTGCCGCGGCTGCGTCCGCCACCGGCTCGGCAGCGGATTCGACAACCGGTTCGGCGACTTCAGCCGCGACGGCCGGTGTGGCTGCCACAACCGCCGCGTTCGTCGCGGCGTCCTTCACGACGGCTTCGACCAGCGCTTCCGCGTCGGCGATCGCCTTCGCGTGACGCTCGGCGGCCGCTTCGGCCTGTGCGATCGCTTCGGCGTGGCGTTGCGCGACGGCCTCGGCCTCGGCAGTCGCCGCCGCGTGGCGTTGCGCGGCCGCGTCGGCTTGCGCGATCGCTTCGGTGTGACGCAGCGTGACGGCTTGTGCTTCGGCGGTTGCCTCGACATGGCGCTGCGCTGCGGCTTCCGCTTCGGCGATCGCCTGCATGTGACGTTGCGCGAGCGCCTCGGCCTCGGCGATCGCCTGCGTGTGACGTTGCGCGAGTGCCTCGGCCTCGGCGATCGCGGCTGCGTGGCGCTTCGCGGCGGCTTCCGCTTCCGTGGTGGCCGCTGCATGACGTTGCGCGGCTGCATCCGCTTCGGTCGCGGCGGCGTGATGACGCTGCGCGGCGGCCTCGGCTTCGGCGATCGCGGCCGCATGACGCTGCGACGCGGCTTCGGCATCCGCATGACGCTGCGCGAGCGCTTCGGTCAGCGCGGTCGCCTCGGCGTGCCGCTGGGCAGCGGCCTCGGCCTGTGCGGCGGCTTCGATGTGGCGTTGGGCGGCGGCTTCGGCCTCGGCGGTGGCGTCGGCGTGGCGCAGCTGCGCGGCCTCGGCGTCGGCGGCTGCGGCCGTGTGGCGCTGCGCGGCGGCCAGTGCTTCGGTCTCGGCGGCGGCGTGACGTTCGGCTGCGGCCTGGGCTTCCGCGGCGGCGGCGCGCGCGAACGCTTCCGCGCTGCGTGCCGCCTGCTGCGCGGCATGGTGATCGTGGAGGAGCCGATCGACGCCCGCGTTGAGCGAATCGATCTGTTCGTTCAGGTTCATGCGTGTCTTCTCTGCGTAAGACCCGCGATTTTAACCGCTGCGCCGGTGCCGGTCCGTCAGCGACGTGTAACAAAGTGCGCAAAGCGGCGTGACGCACGCCGCTTTGTGTTACTTCAGGTAGCCCGCCGAGGCGAACCAGTCCAGTGCATCGCGCAGTCCTTCGCGGTACGGGCGTGCGCGGTAGCCGAGCTCGCGTTCGGCCTTCGCGGACGTGAAATACATCTTGTTCTTCGACATCCGCAGGCCGTCGACGGTCACGAACGGCTCCTTCTTCGTGAACTTCGCGACGGCCTCCGCACCGACCGCGAGCGGATAGAGCGGCCAGCGCGGCAGCGCGATCGTCGGCGCCTTGCGGTTCGTCATCTGCGCGATGTCGGTCAGCATCTGCTGCAGCGGCAGATTCTCGCCGCCGAGGATGTAGCGCTCGCCGATGCGGCCGCGCTCGAGCGCGAGGAAGTGGCCGTGCGCGACGTCGTCGACGTGCACGAGGTTCAGCCCGGTATCGACGAACGCGGGAATCTTGCCGAGCGCGGCCTCGACGATGATGCGGCCGGTCGGCGTCGGCTTCACGTCGCGCGGGCCGATCGGCGTCGACGGGTTGACGATCACGGCCGGCAGCCCTTCGTCGGCGATCATCCGCTCGACCGCGCGCTCGGCCAGCACCTTGCTGCGCTTGTACACGCCGATCGCCTGCTCGGCGGTCAGCGGGCGGTTTTCGTCGGACGGATCGCCTGCGCTCGTGACCTTCAGCGTCGCGACACTGCTCGTGTAGACGATCCGCTCGACGCCTTCGGCACGCGCGGCGCGCATCGTCGCGACCGCGCCCTCGAGGTTCGCGCGCTCGATCTCGTCCGGATCCGGCGCCCACAGCCGGTAGTCGGCCGCCACGTGCAGCAGGTAGCGCACGCCGCGCAGCGCGGCGCGCATCGACGTCTCGTCGCGCATGTCGCCGGTGACGATCTCGGCGTCGAGATCCGCGACGTTCGTGCGCGGGCTGGTCGGGCGCACCAGCACGCGCACCGCATAGCCCTTCTGCTGCGCGATGCGTGCGACGGCCGAGCCGACGAAACCGGACGCGCCGGTGACGAGAACGAGATCGCGGGAGGTATCAGTCATGCGTTTCCTTCAGGGCCGCGCGCGGGCGGCGCGGCGGTTGTGCGTCGGCGAGATTGTACGTGGTCGGCGCGCCCGGCGACGCGAGCGCCGCACGGCGGCCGCAGCGGGCGACGGCCGCCGCGTGCGGCCGGCTTGCCGGGCACGTGTGCGAAGCGGCCGACGCGACTACAATGCCGGGCTTGAATGCTACGGGAGGGCGACGCGATGAGCCGTAATGAACTGGACGAACGGATCGAGACCTACTACGTGCGGGTACGCGGCGTCGTGCAGGGCGTTGGCTTCCGTCACGCGACGGTGCGCGAGGCGCACGCGCTGAAGCTGCGCGGCTGGGTCGCGAATCTCGAGGACGGCAGCGTCGAGGCGATGATCCAGGGCCCCGGCGCGCAGATCGACCGGATGCTCGCGTGGCTGCGCCACGGGCCGCCGTCCGCACGCGTGACCGAGGTCACGTTCGAGGAGCGTCCGATCGAAAAGCGTTTCGAGCGCTTCCAGCAGCAGTAAGGCGAAAACAACATGACGGGGTATCCGGAGGCCGGGCGCGGCATCATGCTGTCGGTGCTGGCGTCGACGCTGTTCGCGCTGATGTCCGCCTACGCGAAACTGCTCGCGCCGCTCACGGGGCTCGACATCTTCGCGTGGCGCATATTGTGGACCGCACCGGGCGCGCTCGCGCTGATCGCGCTGCGCGGCCGCTGGCCGGCGCTCGTCGAACTCGTGCGGCGCAGCGTGCGCGACTGGCGCCTGCTGATCGCGCTGCCGGCGAGCGCGGCGCTGCTCGGGCTGCAGCTGTGGTTGTTCCTGTGGGCGCCGCTGCACGGGCGCATGCTCGAAGTGTCGCTCGGCTATTTCCTGCTGCCGCTGACGATGGTGCTCGTCGGCCGCTTCTACTATCACGAACGCCTCGATCCGCTGCAATGGGCAGCGGTCGCGTGCGCGGCGCTCGGCGTCGCGCACGAGGTGTGGGCGACGCGCGCGTTCGCGTGGCCGACGCTCGTCGTCGCGCTCGGCTATCCGCCGTATTTCGTGCTGCGTCGCCGGATCAACGCCGATTCGCTCGCCGCGTTCGCGCTCGAGATCGCGCTACTGTGCCCGGTCGCGCTCGCGATGGTGTCGGCAAGTGCGACGCCGGTCGCCAGCCACCCGCTGCTGTGGGCCATGCTGCTGCCGGGGCTCGGCGTGCTCAGCACGCTCGCGCTCGCGAGCTACCTGAAGGCGAGCCGGATGCTGCCGATGGCGCTGTTCGGGATCCTCGGCTACGTCGAGCCGGTGCTGCTCGTCGCGGTGTCGCTGCTGCTGCTCGGCGAGACACTGAGCGTCGCGCAGCTCGCGACGTACGGGCCGATCTGGGCCGCCGTCGCGCTGACCGCGTGGCACAGCGCGATGCTGATGCGGCGCTTGCCCATGCGCGGCTGAGCGCCGTCGCTCGGCGGCGCGACCGCGGCAACGAACGTGCCGCGCATCGTGTGTTCGTTGCGTCGAGTCTCGCGATGCTGGCGTCGAACTGGCATCGCGCTGACGTCCGGCTGGCGGCCTTGCCAGCTTTGCATCGCCGACGTCACGCCTGTAATCGAACAGAAGATTCCGTTGCACTTTGTTACTTAGGGTATCCCCCGACCGGCCGCTAGACTGACCTGACCGTCTTCTCTTCGTATGCGGCTTTTCCATGAACGGTCATCTCCGTGCCGGGCCGGCCGGGTTGGCGCGATGCGAGCATACGCGCATCGCCGCTGATCGCGTTCGCCTTCTCCCTTCCGAATCCTCCGCCGGTGCGGCCATGTCGTTGAGCCTGCCGCCCACCGTCTCGGTGCCGCCGGCGCGCGGCGGCCGCTTGATCGAAGTCGATTTCTTCCGCGGCATCGTGCTGCTGATGATCGTCGTCGACCACATTGGCGCGAGCATGCTGTCGCGCGTGACACTCCACGCATTCGCGCTGTGCGACGCAGCCGAGGTGTTCGTGTTCCTCGGCGGCTTCGCTACCGCGAGCGCGTACGGCGCAATCGCCGACCGGCACGGCGCGCGCGCCGCGCAGCAGCGGTTCGTGCGGCGCGCGATGCAGATCTATCGCGCGTTTCTCGCGACGTCGACGCTGATGCTCGTCGTGTCCGCCGTGCTCGACCATTACGGGATCGACGCGCCCAACCTCGCGCTCGACGACGTCAGCGTGATGCTCGCGTCGCCGCTCACGGGCGCGGCCGAGCTGCTCACGTTCCAGCGCCAGCCGTATCTCGCGTCGGTGCTGCCGATGTACGTGCTGTTCGCGCTGGCGTCGCCGGTGATCGTGCCGTTCGCGCGTCGGCATCCGTGGCTGCTCGTCGCGTTCAGCGCGACGTCGTGGGTCGCGGCCGGCTGGCTCGGCCCCGAGCTGCTGGATACCGATGGGTTCCGCTGGAGCTTCAACCCGTTTGCATGGCAACTGATGTTCGTCGCCGGCGTGCTCGCGCGCTGCCAGCCGTTCTACCGGCGTGTCGCGCTCGGTCGCTGGGGTGCCGCGGCGACCGGCGTCGCGTGCGCGATCGTACTCGGTTGCGCGAGCTACAAGCTGTTCTCGGGGCTGCCGGTGCCGGAAGGCGTGCTCAAGCGCGATCTCGCGCTGCCGCGTATCGTGAGCTTCGCCGCGATCGCGTGGCTGATGGCCGATTGCGTGCGCCGCGGCTGGATCGCGCGCATCGCGCAGGCCGTGCAGCCCGTCGTCGCGGTCGGCCGGCGCGGCCTGATCTGCTTCGTCGCGGGTGCGGCGATCTCGCTCGTCATCGATTCGCTGCTGCATCCGGTCGCGAACGGCGCCGAGCTGCGGCATATCGGCGTGGGTCTCGCGGCCGACGCATGCGCGATCGGGCTGATGATGGCCGTGGCGGGTTCGGGAAGGTGGTTCGCGCGCTGGCGCGGCGCGGCCGCATGAGCGGCGCGAAAGCACGGGTAACGCGAAAGCGCGGGCAACGCGGAAGCACGGAGGCGGCAAGCAGCGCGCCGCGCGGCGTCGGTGCGGTCAGTGAGGTGAGCCGATGCGGGAGCGGGGGACGGCGGTCGCGTCGTCGGATTCAGCGTCGTCGCGTTCGTCGGACGTCGGATCGTCCTGCTCCGCGAGCACCGCGTCGGCTTCGGCCGCGGCCCGGGCGGCGCGCAATGCGGTGCAGCGCTGCGCGTGCCGGATGTCCGACAGTATCCTCAAGAGCCGAGTCGTTTTGCTTTTCATGATCTTCTCCCGCCAGTGCGCATCGCGACGGAGCGGATGCGCCGTTGCAACCAGTGTAGGACGTGCTGGCCGCGCTGGCGGGAGAATGTGGCGTGCAGGCCGCACGCCGAGGGATAGTACTTACTGCGCCGAGGCCATCGCCTGCGCCTGAACCGCTTCTTCCTCGCGGCGCTCTTCCGCGCAGCGCTGATGCTGACGCGACAGGCGGTTCATCATCGGCAGCAGCAGAAGTGCGAGCAGCATGCCGATCGCGGCGAGCCAGCCGAGCTTCTCGAACAGCGACAGGTAGAGCGGCAGCGATTCGGTGGCCGGCAGGTCGTGCGACGGCATCTGCGCGAAGTTCGCGACGACGCTGCCCAGATACTGCGACACACCCGTCGCGACGAAATACGCGCCCATCATGAAGCCGCTCATGCGCGCCGGCACGTAGCGGGCGATCATCGCGAGGCCGAGCCCGCTCACCAGCAGTTCGCCGAGCGAGTAGAGGCCGTAGCCCCACACCATGAACCACGACGACACGCGACCGTCCACCGCGTAGCGGCCGCTGATCGTGAACACCAGGTAGCCGGCAGCCACGGCGCCGAAGCCGAGTGCATACTTCGCCGCGACCGGCAGGTCACGGCCGCTCTTCGACACCGCGTTGTAGATCCACACGAGCACCGGGCTCAGCATCATGATCCAGATCGGGTTCAGCGCCTGGAACTGCGCGGCGCTCCACGTGAACAGCGTCGTGCCGAACAGGATGAAGCGCGGATCGACGTTGCGCAGCGCGAACAGCGTCAGCGATGTCGACATCTGCACGTAGAAGATGAAGAACAGGATCACCTGGCCGATCAGCACGAGCGCCGCGATCAGGCCCGCGCGCTCCGAACGCTCCGACTTCGCGATCATGTACGCGAAGATCGCGAGGATCGCGAATGCGGCCGTCCACACGCTCGCGACCGCGAGCTGCTTGTGTTGCAGCACGTACAGCGTAATCAGCGCGAGCGCGACGCCGCCTGCCGCCACGCCGCCGAGGCGCTTCCAGCGGATCGGCTCGTCGTCGGGCTGCGAGCCGATGTGCGCGAGCGTGCGGTGCATCAGCATGAAGTTCAGGATCGCGAGCAGCATCCCGGCGCAGCAGACCGCGAACGCGGTGTGCCAGCCCCAGTGATCCTTGATCCATGGCGTCGCGAGCATCGACACGGTCGAGCCGATGTTGACCGCCATGTAGTAGATCGTGAACGCGCTGTCGATGCGCGCATCGTCGCCTTCGTAGATGCGGCGCACGAGGTTCGCCGCGTTGGCCTTGAACAGGCCGTTGCCGACGACGATCACGCCGAGCGACGCATACATGTATGCCAGCGCGTCGTTCGGCACCGCCAGCATCAGGTAGCCGGCGCACAGCACGGCCGCGCCGATGATCATCGTGCGACGGGCGCCGAGCACCTTGTCGCCGATCCAGCCGCCGATCGACGGGGACGCGTAGACGAGCGCGGTGAACGCGCCCCAGGTCAGGTTCGCATGGCTGTCGGTGAAACCGAGCCGGTCGACCATGAAGAGGACCAGGAGCGCGGCCATGCCGTAGTAGCCGAAGCGCTCCCACATTTCGATAAGGAAGACCGTCGTAAACGATCGGGTCTGTGAAACAGGTGCGTGCATCATCAATCTCGTTTGAAACGGACGGCGCGGATCGCGCGTCGCCTTGGGGTCGAACTGGCGCCGGAGCACTGTGGCCGGGTAGGCTTTGCGTCGGCGATGGAGCAGTCGGGCGGTTAGCCCGGGCCGGGGTCGGACGCCGCCAGGCAAGGCGGTGCACGACCCCGACCGGCGCGCGAATGGTAACGTTTGCCGGTCCGGTGCGTCAGGTCCGCGCCACTCAGGGAAACTCCCGATATGGCAGCAGCTTTCAGGAATATTTGTCTCATCATCTATTTGTAAGAATCGCGCCCGTTCTCCGCAAATTCCCGGAGAGCCGCTTGCAGCTTGCCTGTGAAGCGGGCGAGTCTGGCAAGATAGCGCGTCGTTTCGCTCGCCTCGTGCCCTGTTTAGTGCACCGGGCTCAACACCGAAGACGTGTGCGAACCCGAAGACTAAGCCAAATCGATCTAACTTAGTTACTTTCCATCAAACATTTTTTGACGACCACTTTTCGGCCTGCTATGGTTCCCCCCACTGAAAACTCGCAGTCGGCAGACGCTGCCGCAGCACTGGGCAGCAAGATCCGCGCGTTGCGCCAACGACTCAAGCGCACGCTCGACGACACCGCTACCGCCGCGGGGATTTCGAAGCCGTTTCTGTCTCAAGTCGAACGCGGGCTGGCGTCGCCGTCGCTGACGTCGCTGGCCGGTATCGCACAGGCGCTCGGCGTGACGGTGCAGTACTTCGTGGATACGCCGAGCGAGGAACGCTCGGTCTGCAGAGGCGATCAGTTGCGCTTCTTCGGATTCGCCGATTCGGCGAACCTGTTCGCGAGGCTGACCAACGTGACCGAAGGGCGTCAGCTCGAGGCGATCCTCGTGCGGATGCCGCCGGGGCAGAAGCGGTCGGAAGTGACGACACATGCAGGAGAGGAGTTCCTGTACGTGATTGAAGGGGAAGTGTCGCTGACGCTGGAAGGCAAGACGTTCGTCCTGCAGGCCGGCGACAGTTCGCATTATCAGTCGACGGTCCCGCACAGCTGGGTCAACACCGCGAAGATCGAGTCGGTGGTGGTCTGGGTCGGTACGCCGCGGCTGTTCTAACGCACAGGTATTCCTTCGTTTCGGAGACGGAATACCTGTCGAAAGAAACGTAAGGAATACTAAGATGCAATACGAGAATCACGGGCCTCCTCAACCGCTGTACCCGTCAGCGTCTCAAGCGTAACCGCGGCGTTCGCCGCGCATCGCTCACCGAACAACCTTCTCAAGACCGCCACGATGAAATCCTTGCATGCCATGTCGGCCGTGCTGGCCGCGCTCGCCCTGACGACGCCCGCCGCTCACGCCGTGACCGTTCCGTCGAACGTCGCGCTCGCTCCTCAACAGGACCTGACGCGCCAGGTGCCCGCCGAAGTCGAGTCGCTCGATCCGGCGCACATCGAGTCGTGGACCGGCAACACGATCGGCCTCGACCTGTTCGAAGGCCTCGCCCGCATCGATGCAGCCGGCCAGGTCGTGCCGGGCGTCGCGCAGTCGTGGGAGCGCAAGTCGCCGCAGACGTGGATCTTCAAGCTGCGCCACGATGCGAAGTGGAGCAACGGCCAGCCGGTGACGGCCGCCGATTTCGTCTATGCGTGGCAGCGCCTCGTCGATCCGAAGACGGGCTCGAAGTACACGATCCTCGTCGAGTTCGTGAAGAACTCGAAGGACATCATCGCCGGCAAGGCTGCGCCGACGACGCTCGGCGTGCGCGCGGTCGACCCGTACACACTGGAAGTGACGACCGACGTGCCCGTCGCGTTCTTCCCCGAACTGACCGCGATGGTGCCGCTCGCGCCGGTGAACAAGGACACCGTCGCGAAGTTCGGCGACGCATGGACGCGCCCGGGCAACATCGTCAGCAACGGCGCGTACCAGCTCGTCGACTGGCAGCCGAACAACCGCATCGTGATCTCGAAGGACGCGAAGTACTGGAACGCGCCGAAGGTCGTGATCAACAAGGTCACGTACCTGCCGATCGAAAGCGACGAAACGGCGATGCGCATGTACCAGGCCGGCCAGATCGACTACAGCTACTCGATCCCGTCGGGCATCTTCCAGCAGGTCAGCAAGCAGTTCGGCGGCGAGCTGCGCCCGGGCCTGCAGCTCGCGACCTATTACTACTACCTGAACAACAGCGATGCGGCGCTCAAGGACAAGCGCGTGCGCCAGGCGCTGTCGATGGTGATCGATCGCGACGTGCTGACGTCGAAGCTCACGCAGGCGGGCGAGAAGCCGATGTACGGCCTGATGCCGAACGGCACGAAGGGCGTGCAGCCGTTCACGCCGGAGTGGGCGTCGTGGCCGATGGCCAAGCGCATCTCGACCGCGAAGGACCTGCTGAAGCAGGCCGGCTACTCGGACGCGAAGCCGCTGTCGTTCACGCTCACGTACAACACCAACGACCTGCACAAGAAGGTCGCGCTGTTCACCGCATCGGAATGGCGGACGAAGCTCGGCATCAACACGAAGCTCGAGAACGTCGAGTTCAAGGTGCTGATGAAGGAACGGCATGACGGCAAGGTGCAGATCGCGCGCGACGGCTGGTTCGCCGACTACAACGACGCGATGACCTTCTTCGACCTGATCCGCTGCGGCAGCTCGCAGAACACCGTCGGCTACTGCAACAAGCAGGTCGACACGCTCGTCGACGACGGCAACCAGAAGCTCGACGACAAGGCGCGCGCCGCGCAGCTCACGCAGGCGCATGACACGGCAATGAACGACACGCCGATGGTGCCGCTGTTCCAGTACTCGGCGGACCGTCTCGTGAAGCCCTACGTGGGCGGCTACTCGCTGAAGAACGTGATCGACATGCGTGCTTCGCAGGACATGTACCTGATCAAGCACTGAGCGGAGCGATCATGCTGGCCTACGCATTGAGACGCACGTTGTGGGCGGTGCCGACGATTCTCGCCGTCATCACCGTCTGCTACCTGCTGCTGCACTTCACGCCCGGCGGTCCGTTCGATACGGAGAAGCAGCTGTCCGCGGCGACGCTCGCGAACCTGAACGCGAAGTACCACCTCGACGAGCCGCTGTGGAAGCAGTACCTGCTGTATCTCGGTTCGCTGCTGCAAGGCGATCTCGGCCCGTCGTTCCGTTACGTCGACTGGTCGGTGAACGATCTCGTGAAGAAGGCGCTGCCCGTGAGTCTCGGCGTGGGCGGGGTGTCGATCCCGATCTCGATCGTGTTCGGCGTGCTGCTGGGTACCGTCGCGGCCGTGCGCCGCGACAGCGTGATCGATCGCTTCGTGATGCTGATCGGCAACTTCGGCAACGTCGTGCCGCCTTTCGTGCTCGGGCCGGTGCTGGTGTGGATCTTCGCAATCCTCTTGAAGACGTCGGCCGGCAACGGCTGGCTGCCGGCCGGCGGCTGGGGCGACGGCGGCTGGCAGTACCGCCTGCTGCCGATCGTGCTGCTGACCTTCATCAACGTGTCGCTGCTCGCACGCGTGATGCGCGGCTCGATGATCGAGACGCTGTCGAGCAACTACATCCGCACCGCGCGCGCGAAGGGCCTGCCGGGCTCGACGATCGTGCTGCGCCACGCGCTCAAGCCCGCGCTGATGCCGGTCGTGTCGCTGTTCGGCACGGTCTGCATCACGTCGATCACGGCGGCCGTCGTCACCGAATCGGTGTTCGCGCTGCCGGGGCTCGGGCAGCTCGTCGTGAACGGCGCGATCAACCGCGACTACACGCTGGTACTCGGCCTCGTCGTGCTGACCACCGTCTGCGCCGTGCTGTTCAACCTGCTGGTCGACCTCGCGTATGCGTGGCTCGATCCGCGCATCCGTTATTGAGCGAGGCACCGCGATGACTCCGACTACTCCCGTCGTCGGCCTGCCCGTGCAGACCGATTCGCCGCCGCGTTCGCGCTCGCCGCTCGCGCTCGCGTTCGCGCGCTTCCTTCACAACCGCGCGGCCGTGTTCAGCCTCGTGCTGCTCGCGCTCATCACGCTCGCGTGTTTCGTCGGCCCGTGGCTGCTCGCCGCCGATCCCGCCGCGAGCGACTGGGGCGCGATCAGCCTCCCGCCGACGCTCGCGAACCAGCACTGGTTCGGCACCGACGAACTCGGCCGCGACCTGCTCGTGCGCACGCTGATCGGCGGCCGCGTGTCGATCGAGGTCGGCCTGCTCGGCACGCTGGTGTCCGGCCTGTTCGGCGTCGCATGGGGCGCGACCGCCGGTTTCGCGGGCGGCCGTGTCGACTCCGCGATGATGCGCGTCGTCGACATGATGTACGCGATCCCGTACCTGCTGATCGCGATCCTGATGATGACCTTGTTCGGCCGCTCGTTTATGCTGGTCGTGCTGACCATCAGCGCGTTCTCGTGGATCGACATGGCGCGCGTCGTGCGCGGCCAGACGCTGTCGCTGCGCAACCGCGAGTTCGTCGACGCGGCGCGCGCGATCGGCGTGTCGCCGGCATCGATCGTGGTGCGCCATGTCGTGCCGAACCTGCTTGGCGTGGTCGTTGTGTATGCAACTGTTTCGGTGCCGAACATCGTGCTGACCGAATCGGTGCTGTCGTTCCTCGGCCTCGGCGTGCAGGAACCCATGACGAGCTGGGGCGTGCTGATCCAGGACGGCGCGCAGAAACTCGAATCGATGCCGTGGCTGCTGCTGGCCCCGGCCGTCATGCTGTGCGTGACGCTCTACTGCGTGAACTTCGTTGGCGACGGCCTGCGTGACGCGCTCGACCCGAAGGATCGCTGAGATGACTGCATTACTCGAAGTCGACAACCTCGGCGTGCGCTTCACGCGCAAGGACGCGCCGCCGATCGACGCCGTGAGCGGCGTGTCGTTCTCGCTCGAAGCCGGCAAGACGCTCGGCATCGTCGGCGAATCGGGCTCGGGCAAGAGCCAGACCGTGATGGCGCTGCTCGGCCTCCTGGCCGGCAACGGCACGACGACGGGCGCCGCGCGCTATCGCGGCGACAACCTGCTCGAGATGGATACGCGCGCGCTGAACGCGGTGCGCGGCGACCGGATCGCGATGATCTTCCAGGATCCGATGACGTCGCTCAATCCGTTCCTGACGATCGAGCGGCAGATGACCGAGACGCTGCAACTGCATCGCAAGCTGTCGCGCAAGGAGGCGACCAGGCGCGCGATCGAGGCGCTCGAGTCGGTGCGCATTCCGGATGCGGCGCGCCGCATCCGCATGTATCCGCACGAATTCTCCGGCGGCATGCGCCAGCGCGTGATGATCGCGATGGCGCTCCTGTCCGAGCCGGAAATCCTGATCGCCGACGAGCCGACCACCGCGCTCGACGTGACCGTGCAGGCGCAGATCATCGATCTGCTGCGCGAGCTGAACCGCGAGCGCGGCACCGCGATCGTGCTGATCACGCACGACATGGGCGTGGTCGCAGGCCTCGCGGACGACGTGATGGTCATGTATGCGGGCCGAACCGTCGAATACGCGCCGGCCGAATCGATCTTCGCGGCGCCGTCGCATCCGTACACGATCGGTCTGCTCAACGCGCTGCCGCGCCTGACCGACGCCGACGATGCGCCGCTCGTCGCGATTCCCGGCAATCCGCCGATGCCCGGCACCGCACCGGCCGGCTGCGCGTTCGCGAAACGCTGCACGTATGCGGAGGCGCGCTGCGGTGCCGCGCGCCCCGCGCTCGAAACCTATGGCGTCGCGGGCGCGGTGCGCGCGTGCCACCGGCCGCTGGCCGATCTGACGGGAGGTCTGCGATGAGCGTCGATGAACGCCGCAATGCCGGCGCGACGGGCGACACGCTGCTGTCCGTCGAGGATCTGAAGGTGCATTTCCGCGTGCCGCTCGGCGGCTATCCGTGGTCGCCCAAGGGCACGCTGCGCGCGGTCGACGGCGTGTCGTTCGACGTGAAGCGCGGCGAGACGGTCGGGCTCGTCGGCGAGTCGGGCTGCGGGAAGTCTACGCTCGCGCGTGCGCTGATCGGCCTCGTGCCGATGACGGCCGGCACCGTGAAATGGCGCGGCGAAGCCGTCGCGCCCGATCACCTGCGCGGCACCGCGATGCGCCGCGAAGTGCAGATGATCTTCCAGGATCCGCTCGCGTCGCTCGATCCGCGCATGACGATCGAACAGATCGTTGCGGAGCCGCTCGTCACGCACCACGCCGGCCTTGGCCGCGCCGAAGTGCGGCGCCGCGTGGTCACGATGCTCGAGCGTGTCGGCCTGAACGCGCATCACCTGCTGCGCTACCCCCACGAATTTTCGGGCGGACAGTGCCAGCGCGTCGGTATCGCGCGCGCGTTGATCGGCGAGCCGAAGCTCGTGATCTGCGACGAGCCCGTATCGGCACTCGACGTGTCGATCCAGGCGCAGATCGTGAACCTGCTGCGCGATCTGCAACGCGAACTGTCGTTGTCCTATCTGTTCGTCGCGCACGACCTGGCGGTGGTGAAGGCCATCAGCCAGCGCGTGCTCGTGATGTATCTCGGCCGCGTGATGGAGTTCGGCACGCGGCATGACGTGTACGGCGTGCCGCAGCACCCGTACACGAAGGCGCTGCTCGATGCGGCGCCGACGCCGGAGCCGGCGCGCGAGCGTGCTCGCCGTCCGATGCTGCTGGCGGGCGAGATGCCGTCGCCGCTCAACCCGCCGTCCGGCTGCGCGTTTCGCACGCGCTGCCCGGTCGCGATCGACGCGTGTGCGCAGGACGTGCCGCTGCCGGAAGTGCGGCACGGCTCGGCGGCGCGTGTCGCGTGCATCCGGGCGGGCGTGGCGGCGTGAAGTGACGCAGCAAACATAACCAGGCAGGTCAACAGGGGTAGGGTGCGGCGCGAACGATCTTCGCGTCGCGGGTAAAGGCGCGTCCTTAACCGGGCTCGCCGGGGGGCTGGAAGCGGATCGCAACCGGCGTGGACGACATCAACACAAGACGAGAATGACGATGAAAAAGCAAAAGACGATCGGGACGGCATCGAAGATGCTGCTTGCATGGGGCTTGCCTGCGCTTGCCGGCGTATCGCTGAGCGGTGTCGCGCACGCCGACGACGCGGCCCCCGCACCGCTGACGGTCGCGCAGGCCGCGCCGTCCGCCGGTGCGAGCACGTCGGTTGCGCAGGCAACGACCCCGAACGCCATTATCAACGCCGAGGCGAACCAGGCCGTCACGCCGCCCGATGAGCCTTCGGCGCAGTCGAAGTCGAACGGCTTCATTGCCGACAGCCACCTGAACTTCCTGTTCCGCAACTATGCGGACACGCTGGACAACAAGGGCGGACCGCATCGTCACGCGTGGGTCCAGGGCGCGATGGCGAACTTCGAGTCGGGCTATACGACCGGCCTGATCGGCATCGGTTTCGACGCGTCGCTGTATGCGGCGCTGAAGCTCGACGGCGGCGCCGGCGCCGGCAGCATGGTGCACATCGCGAAGGGTGGCGGCGGTTCGAACCAGCTCGCGTGGGCCTATCCGGGCATCTACGACGTGAAGGCGCGCATCTCGAACACGGTGGTCAAGTACGGTCTGCAGGCCGTCGACAACCCGTTCATGGAGCAGCATGACAACCGCGCGTTGCCGCCGACGTTTCTCGGCGCGACGATCGTCAGCAATGAATTCAAGAACGTGATGCTCGAGGCCGGCAGCTTCACGAAGACGGATGCGCGCGGCCACACGACGCTCACCAACCTCACGACGCAGTATGGCGGCACGCGCATCAATCGCCTGACCTACGTCGGCGGCACGTGGGACTATTCGGAGAACGGCGAAGTCGCGCTGTACGCGAACCAGGCCGATGACGTGTGGCACCAGTATTACGCGTCGGTGAAGCACAGCATCGGCGATGTGAAGTCGATCAAGTGGACCGGCTTTGGTAACGTTTACTCGACGCACGATACGGGCGACGCGCTGCAGGGCAAGATCAACAACAACGCGTACAGCCTGTCGCTGGCCGCGCAACACGGTCCGCACGAACTGCTGCTCGGTTATCAGCAAGTGCTCGGCGACCAGTTCTTCGACTACCTCAATGAAACCAACGGCATCTTCCTGACCAACTCGATGGACGTCGACTACAACGCGCCGCACGAAAAGTCGCTGCAGCTGCGTTACACGTTCTACGGCAAGGAGGCGGGCCTGCCGGGCTTCAAGGCGATGGTCTGGGGCGTGACGGGCTGGGGCGCGGATGCGAGCGCGGGCGCGGCGGCGGATCCGAGCAAGTCGAGCATCTACTGGAGCAACGGCGCACCGGTGCAGGGCCGTCACCACGAGTTCGGCTTCATCCCGTCGTACACGTTCCAGAGCGGCAAGCTGAAGGACACGAAGGTCACGTTCATCGCGATGTGGCACAACGGTTCCGCGCACTACTCGGACGCGACCAACAAGGAATACCGCCTGGTCGTGAACGTGCCGCTGCACGCGTTCTGATCGAAGGGGGCGCAACGCCCCCCTCGAAACTGTTCCTCTCGCGCGGCCGGCCTGCGATCAGCTCGATCAGGCCGGCTTGTGCAACCCCGCCACCGGATCGTTCGCGGCGGGGATGTCTTCCACCAGCGACGTGAGCTGCCGGCCCGTGTCGCGCCAGGCGTCGAGGCCGCCGCGCAGCGGCAGCGCATCGGTGAAGCCTGCATCGAGCAGGCGCTTTGCCATCAGCGCGGCCGTCACTTCGTTCGGGCACGAGCAATACACGACGAACTTCTGCGAGAACGGGTAGCGCGCGACGATGTCCTCGATGTGGCGCTCGTCCGCGAATTGCGCACCGGGAATCGTGAACGGGTCGAGCTTGCGGTGCTCGGGCGAACGCACGTCGAGCACCACCGGCGCGGCCGCGTCGCGCAGCAGCAGGTCGAGCTCGTCGACGCCGATCCGCGCGCTCGCGAGCTGGCGGATCAGCGCGCGGCGGCGCATCCAGCGCACGGCAGCATAGACGGCCAGCAGCGCGACGATCACCAGCAGCACCGCGCGGCCGAGCCGGCTCGCGCCGGCGAACAGCCAGTCGATCTGCCGGTAGAACACGAGCCCCGCGACGAGCCCGACGGTCGTCCACAGCGCGGCGCCGAGCGCATCGTAGCCGGCGAACGTGCGATAGCGCGTGCCGAGCGCGCCGGCCATCGGCACCGACACGAGCGACAGCCCCGGAATGAAGCGGGCGACCGCGAGCACGCGCACGCCGTAGCGGCCGAAGAAGCGTTCGGTTTTCCTCACGCAGGTATCGCGCGACAGCGACAGCCGGCAGATCGTCTTGAGCGTCGTGCCGCCGTAGCGCCGCCCGGCGACGTACCACACCGTGTCGCCGATCAGCGCGCCGAGGACCGACAGCGCCAGCACCGTCAAGAGCTGCGAGCCGATCATCGCCGGATGCATCGCGGCCATCGCACCGAACAGCACGAGCGTCGGCATCGCCGGTACGGGCAGGCCGATGGCCGCCGCGAGTACATTGGCGAAGACGAGAAGCGGCCCGTATTGGGCGACGAGGTCACGGAGCATGACGGCTGGCCGAAAAGGAAGCGCGTGAGGAAGATGCGCGGATTGGCCGATTATCGGCCATTTTCAACCGGGCGGAGGGGAATGACGGAAAGCGCCTGACGGCGGCAGGGAAATGCGGACAGAACGGTGAGCCAGTGCGTTGCACGTGGCTCACCGTCGGACATCAGGAAGACGAGCGGGCGAGCGAGGTGGCGCCGTGGTTTTCTCCGGGCAGCTCGGCGCCGTGCGAGCGGATCGCGGCGATCAGCTCGGCCGGCGTGATCTCGTAGCGGACCTCGCGGTGAATGCCGGGCTTGCGTTCGTCGATCTCGATCAGCAGCACGCTCTTGCCGTCGGCGGTCGATTCGAGCCTGAGCGAGCGCAGTTCGCGGCCGTCGGCCGGGTCGTGTTCGGTGAGCAGGGTCATTGCCCCGGATGAGCCGGTAGTGCGCATCGAACCTATCCTCGTGTCGTGTGTGCCAGATTGGCGAAGATGTCGTTGTTGAATGCAGCTTGACGAAGTTTAACGCGAACGGGCCGCAACACGGAGCATTTTCGTGGACATGAAATGAGGGCTGCACCACCTATCCTTCTGATGTTTGAGCCGCGCCGGGCGGGCGTTTCAGCCGGATCGGACCGCGCCGCGCCAGGCGCCCGGCCGGTGCTCGGGCCGGGCGGGCGCAGGTGCCGTCAGAAGCGGTCGGCGAACCCCATCGCCGGGTCGCTGACCGAGTGGCGACCCGTTTCGACGCGGCCGGCCACGCGGCGCGAGAAGCTCGCGTCGCTGTCGGCGGTGACGACGAAGTCGTACCAGTGGCCGGTCGAGTCGAGGTTCCAGTGCAGTTCCGACTGGCCGCCGGCGTGTACCGCGACGGTCCACGTCGTGCCCGTGTCGTTGCCGTGCCCGCGATCGTCGGTCGCGCCGCGGCCGGACAACTGGCCGTACACCTTGTTCGACTTCACCGTGAAGCGCACCGTGCTGCCGCCGTCGTTGCGCAGCCGCAGATGCAGGTTGCCGCTCGCGCCCGCATAGCCGACCCGGATTTCCGGATGCGGCGTGCGTGCGCCGGTCAGCCGGGCCAGATCGCCGGTGAAGCGGCGGTGATAGCCGTTCGGGCCGAGCACCCACAGGTCATATTTGCCGCCGTCGTCGGCCAGCGCCGCCCAGTCGCCGCGCAGCGCCTTGCCTGGTTCGACGACGTAGCGGCGCGGCACGCGGTCGAGATGCAGCTTGTCGTAGACGTGGAACACCGCGGCCGCGCGGCCCGTGTTCGCGAACTTCAGCGTGACGGTGCCCTTGCCGGGATCGACCTGCGCGCTCGCATGCAGCTCGTACGGCAACGCGCGCGACGGGCGCACGCCGGTGGCCTGTGCAGGCGGCGACGGCGTGGCCGGCGGCGTGATCTTCGGCGCGGCCTGCTGCGCGGTGCTCAGCGCGTCGACCTGGCTTTTCGTCGTGCGGCCCGCGAGCGTCGGCAGCGGTTCGTCGTTCGGCGCGCGGAAGTTGAACGCGCTCGTCAGGTCGCCGCACACCGCGCGGCGATATGCGCTGATCTGCGGCTCGACGACGCCGAAGCGCTTCTCGAGGAAAAGCAGCGTCGACGTATGGTCGAACACCTGCGAGTTGACCCAGCCGCCGCGGCTCCACGGCGACACGACCCACATCGGCACGCGCGGGCCCGGCCCGTACGGCCGGCCGTCGGCCGCCGGCTGGCTCGACGTGGCCGGCGCGAAGTCGTGGTACTCGACGGCGACGTCGGCAGCCGCCAGCGTATGGCCGCCCGCGAGCGAGCCGTCCGCGTTGCGCGACGGCACGGCCGGCGACGGCATGTGGTCGAAGAAGCCGTCGTTCTCGTCGTAGTTGATCAGCAGGACGGTCTTGCTCCACACGTCCGGATTCGCGGTCAGTGCGTCGAGCACCGCCTGCACGTACCACGCGCCCTGAGCGGGGCTCGACGGCCCCGGATGTTCGCTGTAGGCGGACGGCGGGATGATCCACGACACCTCGGGGAGCTTGCCGTTGCGGATGTCGTCGCGGAACGTTTCGAGAAAGCCGTACGGCATCGTGTTGCCGAAGCCCTTCGCGAGCGGGCTCAACGGATCGTCGATCGCCGGATCGTAGAACGCGCCGGCCGCCGTCACCGGCTGCGTGATGTCCGTCGACGCGACGTACGCGGGCCGGCGTGCGGCCGGCATCTGCTCGATGGCCGCGCGCCAGTGGCGGAAGCTCATCATCTCGTTGCAGCCGAAGTTGTCGATCAGGCTCTGGTAGACCTTCCAGTTCACGCCGGCCTGCTGCAGCCGGTCGGCGTAGGTCGTCCACGTCCAGCCCTGGCTCGACGGGCCGATGTCGTTGCCGCCGTTGAACTGGTTGTTCAGCGCGGCGACCTTCACGCGGCTGCCGTCGGCCGGGCTGATACCGTTCGGGCCGTTGGTGCCGCTCCAGAAGAACAGCCGGTTCGCGATGGTGCCCGTGTGCATCCCGCAGTGATAGTGGTCGCAGAGCGTGAACGCGTCGGCGAGCGCGCGCTGGAACGGCACCTCGGCCGCGTCGTAATAGCCCATCGACAGCGGCGTCTTCGCGTCGGGCCAGCGGTTCATCCGGCCGTGGTCCCACGCGGCCTGCGCGTCGGCCCACGTATGCGGCGTGCCGCCCGCGCGCTGCGCGTTGCCCTGGCTCGCATCGAGGTGGTACGGCGTGAAGGTCGTCGCGGGCGTCGTTTTCGTGTAGGTCTGGTAGAACACGTCGAGGCCGTTCGGCGACGGCACCGCGAAGCGGTCGCCGTAACCGCGCACGCCCTTGAACGTGCCGAAGTAGCCGTCGAACGCGCGGTTCTCCATCATCAGCAACACGACGTGCTTGACGTCCTTGATGGTCCCCGTTTCGTGGAAGGCGGGAATGGCGAGCGCGCGGCGGATGCTCGGCGGAAACGCGGACAGCGCGGCGGCGGCGAGGCCGGAACCGGCGGTCTGCTGGAGGAATTTGCGGCGTGACGTCGTGGTGTTTGGATCCTGTGAGGGTGGGAGCGTTCGCGAGTTCGTCTGGCGGTGACCGGGCATCGTCGCGCCCCGGGACGATCGGCGATGCGTGCGCGTTCGGGGCATCGGACGCGTATCGCGGCGATGTGCGATGCGCGATGCGCGACGTCGCGCGGATGGCGCGGCCGCCGTCGCGATCCTGCGCGCCGCGTGCTCGTGATGCGCGGGGCAGGTGTCGGCACACACCGGACCGGCGCGTGCCGGGCTGGGGCGGCGCCCAGTCTAGGGAGGCGACATGACGTCGACGTGATGAAGAAATGACATCGCATGTCGCGCACATGACGTTGCGTGCGCAACGATTAGTTCGAGCGCGATGCGAGGTTGAAAATGGTAAGAAATTACCGATCGCCGCACGCGTGACCGGTCGGAATTTTCCGGATTGGCGGGGGTCGCGCGAGCACGCTTCGTTGCGGATACAACCTGACGTGCAACGGCGTGACACCCGTGTTTCAAATGCGTGAAATCGGCTAAGCTCGATGCGTTGCTGCGCGCCTGCGCAGTCCGCGCCTTCGGCGCGACATTTCGGAACCGGCCCACCCATGACCGATATCACGATCCGGCACAGCGAGACGCACGACGTCGACGCGATCCGACAGATTGCCGCGCATCCCGCGGTGTACATGAATACGTTGCAGCAGCCGTTTCCGTCGCTCGAAAAATGGCAGAAGCGGCTCGACAACGTGCGCGAGCACGGCGTGAGTCTCGTTGCCGAAATCGATGGCACGGTGGTCGGCCATCTCGGCCTGCATCCCGAGCTGAATCCGCGCCGGCGCCACGCGGCGGCGCTCGGCATGATGGTCGACGCGGCCCGTCACGGGCGCGGCGTCGGCGGCCGGCTGCTCGCGGCCGCGATCGATCTCGCGGAGAACTGGCTGAACATCACGCGTCTCGAGCTGACCGTGTTCACCGACAACCACGCGGCGATCGCGCTCTACGAGAAACACGGTTTCCGCATCGAGGGCGAATCGCCGGATTACGCGTTGCGCGACGGCGTGCATGCGTCCGTGTATCACATGGCCCGGATCAAGGCGCCGCAGTGAAGGACCGGCCGTCGCGGACGTGACGGCACGCGGCCGCGACGCCGCGCGTCATATTCAATCGAGAATTCGTTCGTTTTCCTTCGGTTGTACCCGTCGTATCGTCGAACGATGTGCCGGTCGCTGCGGCCGGCTTCGCTTTTCCGTATCGATACATGCGCGGCGCTGCATGTCGGCCGGCCTCATCGTCATCGCTTCACGGCCCTCGTTGCGTGCGCGGCATCTCCCTGAAACCGTCTTGTTCAACGGAACCCGCTTCGATGAAAACCGCTCTTCGCAATCTCACCGCCGCCTGCCTGTTCGCTGCCGCCAGTGCGGCGCTTGCCGCTGCCGCGCCCGCGGGCGCCCCGGCGGCGAACGCATCGCCCGACGGCGCGCATCTGCCGCCCGGCATCGCCTGGCAGCAGGGCGACGTCGATGCCGCGTTCGCGCTCGCGAAGCGCACCGGCAAGCCGCTGCTGCTGTACTGGGGCGCCGTGTGGTGTCCGTCGTGCAACCAGGTGAAGTCGACGATCTTCAGCCAGCAGGCGTTCAAGACCCGCTCGTCGTTCTTCGTGCCCGTATATCTCGACGGCGACACCGAAAGCGCGCAGAAGCTCGGCGAGCGCTTCAAGGTGCACGGCTATCCGACGATGATCCTGTTCCGCCCGGACGGCACCGAAGTGACGCGGCTGCCGGGCGAGGCCGATCTCGAACGCTACATGCAGGTGCTGTCGCTCGGGATGACGGCCGCGCATCCGGTGCGGCAGACGCTCGCGACCGCGCTGAACAACGGCGCGGCGCTGACGCCGGCCGAATGGCATCTGCTGGCCGACTATTCCTGGGACACCGACGGCGCGCTACCGGTGCCGTCCGATCGTGTCGCGGTGACGCTGCAGACGCTGTCGCAACGTGCGCGTGCGGCTGGCGCGAAGGCGGACGCCGCGCGGTTTGCGCTGAAGTCGGCGGTGGTGGCGGCATCGGACGATCCCGCGCAGGCCGGCGCGCTCGACAAGGCGGCGCTCGTCGACGCGCTGCGTGCGGTGCTGCGCGAGCCGGCGCTGGTGCGCGCCGATTCGGACGTGCTCGTCGCAGCGCCCGCGCGCGTGGTCGCGTACCTCGGCGCCGACGCCGCGCAGCGCACGAAGCTGCGCGGCGCGTACGACACGGCGCTCGCGCGCCTGTCGACCGATGCGACGCTGTCGTCGATCGACCGTCTGATGGCGCTGCACGGCCGCGTGCTGCTCGCGCGCGGCGACGCGCACGACGGCGCGCCGCTCGCCGCGCCGGCGCTGGTCGATACCGCACGCAAGCAGATCGCGGCATCGGTGCAGGGCGCCGCGAACGCGTACGAGCGGCAGGCGCTCGTCAGCGAAGCGGCGGACACGCTGACCGACGCCGGGCTGTACGACGAATCCGACGTCTTGCTGAAGGCCGAGTTGCCGCGTTCGGCGACGCCGTACTACTTCATGTCGGGACTGGCGGCGAATGCGAAGGCGCGCGGCGACAAGGCCGCGGCGCTTGACTGGTACCGGAAGGCGTACGACTCGGCGAGCGGCCCGGCGACGAAGCTGCGCTGGGGCGCGACCTATTTCGCGAATGCGGTCGCGCTGGCGCCGGACGATTCGGCGCGGATCGAAGCGATCGCCGCGAGCGTGCTCGCGCAGGCCGGCAAGACCAAGGATGCGTTTTATGGGGCGAACCTGCGCGCGCTGACCAAGGTCGTCACGCAACTGAATCGCTGGCGCGGCGGCGGCGCGCACGATGCGTCGGTCAGGTCGGTCGTGAAGCAGTTCGACGGGGTGTGCGCGAAGTTGCCCGCGGGCGATCCACAGGCAGCGGCATGCGCGAAACTGATCGAGCCGGTGAAGGCGTGATGGCTTGCGCGGAAGCGGCCGGACGGGACGGCCGCGTCGTGACGGCGATTAGTGGCTCGACTCCGACGATGCACCTTGGTCGCTGCCATACCCGGCACTCTGCCCACGGGCGATCTTCGCTTCGGCGGAAACGATGCTGGCCGGGTAGAACCAATCGCTCGGCTGGAAGCCGGCCTGCTTGAGCGCCTTCACTTCGGCGTGAACCTGCGCGCGCGTGAGCGGCGGGTTCGACTGCGCTTGCGCGGCGAGCGGCGCGGATACGGCCAGGGCAACGGCAACTGCGTGAATCAGGCGCTTCATGATCGTGACCTCCATGTTTCCAGCTGTGCGGCCGGCCTTTCGACGGAGCGGCGGCGGTTGAAAGCAGTGTAGGCCCGGCCACGCGCGCGAAAAATGCGGTCGCGCCCAACTCAGTGTTCTGCCGCCGGTAACAATGGATGGCGGACGTGGACGTGGACGTGGACGTGGACGTGGACGTGGACGTGGACGTGGACGCTGACGGTGCCGGATGGCGGTGCGTGACGGGCGTCGGGCCGTCCGGGCCGTGCGGCGAGGTAGCGCCGAGCGGCTCCGGTCGGGCGGGGGACGAACCGGCGGATGAGAACCTCGGCGATCCGCCCCGGTTTGCGCGCGGAGGTGTCGGGAAGGTGCGGCGCGTCGCGACCCGCGTTGCGCTGCCTGCTTCGACAATGCCGGTCCGGTCGCCCAGCCCGGGCGTGCAGAGGAAGGAAGATGCGCCGGCCGCGGCGATGCGGCCGGACGAGGTGCGGCGGCGTTCGGAACGCCGCCCGATGCGGGGCTTACACGAGGCCCGTCGTGTAGTAGACGGCGATCACGAAGAACACCGCGAGCGTCTTGATCACGGTGACCGCGAAGATGTCGCGATACGACTCGCGGTGCGTGAGGCCCGTGACCGCGAGCAGCGTGATGACCGCGCCGTTGTGCGGCAGCGTGTCCATGCCGCCGCTGGCCATCGCGACGACCCGGTGCAGCACGTCCATCGGAATGTTGGCTGCCTGCGCGCCCTTGATGAACAGGTCCGACATCGCGGCGAGCGCGATGCTCATGCCGCCCGACGCCGAACCGGTGATGCCGGCGAGCGAGCTGACCGACACAGCCGCGTTCACCAGCGGGTTCGGAATGCTCTTCAGCGCGTCGCTGACGACGAGGAAGCCCGGCAGCGCGGCGATCACGCCACCGAAACCGTATTCCGACGCCGTGTTCATCGCGGCGAGCAGCGCGCCGCCGACGGCGGCCTTCGAACCGGCCGCGAAGCGGTCGCTGACGCGCTTGAACGCGGTCAGCACGACCAGCACGATGCCGAGCAGCAGCGCGGCCTCGACCGACCAGATCGCGACGACGGTCTTGATCGACGTCGTGACCGGCGTGTGCACGCCGGGCAGCACGTCCGGCGCGACCGTGTACGACGCGGCGCCGTACCACTGCGGAATCAGTTTCGTGAACGTGAAGTTCGATGCGCCGACGAGGATCAGCGGCAGGATCGCCAGCGCCGGATGCGGCAGTGCCGTCGCTTCGACGCGCTCCGGCTCGTTGACGAGCGACGTGCCGTAGCCTTCGCCCTTCGCCATCGCCGAACGGCGGCGCCATTCCAGATACGAGAGGCCGACGATGATGATGAACAGCGAGCCGATCGTGCCGAGCGCGGGTGCGGCCCAGGCGGTCGTCTTGAAGAACGTGGTCGGGATGATGTTCTGGATCTGCGGCGTGCCGGGCAGCGAATCCATCGTGAACGAGAACGCACCGAGCGCGATCGCGCCGGGCATCAGCCGCTTCGGAATATTGCTCTGGCGATAGAGTTCGGCCGCGAACGGATACACGGCGAACACCACGACGAACAGCGACACGCCGCCATAGGTGAGCAGCGCGCACACCGCGACGATCACCGCATTCGCACGCGAACGGCCGATGTAGCGGATCGCGGCATGGACGATCGACTCGGAGAATCCGGACAGTTCGATCACCTTGCCGAACACGGCGCCGAGCATGAAGACCGGGAAATACAGTTTGACGAAGCCGACCATTTTCTCCATGAAGATGCCGGAGAAGACCGGTGCGACGGCGGCGGGTTCGATCAGCAGGACCGCGCCGAGCGCGGCGATCGGCGCGAACAGGATCACGCTGTAGCCGCGATACGCGGCGAACATCAGGAACGCCAGCGCGGCAAGGACGATCACGAAAGACAAGGGAGTCTCCTAATAGCTTGGAATGGCTTTGGTTGTTGTTCGATCGCGGGACGCGCCGCGAACCGGCTCAGGTTCGTGCAGGTTTCGTGCCATCGGCCGGATTGCGCCGCCGGACGTGGATCCGGCGCTGGCCGGCGGGCCCGCGCCGGCCAATGTCTGAAGATTCTACATAAATCGTCTCCATCGGGAGACGATTCGGCCGCCAAGACTGCCCTCTGAATCGGGCAGGGCTTTCCCGGACAAGGGATTCCGGGATGTCTCCGAAATGAGATACTGCGTCTCGTTCCGGAGATATCCGGCCAAGCATACGCGGAGACAACGACACGATGATGAACGACTGGGTCCGCCTGCCCGTCAATTACGGCGATGTGCTGCGGCGCGCCGCCGAGTCGCTGTTTCGGACTTTCGAGGATTCGAGCGCGGGCACGGTGGTCGTCGATCGCGACGCGCGCGTGGTGTGGATGAACGAGCGTTATGCGGCGCGCTTCGGGTTCGCCGATCCGCAGCAGGCGGTCGGCCTCGACTGCGAGGCGGTGATTCCGAACAGCCTGATGCGTGAGGTCGTGTCGACCGGACAGCCGATCCTGCTCGACATCATGGAGACGGGCCGCGAGCCGCTCGTCGTCACACGCCTGCCGTTGAAGAACGAGGCGGGCGAGACGGTCGGCGCGATCGGCTTCGCACTGTTCGACCAGCTGAAGACGCTCACGCCGATCTTTTCCCGCTACGCGCAGCTTCAGCAGCAGCTGATCGCGACGCAGCGTTCGCTCGCGCAGGCACGCCGTGCGAAATACACGTTCGCGAGTTTCGTCGGCACGAGCGCCGCAAGCCTCGAAACCAAGCGGCAGGCGCGGCGCGCCGCACAGGTCGATTCGCCGGTGCTGCTGCTCGGCGAGACGGGCACCGGCAAGGAACTGCTCGCGCATGCGATTCACGCGGCGTCGGCGCGCGCGCTCCAGCCGCTCGTGACCGTCAACGTGGCCGCGATTCCCGACACGCTGCTCGAAACCGAATTCTTCGGCGCGGCGCCGGGCGCGTATACCGGTGCCGATCGCAAGGGACGCGTCGGCAAGTTCGAGCTGGCCGATCGCGGCACGCTGTTTCTCGACGAGATCGGCGACATGCCGCTGCCGCTGCAGGGCAAGCTGCTGCGCGTATTGCAGGACAAGGAGTTCGAACCGGTCGGCTCGAACCGGATCGTGCGTGCCGATGTGCGGATCATCGCCGCGACGTCGGCTGACCTGCCCGCGCTGGTCGAGGCCGGCCGTTTTCGCGCGGATCTCTATTACCGGCTCAATGTGCTGACGATTCATGCGCCGCCCTTGCGCGAGCGCGCGTCCGACATCGCGGCGCTCGTCTACGCGACGCTCGAGGAGCTGGCCGCGCAGCACGGTCGCGCTGCGCACTGCGAACTGACCGACGATGCGCTGCGGATGCTGTGCGCGTACCCGTGGCCGGGCAACGTACGCGAGCTGCGCAACACGCTTGAGCGTGCGCTGATGCTGTCGGATCGCTCGGTGATCGATGCGGGTGCGCTCGCGCCGTTCCTCGGGCCGGTGCGCGTGGTGCCGGATAGCGTGCCGGCGGGCACGCGGGCTGCTCCGTCGCCGGTCGGCCGGGATGCGGGCGATGCAGCGGGGGCGCCTGGTGCGCCGGTCGTTTCGTATACCGATGCATTGGCCGCGTGGGAGCGTCAGTTCCTGATCGACGCCCTTGCGGCATGCGACGGGAAGGTGGTCGAAGCGGCCGCGCGCATCGGCATCGGCCGGGCGACGCTGTACAAGAAACTGACGGCGCTCGGGATCGCCCGGTAGCAAGCGGCGGTGGATGCGCCCCGACATGAGGAACGGCACCGGTGAAGTGCCCGACAGGAGACGACGATGAAGCGAATCGCAATTGCCGGATGGCTGGCCGTACTGGTAGTGATGTCCTCGCTCGCACAGGCGGGTGACGCGGACACACCCGCGGTGCGACGCAACTGGTACAACGATCCGTTCGTCGCGCTGTCGCGAGGCTTCGCCGAATGCCCGCTGCCGCTCGGCCCGTGGATGACGCGCGCCGAGATGGAAGACGACGCGCATTACCGCGTCGAGCGCGGGACCACCTGCTGGCTCGCCCACCGCTGCACGAAACCGAATTCGTATATGTATGACGCGCCGATCGCCGAGGCGGCGAAAGCGCATTTCGCGGGCACCGATCGTCTGCAGGGCACGAGCCTGTGGATCACCGTGCAGCGGCGCTTCATCTATGTCGAAGGGTGTGCCGATCCGGCATTCGATCGGCAGGCGCTGGAGCGCGAACTCGGCGCGCTTCCCGACGTCGAGCAGGTGTTCGTTCGCATCACCGACGATCCGCACCGGGCCGTGCCGTACAAGACGCGCGGACGGCCGGACCGGGCGCCTGACTGAACGACTGACGGCGGTGCATGGCATACTCGCGGCATTAAAAAATCGGTTGACGGAAAGAACAATGAAACACATGCTTGCGTCGGTCTGTCGGTGGCCTCGAATGCATTGGCGTCGGGCCGGATTGTTGGCCCTCGTTGCGGGGCTCGGCGGGTGCGGCGGCGGGGCGCCACTGTTCACTTCGGATGGGCGCCCGACCACGCAGGTGCAGTGCACCGGTAGCGACTGGAGCAATTGCACGGACAATGCCCGAGCCATCTGCAACGGTGAATTCGACGTCCTTCAGCAATCGACCGATGACGCAATGCGAAATCTTCTCTTCGCATGCAAGAAGAAAAGCGGTTATTGATCCCGACATGATCGGATAAAGAGACCGTAATCGGGTGAGACGCTTTTCTATTCGCTTGGAGTCGGCTATTTTTCATGAATAACACTCACGGAGTCCCATCCATATGGCGACCTACAGGCAACTGACAGCGCAGCTCGAAAGACTTCAGCAAAAGATCGACAAGGAACGCGAAAAGGCGATTGCCGATGCGATTGCCGCCATTCGGGCAAAAATCGAGGAATTCGACATCACCGCGGAAGAACTCGGTTTTCGACCGATCGGCGCCGCTGCTGCCGCGAAGCCGAAGCGTCCGTTGCCGCCGAAGTACCTGAACCCGAAGACGGGCGAAACGTGGAGTGGTCGCGGGCGGGCGCCGGCATGGCTCGGCAAGAACCGCGCGCGTTTCCTGATCAAGGACTGACTCCCGAAAATCCTCACCTTTCGTGCGCTGACTGACGGTGCGAACGGCCATGTGGCCGTCGCACCGTTTTGTTTTTGGGCAGTCGCAGCAGGACTCGAAACCGCGAATTGAACACCGATGCCGCGCGATTAACGGATATCGTTTTGCGAATTCGCCGCGATTCGGCCGGGTATTGCCGTGAATTCCCGTAAACAACCCCGTAATTTCGCGGCATGCGTGCATTGGCATGCTCGATCTTCGCGGTGCAGACGTATCGCCGATTGCGATCACCTCTCGCGTACTTGCACTGCGTGCCCTGCAATTCCCGAACTTGCTCACCATGCCTCCTGTAAATCCTCACCTTTGAAACGGCGACCGGATGGGCGCATCGTGTCGCCTTCGCCCGTTGCGTCGTGCAAAGACGCGGTGACCGGCTCATGTTGCGGGCATTGATGCGCGTCGCACAGTCGGCCGTTTGGCATATAGGCAGCCGCATCGGGTTCGCCTATGCTTGGAGTTCGCGTCGACCGGCGCACGGCCATTCGGCTCGTGTGCCGGCCGGGTCGTTTTTCATTACCGTGTGGAGCCGATGTGACCGTCCGCCATCTCGATGCGTTGTTTCAGCCCAGGTCCGTTGCGGTCGTCGGTGCATCGTCGCGCGCGGGCAGTATTGGTGCGATGGTGTGGGCGCGTGTGCTCGATGGCGCGTTCGAGGGGCCGGTGTGGCCCGTCAATCCGAAGTATCGCGAGCTGAACGGGTACTCGGTCGTGGCCGATGTCGAACGGCTGCCCGCCCCGCCCTCGGTCGCCGTGATCTGCACGCCGCCTGCCACATGGGCCGGCATCGTGCGCAAGCTCGGCGAGATCGGCACGCGTGTCGCGGTGATTGTCGGTGAGGCGCGCACCGACGCCGACCGCGCCGCGCTCGATCGCACGCTCAAGGCCGCGAAGCCGTTCGTGCTCCGTATCGTCGGGCCCGGCAGTCTCGGCGTGCTGTCGCCCGCGCGGCATGCGCATTTCGGCGCGCCAGCCTATACGGTGCGATCGGGTGGCGTCGCCTGGGTGTCGCAATCGAACGCGCTGACGAATGCGGTACTCGGCTGGGCCGATGCACGAGGCCTCGGCTTTTCACATGTCGTCGCGTTGGGTAGCGAGGCCGACGTCGATGCAGGCGATGTGCTCGACTACCTCGCGAGCGATCCCGGCACGCGCGCGATCTTGCTCGAGCTCGACACCGTGTGTGCCGCGCGCAAGTTCATGTCGGCAGCGCGTGCGGCGGCGCGCAACAAACCGGTGCTCGCGCTGCGCACCGGGCGCGCCGATTCCGGTGATGCGCTTTACACGGCGGCGTTCCAGCGTGCGGGGATGGTGCGTGTCGATGCACTCGACGATCTGCTCGACGAGATCGAGACGCTCGGCGTCGGGCGCGTCACTGCGCGCGGCGCGGCCACACTCGTGACGAGCGACGCAGGCGTCGCGAAACTCGCGGTCGATGCGGTCGCGGAGGTGCGCGACGTGCTGGTCGACTGGCCGGCCGAGGCAACGTCGGCGGTCGCGGCCGCGCTGCCGCATCTCCGCGGGCCCGGCAATCCGCTGACGCTCGGCGACGATGCGCGCCCCGAGCATTTCGGCGCCGCCATCAAGGCGCTCGCGCCGTTTCCGCAAACGGGCACGCTGTTCGTCGTGCATTCGACGTCCCACAGCGCGCCGGCCGACGCGGTCGCGCGCACGCTGATCGAATCGCGGCAGTACGCGCACCGCGGCATCCTCGCGTGTTTCTTCGGTGCGGTCGACGCGGCGACGCGCGACGCACTGCACGCGAACGGCATTCCGGTGCACACCACACCGCAGCGGCTTGCGCGCGCATACGCACGGCTCGTCGACTACAACCTCGGGCGGCAGTTGCTGATGCAGACGCCCGAGGGCACGCCGCTGCAGCCGGCCGAGTGCGTTGCGTCCGCGCAGGCCGAGGCCAGACGGATGGTCGAGGCCGGCGAGCATGAGCTGGCCGGCGAAGCAGCGTTGCGCTGGTTGTCGCACTTCGGCGTGCACGGCGAGCCGGCCGATGCGCCGGTGGGCACCAGAGTCGTCGACGTCACAGTCGACATGTACGACGATTCGAACTTCGGCCCGGTGTTTCGTTATGCCGTGCCGCCGACCGACGGCGTATCGGCACCTTTCGTCGTGTACGGGCTGCCACCGCTGAATACGGTGCTCGCCCGCGCGGTGATGGAGCGTTCACCCTATGCGCGCCGCACGCCTGTCGAACCCACGCTCGATGCGCTGACGGCGCTGTCGCAAGTTGTTTGCGACGTGCGCGAGGTCGTCGCGATGTCGGTCACGCTGCGCGTGCTGTCCGACCGGGCATACGTGGTCGCGCCGCGCATCACGCTTGCGTCCGGGCGCAGCCGGCTCGCGATCATGCCGTATCCGCGCCATCTCGAGCAGACGCTCGAATGGCGCGGCGAGACCGTGACGATCCGGCCGATCCGTCCGGAAGACGAAGAAGCGCACAACGAGCTGCTTGGCGCGATGACGCCGGACGATCTGCGGATGCGTTTCTTCGGTGCCGTGCGCAGCTTCGATCATTCGCAAGTCGCGCGCATGACTCAGATCGACTACGACCGTGAGATGGCCTTCATCGTGTCGTTCACCGACGTATCGGGCCGGTCGCACACGCTCGCGGTGGCGCGCGCGGTTGCCGATCCCGACAACGAGACGGCCGAGTTCGCGATTGCTGTCCGGCCCGATCAGAAGGGCAAGGGGCTCGGGCGGCTGATGATGGCGCGTATCATCGACTACGCGCGGTCGCGCGGCACCGCGTGGATGGTCGGCGAGGCGCTGCGCGAGAACACCGCGATGATCTCGCTGGCGAAATCCTGCGGTTTCGAGGTGTCGACGACGGAGGAGCCCAGCGTGGTGGGGTTCAGGATGAAGCTGCAACCGTAATCGCGCCGGCGAGTGTGCCTGAACGTTCGGCGGTGTCGTGCGCAGCCGCTACGGAACGCGCGATGTCGGTGATGCGCAGCCGCGACCGAGCGAATCGGTTGTAGTTCGGCATGCAGATCGTTCGACTCTTTCGCCTCACTGTGCGGATCGGTACGACGCTCGCTTCGCGACCGGCGGGAAAGGGCGATCTCGTCGAGTTACCGCGTCCTCGGCGGGCGGTTGCGTATGCTGGTGACCTCGGCGTATCGCCGGTTCCGGCGCAATATTCGAGCGCACTGACGCCCGCCTTGCGCACCGCCAGCATTGAAAGCGGACCAAAGGTGAGATTTTTCAGGAGCCGAAAGTGAGCTTTTCCGGGAGCAATCGGGTGAGTCGATACGGAAGCACCCGGTGAGCCTTCGCGGGAGCTGCCGGTGAGCCCTTGCGGGAGGCCCCGGTGAGCCTTTCCGGGAAGGGGGGGTGAGCGTCTGCGGGATGCGTCGGTGAGGACGTTCGGGAGGGGCTGGTGAGCGTCTCCGGAAACTTCAGTGAGCTTTTACGGGATGCTCTGGTGAGCGCTTACGGGATGCTTTGGTGAGACTTTTCGGGAGCCCACGGACGCAGTGCTCCGTCTGGCGCGGCGCGGGTTTCGGCCGGCGTCCGCGCCGGTGCGGGCACGCATGAACCGTGCCCGCGATGGCATTTATGCAGCAAGTTTCGACGCTGCGTCGTTCACCTGGTCACGCGAAATCGCGAGTTCTTCGAGGTGCGCGTCGGCATAAACGCCGCCGGTTTCGCGCTCGAGGCGGGCGATCGTCAGGGCGCAACGCGCGGTGTCCTTCGGCATCGCGATGAAGCGCTTGACCGATTCGCCGGACGTAAATGCATCGAACAGCGCGCCGCGCACGTCGTCCGGAAGCGTCTTGGTCCATTGGTACGGCTTGCCGTTGAACGTGATCGACGGCGGCAGCGTGCGCTCCTTCTTGGTGGCCGTGATCAGGCCGTAGGTGCGCGCGGCGTCGCCGATCTGCTCGGGCGAGAAGAGTTCGTCGGGCGTGATGTCGAACTGCTCGATGTAGTTCTCGATCGCGCGCATCGCTTCGGCACGGTCGTCGCGCTTCTTCTGCGCGCGCGCGACGATGTCGCGCAGCTCGTCCGCTTCCTCGGGCGTGATCGTGAAGCTCGCCTGCTTCTGCTGAAGTTCGGAGAAACGCTGGAATTCTTGATCGTTCAGAAGTTTGGCCATGACATCCATCGGATACGACGGCCGCGACAGCCGGCCGTCGTCGTGTTTGAGAGGGCCGCTATTCTAGCGTAGCGCGGCATCCGCGCATCCGGAAACGGTCTGCCGGATGCCGGTACGAGAGCCCGCGTGGCCGGTACGCATCGCACACTGCGTGCGCGATGTCGAGCCCGCCCGCCTGCCCGATCCGCTGGCCGTGTGACCGAACGACCGCCGCACCCGAACGGTCTGCCACCTTCAGCGCGGTCGACCGTTCCGCAACGCTCAGCAAGTCTCCGCGCGGTACATCGACAACTGGCCTGCCGTATCGCGCAGTCCCACGACGACCACCTCGACCGACGGCGCCATATGCGCGTCGATCCGGCGCATGTACGGGCAGGTCAGCACCGCGATCGCATGGCCGGCCGGGCCGAGGATCGGCGCGCTCAGGTCGGTCACGCCGTATGCCTGGCGGCTGTCCTGGCGCACGTAACCGGACTGGCGGATGGACTGGCACGCATGCGCGAGTTCCTGCTCGTTCATCGGGGTTTCGCCCTTGACCTTGCGATGCTCGGCCAGCATGTGCGCACGCTGCTCGGCACCCTGGAACGACAGCATCACGCGCCCCGACGCCGTATCGGCGAGCCCGACGCGCGAGCCGAGCCGCACCGACACACCCCATGGGCCGGGGCCGTCCACCTGCGCAATCACGAGCAGGTTGCCGCGATCGTAGACGGTCAAGTGGCACGACTGTTCCGCCGCGTCGGCAAAGCGCTGCATCAGCGGTAAGGCCTCGGCGATCAGCCGGTTCATTGGCGGATGCCGATGCGCGAGCGCGAACAGTTTCAGGCTGAGCGTGTAACGGTCGCCGCCACTCGAGCGCATCACGTAGCGGCGTGCGACGAGACGCTCGAGCATCCGGTAGATCTCGCTCGCGTTGCGGCCGAGTTCCTTCGTGATTTCGGTGCGGGTGAGTCCTTCCTTCTGTTCCGACAGGAGTTCGAGAATGTCGAGACCCTTGTCGAGCGCGGGCGCGCGATAGCGGTCGGCTGTGCCCATCGACTCCCGTGCGTCGCTGCCGGGGAGCGGGTTATTGGTCGTTTGCATCATGGGGTAGGAAGTCCGGGGATTGCCAATCGGGTGGCGACGCACGCCGGCCGGCTTTGCACGCGAATTCGTGAAGCCGCATGCGGATGTGACTGCCATCCGCGCGAGCTTAACAACAAACGTTCAGTGTGCAATGCAGCGTCTTTTTACCGATCGTTACCCAGCAAGAACGGATTACATATCGTTCCCGATGACAGGTTCATAAGAAATATTCGCAATTTATCTTTTGGTGTCGACGGACGGCGGCATTTGGCGTAAAGCCGAACGGTTTGGCAGGCCCGATGCTGCGGTGCAACCTCCATGGGCGCACCAATAGTCGGTATCCGTCGCGCGCCATTTCACGGCGGGCCGCCGGTGGTACAAAGAGCGGCGGGCCAGCGACGGCGCGGCCGCGCGTGAAGCCGGCCGGCACAGCACAGGCCGGCACGTGTCGCGAATGCCGGGCCGTCGTCGCCGATGCGCAGACCGGCGGCCGCCCGTTCGATGCGCGCCGCACTCAGGTGCGGCGCCGCGATCGCTGCGCCTGCGCGAGCCTCGCGTGTCGATTGGCCTGCCGGATGCGGCGCCGACGCGCGTCATCGACGATCGACATTCAGTCCGGCGAGTGGCCGTCAACGGCTGCGTCGGCCGGTATCCTGTCACATTCGACAACAGAGGTTGAGCACGATGAAACTGCTTCGCTATGGCCTGCCGGGCCAGGAAAAGCCCGGTATTCTCGACGCGGACGGCCGGATTCGCGACCTGTCCGCGCACGTGCCGGATCTTGCTGGCGACGCGCTGTCCGACGCCGCGCTCGCGCGCCTGCGCGCGATCGACCCGGCCACGCTGCCGCTCGTCCCTGGCGAGCCGCGCATTGGCCCGTGCGTCGGGCGCGTCGGCAAGTTCATCGGCATTGGTCTGAATTATGCCGATCACGCGGCCGAAGCCGGCATGCCGGTACCGAAGGAGCCGGTGGTATTCGGCAAATGGACGAGTTCGATCTGCGGCCCGAACGACGGCATCGACATCCCGAAGGGCTCGGTGAAGACGGACTGGGAAGTCGAGCTGGGCGTCGTGATCGGCGCGACGTGCAAGGACGTCGACGAGGCGCGCGCGCTGGATTACGTCGCCGGCTATTGCGTCGTCAACGACGTCTCCGAGCGCGAGTGGCAGATCGAACGCGGCGGCCAGTGGGACAAGGGCAAGGGCTTCGATACGTTCGGCCCGATCGGCCCGTGGCTCGTGACGCGCGACGAGGTGCCCGATCCGCAGCGCCTCGACCTGTGGCTCGAGATCGACGGCCACCGCTACCAGAACGGCAACACGCGCACGATGGTGTTCACCGTCGCGCAACTGATCGCCTACCTGTCGACCTGCATGACGCTGCAACCGGGCGACGTGATCACGACTGGTACGCCGCCGGGCGTCGGGATGGGCATCAAGCCATCGCCGGTGTTCCTGAAGGCCGGCCAGACCGTGCGCCTCGGGGTCGAGGGGCTGGGCGAGCAACGGCAGGGCACGCGCAACGCGCAGTAGGCCAGTGTGCGGCGCGGGCCGGATCGCGGGCGCAATCGACCGCAACCCGGCCGTGCCGTCCGACCGTCCGCTCGGCCACTGGCGTGATTGCTCGCGGTGGCCGTCGCGAACCGGCCATCGATGCAGCAAAGACAAGGGCCCGATTCCGCGCGATGCGGAATCGGGCCCTTGTCGTTCACCCGTGTCGGTGCGAACCGGATCAGACGACGTTGTCCAGCTCGCAATGGGCTTCGAGCCGATACCCGTCGGGATCGACGACGAATGCCGCGTAATAGCCGGGGCCGTAGTGCTCGCGCTTGCCCGGCCCGCCATTGTCCTGTCCGCCGTGCTGCAGCGCGGCGCGATAGAACGCATCGACTTCCACGGGCGACGAGGCGCGAAACGACACGTGCAACCCTGAATCGGGATCGGCGACGACCGGACGCGCCGCGTGCTGCAACCACAGCACCGGTTCGCTGGTGCCGTAGCCGAGGGATCCGTCGTCGCTGTACAGCCGCTTGTAGCCGAGCGCGCCAAGCGTGTTGTCGTAGAACGCGCGGCTGCGGTCGATGTGGGCAACGCCGAACGAAAGGTGATCGATCATCTGTGGCTCCTTGAACTGAAGGGGGGACGTCAGTGCAGCAAACCTTTTTTAACCACCATGCTGGTTATGTTAGAAAGCGTCCGGCCGCTTGTCAACCGGCATGGTGGTTAGATACGATCGCGTCATGAGCAAAACGCAACCTTCCGTCGCGACGGACTGCCTGGTTCCGGCACCGTCCGAAACGCTGAGCATCGATTTCGCGAACACGCTGTACTGGCGCGGCACGGACGCACCGACCGAAACCTTCGGCACGCTGGATGACCTGTTCACATGGTGCCGCGAGCAGGCGGGCATGCCGGCCGGCCTGGCCGACGTATGTCGTGCACAAGTGAAGGAGAAGGAGAGCGAGCCGGCGATGCTGGCGCGCGCGCTCGCGTTACGCGAGGCGCTGTATCGGCTCTTTCACGCGCAGGCCGAGCGGCGCGAGCCGCAAGCCGACGATCTCGCGCTGCTGGGCGGTTTTCTGGCGGAAGCGGCGCCGCGCGTCGCGCTCGCGCGGATCGACGGCGGCTACGCGTGGCGGATCGGGCCAGCGGATGCGACGCTCGCGAGGTTGCTGAGCCCGGTGCTGTGGTCGGCGACGGACCTGCTGGGCGGCGCGCGGCTCGCGAAGGTCAAGCGCTGCGCGAACGACGCATGCCAGTGGCTGTTCATCGACGACAGCAAGAACGGCAGCCGTCGCTGGTGCTCGATGTCTTCGTGCGGGAATCGCGCGAAGGCTTACCGCCACTATCACAAGGCCGATTGACGGCGGCGCGCGTCCGGCGCGTCATTACCTGCCGCACCTGTCTCGCCCGAACCTATTTCGCCGACAACTTCCGCCACAGCGTCGTCTTGCTGATGCCGAGCATCGCGCACGCGCGATCGCGATCGCCGCCGCACGCGTCGAGCACCGCGCGGATCTCGTCGGCTTCGGCGCGGCGGCGGCGCGCGTGGAGTGTCTGCGCGTCGTCGGTGTCGGTCGAGTCCGGCGGCGCGGCGAACAACTCGGGCGCGATCGCCTGCAGCGCATCGGGGGTGAGCGCCGCGCATGAGGCGCCCGGATGCGCGTCGACTTCCTCGGCCAGTTCCACCGCGATCCGCTCGACCACGTTCTGCAGTTCCCGCACGTTGCCGGGCCATCGGTAGCGAGCGAGCGTCGCCTGCGTCGCGTCGAGCACGCGCACCGCATCGCCGACCTCGCGCACGCGTTCGGCCAGCCGCGGTTCGCGCCGCGCAGCCTGCACGAGCAGCGTGGCCGCGAGCGCCGGAATGTCGGTGGCGCGCTCGCGCAGCGGCGGCAGGCCGATGTTCAGGATGTTGAGCCGGTAATACAGGTCCGCGCGGAACGTGCCGTCCTCGACGGCCGCGAGCAGCGGGCGGTGCGTCGCGGCGATCACGCGCACGTCGATGCGGATCGGCTCGGTCGAGCCGAGGCGGATCACCTCGCGCTCCTGCAGCACGCGCAGCAGCCGGCTCTGCAGCGACGGCGGCATTTCGCCGATCTCGTCGAGAAACAGCGTGCCGCGGTGCGCGGCTTCGAACAGGCCGGTCTTGCCGCCGCGCCGCGCGCCGGTGAACGCGCCTTCCTCGTAACCGAACAGCTCGCTCTCGAGCAGCGCCTCCGGAAACGCGCCGCAGTTGATCGCGACGAACGGATAGCTGTGCCGCACTGACAGCGCGTGCAGGCTCTGCGCGATCATCTCCTTGCCGGTGCCGCTTTCGCCGAGCACGAGGACGGTCGCGTCGGATTTCGCGTAGCGCCGCACGAGATCGCGCACGCGCGCCATCGGCGCGGACGCGCCGATCACGTCGTCGAGCGTGTAGCGCGCCGCGAACTGCTGCGTGTTCGGCTGCGAGCGCAGCGCGCGGTCGAGCCGTTCGACCGCGCGCGATTCCTGGAACGTCAGCACGCTGCCCGACGTCACGCCGCGATCGACGAGCGGCCCGCGATGCACGACGTAGCGCACGCCGCGCACGGTCGCAAGCGCGTCGCCGTCCTCGCCGCGCAGCGTGCGCAACTCCGGGCGCAGGTCGACCAGCGCGCGGCCGACGGCCGCCGCGGGTTCGACCCCGAGCGCCGACGCGAGCCGTTCGTTGATGGCTTCGACGCGACCGCGCGCATCGAGCGCGACCACGCCATCGCGCAGATGCTGCAACAGGTTGTCGAGCCGCTGGCGGCGAAACGCCTCGGCGTGTGTCGCGTACGCGACTTCGAGCGCCGTCTCGACCGCCTGGCGCACCGACGCGTGCGAATACAGGAACACGGCGCCCATGCCGGCGCTCGCCGCGAGATCGGTGACGAGGCCGGGGCCGACGATCGTCTCGATGCCGCGGTCGTGCAGGTCGTGCACGCAGGCTTCCGCTTCCTGCGCGGACTGATATGACGCAAACTGCACGTCGAGGCCGTAAGCGGCGACGAAGCGACGCACTTCGGGCGGCGTCTCGCCGGCGCTGACGAGCGCGATCCGCGTGGCATCGCGCCGTGCGCGCGCGAGCGCCTGCATCACGTCGAAGCCGGTCGGCGACACGACCACGACCGGCACCTGCGCACGCGTTTTCAGGAAGCCGCCGTTCGAGCCGGCCGCGACGATCACGTCGGGCCGCGCGGTGCCGGCCTCCGCGATCGCGCTCAATGCATCTTCGTACGCGCGCGTGACGATGCGCACGTCGGCACGTTCGTCGAATTCGCCGGCGATCTCGCGAAACAGGTCGCGCAGGCGGCTGATGCCCATCGCCCAGATGCGCGGGCGAACGGTGCGGTCGGCCGGGCCGACGGGCTTGGTCGAGGAGAGGTCCATGGCGACCGATTATGCGCGCGGGATTTCATTTCTGAAACATGAAATTGCCGAATTGAAATCACCGGACGATTCATCGCACGTTCCGGTTGCTTAAGAATCAGTGGGTTAGCGGTGTTTCGCGAGCTGGCCCGGTCCTTGCTGTTTGATGGGCATTCCTTCAGGAGGCCGTTCATGAGCAACACGCATCTTCAGAGCGCCGGCGCGAAATTCCGCGCGGCAGTCGCGGCCGAGCAGCCGCTGCAGGTGGTCGGCGCGATTACCGCGTATGCAGCCAAGATGGCGCAGGCCGTCGGCTTCAAGGCCGTCTACCTGTCGGGTGGCGGCGTCGCCGCGAATTCGCTCGGCATCCCCGATCTCGGCATCAGCACGATGGAAGACGTGCTGATCGACGCGAACCGGATCACCAACGCGACCGACCTGCCGCTGCTGGTCGACATCGACACGGGCTGGGGCGGCGCGTTCAACATCGCGCGCACGGTCCGTTCGTTCATCAAGGCCGGCGTCGCGGCCGTCCACCTCGAGGACCAGGTCGGCCAGAAGCGCTGCGGCCACCGTCCGGGCAAGGAAGTCGTGCCGACCGACGAAATGGTCGATCGCGTGAAGGCCGCGGTCGATGCGCGCACCGACGACCAGTTCGTGATCATGGCCCGCACCGACGCGGCTGCCGCCGAAGGGATCGACGCCGCGATCGAGCGCGCGATCGCATACGTGGAAGCCGGCGCCGACATGATCTTCCCGGAAGCGATGAAGACGCTCGACGACTACCGCCGCTTCAAGGCCGCCGTGAAGGTGCCGATCCTCGCGAACCTGACCGAATTCGGCTCGACGCCGCTGTTCACGCTCGACGAGTTGCGCGAGGCGAACGTCGACATCGCGCTGTACTGCTGCGGCGCCTATCGCGCGATGAACAAGGCCGCGCTGAATTTCTACGAGACGTTGCGTCGCGACGGCACGCAGAAGGCTGCGGTGCCGACCATGCAGACCCGCGCCGAGCTGTACGACTTCCTCGGCTATCACGAATACGAGCGCAAGCTCGACGAACTGTTCGCGCAGGGCAAGAAGTAACGCGGCCCGCGCGCCGGGACACGGTTCCCGGAATGCTTTGCATGAAGCCGGAACGCGCGCACCCGCGCCGCGCCCGGCCGACATGACACCCCGATACCCATTGGAGAATCGAAACATGAGCGAGACGAAAGACGCAGCAGCACCGGCCGCCGCAGGCGCATTCAAGCCGAAGAAGTCGGTGGCGCTGTCGGGCGTGACGGCCGGCAACACGGCGCTGTGCACGGTCGGCAAGACCGGCAACGACCTCCACTATCGCGGCTACGACATTCTCGACGTCGCCGAATCGTGCGAGTTCGAGGAAATCGCGCACCTGCTCGTGCACGGCACGCTGCCGAACCTGACCGAACTGGCCGCGTACAAGACCAAGCTGCGCGCGCTGCGCGGCCTGCCGAGCGCGCTGAAGGCCGCGCTCGAGCAGATCCCGGCATCGGCCCACCCGATGGACGTGATGCGCACCGGCGTGTCGGTGCTCGGCACCGTGCTGCCCGAGAAGGACGATCACAACCTGCCGGGCGCGCGCGACATCGCCGACCGCCTGATGGCGTCGCTCGGCTCGATGCTGCTGTACTGGTATCACTTCTCGCACAACGGCAAGCGCATCGAGACGGAAACCGACGACGACTCGATCGGCGGCCACTTCCTGCACCTGCTGCACGGCAAGACGCCGTCGAAGTCGTGGGTCGACGCGATGCACACGTCGCTGATCCTGTACGCGGAGCACGAGTTCAACGCATCGACGTTCACCGGCCGCGTGATCGCGGGCACGGGCTCGGACATCTATTCGGCGATCACCGGCGCGATCGGTGCGCTGCGCGGGCCGAAGCATGGCGGCGCGAACGAAGTCGCGTATGAAATCCAGAGCCGCTACAGCTCGCCGGACGACGCCGAAGCCGATATCCGCCGCCGCGTCGAGAACAAGGAAGTCGTGATCGGCTTCGGCCATCCGGTCTACACGATCTCCGATCCGCGCAACAAGGTGATCAAGGGCGTCGCGCACAAGCTGTCGAAGGAAGCGGGCGACCTGAAGCTGTACGGCATCGCCGAGCGCCTCGAGTCGGTGATGTGGGAAGCGAAGAAGATGTTCCCGAACCTCGACTGGTTCAGCGCCGTGTCGTATCACATGATGGGCGTGCCGACCGCGATGTTCACGCCGCTGTTCGTGATCTCGCGCACGTCCGGCTGGAGCGCGCACATCATCGAGCAGCGCATCGACAACAAGATCATCCGCCCGAGCGCGAACTACACGGGTCCGGAAGACCTGCAGTTCGTGCCGATCGAGAAGCGCTGAAACGCCTGCCGCTCGCGCCGGCGCCCGTGATGCGGGTTGCCGGCGCGCGCGGAACGTCTTACCCCGATTTCCGCCCCACATCATGAATACCGCCTACCGCAAACCCCTGCCCGGCACGTCGCTGGACTTCTTCGACGCGCGTGCCGCGGTCGAAGCGATCGCCCCCGGCGCGTACGATACGCTGCCGTACACGTCGCGCGTGCTCGCCGAAAACCTCGTGCGTCGCTGCGATCCGGCAATCCTCGCCGATTCGCTGAAGCAGATCATCGAGCGCAAGCGCGAACGCGACTTCCCGTGGTTCCCGGCGCGCGTGGTGTGCCACGACATCCTGGGCCAGACGGCCCTCGTCGACCTCGCCGGCCTGCGCGACGCGATCGCCGAGCGCGGCGGCGACCCGGCGAAGGTGAACCCGGTCGTGCCCGTGCAACTGATCGTCGACCACTCGCTCGCCGTCGAGTGCGGCGGCTTCGATCCGGACGCGTTCGCGAAGAACCGCGCGATCGAGGATCGCCGCAACGAGGATCGTTTCCACTTCATCGAATGGACCAAGCAGTCGTTCGAGAACGTCGACGTGATCCCGCCGGGCAACGGCATCATGCACCAGATCAACCTGGAGAAGATGTCGCCGGTGATCCAGGCGCAGGATGGCGTGGCGTATCCGGACACCTGCGTCGGCACCGACAGCCACACGCCGCACGTCGACGCGCTCGGCGTGATCGCGATCGGCGTGGGCGGGCTGGAGGCGGAGAACGTGATGCTCGGCCGCGCATCGTGGATGCGCCTGCCCGACATCGTCGGCGTCGAACTGACCGGCAAGCGCCAGCCCGGCATCACCGCGACCGACATTGTGCTCGCGCTGACCGAATTCCTGCGCAAGGAAAAGGTGGTCGGCGCGTACCTGGAATTCCGCGGTGCGGGCGCGGCGAGCCTCACGCTCGGCGACCGCGCGACGATCTCGAACATGGCGCCCGAATACGGCGCGACGGCCGCGATGTTCTTCATCGACGGCCAGACGACCGACTATCTGCGCCTCACCGGCCGCAGCGACGAGCAGGTTAAGCTCGTCGAGACCTACGCGAAGGCAGCGGGCCTGTGGGCCGACACGCTGAACGGCGCGCAGTACGAGCGCACGCTGACGTTCGACCTGTCGAGCGTGGTGCGCAACATGGCCGGCCCGTCGAACCCGCACAAGCGGCTGCCGACATCCGACCTCGCCGCGCGCGGCATCGCCGGCCAGTGGGAAGAGAAGCCGGGCGAGATGCCCGACGGCGCGGTGATCATCGCCGCGATCACGAGCTGCACGAACACCAGCAACCCGCGCAACGTGATCGCCGCAGCCCTGCTCGCACGCAACGCGAACGCGAAGGGCCTCACGCGCAAGCCGTGGGTGAAGAGCTCGCTCGCGCCGGGCTCGAAGGCGGTCGAGCTGTATCTGGAAGAAGCGAACCTGCTGCCGGAACTCGAGAAGCTCGGCTTCGGCATCGTCGCGTTCGCGTGCACGACCTGCAACGGGATGTCGGGCGCGCTCGATCCGAAGATCCAGCAGGAGATCGTCGATCGCGACCTGTACGCGACGGCCGTGCTGTCCGGCAACCGCAACTTCGACGGCCGCATCCATCCGTATGCGAAGCAGGCGTTTCTCGCGTCGCCGCCGCTCGTCGTCGCGTATGCCATCGCCGGCACGATTCGCTTCGACATCGAGAAGGACGCGCTCGGCCACGATCAGGACGGCAAGCCCGTCACGCTGAAGGACATCTGGCCGACCGACGAGGAGATCGACGCGATCGTCGCATCGAGCGTGAAGCCCGAGCAGTTCCGCAAGGTCTACGAACCGATGTTCGCGCGCAGCGCGGATGCGGGCGAGCGTGCGGCGCCGCTGTACGACTGGCGTCCGCAAAGCACGTACATCCGCCGTCCGCCGTACTGGGAAGGCGCGCTGGCCGGCGAGCGCACGCTCAAGGGCATGCGCCCGCTCGCGGTGCTCGGCGACAACATCACGACCGACCACCTGTCGCCGTCGAACGCGATCATGGCGAACAGCGCGGCCGGCGAATACCTCGCGAAGATGGGCCTGCCGGAAGAAGACTTCAACTCGTACGCGACGCACCGGGGAGACCACCTGACCGCACAGCGCGCGACCTTCGCGAATCCGACGCTCGTCAACGAGATGGCGGTGGTCGACGGTGTGGTGAAGAAGGGCTCGCTCGCGCGTGTGGAGCCGGAAGGCAAGGTCATGCGGATGTGGGAAGCGATCGAGACGTACATGAATCGCAAGCAGCCGCTGATCGTCGTCGCCGGCGCCGACTACGGCCAGGGCTCGTCGCGCGACTGGGCCGCGAAGGGTGTGCGTCTCGCGGGCGTCGAGGCGATCGTCGCCGAGGGCTTCGAGCGGATCCACCGCACGAACCTGATCGGGATGGGCGTGCTGCCGCTCGAGTTCAAGCCGGGCACGAACCGCGCGACGCTCGGCATCGATGGCACCGAGACCTTCGACGTGATCGGCGAGCGCACGCCGCGCGCCGATCTCACGCTCGTGATTCACCGCAAGAACGGCGAGCGCATCGCGGTGCCGGTGACGTGCCGGCTCGATACGGCCGAGGAAGTGTCGATCTACGACGCGGGTGGCGTGCTGCAGCGTTTCGCGCAGGACTTCCTCGAATCGTCGCAGGCTGCCTGACCGGGTCACACAGGGACAACGCAAACATGGCTCACATTCCTCAAATCAGGATTCCGGCGACGTACATCCGCGGCGGCACCAGCAAGGGCGTGTTCTTCCGGTTGCAGGATCTGCCGGACGCCGCGCAGGCGCCGGGCGCCGCACGCGACGCGCTGCTGCTGCGCGTGATCGGCAGCCCAGATCCGTACGGCAAGCAGATCGACGGGATGGGTGGCGCGACGTCGTCGACCAGCAAGACGGTGATCGTGTCGAAGAGCACGCGGCCCGGTCACGACGTCGACTACCTGTTCGGGCAGGTCTCGATCGATCGCGCGTTCGTCGACTGGACCGGCAACTGCGGCAACCTGTCGGCGGCCGTCGGCCCGTTCGCGATCAGCGGTGGCCTCGTCGATGCGTCGCGCGTGCCGCGCGACGGCATCGCGACCGTGCGTATCTGGCAGGCGAACATCGGCAAGACGATCGTCGCGCACGTACCGATCACGAACGGCGCGGTGCAGGAGACGGGCGATTTCGAGCTGGACGGCGTCACGTTTCCGGCCGCCGAAGTGCAGCTCGAGTTCATGGACCCGGCCGCCGAGGAAGAAGGCTCGGGCGGCTCGATGTTCCCGACCGGCAACCTCGTCGACGACCTCGTCGTGCCGGGCATCGGCACGCTGAAGGCGACCATGATCAACGCGGGGATTCCGACCATCTTCGTCGAGGCCGAGGCGATCGGCTATACGGGCACGGAGTTGCAGGACGCGATCAACGGCGACGCGAAGGCGCTCGAGAAGTTCGAGACGATCCGCGCGCATGGCGCGCTGCGCATGGGCCTGATCGACACGCTCGACGAGATCGCGACGCGTCAGCACACGCCCAAGGTCGCGTTCGTCGCGAAGCCGGCCGATTACGTCGCGTCGAGCGGCAAGCGCGTGAATGCGGGCGACGTCGACCTGCTGGTGCGGGCGATGTCGATGGGCAAGCTGCACCACGCGATGATGGGCACGGCGGCGGTCGCGATCGGCACGGCCGCGGCGATTCCCGGCACGCTCGTCAACCTGGCGGCGGGCGGCGGTGAACGCAACGCGGTGCGCTTCGGCCATCCATCGGGCACGCTGCGCGTCGGCGCGGAAGCCCGGCTCGAAAAGGGCGAATGGACCGTCACGAAGGCGATCATGAGCCGCAGCGCGCGCGTGCTGATGGAAGGCTGGGTGCGGGTGCCGGGGGATGCGTTCTGAGTGTGTCGCGGTTCGCGCGCGCAACCCTGCAGTGCTGAAACGGACCGATCCCTGCGAAGCGGACCTGCTGCGCAGGGATTTTTCGTTTGGCGCGCGTGTGATGAAGGCAATTCGCGACGCAACGCGTCGCATCGGTGACCGTGCCGGTGCGTTGAAGCGCATTGCGGTCATGATGCACGGGGGGCGCGCTGGCTTGAGTCATCGCGGATCGACCGCAACGGATGGGGCCAGCGTAGGCGCTAAGGCGCTAACGCTGGTTGACCGCGAAGCATGGGACCAGCGTAAGTGTCAAAGCACGAACGCTGGTCGACCGCGAAGCATGGGACCAGCGTAAGCGCTAGAGCGCTAACGCTGGTCGACAGGAGAATCGTATGTCGCTTGGTGTCCCGCTTTCCGGCGTCCACATCGTCGAATTCGAAGGCATCGGCCCCGGCCCGCTCGCGGGCTGGATGCTCGCCGGGATGGGGGCGCGCATCACGCTGATCGCGCGTCCCGCGGGCCGCACCAGCGCGCCGGACGCGCTGCAGGGCCGCGACGGCGACCTGCTGCGCGAAGGCAAGACGATCGTCGAACTCGATCTGAAGACGCCGGCCGGCCGCGACGCGGCGCTCGCGCTGATCGCGCAGGCCGACGCGCTGATCGAGGGGCTGCGGCCCGGTGTGATGGAGCGCCTCGGTCTCGGCCCGGACGATTGCGCACGCGACAATCCGAAGCTCGTGTACGGACGGATGACGGGCTGGGGCCAGGACGGACCGCTCGCGACGGCCGCCGGGCACGACCTGAACTACGTCGCGCTGACGGGGCTGCTGTCGCTGTCCGCGCCGCGCGACGGCCGGCCGGGCGTGCCGCCGACCGTCGTCGGCGATGCCGGCGGCGCGCTCGGGCTCGCATTCGGGATCATCTGCGCGCTGTTCGACGTGCGCGGCGGCGGCCCGGGGCGCGTGGTCGACGGCGCGATCGTCGACATCGTGTCGATGCTCGGCTCGCTCGCGCTGTGGGCGCGCGCGAACGGGCAGCTCGATGGCACGCAGCCGAGCCTCTTCCACGATGCGCCGTTTTACGACGTGTATCGCTGCGCGGACGGCGAATGCGTGACGATCGGTGCGCTGGAGCCGCCGTTCTACGCGCTGCTGGTCGAGCGGCTCGGGTTGATCGACGTCGATCCGGCGTCGCAGTACGATCGCGCACGCTGGCCGGCGCTGAAGGCGCGTTTTGCCGACGTGTTCGCGCAGCAGCCGTCCGCGCACTGGCGCGCGCTGCTCGAAGGCACCGACGTGTGTTTCGCGCCGGTGCTGAGCGTGGCCGACGCGGTCGAGCATCCGCACAATGCGGCGCGCGGGATTTACCGCACCGACGCGAGCGGTAACGTTCGGGTGCGCGTGGCGCCGCGGTTTCTGCCGTTGAAAGCGGGCACTGCGGAATAGGTCGGCCGAAGCGTCGATCCGCGGATTCGGTTCGACACGACCCGTTCGAATCCCGGCTTGCCGGGCGGATCGAGCGGAAGTGATCGTGCTGGACGTCGCAGTCGGTCGCCGTGATCGCGACGCCGTCTATCGCTGCCGCGATGAAGCGATGGAACCGGACGGTGCGCTTCGCGCGTGCTGCGGCTGGTGGTTGCGATGTTGCATCACAGGCACGGGGCGCGATCGTCAGGACGACGCCGGCAGGTAATCCGATGGCCTTTGCGTCCGCGACAATTCACGCCGTTTCCTCCGGCGCATCCGGCATCTTGCCGTCGCCGACGCGATTGATCGTGCCTTGCGCGATCGCGACGAGCCGCTCGTGATCGCCGTCGATGACGAACACGTGACACTGGCAGGTCGCCTGGTGCCGCCCCGCGTAGACGACCTTCGCGCGCGCGACGAGCGTGCCGTTCACGGCGGGCCGCAGGTAGTTGATCTTGTATTCGGCGGTGATGACGCGCGGGCCGAGCACGAGCGCACCTGCGAACGTCAGCGCGTTGTCGGCGAGGTAGCCGATCACGCCGCCGTGCACGAAGCCGTGCTGCTGCCGCAGCTCTTCCCGCACGGGCAGGCACAGCGACACCTCGTTGTCGCCGATATGCATCAGCTCCGTGCCCAGCAGCATGCTGAACGGTTGCGCGCGCAATGCGCCGCGCGCGTGGTCCGTGATGTCCGTCATCGACTGCCCTCGCAATGCGTGTCCGCTTGCGCTGAACTCTAGGAAGGGGGCTGCGGATAAGCAAGGAAATTCGTCCGCATTTCGCACAATGGCCGGCGCGATGCGACGCGATTATTGCGTCGAACGCGCACATTGTTCTCGTTTGCTGGCGATTCGGCGGCAATGGCGGGGCTCGGCCGGCCGCTTCTCACCCGCATTCCTAAAGTCCGACGAAGAAATGCCGCTAATGCCGGGGCATTGCTCCATCGTCGCCTTTCCAGGAATCTCCCCCATGTTCGGAAAAATCAAGCTCGCGTCGGGTCTGCTCGGCGTGTTGACCGTGTTTTGCCTCTTTCTGTTCGCGATCGAGGCACTCGGCTTCTGGGCGCTCGCATCGACGCGCAGCGGCGTCGACGATCTGTCGAACGTCGCGATCGGGCAGGTCGACGCGGCCAGCCAGGCGACCGAGCGCCTGCTCGACGCACGCGTGAACCTGTCGCGCGCGGGCACGCGGATGGTACGCGGCGGCCCGAAGCCCGACGAGATCATCCGCCATGCCAGCGCGTCGCTCGCCGAAGCGGACAAGGCGTTCTCCGCGCTGACGGCCGCGCAGGCCGTCGACGCGACGAACCGCGCGCGCGTGGCGGCGCTCGCCGAGCGCTATCGCGCGCTGCGCGGCGCGCTGGGCGAACTCGTGCAGTTCCTCGACGCCGACAACATCCAGGCGTTCCTCGACCAGCCGACACAGGGTTTCCAGGACGCGTACCTCGCCGAGCTGCACCGCTTCGCCGACTACGGCGCCGCGTCGAGCCGCGACGCGCTCGCCACGATCGATAGCGGGATTCAGTGGTTCAAGTGGGTCGGCATCGTGCTGCTGGCGGCGATGCTCGCGGCGAGCGCGGCGATTTACGCTGCCGCGCGGCGCGCGGTGGTCGCGCCGCTGGACGAAGCCGGCCGCCATTTCGAGCGCATCGCGCAGGGCCGGCTCGACGAAGCCGTGCGGGCAGGCGGCGTGTTCGAGATCGACCGGATGTTGCGCGGCCTTGCCGCGATGCAGGCGAGCATCGCTAACACCGTGCGCACCGTGCGTCACGCGTCCGACGCGATCCACCTCGGCGCGGGCGAGATCGCCGGCGGCAACGCGGACCTGTCCGCGCGCACGGGCACCCAGGCCGCGTCGCTCGAGCAAACCGCCGCGAGCATGGAGGAGCTGACCGCGACCGTCCGCCAGAACACCGACAGCGCGCGTGCGGCCAGCGCGCTGGCCGACGCTGCGCTCGACGCGACGCGTCACGGCGGCGGCGTGGTCGACAGCGTGATCGACCGGATGCGGGCCATCGCCCAAAGCTCCGGGCGCATCGCGGAGATCATCTCGGTGATCGACGGCATCGCATTCCAGACCAACATCCTCGCGCTGAACGCGGCGGTCGAGGCCGCGCGGGCCGGCGAGCAGGGGCGCGGCTTCGCGGTGGTCGCGGGCGAAGTGCGCTCGCTCGCGCAGCGCAGCGCGCAATCGGCGAAGGAGATCAAGGCGCTGATCGAGGAGTCGGTCACGCAGATCGACGGCGGCTCGGAACTCGTCGAACGGGCGGGCGACGCGATGCGGACGGTATCGGCGTCGATCACGCGGGTCGTGCAGACCATGTCGGAGATCACGGCCGCGTCGGTCGAGCAGAGCGTCGGCATCGAGCAGGTCAACCAGGCGGTCACGCAGATGGACCAGTTGACGCAGCAGAACGCGGCGCTGGTGGAGGAAGTCGCGGCGGCGGCCGCGTCGCTGAACGACCAGACCGCGCACCTGATGCAGGCGGTGTCGGTGTTCGAACTGGGCGACGCGCGCGCGGCTCGCGGTCTTCGCGACGAGCGCGCGTCGTCGTCGTTTGCCGACGCCGGTTACGAAACGGCGGGCAGCGCCGCGTAAGCTGTCGCGAGGTGGTAGGGCGTCGTCGACGGCATGTCGGCGCGCGACACCTGCCCGTCGGCCGTCTTGCACTCGAACCAGCCGCGCGGATGCAGGAAGCGCGCGGCGAAGCGCTCGATCTGCTGTGCGAGCGGCGCGGAGGCCGGCGTGCCGCCGTGCATGGCGAGCGCGCGCAGGTATTCGGTCTGCGCCCAGATCCGTTGCGTGCCGTCGATGCATGCGCCTTGCGCGTCGACTGCCGCACACACGGCGCCCGTGCGCGGATCGATCCCGTGCTGCTCGGCGAATGCGAACGCGCGCGCGAGTGCGTCGGGGAGCCCGGTTTGCGCGAGACGCGCGCCGGCCGCATCGACCAGATAAAACCATTCGAACTGATGGCCGGGCTCGAAGCGGTTGTCGGTCGCCCCGAGCGGCAGTTCGGCGATGCAGCCGGTCGCCGTATCGACGAACGTGCGCTCGACGGCCTGCGCGGTGCGCAGGAGCGCATCGTCGAACGCCGCATCGCCGAATGCATCGGCGGCCGCAAGCCATGCTTCGGTCAAGTGCATCAACGGGTTCTGCAGCGCGCCGCTGCCCGATGACGAGAAATCGGCGTGACGCGCGGCGTCGAGCAGCGCGTCGCCCGGCTGCGGCGCGAAGCGGTCCTGGATCAGCGCGGCGGTGTCCTCGGCGACCGTGCGCGCCGCGGTGTCGCCCGACGCCGCATGCCATGCGGCGCACGCGAACACGACGAACGCATGCGTATAAAGGTCCTTGGTCGTGTCGAGCGGCGCGCCTTGTGCATCGACGCTGTAGAACCAGCCGCCGTGGCGCGGGTCGCGAAAGCGGCTGCACAGCGAGTCGAACAGCGTGGCCGCGTGCGCGGTGTGGCCGGCCTGCGCGAACACGAACAGTTGTCGCGCGCATGCCATTGCGCGATAACGGGTGACGGGCAGCGGTGCATGGGTGGCCGGATCGACGGCCTCGAACGGTAGCCGCAGCGTCTGGTCGAACCCTGAACCCTGCCAGATCGGCAGGATGACGTGCGCAAAATGGTCGCGCAATCGGGCGGCCTGGGCGGAAGCGGAATCGGGAACGGACATGGCGGGTTGAGCGCTTGGATCGAATTGAGTCGGCGCGGAGCGGCGCGGCCGGGGCCAAGGATAAACCATTCCGCGCGGCCGTCCTCAAAACAGGAGAGAAATCGGATGCTCGGCAACCTGGAACTCGTGATGCGGCTGGTTCTCGCGGCCGCGCTCGGCAGTGTCATCGGCTTCGAGCGGGAGCGCCTCTCGTGGGCGGCCGGCCTGCGCACGCACATGCTGGTCTGTGTCGGCTCGACGCTCATCATGATCGTGTCGGCGTTCGGTTTCGCCGATGTGCTGGGCAGCAGCGACCACATCGTGCTCGATCCGTCGCGGATCGCCGCGCAGGTGGTATCGGGCATCGGTTTCCTCGGCGCGGGCTCGATCCTGCTGCGCGGCGAGATCGTGCGCGGGCTGACGACCGCCGCGAGCCTGTGGTCGGTCGCCGCGATCGGCCTCGCGGTGGGCGGCGGACTGTACGTCGCGTCGATTTCCGCGACGATCATCATCCTGATCATCCTGGCCGGCATCAAGCCGCTCGAGCGGCGCTACTTCACGGTGCGGCAGCGGCGTCAGCTCGCGCTGACGGTGGTGGGCGGCGCGCTGACGTTCGATTCGCTGCACGCGGCCCTCGGCCCCGACAGCGCGCGCGTGAAGCAATTCATCGTGCAGCGCGCCGACGACACGGGCGAGCATGACGAGGTGCGCATCGCGCTCGGGCGCGTGTCGGATCTCGAATACCGCGCGATCTGCGACAAGCTGCGCGGGCTGTCGTGCGTCACGCGATTCGAGGAAGGCAACGGGTTGTCGGGCGACGAATAGACGGCATCCGATCGGCCGGATCGGCGATCGGTCATGCGACAATGGCCGGTCACTGATTCCGTTCGACATCCGGTTCCGCGTTCGCGGGCCTGTAATCCGACTCCATGACCGAATCCGTTTCCCTGCCTCGCTCCCGTTCCCGCTCCGACCGCTCGTCGGCCCGTTCGCGTCCGCGTTCCATCGCGGCCGCGGCAGACACCGCCGCCAGGGCCACCGCGCGCTCCGGCAACGCGACGGGCGGCGATGCGCCGCGGGACGAACGCACGCTCGACCTGTTCGGCGATCCGGTGCTCGAGCCGGCTGCGCGCGGGCCGGTGGCCTCGCACGATGACGGGGCGGCGGGTGCCGACACGGTGGCCGCCGTCGCGGACGGCGATGACGCCGGCCGGCAGGCGACGCTGGCTGGGTTCGGTACGTCGGGCGCCGACGGCGGGGCGGTCGAGCCGGCGCCAGACATTGCGAAAACGACGGAGTCTGCGCCGACGCGTGCAAACGGCGATGTGGCCGATGCCGATGTCGTGCGCGTGTCCGCTGCCGATGCCGATGCCGATGCCGATGCAACGAAGCTCGGCGCGGCGCGGCTGTCCGACGGTATCGCCGCGACTGCAGCCGGCGAGCCGGCAACCGACGGCAGCCAGATAAAGACGGGCAGTGTGGCGGAAGCCGGCGACACGGCCGGAACGCGCGCCGATCGTTCGACGGCGAATGCAGGGGCGGCGGAAGGTGCGGCCGATGCGGTCATCGGCGACCGACCGGCGAAAGCGGGCGGTGAGCCCGAAGGCGCCGCCGTGCCGGCCACACGCGACGAAGTAGCGCGGACGCCCGGCGAGCCCACGAAGGGGCGTCGCGCAGCTTCCGGTGGCAAGCGCCGTGTGGCCGCAGGCGCACGCGAAGCGGCAGCGGCGCGCGGCGCGCCGGAAGCGGTGGCCGTCGACGCACAGTCGGAAGTGACCTCGGCGCAGCATCCTGCGCCATCAAGCGAGCCGTCGGCGACCGCCGAACCGGCGCAGCCCACGATTACCGCAGTTGCCGCGAGTGCCCGTGACGCCGCGCGGGCAGCCGCCGCGCCGGTCTCGCCATTCGTGCAGCCCGTTGCATCCGCGGCGTCGTTCGTGACGAAGCCGTCGGCGGATCGTGCGCAACCTGCCACGTCGAGCGCGTCGGCTATCGACCCCGACACGCAACTGCGCCCGCTGTCGGATCGGCTCGCCGCGCTGCAGGCCGAGACGGCCGGCATGAAGCAGGCGGCCGATCGCGAGATGCGGCGCGTCAACCGGCTGCTGCTGGCGCTGACGGTCGTCGTGTTCGTGGGGCTCGTCGCACTGATGCTGCAAACGCGGCAGATCGCGCACCTGAAACAGGAAGTTGACGCCCGGCAGCAGCGGATCGACCGGCTGGCTGCCGACCTGTCGACGCAGCAGGCAACGCTGATGACGCTCGCGGAACACCACGAAGCGATGCTGTCGCAGGTCGACCGGCTGCAGCGCAATGCGAACCGCGAGGCGGCGGCCGCGAAGCGTGTGCGTCGAGCGCATTAAATCGTCCGACCCTACCTGCAAACCCCGGCACGACAAGGCGCGTCGGGGCGGACCGTCTATCGGCGGTGGCGCGGGTGCGGCAAACTGATGCGGTGAGCTGGCAGAGTTCAGGGAAAACCCTTAGAATGGCATCCATCTACGGGAAAACCCTAGATCCATCTGTCAGGAGTCTCACATGAGCTTCATTCTTGCCCTGCTGCAAAAGATCGACGACCTGTTCGTCTCCCCGCACCTGCCGCTCGACGCGGAATATTCGTACGCTGCGCGTCACGCCGAAGCCGAGCGCGTGCGTCGTGCGAGCCTCGTGCCGATCGTCCTGTACCGTCGCTGATTCGCTGATTCGCTGATTCGCTGATTCAGCGCGGCGCTCGTCGCCACTGCCTGCCCGTTTTCCACCGCCGCATCGCGCGCCGGTGCGATCGTCCCGCTACACTGGAAGTCCGACTTCCCTCGCGACCCCCGGGCCATGCTGCAGATGCGGCCGATGACGGCCGGTGAATTCCACGCATACCGCACGCGCGCCATCGACGGCTACGCGCGCGATCTCGTGTCATCCGGGCAGAACGCGACCGACGACGCGGCGAACCGCGCCCGGGCCTGCTTCGATACGCTGCTGCCCGACGGCCTGCTCACCTCCGGCCAGACGCTCGTCCAGCTGATCGACGCCGCCAGCGGCGACACGGTCGGCGACCTCTGGTACGCGATCGTGCCCGAAGGGCCGAACCGTACGCTGTTCATCTACGATCTCGACATCGTCCCGACCCGGCGCCGCCAGGGCTGGGCCATGCGCGCGCTCGATGCACTGGAGGCCGAGGCGCGCCGTCATGGCGTCACCGAAATCGGGCTGTCGGTGTTCAATCACAACACGGCTGCCCGTGCGCTGTATCGGGCGTGCGGCTTCGTGCCGATCACGACGACGCTGATCAAGCCGGTCGTCCAGAGCTGAGGCCAGTGCGCACGCGTCGGTGACGCGCGCTGCCGTTTTCCCGGCCTTCTTCCGGTGATCTGTCCCGACGCAGCGCATGCAATGTGCGCCCCGCCGGTCGGCAAGCCATTTCCAATAAGACAAGCGCCGGACCTCCGTCGGATGACCCGGCGCTCGTCGTGGCCCGCATCAGCGTGCGCGGCCTTTCCATCTCCTCAGCAGCAGCGCGTTCGTCACGACGCTGACGCTGGAGAACGCCATCGCCGCACCCGCGATCACCGGATTCAGCCAGCCGAGCGCCGCGAGCGGCACGCCGATCAGGTTGTAGACGAACGCCCAGAACAGGTTCTGCTGGATCTTCCGATACGTCCGCTTCGAGATGTCGATCGCATCGGCGACGAGCGCCGGGTCGCCGCGCATCAGCGTCACGCCGGCCGTATGCATCGCGACGTCGGTGCCGGTCGCCATCGCGATGCCGACGTCGGCCGCGGCGAGCGCGGGCGCGTCGTTGATCCCGTCGCCGACCATCGCGACGATTCCGCCGTGCGTGCGCTTCAGTTCGGCCACCACGCGCGCCTTGTCGTCGGGCAGCACCTGCGCATGCACTTCGCTGATCCCGAGTGCCGCCGCGACGGCGGCCGCACTGCCGCGGTTGTCGCCCGTGACGAGTACGCTCGCGACGCCACGCGCCGACAGTGCCGCGACCGCCTCGCGCGCGCCCGGCTTCACGGTGTCGCCGAATGCGATCAGCGCGAGCAGCGCGCGCGGCGCGTCGGCACGCATCAGCCACGAAATCGTATTGCCCGCGCGCTCGAGTTCCGCGGCACGCGCGTCGAGTGCGGGCGGCACGACGATGCCGAGTTCGTCGCGCCAGCGGGTGCTGCCGAGTGCGAGAAGCTGACCGCCAACGCGCGCCTCGACGCCACGTCCGGCCACCGCGCGCGCATCGGCCGCGACGACCTCGGCCGAACCCGCGCCGCCGCCGCGGGCCACGACGTCCGCATCGTGCGCGGCGACGACGGCGCGAGCGAGCGGGTGGTCGCTTTGCCGCTGGACCGCGGCCGCGAGAGCGAGCGCTTGCTCACGTGGGATGTCGACGGCCTCGAATGCCGTCACGGACGGTTTGCCTTCGGTCAGCGTGCCGGTCTTGTCGAACGCGATCACCGTGGTGCGCTGCGCGAGTTCGAGCGCCTCGGCGTCCTTGATCAGGACGCCATGGCGGGCCGCGACGCCGGTGCCCGCCATGATCGCGGCGGGCGTCGCGAGGCCGAGCGCGCACGGGCACGCGATGACGAGCACCGCGACCGCGTTGAGGATCGCTGTTTCGATGCCGGCGCCGGCGATCAGCCAGCCGACCAGCGTCAGCACGGCGATGCCGAGGATCGCCGGCACGAACACTTCGCTGACACGATCGACGAGCCGCTGGATCGGCGCCTTTTCCGCCTGCGCGGATTCGACGAGGCGGATGATGCGCGCGAGCGTCGTTTCCGCGCCGATTGCGGTGGTTTCCACGACGAGCGCGCCTTCGCCGTTGATCGAGCCGGCCGTGACCGGATCGCCGTCGTCCTTCGGCACCGGCAGGCTTTCGCCGGTGATCAGCGATTCGTCGACGTGCGAGCGGCCCGACACGATCCGGCCGTCGACGGGCACACGCTCGCCCGGACGGATGCTGACGGTCGTGCCGACGCGCACCTGCGCCAGCGGCACGTCGCGTTCGACGCCGTGCTCGACGACGCGCGCGCGGTCGGGACGCAGCGCGTTCAGCGCGCGGATCGCCTCGGTCGTCTGGCGTTTCGCGCGCGCTTCGAGCCATTTGCCGAAGCGCACCAGCGTGATGATGACGGCCGATGCCTCGAAATACAGATGGCCGGGGTGCGCGGAGTCGCGCAGCAGCATCCACAGGCTCAGGCCGAACGCGGCCGACGTGCCGAGCGCGACGAGCAGGTCCATGTTGCCGGTGCGTGCCTTCACCGCATGCCAGGCGGCGCGGTAGAAGCGCGCGCCGAAGCCGAACTGGACGATCGACGCGAGCACGAGCTGCAGCCAGCCGGGCAGCATCGCGTCGATGCCGAACGGCGCGACGAGCATCGGCACGACGAGCGGCACGCTCAGCACGGCCGAGCCGATCACGAGATTGCGTTCGCGGATCGCTTCGCGGCGCTTGCGGGCGTCGGGGGCTTGTGCGGCTTCGCCGGCGCGGGCGTCGGCGTCGGTCGAGGCGCTCGGGTCCGGCGCAGCGGCGAGCGACGCCCGATAACCGGCCGTCGTGACCGCCGCGATCAGCGTGGTGGCGTCGAGCGCGCCGGTGCCATGCACCGACGCGCGTTCGGTCGCGAGATTGACCGACGCGCGCGTGACGCCAGGCACGGCGGCCAGCGCCTTTTCGACGCGGCCGGCGCAGGATGCGCACGTCATGCCGCCGATGTCGAGTTCGAGATCGCGGGAAGCGGCCGGCGGCGGCGCGGCGACCCATGTCGCGTCGTAGCCGGCTTGCCGCACGGCTTCGGCCAGTTGCGACGCGGAAACGTCCGGTGCCGCGTCGACGGTCGCGCGCTCGGTGGCGAGGTTGACGGACGCGCGCGTGACGCCGGGCACCTTCGCCAGTGCCTTTTCGACGCGCGACACGCACGACGCGCAGGTCATGCCGTCGATGTCGAGTTCGATGCTGGCGGCGGGCGCGGGCAGTACCGTCGCCGCCGTTGCGGGCCGGGCGTTCGCGTGCGTCGCGTGCTCGACGTGCACGGACGCAACGGCTTCGACCGCCGCTTCGCGCACGGCCGCGCGATAGCCGGCGGCATCGACCGCGGCGATGAGCTGCGCAGGCTCGACCGTGTCCTGCGCGGTCACCGTCGCCGCATGCGCGTCGAGATCGACCGCGGCATCGACGACGCCCGGCACGGTGGCCAGCGCACGCTGCACGCGGCCCGTGCAGCCGCCGCAATGCATGCCGTCGATGGTCAGTTCGATCGTTTGCATGTCGGCGGAGGCGAGTGATTCAGTCATGTTGGATTCCCCAAAAGCGCGGTTCGTGCCGCGACTGACTCCAGTATCAACATTCCCATGATGGGAAGGTCAAGGGGGGGGCGATGCAATACGGCATCGTGCCGACGGCCGACCCATTCTCGCCCGTCATGCTGCCGCGCGCAGGCGTCGGGCGGCTCCGGACGAGGGCCGGATCAATGGAAGTCCTGGCTGACGACAGCCCGGCTACCGCTGCACCCGATATTCGGCATATTGGGGGATGCCCTTAGGCGCTATGATACCGGCCTGACATCAGCGCCCGCCCGGCGAAGCGGCGACCGGGCACGCTGGGGTGCCTTGCTTTCGCCGATCGTGAGTCGAACAAGGCGTTGACTGACAAGAACGATATTCGGCCAGTAATCAATGATTGAAAACCTACGAGAATCAATTTCTCTGCGTCGCGCTGCAGGCGCGTCGCTGGCCCTCGCGGCGCTGCTGTCCGGATGCGCGTCGCAACCGGACGCGATCCAGCGGAAAACCGGCTGGATGCGCGCCGAAGTGGCCGACTCCTACATATACGCGTATCCGCTCGTGCTGATGGACGTCGCGAAGGAAGCCGCGACGGGCGGCGACAGCGCGCAGCCGGGCCAGGCGCCGCTCAACACGCTGCGTCACGCGCAGGCGCTGCCGCCCGTCGGCGCGCTCAACCCGCCGCTGCCGGGCGTCGACACGCTTGACTCGACCGGCTGGCTCGACGTCGGTGCCGAGCCGGTGATCGTGACGCTGCCGGATACCCGCGGCCGCTACTGGGATGCCCGCGCGCTCGACATGTGGACGAACGTGCTGTGGTCGTCGTCGAGCGTGGCGGCGCGTGGCGCTCGCGGCGCCGCGCGATCGCAAACGATTGCCTTCGCCGCGAAGGACTGGCAGGGCACCCTGCCGAAGGGCGCATTGCGTATCGACGTGCCGTCGGCCAACGCGTGGCTCGAAGTGCGGCTGCAGACGAGCGGCGGGCGCGACCTCACGAATGTGAAGAAACTGCAGCGGGCGATCCGCGTGGTGCCGCTGTCCGTCTATACGGGCAGCACGCGTGGCGCGTCGGTCGCGGTCCATGCGGGCAGCGCGCCGTTGGAAGCGGCGAGCGGCGGCACGCCGGCCGAGCAGGTGGCCGCGCTCGACCCGAAGGCGTTCTTCACGCGCTTCGCGCAGGCGCTGCAAGACAACCCGGCACCGGCCGACGACGCGCACGCGAACGAATTGCTCGGCGACATCGGCGTGACGGCCGGCTATCCGGTGCTGTGGACGGGTGATCGCCTGAGCGCTGCCACGGCCGGCGTCGCCGAGGCGCGCGCGCGGCTCGCGACGCCGCCGTCGAACCTGCTGAGCGCGAACGGCTGGAGCTGGATCGGCGACACGGCCGGCAAGTACGGCCAGGACTACGCGCTGCGCGCGTACGCGGCCTACACGCAGTTCGGCACCGCGACGCGCGACGACGAGACGCTCGCGCTCGTGCGCGTCGACAGCGACGGCCACTCGCTGAACGGCGCGAACCGCTACGTGCTGCATTTCGCGCCGGGCGCGCTGCCGCCGGTGCGCGGGTTCTGGACGCTCACGCCGTACGCGACGAATGGCGCGCTGCCCGACGTCGGCTCGGCGCGCCGCTCGCTCGGCGACCGCGACCGCTTGCGCCGCAACCACGACGGCTCGATCGACGTGGTCGTGTCGGCGTCGCCGGGCGGCACGCATGCGGCCAACTGGCTGCCGGCGCCGCGCGCCGATTTCGCGCTCGCGCTGCGACTCTACGCACCGAAGCCGCAGGCGAGCGACGGCTCGTGGATGCCGCCCGTCGTCGTCCGAAAATGAACCGATGGGCGCCGCCACTGTCCGATGCGCGGGCGCGGCGGCCTCGCCCGAACGTCGTTCCGTCACCACCTGAGCCTATACTTTCGGGATAGCGTGCGCGGCCGTGCCGGTTTTCCGGCGCGGCCCGGCATCCATTCCCGAGGCATCCAAGCATGTCAAGCGCAGACAAAGAAACCAAATCCTCGACCCTTCATGCCCTCGGCGGCGTGGCACGCTCGCGCCGGACCCGGCGCATCGGCCTCGGCGTACTGATCTTCCTCGTTTTATTCGGACTGCTCGGATTCTTCGCGGCGCCGCCGCTGATTCGTCACATTGCTGAACAGCAACTGAGCCAGCAGCTCGGCCGGCCGTCCACCATCCGGCGCATCGCGCTGAACCCTTACACGCTGAACCTCGAAGCCGACGGCGTGCACGTCGGCGAGCGCGGCGGCCAGGGCGACTTCATCGACATCGGCAAGCTCGTCGTGCGGCCGTCGTGGTCGTCGCTGTTCCGCGGCGCGCCGATCGTCAACGAAGTGCGCGTCGACTCGCCGCGCTTCCATGTCGTCCGATACGACGCGCAGCGCTTCAACTTCACCGATCTGATCGAGAAGTTCTCGACGCCGTCCAAACCCGAAAGCAAGCCGACCCATTTCTCGGTATCGAACATTCAGGTCAACGACGGGCGGATCGACTTCGACGACCGCCTGCTGAACGAAAAGCACGTGGTCGACAACTGGACGCTCGGCATTCCGTTCATCGCGACGCTGCCGTCGAAGACCGACATCTTCGTGCAGCCGAAGCTGCGCGCGCGATTCGACGGCAGCCCGATCGCGATCGACGGCAAGACGAAGCCGTTCGCGCTGTCGCGTGAGTCGGAAGTCGCGCTGAAGTTCGACCGGCTCGACGTGCCGAAGCTGATTTCGTACGCGCCGGCGAAGCTGCCGGTGATCGTCACGAGCGGCCTGCTGAGCAGCGACCTCACGCTGAATTTCGTGATGAGCGGCGACACGCCGTCGCTGCGCGTGTCGGGCACCGTGGATCTCAACGACGCGAAGGTGACCGACCGCGCGTCGGCGCCGCTGTTCGCCGCGCGCGGCGTGCACGTCGCGGCCGCCGGCCTCGAGCCGCTGCGCAACGTGCTGCATTTCGACGAGATCCGGCTCGACCAGCCGGTCGTCGACCTGGCGCGCGACAAGCAGGGCGTGCTGAACGTCGAGAAGCTCGTCGGCCCGCCGGCCGCCGAGCCGAAGGCCGACGCGGGCAAGCCGGCCGCGTCGGGCGCCGCCGCATCGGGCGCCGCCGTATCGACCGCCGCCGCCAACGCCGCCAGCGGCGCGAAGGTCGAAGCCGCCGCGAAGGAAGCGCCGCCGCTCGACCTGACGATCCGTCATTTCGCGATCGACGGCGGCACGATCAACGTCGACGACCGCGTGCCTGCGACGCCGACCGCGATGTCGCTGACGAAGCTCGCCGCGACGCTCGACGGCTTCACGCTGCAGGGCAAGACGCCCGCGAAATACACGCTGTCGACGTCGCTGTCGCGCGGCGGCGACGTGAAGGCCGAAGGCGCGTTCAGCCTGGCGGCGAAGCAGGCCGACACGAAGCTGACGGTCGACGCGCTCGCGTTGCCGACGCTGCAGCCGTATCTCGGCGAGGCGACCCGTGCGCGCGTGCTCGACGGCACGCTCGGCGCGAGCGTCAACGCGAAGGCCGACTGGGGCAAGACGCCGCTCGACGCGCAGGTCGCCGACAGCACGGTGAGCCTGAAGTCGCTCAAGCTCGCGACGCCGGACGCGAAGGCGCCCGCGATCGTGCTGCCCGACGCGAGCGCGAAGATCGCGAAGGTCGACGTCGCCGCGCGCACGGCGGAAATCGCGAGCGTCGATGCGACCGGGCTCGCGCTCGACGTGAAGCGCCTGAAGGACGGCAAGATCGACCTGGCTGCGCTGGCCGAACCCGCGCAGAAGGCGGTGCCCAAGCGCACGGTCGCGCGCAAGGCCGAGGCGGCCGCGCCGTCGTGGCATTACCGGATCGACGCGCTGAACGTGAAGGAGTCGTCCGCGAACTTCACGGACCTGTCGACGCCGCGCCCTGTGAAGCTCGCGATCAAGCCGCTCGACCTGTCGGTGCAGAAGATCAGCGATGACATGACGAAGCCGCTGCCGGTTCAGCTGAAGGCGACGCTGAACCGCAAGGGCTCGGTGAACGTGTCGGGCGATGTGACCGCGCAGCCGCTGAAGCTAGGCCTGAAGATCAACGGCAACCGCCTCGACGCGGCTGCGTTCGAGCCGTACTTCGGCAGCGCGCTGAACGCGACCATCGCGAGCGCGCTGCTCAACGCGCAGGGCAACCTGACGTTCGCGCAGGTGAAGGACGTGCCGCGCGCGACCTATCGCGGCGATGTCGCGCTGGTCGACGTGCGGATGCTCGACAAGGCGACGTCCGACCCGTTCGCGGGCTGGCGCTCGCTCGCGCTGTCGAACCTGAAGGTGAACTACGACGAGAAGGGCACCGACGTCGACGCCGCGCGCGTGACCTTCTCGAACTTCTACGGCCGTGTGCTGCTCGATGCGCAGGGGCGGCTGAACCTGAAGGACGTCGTCGCGAAGGAGACGGGCCCCGCGCAGTCGCTCACGCGCGACGCGAGCAAGAACGAACCTGTGCCGCTGTCGCCGGGCATGACGCCGCCGGCCGCGGCCGTGCAGCAGGCGTCCGCGCCGGCCGCCGCATCGGCGACGGTCGCCGTGAAGGCCCCGCCGCCGCCGCAGAATCCGGTGCGCATGCATTTCGGCCAGCTCGTGCTGCAGAACGGCCGCGTGACCTACACCGACAACTTCATCAAGCCGAACTACACGGCGAACCTGGTCGCGATCAAGGGGACGGTCGGCGCGTTCGGCACGGACTCGACGACGTCCGCGCCGGTCGACGTCGCCGCGAATCTCGCGGGCAACGGGCCGATCTCGATCAAGGGCTCGGTGAACCCGCTGATCGACAAGCCGGCGCTGGACCTCACGGCGACCGCGCATGACATCGAGCTGACCAACCTGACGCCGTACTCGGCGAAGTACGCCGGCTACCCGATCACGAAGGGCAAGCTCAACGTCGACCTGCATTACGAGCTCGCGAACGACCAGTTGAAGGCGAACAACCACATCTTCATCGACCAGCTCACGTTCGGCGATCACGTCGAGAACGACACGGCGACGAAGCTGCCCGTGAAGCTCGCGATCTCGCTCCTGAAGAACACGCGCGGCGAGATCGACGTGAACCTGCCGGTGTCGGGCTCGCTGTCGAATCCGGAGTTCAGTATCGGCGGGCTGATCTGGCGCGCGGTGCTGAACCTGATCGCGAAGGCCGTGACGTCGCCGTTCACGCTGCTCGCGAACGCTTTCGGCGGCAGCGGCGGCGAGGATCTCGGGTACGTCGAGTTCGCGCCGGGCTCGTACGCGCTGACCGACGCGCAGCAGAAGAAGCTCGACACCGTCGTGAAGATGCTGACCGAGAAGCCGTCGATCCGGCTGGACCTGATCGGCCGCGTCGATCCGGCGAAGGACACGCCGGGGCTGCGCGACGCGTACGTCGAGCGGCTGGTGCGTCAGCAGAAGCTGAAGGACGTGGTCGGCCAAGGAGAGAGCATCGATCCGATGTCGGTGAAGGTCGAACCGGCCGAGTACACCAAGTACCTGACGCGTGCATACAAGGCCGCCGACTTCAAGAAGCCGCGCAACCTGATCGGCCTGCAGAAGACGCTGCCCGATGCGGACATGAAGAAGGCGCTCGCCGATCACGCGCCGGCAGACGACAACGCGCTGCGCGCGCTCGCGCAGCAGCGCGCGCAGGCCGTGCGCCAGTACCTCGACGGCAAGATCGATTCGAGCCGCATGTTCGTCGTGGCGCCGAAGCTCGATGCGAAGGGCATCGAGGACAAGGGCGCGACGACCCGCGTCGACTTCGGCCTGCAGTAAGCCGCGTCACGCCATCATCCGCCGCCGCCGCGCCCGACCGGCAATCGGGCGCGGCGGCGCGCCTTCCTTTCAGCGCTCGGCGATCGCCGGTTCGCGCTTGTCCAGTTCCTTCCTCGCGGCCAGCGGCAGGCGGGCATCGTCCCACTGCGTCAGCCACTCGACCTCCTTCGCGGTAAACACTTGTCCGTAGTTGCGCAGCGCGTATTGCAACGCGTCGACGACGTGGTGGCGAATGATTTCGGGGGTACGTGCATCGTCCAGCACGAACCGGAGAGCTTCCAGGGTCGACATACTCGTGCTCCGGGTCAGGGAAAACCCTTTATCACACACCAATAGTCATGCGCCAAGTGCGAAAAAAATGCCGCGGCGGGCGATGGCGCGCACGATGCACCGGCCCGGTGCGCACGGCGCCGCGTGCGCCCGCTCGCCTTGCTTTGCGACGGCGTCGTGTCATTTGCGATTGGTTACGTTTGACAGAAAACAGAAAGCCCCGCTTCATCGGACCGCCGCACGATCCCGCCATATTCTGCTCGCCTGTTGGCAGGTCACGCAGTTCAACGTCAATCGATGAGGTGGGGTGATGATGTCTTTCCTTGGTAAGCAGCGGAAGGTGGCGGCGATGATGGCGGGCGCGCTGGCGCTCGCAAGCGCGGGTGTCTACGCGGCGCAGCAGGATGGCAACGGTCAGGGTAATGACGCCGGCCGCGGCCGGCGTGTCGTGAAGCACGTGCTGCTGATCAGCGTCGACGGCCTGCACGAACAGGACCTCGCGCGCTGCATCGGCGCGAACACGTGTCCGAACATTGCGGTGCTCGCGCAAAACGGCGTCACGTACGCGAACGCCTATACGCCGGGCCTGTCGGATTCGTTCCCGGGCCTCGCGGCGCTCGTGACGGGCGGCTCGCCCAAGACGGCCGGCCTGTTCTACGACGTGTCGTATGACCGCAACCTGTATGCGCCGAGCGACACGACCTGCTCGGGCAACCAGGGCTGGAACGTCGTGTTCGACGAGACGACCGGCATCGATGCGTTCAATGGCGGCGCGCTCGTGCACCTCGACGGCGGCGGCGCGTTCAACCCGCAGGCGATCCCGCATGCGAAGGTCAATGGCCAGTGCGTGCCCGTCTATCCGCACAACTACGTGAAGACCAACACGGTGTTCGAGGCCGTCAAGGCCGGCGTGCCGAACGCATACACCGCGTGGGCCGACAAGCACGCGTGGGGCTACGACTGGCTGAACGGCCCGTCGGGCACGGGCGTCGACGATCTGATGCGCACCGAGATCAACTCGATCGACCCGGCGACGAACACCGCATACACCGACGTCTATTCACACACCGCGCGCTTCGACAACCTGCACGTGCAGGCGCTGGTCAACCAGATCGACGGCCGCGACTCGACCGGCACGAAGAACGCGCCGGTGCCGACGCTGTTCGGCGCCAACTTCCAGACGCTCAGCGTCGCGCAGAAGGCGCCGGTCGCGAAGGGCGGCGGCTATCTCGACGCGAACTTCACGCCGAACGGCCAGGTCGCGAACGCGATCACGTACGTCGACAACTCGATCGGCCGCATCGTCAACGAGTTGAAGCAGCGCAACCTGTACACGTCGACGGCGGTGATCGTCACGGCGAAGCACGGCCAGTCGCCGACTGATCACACCAAGCTCGTGAAGAATGGCGACACGCTGACGAAGCTGCTCGAAGCGAACAACTATCTCGACCCGAACGGCAACTTCGGCCAGAACAACACGACGACGGGCAACCTGAACGACGGCTCGGGCCTGGTCGGCACGGGCTTCGTGCAGACCGACGACGTCGGCCTGATCTGGCTGCGCGACCGCGGCCAGCGCGCGGCCGTGGTGCAGACGCTGAAGGCGAACCTCGGCTGCAACGCGCCCGGGATCTGCGCGGACGGCTCGCAGGCGTACATCCTGTACGGCGCGGCGCTGGCCGATCGGTTCGGCGATCCGGCCAACGGCCGCACGCCGGACATCATCGTGCAGCCGAATCCGGGCGTGATCTACACGTCGAGCACGAAGAAGGACGAGGAGCACGGCGGCAATGCGCCGGACGACAGCCACCTCGGCCTGCTCGTGTCGTATCCGGGGCTTCACCGCGCGCGCATCGTGAGCGATCTCGTCGGCACGAAGCAGGTCGCGCCGACGATCCTCGGGCTGCTCGGCGCCGATCCGAAGCTGCTGCACGCGGTCGTGGCCGAGAACACGCACGTGCTGCCGGGGCTCGGCATCGACCACTGACGCAACGTGAGGGGCGGTACGGCGACGTGCTACGGGCGCCGCCGTGCCGCCCAGGCGTGCCCGGCCATGTCGGGCGCGCTCATCGGTCCGCGCATTCGTCGAGCATCCATTCCCTGAAGCGCCGCAACGCGGCGCTCGTCTCCAGGCGCTCCGGCGCGTAGCACAGGTAGTGCCCCTGCGCGTCGACGTCGACGGGCGCGTCGAACGGTTCGACGAGCGCGCCGCTCGCGAGCGTGTCGGCGATCAGGAAGCGCGGCACGAGCGCGAGCCCGAGCCCGGCTTGCGCGGCCTGGATCAGCACCGAATACTGTTCGAAGCGCGGCCCCGCGAGCGCGTTCATCCCGGCGACGCGGTGGCGCTCCGCCCAGAGGGACCACGCGATCTCCGCCTGCTCGTGCACGAGCCGCGGCGCGGCGGCCGTGTCGGCGGGCGTGCGCAGCGCATGTCGCGCCGCGAATTCGCCGGAACAGACCGGCACGAAGGTGCGGCCGTCCAGGTAATCGCATCGGACGCCTTCCCATGCGCCGTCGCCATAGCGTATTGCTGCGTCGAGTCCGAACGGAAACACGTCGCCGTGCGCGAGATGGCGGCGAAAACTCAGCGTGACCTCCGGTGCGCCGGCCAGAAAGCGCGCGAGGCGCGGCACCAGCCACTTCGTCGTGAAGGTCGGCACGCTTGCGATCGTCAGCAGGTCGCTGTCCTCGCGCGCGCTCAGCAATTCGATCGATGCGTTGCCGATCTCGCGCAGCGGGCCGATCACGCGCGCGTGATAAAGCTGCCCGGCGCGCGTGAGCGCGAGATTGCGCCCCTCGCGCACGAACAGCTTCACGCCGAACAGCGTCTCGAGATTCGCGATCTGCCGGCTGACCGCGCTCGGCGTCAGGCCGAGCTCGCGCGCCGCATACGAGAAGTTCAGGTACTTCACGGAACTCGCGAACGCGTGCAGCTCCGCGACGTTGGGAAACAGGTGCTTCACGGCGAACTATTCCTTGCGCGCACAGATCGATGCGGGCGTTGTACGTTTTTTTCATGACGATGCCATGTCGGATCCGCACACTGCGTCCGTCATGACAACGCGTTCCGGCCCGGCCCGGCGGGCGTTGCGTGACCCGTTCCGTGTCCGTCAGCGAGATTCGCCATGCATCCGCCATCCGCTCCGGCCCTTGCCGAAGCTATTCCGATTCGTCGTAACAAACGGCCGCGCGCGATGGCGGGACGCCTGCTGCTGCGGGCGTTCGTCGCGGTGTTCGGGCTGTATCTCGCGCTGCCGATCGTGCTGCTGCTGATCGGCTCGGTCGGCCAGTCGTGGACGAACACGCTGCTGCCGACCGGCATCACGTCGCACTGGTTCGTCGATCTGGCCGCGAATCGCAGCTTTACCCGCGCATTCGGCACGAGCCTCGTGGTCGCGCTCGCCTGCTGCGCGATCAATGCCGTGCTGGCGTTGCCGCTCGCCTATGCGCTGCATCACCGCGCACTGGCCGGCCGTGGCTTCGCGGCGCGCATCGTGATGCTGATGCCGATCGCGGTGCCGGCGCTGACGCTCGGGTTCGGCTACATCGCGATCTTCAGCGGCGATGCGCTGCCGTGGCTCGGCACGCTGCCGCTGATGATCGCCGCGCACGCCGTGCTGACGCTGCCGTACCTGCTGCAGACGCTGCTGAGCGACTTGCGCCACCTTGGCCTCGCGCATCTCGAGGCATGCGCGGCCACGCTCGGCGCGACGCCGCTGCGCCAGTTCTTCACGATCGTGCTGCCGAACCTGCGGCACAGCCTGTTCTCCGGCCTGGTGATGGTCGCCGCGCTGTCGATCGGCGAATTCCAGATCTCGAACCTCATCGCGGGCTTCCGTTACCGCAACTATCCGATCGTGCTGCTGCAGGCGTTCTACGGCGCGTCCGGGATGGCCTGCGCGGCGACCGTCGTGCTGCTCGTCCTCGCCGTGCTCGCGACACTCGCCTCCGTCTTCACCGTGCAACGCCTGAAGTGAAACCGTCATGAGTCTCGATTTCGAAAACGTCAGCTTCCAGTATCCGGGCGCCCGTCAAGGCGTCGACGCGGTCACGCTGTCCGCGGCCCAGGGCGAGCTGCTCGCCGTGATGGGCCGCAGCGGCTCCGGCAAATCGACGCTGCTGCGCCTCGCCGCCGGCCTGCTCGACGGCTACCGCGGCCGCATCGCGATCGGCGGCCGCGACATGGCCGGCGTGCCGGTGTGGCAGCGCGAGGTCGGGATGGTGTTTCAGCACTACGCGCTGTTTCCGAACCTGTCGGTCGTCGACAACGTCGCCTATGGCCTGAAGATGCGCGGCATGGCCGCGGCGCCGCGCCGCCGCCGCGCGCTCGAGATGCTCGAACGTGTCGGCCTCGCCGCGCAGGCCGATCGCAGCACGGCGCTGCTGTCCGGGGGGCAGCAGCAGCGCGTCGCGCTGGCCCGCGCGCTCGTGATCCAACCGAAGCTGCTGCTGCTCGACGAGCCGCTCGCAGCGCTCGACGCCGGCATTCGTCACCAGTTGCGCGACGAGATCCGCGCGCTGCAGCGCGCCTGCGGCGCGACGACGCTGCTCGTCACGCACGACCAGGATGAAGCGCTCAGCATGGCCGATCGCGTGGCGATCGTCGACGGCGGACGCATGCTGCAGGCCGGCACCCCGCGCGACCTGTACGAGCGTCCTGCGACCGCACAGGTCGCGCGTTTCGTCGGCCATTCGACGCTGCTGCGCGGCCGTGTGCTCGCACATGGCGCGGTCGACGTGCGGTTCACGACGCTGTGCGCGGAGACGGGGGCGCACCGGCCGGGCGACCCGGTCGACGTGCTGATCCGGCCGGAACACCTGCAACCCGATCCACCCGGGGACGTCGCGAACCGCATCGATGGCCGCATCGGCGAGGTGCGCTACTTCGGCGCGACACAGCGCTTCGACTTCGTGCCGGCCGGCGCGACCGACGCACTGCTCGGCGAAGGGCGCGAACTGCCCGCGCGCTGCGTGTCGATCGAGCCGCGCCATCTGCTCGTGCTGCCCGCCGCGTGAGCGCGGGCGACCTATTCATTCAACGGAGAATCACGATGTCTGCACGCCGCCACTTTCTTCATGCGACGCGCCGCCGCCTGCTGGCGCTCTGCGCGTTCGCGACCTTCGCGCCGGCGCTGGCCCATGCCGCGTCGCTGTATCCCGGGGAGGACGCGCTGTACGAGAAGGCCGCCGACGAAGGGCTCGTCGTGTCGTTCGACACGGGCCCGGAATGGGCGAACTGGAAGTCGCTGTTCGCCGAATTCCGCAAGCGTTACCCGAAGGTCGAGATCACGTACAACGACATCGGCTCGGCGGCCACGGTCGTCGCGCTCGACAAGTCGCGACGCCGCCCGCAGGCCGACACGGCGTACTACTTCGCGGCGTCGGCGCTCGATGCGACGGCCAAGGACGTCGTCGCGCCGTTCAAGCCGGTCAATTTCGACAAGCTGCCCACGGTGTTTCGCGCGGCCGACGGCCGGTGGTTCGCGGTGCACTCGCTGAACATCGCGTTGCTCGTCAACAAGAAGCTCGTGAAGAACGTGCCGCAGCGCTGGTCCGACCTGCTGAAGCCCGAATATCGCAATGCGGTCGTCTATCTCGACCCGCGCTCGACCGGGCAGGGGCAGGTCGCCGTGTTCGCCGCCGCCTATGCGAACGGCGGCAGCGTCGACAACCCGAAGCCTGGTGCGGAGTTCTTCGGCAAGCTGAAGCAGGCGGGCAACGTGCTGCGCGTCGAGGGGACGACGCCGTACGCGAAATTCGTCAAGGGCGAGATTCCGATCCTGATCGGCTACGAGAACGACGGGCTCAAGGCCAAGTACACGGACGGCATGGGCGATGCGGCCGAAGTCGTGATCCCGCAGGACGGCAGCGTATCGGCGCCGTATGCCATGAGTCTCGTGAAGAACGGACCGAATCCGGCCGCCGCGCAATTGTGGCTCAACCTCGTGATGAGCGACGTCGGCCAGGCGCTGTTCGCGCAGGGCTACGTGCGCCCGGCCGTGCCCGGCACGCCGGTCGTGCAAGAGGTTGCCGCGAAGCTGCCGAACGCGCCGCAGGTGCGTCCGCTCGACGTCGCGAAGGCCGCGACGCACAAGGCCGAAGTCGACCAGCTCTGGTCGCAGGCCACGCTCGGCAAGTAAGGGGCGCGCGATGCGGGTTTCGTCCATGCGGCATGGCGTCCTGCGCCGCTACGGCGCGGTGCCGGCGGCCGCGCTGTTCGCGGTGTGCTTCGCGCTGCCGCTCGCCGCGCTCGTCGGCGCCGCATTCGAAGGCGGCGGTCGCGCCTTCGCCGCGGTGTTCGGCGATCCGCTCGTCGCCGACGCGATCGTGCGTTCGCTGGCGCTCGCGATCGGCGCCGGCACGCTGTCCGTCGCCGCTGGCGTGCCGGTCGCGTTCGTGCTGGCCGGGCAGTCGCCGGCGCGCCGCCGCTGGTCGCTCGCGCTGCTCGGCGTGCCGCTCGCCTTCTCCGGCCTCGTGATCGCGTACGGCTTCATCCTCGTGTTCGGCCGCGCCGGTTTCGTGACGATGCTGCTGGCGTCGCTCGGCGCGGACCCGACCGTGGTCGGCGGCGCGATCTACTCGATGCCGGGGCTCGCGTTCGCCTATGCGTATTACCTGATCCCGCGCGTCGCGCTGATGCTCTACCCGGCGCTCGCGAATCTCGACCGGCGGCCGCTCGAGGCGGCGCTGACGCTCGGCGCGCGGCCGTGGCGCGCGTGGTTCGACGTCGCGTGGCGCGAGCTGTGGCCGTCGATCGCGGCCGCGTGGTGCCTCGTGGGTGCGATCGCGCTCGGCACGTACGGCACGGCGCTCGCGCTGGCCGGCACGCAGGTCAACATCCTGCCGCTGCTGATGTATCTGAAGCTGTCCGACGGGCAGACCGATTTCTCGCAGGCCGCCGTGCTGTCGATCGTGCTGACGGCGCTTTGCACCTGCGTTCTTGCACTGGGGGAAGGACTTGCACGGCAACGACGTCATTGAATGGTCGGACGACACGCGCGCCGCGCTGGCGCAACTCGCGCAGCGACAGCGCGGCGCGCAACCGCACCGGATGCCGGTCGGCGTGATCGGGCCGCGCGACGCGACGGACACGCAGCTCGCCGTCGCCGAGCGGATCGCGCACGGGATCGCGGCGACGGGCATCGCGATCGTCGGCGGCGGCAAGCAGGGCGTGATGGAGGCCGCCGCGCGCGGCGCGCGGGCCGCGGGTGGATGCGCGATCGGGCTGCTGCCCGAGGATGATGCGCGGGACGCGAATCCGTATCTGACCGTTGCGCTGCCGACCGGGCTCGGCATTACGCGCAACGCGCTGATCGCGCGCGCATCAGTGTGCCTGATCGCGGTCGGTGGCGGTCTCGGCACGCTGTCGGAAATCGCGCTGGGGCTGCAATGGGGCAAGCCGGTGTTCGGCATCTGCGACGCGCCGCAGGTGGCGGGCGTCGAGCGTTTCGACGAAGCGGGCCTGCTCGTCGCGCGCGTTGCGCGATGGCTGTCCGGTTCGGAGCAGGTCGGCTTGAAATGAGGGGCATGACGCGCCATATTGGCCGCGTACGTTGTTCCTCATTGATGAGAAAAAGGAAATCCGATGCGTCTGCTGCTTGCCCTCTTGCTGCCGTGGTTCCAGTTCTTCACGATCGGCCGCCCGATCGCCGGTGTGATCTGCCTGATCCTGCAGCTCACGATCATCGGCTGGCTGCCGGCCGCGATCTGGTCGGTGTATGCGCTGAGCCAGTACAAGACCGATCGCAAGATCGAGGCGGCGCTGCGCGAGCGGCGGTAGGGGAGAGGCGCGCGGCGCCGGCGAGGCCGGCGAATCGGAAACATCGGCCGGCGATATGAAAACGGCCGCTCCGATCGTCGTTCGATCGACGCGGCCGCGCAGCTTACTTCACCGCGAACAGCGTCAGGTTCATGAAGATCTTGAACGCATAGCCGAGCGTGACGGCGCCGAGCACGCCGCCCGCCCACAGCACGACGAACCACATCCAGCCGCGCATCCGTGGCCGCGGCGCGTCGGGCTGGCGAGCGGCGGAATCAGTGGTGGTAGTAATGCTGGTCTTCATGGCGCACCTTGCCTCGGAATACCCAGTAACCCATCGTCGTGTAGGCGATGATGATCGGGAGGATAACCGCTGCGCCGACCAGCGTGAAGGTCTGGCTCGAACGCGGTGCCGCCGCTTCCCAGATCGTCATCGTCTGGGGAATCGCATACGGGAACAGCGTGACGAGCAGGCCGACGTAGCCGAGCAGCACGAGCGCCAGCGCGAGCACGAACGGCGTCATGTCGTGCCGGTCGCGCACCGCGCGACGCATCCACACCGCGCACCCGGCGACCAGGAACGGCACCGGCAGCAGGCGCCAGAACAGCCCCGAATCGAACCAGCGCTGCGCGATGGCCGGATCCTGCAGCGGCGTCCACAGGCTGACGACCGCGATGAAGCCGAGCAGCACGACGGTCAGCGGCCACACGACGCGATGCAGGCGCCGTTGCAGGTCGCCTTCCGTCTTCGCGACGAGCCAGCAGCAGCCGAGCAGCGCATACGTGACGATCAGGCCGAGGCCCGTCAGCAGGCTGAACGGCGTGAGCCAGTCGAACGCGCCGCCGGCGTACACGCCGTCCTTCACGTCGATGCCCTGCAGGAACGCGCCGAGCGCGATCCCCTGGAACAGCGTCGCGCCGGCCGAGCCGCCGATGAACGCGAGATCCCACAGCTGCTTCGTGCGCCGCGCCTTCGCGCGGATCTCGAACGACACGCCGCGGAAGATGAGGCACACCAGCATGAAGATCAGCGGCAGGTATAGCGCCGACAGCACCGTCGAATAGACGACCGGGAACACCGCGAACAGCCCGGCGCCGCCGAGCACGAGCCACGTCTCGTTGCCGTCCCACACGGGCGCGACGGTGTTCATCATCAGGTCGCGTTCCTTCTCGTCCGGGAAGAACGGGAAGACGATGCCGATGCCGAGGTCGAAGCCGTCGAGCACGACGTACATGAAGAGCCCCAATGCGATGATCGCGGCCCAGATTACGGTGACGTCCATAGGTTTTCTCGTTTGCGAATGGGGTGGGCTCAGACGGTCTCGATCAGCTCGTCGACGGCCGACATCGGGCGGCGCGCGGTGTGATCGGGGCGCGTGTCGGGCATGTCGTGTTTCGGGTCGTGCTTGACGTCGGGCAGCGCGGGGCCGGCCTTCATCAGCTTCAGCATGTAGTACACGCCGGTGCCGAACACGAGGAAGTACACGATCACGAACGTCATCATCGACAGGCTGACCTGCTGCACCGAAAGCGGCGACACGGCCTGCGCGGTGCGCATCACGCCATACACGACCCACGGCTGGCGGCCCGCTTCGGTCGTCACCCAGCCCGCGAGCAACGACACGAAGCCGGTCGGACCCATCACGAGCGCGAAGCGCTGGAACCACTTCGATTCATACAGCGTGCCGCGGCGGCGCAGCAGCCACGCGAGCGCGGCGAGGCCGATCATCGCGAAGCCGAGGCCGACCATGATCCGGAAGCTCCAGAACACGACCGTCGAGTTCGGGCGGTCCTCGGGCGGGAAGTCCTTGAGCCCGCGGATCTCGCCGTCCCAGCTGTGCGTGAGGATCAGGCTGCCGAGATGCGGCACCTTCACCGCGTAGCGGGTGGTCTCCGCCTGCATGTCCGGAATGCCGAACAGGTTGAGCGCAGTGCCGCCCTTTTCGGTTTCCCACAGCCCTTCGATCGCGGCGATCTTCGCGGGCTGGTGCTTCAGCGTGTTGATGCCGTGCTGGTCGCCGATCACGGCCTGCAGCGGCGCGAGCACCAGCAGCAGCCACAGCGCCATCGAGAACATCTTCTTCACGCCCTTGTCGCGGCGCCCCTTCAGCAGGTGCCAGGCGCCCGTCGCGGCCACGACGAGCGCGGCGACGATGAACGCGGCGATCGCCATGTGGAACAGGCGGTACGGGAACGACGGGTTGAAGATGATCGCGAACCAGTCGGTCGGCACGATGCGGCCGTCGACGATCTCGAAGCCTTGCGGCGTCTGCATCCAGCTGTTCGACGCGAGGATCCAGAACGTCGAGATCAGCGTGCCGATCGCGACCATCAGCGTCGCGCCGAAGTGCGCGCGCGGGCTCACGCGATTCCAGCCGAACAGCATGATGCCGAGGAAGCCGGCTTCGAGGAAGAACGCGGTCATCACCTCGTACATCAGCAGCGGGCCGGTGACGGCGCCAGCGAAGCTCGAGAAGCCCGACCAGTTCGTGCCGAACTGATAGCTCATCACCACGCCGGAGACGACGCCCATCCCGAACGCGACCGCGAAGATCTTCGACCAGAACAGGCAGAGGGTTTTGTAGTACTGCTTGCCGGTCTTCAGCCAGCGATATTCGAGCACGGCGATGAAGCTGGCGAGGCCGATGCTCAGCGCCGGGAAGACGATGTGAAAGGAGACGGTGAACGCGAATTGCAGGCGGGCCAGATCGAGGGCCGAAAAAGCGGTGTCCATACCAGTTGACCGAGGCTGACGATACCCGCCGGCGGGTGCCGGCGGACCCCGGCCGACGGGGCAGCGGGGTTGGCTGGAGTATGTGCCGCGATATTGCGCCGCGAAATGCGCCAACTCGTCGCAGATGTCCAGTCCGCCGCGCGCGTTTTCGGGATAAATCGTTGATTCGTATCAACAACACCGGTCGTCACGTGCGCGATCGTGACGTGGCGGTCTGTCGCACATGCGTCAATATGGCGCGTCGCGTCATCGGAACGGCGCGTTGCGAACCGGCGTGCTGCGTGGCGCCGCCGCTTGCGGCCAGTCCGTTTCGGCGCGTTGACGCGTAACGCGTGCAGTCCCGCTGGCGGGCCCTGGCTGACGGGGCCGGTTACATGGGTAACGTCGCGCAACATTGGCACCCGCGCCTGTAATGGCTGGCGAATCGCGCACGGCGTAGCGTTCGATATGTCCGGTTCGTATCGACGAACCGTCCTGCCGGAGAACGTGACGTGAATGGATTGAAGCTCGCGCTGGGCGCGGTCGCCGCGGTGGCCGTCGCGACGGGCGGCGTCGCGCATGCCGCCCGGGTCGGCGTGTACGTCGGCCCCGGTTACCCGTATTACTACCCGGTCGTTCCGGCGCCGTACTACTACCCGCCGCCCGTCGTCGTGGTGCCCGTCGATCCCGGTCCGCCGCCGGAGTACGTCGAGAAGGACCAGCCGCAGCAAGGCGGCGCGGACGTCTGGTACTACTGCGACGCGTCGAAGCATTACTACCCGTATGTGAAGACCTGCAAGTCGGGCTGGCGATCGGTGCCGGCGCGGCCGCAATGAGGGAGGCCCGACGATGAACCCCATGATTCGATCGCTGCGTGTGCCGGCCGTGCTGGCGCTGGCCGGCCTGCTCGGCGCGTGCGCGTACATGCCGACCGGGCCCAGCGTGATGTCGCTGCCGGGCACCGGCAAGTCGTTCGACCAGTTCCGCGTCGACGATGCGAACTGCCGCCAGTACGCGTTCCAGCAATCGGGCGGCGTGAGCGCCGGGCAGGCGTCGACCGCGAGCGCGGTCGGCAGCGCGGCCGTCGGCACCGCGCTCGGCGCGGCCGCGGGTGCCGCGTTCAACGGCGGCTCCGGCGCGGCCGTCGGCGCGGGTGCCGGGCTGCTCGCGGGTAGCGTCGTGGGCGCGGGCGCCGCGCAGGGCTCGGCCTACGACGTCCAGCGCCGCTACGACTACGCGTATCTGCAATGCATGTACGCAACCGGCAACCGCGTGCCGGTGCCGGGAGGGATGAGCGGCGGATATGTCGGAGGCGCGCAGCGCGCGGCGCCGCCGATGCCGCCGCCGGGTGTTCAGCCGCCGCCGCCGCGTTATTGACGATGCCGCCCCGAATGCCGGCCGCCCCGCCCCGGCGCGGGGCGCGTCGCTTCGTGCCGGTCGCGGGGGGATCGTGCGTCGGTGGCGCACGATCGAGCGCCGCTTCCTTGTGCGGCGCGATGCATCGGCAGGCGCTGCGCGAATTGCGTACACTCTGAGTCTCGTTTCGGCAGGGCCGGGCGCATCGGTTCCGGTCCGCGTTCACTCAGGGCACGAAGATGATCGATTTACGCAGCGATACCGTCACACGTCCGAGCCAGGCGATGCTGGCCGCAATGACTGCCGCCGAAGTCGGCGACGACGTATGGGGCGACGACCCGACCGTGCTGAGCCTGCAGGCGGTCGCGGCCGAGCGGGCCGGCAAGGAGGCCGGCCTGTTCTTCCCGAGCGGCACGCAAAGCAACCTGGCTGCGCTGATGGCGCATTGCGAACGCGGCGACGAATACATCGTCGGCCAGCTCGCCCACACCTACAAGTACGAAGGCGGCGGCGCGGCCGTGCTCGGCAGCATCCAGCCGCAGCCGATCGAGAATGCGCCGGACGGCACGTTGCCGCTCGCGAAGATCGCCGCGGCGATCAAGCCGCTCGACAACCACTTCGCCCGCACGCGCCTGCTCGCGCTCGAAAATACGATCGGCGGCCAGGTATTGCCGGACGGCTATGTGCAGGAAGCCGTCGCGCTCGCGCGCAGCCGCGGGCTGGCGACCCACCTCGACGGCGCGCGCGTGTGCAATGCGGCCGTCGCGTCGGGCCGCCCGATCGCCGAGCTGTGCGCGCCGTTCGATACCGTGTCGATCTGCTTCTCGAAAGGGCTCGGCGCGCCGGTCGGTTCGGTACTGGTCGGCAATCGCGCGCTGGTCGAGCGCGCGCAGCGCTGGCGCAAGGTGCTCGGCGGCGGGATGCGGCAGTCCGGCATACTCGCGGCGGCCTGCCTGTATGCGCTCGACCACAACGTCGAGCGGCTCGCCGACGATCACGCGAACGCCGCGCATCTCGCCGCCGGCCTCGCGCGCATCGAGCCGGTGAAGGTGCTGTCGCATGCGACGAACATGGTGTTCGCGCAATTCCCCGAAGCCGATTGCGCGCCGCTCGAGGCGTGGCTGAAGGAACGCGGGATCCTCACGCAGATGCTGTACGCGTCGCGCTTCGTCACGCACTGCGACGTGTCGCGCGCGGATATCGATACCTTCATCGACGCGGTCGGCGCGTATTTCGCGCAGCGGCGCGCGTAAGGTGGAATGCGCCGGCCGGCGCCGGGGGCGCAGGCGCGGCGCGAAGCGGGAGTGGGGAGGCGACGGGGCGGTGCTGTGGCCCGTCTGTCGATATCTGGCGTGCCGGTGGACTACGCGTGCCGGGGCATGTCGGCGGGCGGCGTGCCGTCGCGGAACAGTGCTTTCAGCTGCGTGCGAAGTTCGGCGCTGTCGGTGTGCTGGTGCACCGAGACCGCATGCTGCACGGCGGCCTCCAGGAGTTCGTTGTCGGAGTCGGCGGAAATCGCGACCGAGCAATGCATCGCGCTGGGAAACTCGCGGCAATCGATATAGCGGCGGGACATGATGTTCTCCTCACGGGAAAGGGAACGGCTGGATGTGCGTGATCGGCCGCGCGGCGCGTTCGCGAGGCCGATGAAAAAAGTATAGGCGACGCGCCGGCGATGCTCGTCACGACAGCGGCGCGAGCAGCCGGCGCGCCGCTTCGACCACCCGCGTGGACAGCGATGCCATCGTCGGCGACTGCACGGTCCATGCGTGCCAGTACAGCGCGATATCGGTCGGATGCATGGGCGCGAGATCGACGAGCCCCTGCGCGTCGAGCGGCGCGCCGCCGATCAGCGGCTCCGGCACCATCGCGTAGCCGAGCCCGTGCCGCACCGCCGCGAAATGCGCGTGCGTGCCCGGCACGTAATGGCACGGATACGCGCCTTCGGGCAACCCGAATTTCTCCTTGAGGAACGTGGACTGCAGCGTGTCGCGCCGCGAATACGCGACGACCGGTGCGACGCGCGCGCTCGTGCGGCTCAGGCCGCGCGGAAACCAGCGCCCGGCGAACGCGGCGGCCGCGAGCAGCCGGTAGCGCATCGTGCCCAGCGGCGTCGCGACGCAGCCGCGCATCGGCTTCGGCTCGGTCGTCACGCAACCGACGGCCATCCCGCTTTCGAGCAGCGCGAACGTGTGATCCTGATCCTCGACGATCAGTTCGAACAGGATGCGCTCGCCCGCGAGCACCGACGTCAGTGCGGGCAGGAACCAGGTGCCGAGGCTGTCGGAGTTCAGCGCGATCGTGACCGAGATCGGCGATTCGCGCTCGGCCGCGAGCGTGCTCTGCAGGTCGGCCTGCAGCAGCGCGACGCGGCGCAGGTGCTGCAGCACGCGTTGCCCGGCCACCGTCGGCCGGCACGGTCGCGTGCGCAGCACGAGCGGCGTGCCGAGGCTCGCCTCCAGCGCGCGCACCCGCTGCGTGACGGCGGATGCGGTCACGTGCAGGCGCACGGCGGCCTGCTCGAAGCTGCCGGTGTCGGCGACGGCCAGCAGCGCGGCGGCCTGCTTCGGATCGATCGTCATCGACATGTATCAGATTGCCCGAGACAGGTTGTGTTGTTCAAATCGCGAGCTGCTCTTTGGGGTATCTCACCGCGGCTTCTTCGTAAGCGTAGCGGCGTCGTTTTCCGAGCTTATGCACGCGCCGCAGTTCGGCTCTCGGCTTGTCGTGATGCTCGTTGGCTTCCTTCCGGTCGGAAGTTACACAAAAGCGGCGTATTTTTTCTCCGCTTGGCGTATGGAGATCGAGGTAATAGACGCCGTCGCGCTTTCGGGGGACATTGAAAACTCCCCTTTGCTTCCGCCCGCGTCAGTCGATCGGCATTGTAACCGCACGATTTCGATTTCGATTTCAGAATTTCAGGCCAGATTCGCCAAACCCCTCCGACTTTGAAGAAACCCAAGGCTCGCTGATTTGCATAGATTGTCGAATACGAAACAGCGAGCAAATCTGCAGCTTCTTTGAGGGTTAGTGCTCGTTCCATGGTTGTAGTCATTGCATTCGCGTTTTTAGAGCGTGCGTACGTTCGGTGTGCGCCGCGTGAGCGGCGCTTCGTCTATCTGGATCGCGGTTGCTGGCGTCAGCCCACCTTTGTTCGACTGCATCGAATTGCCGTTGACGCTCGCCAGTGCGATAGCCGGGCGCGAGGTCATTTCGCTGCCTCCTGCGCCATATCCGGCGTCCGGTCGGGATCGGGTGACTGCAGGATGTCATCGAGCCATGGCAAGACGAGTGGAAGGTCTTTCTGGTGCTTGATGTTCTCGTGGCCGGGCGTCTTTCTCAACCGTCGAGCGCCTTCCTGTGCCGCTTGCATTCGCGTCGGGTAGGTTGTGGTGCCTGCGCCGATCTTCAGTGGCGTCGATACGAAGCTGTCCCCGAAGTTGTACATCGCCGCGTGGATCCACTGATCGGGTTTCGGTCGGGCCACGTTTATTTCCGCGATCGCTTTTTTCGTCCGCTTGCTGATGGGTGAGCGAAGGGTATCGGCAGGAACGCTGCGGCCGTCTTCATCCGGTGCCGTTACGGGGCAAATCCGTGCCTTCTTCGGGGAAGCTGCGCACGATCAAGGGACGCGCGATCGTCAGCCTGAACGACCATCCGGACATGCGGCGTGTATTCGACGGGTTTCATATCGAGGCCGTGCCGATCCAGTACACCTTGGGCGGTGGTGGACGGGCAGCCAAACGAAGCGAACTGAACATTTTCAGCCGGGACGACGCGGCGCAACCGGCCGGGTTGTTCTGACCGCAGGCCGCCGTACGGAACTGTGCGGTGGCCTGTTGCGGAGGTGAAGGTCGGCCGAATGAGTGGCGAAATTGATTTGTAAGCTATTGATTCGCTTGACGATTGTTGACGCTTGCCAAAAGTTGCATGTGATACGATCCGCGCGATAAATCTAGCAAGTCGTGACATGTCGTGCCGGCATTTCTCCGACACGACCTAACAACAAGCCTTTGTAGAGGCGTAGATGACGAGCAACAAGAAAGCGCAACGTGCCGGGGGCGTACGCGTCGCGCAGCAGCAGCTGGCACGCGAATCGGCGTGCACGAATTATCGCTTTGCAGGACCGGCATGTGATGAGACCGCGCGTCCGTTATGGATGCGTGGCGTTGCGGCCATGATGGCGATCGTGATGTATTTCGCGCCGGCCGTGTTTCTTGCCGATGAAGTCGCGCACGCGGCACCGATTATCGATCCTCGCGCGCCGATTCCCTTCCAGCCGACGATCACGCAGACCAGCGCTGGTGTGCCGGCCATCAACATTCCAACGCCCAATGCCAATGGGATCAGCGTTGGTCAGTACCAGTCGTTTAACGTAGGGCCGGAAGGTCTCGTGCTGAACAACAGCACGGTGGCGGGCACTCCATTGCTCGGCGGTACGCTGGGCGCGAATCCGAATCTGAATGGTCGGCCGGCGACGACGATCGTCAATCAGGTCAGCTCGACTGGCCCAGCGGCCTCATTGTTCGGTCCGCTCGAGGTATTCGGCTCACCCGCGGCCGTCGTCGTGGCGTCTCCGAATGGCGTCAGCGTCAATGGTTTGAGCGTGACGAACGTCACGAATTTGACGCTCACGACCGGCACGCCGCAGTTTCTGACGGGTGTCGGCGGCACGGCAACCGATTTTGCGCATGCGGGTGCGGTGGCGTACGACGTTCGCTCAGGCAACATTTCGATCAGCGGGCTCGCCGGTAACGACGGCACGCCGGGGGCCGGAGTGGAAGGCACCGTCGGGAATTTGGACCTCATCGGCCAAAGTGTCACCGTCAACGCACCCCTGAGAGCCGACCAGCGCGTGAACATCGTCACGGGCAACCAGCTCGTGACGCCAGCGTCGTCGAACGCGACCGGCATCACGTATGGGACGGCTGCAAACGGCACGGCCAACACGGCCGCGGCGATCGGCAAGAGCGTCGCGGTCGATGCGAGCCAATATGGTTCGGTGACGAGCGGCACGGTGTATATCGTGTCCACGGCGGCCGGTATGGGCGTGAACACGCAAGGCCCACTGTCGGCGACGGCGGGCAACGTAGTCGTCAATGCGAACGGCGACGTGTCGGTCGGTCAAACGTTTGCCAATCAGAACGTCAATCTGACCAGCACGGGCAACACGACGATCGCGGGTACGGGTCTCGCGAACCAGAACTACACGGTCAATGCGAACGGCGACATCAACGCGCCGGGTGCAGTGTCGGCCGGGCAGAACGTCACGATGACGGCGGGCGGCAATTTGAATGCCGCGTCCGTTGCCGCGAACGGTGCGGCCAGCCTGACGGCCGGCCAATCGATGACGATCGGGGCGCTGTCGGCGCACGACATCGCGCTGCAGACGACGAACGGCGATCTCACGGTTAGCGGCTTGAGCGCGCCCGGCACGGTGTCGGCCAAGGCTGGGCGGGATCTGACGGTCAACGGCGCGGTGCAGGGCGGTAGCACGGTGGCGCTCGCAGGCGCGCGCAACGCAACGATCAACGGACAGGTGTCAGGCGTCGGCGACACCACGATTGCCGCACAGACTGGCTCGACGACCGTGAACGGCAACGCGCTGTCGAATGGCGCGTTGTCGGTGACGGCCGGCCAGAATGCAACGATCGGTGGCACCGTGCAGGCACAGGGGCCGGTATCGATTGCGGCACAAGCCGGCTCGATTACGGGCCAAGGCAATGTCTCGTCCTCGCAGGGCGCGGTCAACCTGAACGCAGGCCAGGCGATCGCGCTCAATGGCGCGGTACAGAGCGGCAGCACGGTCAACGCGACGGCCGGCTCGAACGCAAGTTTCGGTGGCACGGTGTCGGCACCGGGCGCGGTGACGATTCAGGCGGGGCAGGACACGACGCTCGGCGGGAACGTCACGAGCGGCGGGAACCTGAACGTAACGTCGGGCGGTAGCACGAGCGTGCAGGGCGTGGCCGCGTCGGTCGGTGATATGACGCTCGCAGCCAACGGCGGGTCGCTCTCGACGACCGGCAACTTGGCCGCGCTCGGTGCGCTGAACGCGAGCGGCAAGCAGGGCGTCAACCTGGGCGGAACGGTCTACAGCGGAGGCAACGCATCGATCGGATCGAGTGCGGGCAGCGTGTCGATCGCGGGGGCCGTGTCGACGCCGGGCGCGGTGAACATCAACGCCGGGCAGGATGCGACGATTGCCGGTACGGTCCAGAGCGGCCAGACCACGACGATCGCAGCTGCACGTGATGTGAGCCTGAACGGCGGTCTTGCCGTCAACAACACCGGCAACGCGAACGTGACGGCCGGACGCGACATCAACGGCACGGGCGCGATCAGCGTCGCGAACGATACGACGCTCAATGCCGGAAACAATGTTGCCGTCTCCGGTGGAATTCAGACCGGCAACAACCTGAGCGCGACGGCCGGTCAAAACCTGTCGGTCGGCGCGACGACGGCGGTCGGCAGCAGTACGCTGACGGCGACCAACGGTAGTGCGACGCTCGCAGGCGATGCGCTGTCGGGCGGAGCGACCACGATCACCGTCGGCACCGACGTGACAGCACAAGGCAGCGTCAAGAGCCTGGGCGATCTGAGTGCCAATTCGAAGGCGGGCAATCTGACGGTGGCCGGTGCTGTTTCGACGGCTGGCAACGCGAACCTGAACGCCGCTCAAGGCCTGACGCTGAATGGCCAGACGACCGCATCGAAGGATGCGAATCTCACAGCGACCAACATCACGACGCAGGGCGTGGCGGTCGGCGGCAACCTCACCGCGACGGCGACGAACAACCTCGACACCTCGGCGGGCCAGCTCAATCAGCCGTTCAGCGCCACCGCACCTGCGTTGTCGGTGGGCGGCAATGCGACGTTGTCGGGATCAAACGTCACGACCGCGAACGCGGTGGTGGGTGGCACGACGAAGATCACGGGCACGCAGAGCGTCACGACGGGCGGCACCGCTGCCTTCAAGGGCGATGCGACGCTCGCCGGCGGCACGATCAATAACGTCGGTACGCAGATGGCGGCCGGCAACCTGAACGTGTCGGGGTCGACCGTCTCGAATTCGGGCAGCCTGTCGTCGCTGCAAACCGCGAACGTCACCGCGACGAGCCTCAATAACTCAGGGACGATCTACGGGCCGACGGCGAATTTCAACATCTCGGGCGCGACGACGAACTCGGGTGGTTTGCTCGCGACCAACGCGCTGAACCTGACGACGGGCAGCCTGAGTAACGCGAACGGTCTCATCTACTCGGGCGACGTCAATAATCCGACCGCTGCAATTGGCAACACGACGGTGACGGTCTCGGGCGGCAATGGATCCTTCGACAACACCAACGGCCGGATTCTCGGGCAAAACATCGCGACGCTGAACCTGCCGAACCAGACGCTCGATCCGTCTGTAGCCAGTTATGGGACGGTCAACGGCGGCAATGGCTTGAACCTGTCCGCGCAGTCGGTGAGCAACTCCGGAACGTGGACGCTGCCGGGAACGGCGGTCACGGTCTCTGCAACGCAAGGCATCAACAACGCCGGCACGATCAATCAGGGTACGGGTTCGCTGACCCTGAACGGGGCGATCGGGAATTCCGGAACCGTCAACGGTAACGACCTGACGATCAACGGCTCGCTCGCGAACGCAGCGAGCGGCACGGTCACGGCCAACGATGCGTTCACGCTGAACGGTTCGGGCACGAACGCCGGCACGGTGCAGGCCGCCAACACGCTGACGATCACTGGATCGAGCTATGACAACGCGGGTGGCACCACGAAGGCGGGCAACAGCAATAGCCCGGCAGGCAGCGGCAACGCAACGATCAACCTGAGTGGCGATCTCGGAAACGCAGGCGGCACGGTGACGGCGACCAACGATCTGTCGATCACCGCAAACAACGTCAACAACTCCGCTGCAGCGGCTGTCACCACGACCACGACCACGAGGACAGTCGATAATGCGGGGCTGCTGACGGCTACGCCGATCGGCACTGAAACAATCTATGCGATCTATAACCTGGGCAAGGACGGCGGCACGCTGACGCTTTCGCAGGCAACGCTGCCGGCAACGCTCGGCGGCCTCCTGTCCCCTGGCGGTGAACAGCCCACCAACACGACTGTCTGGTCGACGCAGGTCAACCGCTTGACCTATCAGGGATGGGGCGATCCGTCGTCGCCGGTTGCGACCTCGGGCACGGTGCAGTTTGCGCTGGTGCCCACGAGCAATGCACCCCACGGCGCCATCTGGGTCGTCGTGCCGCCCTCGACGCCAGTTTCCGGTGCCACGACGGTCCAAACGCTGACTCTGCCGACAGTCACCGAGACCACCACCACAACCGGCGCGACCGTTACGTCATCGATCATTGCGGCCGGCCACGACCTCAATCTGACGGCCAACACGCTCAACAACCAGAGCGGTACCGTCAGCGCAGGTCACGATGCCAATGTGAACGTCCAGCAGCTCCAGAACGGTGGGTCGAGTTTCACGTCGACCGTGACGGATACGGTCGACGCCGCGTCGCTGAATGCGTTCCTCACCTCGTTGCAGGCGCTGCAGAAGTCCGGCCCGATTGGCGTGGCGGGCACCGCAAATCCGGATGGCACGTATCAGTGCACTGGCGGATCGTGTCTCGTTGGTACGCCGACACCACCGGCCACATACACGATCAGTGCGCCGGGCACGGTGCCGCTGAAAACGGTCTCCTCGACCGCTACGACGCAAGGTGCGGTCGGGCAGATCCTTGCCGGGAACAATGTGAATCTTTCTGGCGGTGACCTGATCAACGCCGGCACGTTGTCGGCCGGTAATGACGTGAACGTGCACGCGGCCAGCTTCACGAATCAGGGGACAAACGTCGGTTCAAAAACCGTGACGGTCGGGTGTGCATCGGGCGTGTCCAATGCGGGCTGCTCGTCATTGAGAACCACCAATCCGAATTCGGAAACTTACAACTACCAGCAGACCAACAGCAACGTTACTGCCGGCCATGACATCGTCATCGCCGCGAATCAGGTCAACAACACCTATGGCAATCTGGTCGCGGCGCACGATGTCGTGATCGGCGGTGCAGGCACAACCGCGGGCAACCCGACGCAGGCATCGAGCGTCACGAACACCTCGGCCGCGATCGAAGCTGGAAACAATGTGCAGGTCAACGCAGGCACGGTGACGAACACGATCGCCGCGCCTGTGACGGTCCACCAGAACTACGGGTCGGCGTCGCCGTACACGGGGTGCGGACAGAACTGCGAAGCGTATATCGAGGTGCAGTCGGGCCCGCCGTCGACGATTACCGCGAACAACAACCTGTCGATCACGGCTGGCGTGTTCAGCAACACGGGCAGTCTCGTCACGGCGCTGAACAGCGCGACGATCAACGCCAGCTCGAGCGCATTGAGCGATAACCAATACCTGCATGCCTATTGGACGGGTGACCCCGCAGGCATTCGCACATGGGGTTGCCAAGGGGCGGGGACAACCTGCCAGAACCTGTACGGCGGAGCGTTCAGTCTCGGCGATGCGCAGGCAGCGCCCGGCTTGCCGTCGAACGTCGGCATGCCGGACTTTGTGCCGGCCACGATTCAGGCGGGTAACTCGCTCGCTGTGAACTCGCCGACGTTGACCAACACGGGCAACGTGATCGGCCAGTCTATTGCGCTGACGGGTTCGCAACTCGTCAACGGGATCACGAATCCGAATGTCTTTACGCCGCCGCCGGTCGTGTCGGGGCAGGTGATTTCGCTTGGACCGGTGTCGGCACCCTCGGGCGTGTCGACCACCATTAACGCGTTCGGCCGGGTGGTCGATGCGAACGGTCAGCTCACGTCGGTTACGGGTTCGGCCGGCTTGCCGCCGAACACGCCGATCGGTACGCAAACCTTCGGCAAGCCGGTGGCACCGGTCGTCAAGCAGGCGAACACGCCGCTGAGCGTGCCGGTCAAGACGATCTCGGGGCAAACGACCACGGTCACCTACCTGACGAACAATCCGGCCGCGCAGGTGGTCGACACGGTTTCGTCGGCGTCGTTGATTGCCAACCTGCCGGCGAATCTGCAGCCGGGCAATGTCCCGTTCTACTACGACCCGTACACCGAGAATCAACAGATCGAGCAGGCCGCGCTGCAGGCAACCGGCAAGAGCAGTTTCTATAGCACAACGAGCGCGACGGATAGCACGAGTCAGGCGTCGATTGCCAATCAGGATAAGGCAGCGCTTTACGGTGCGGCACTGGAGTACGCGAAGGATCACAATATCGCGCTCGGAACGCAGCTGTCGGACGCGCAATTGGCGATGGTCGATCACCCGATGCTCTGGTATGTCGAGCAGTCGGTGCCGGAACCGGGGTGCAGCACGACCGGTGGTGCTACGTGCCCGACGGTGCAGGCATTGATGCCCGAAGTGCTGTTGCCGAAGAACTATGCGGTCGTCAATGCCGATGGCGAGATCACGGGTACCAACGTCACGCTCAACTACGCGAACAGCATCCTGAATACCGGTACCGTCACGGCGCAGAGCCTGACGGTCAACACGAACTCGCTGACTAACGAGCAGCGCTCGACCAACGTCGGGACGATCTATCAGACCGGGCAGGACGGCGTGCTGTTGAAAACCACGGGCACTGTGGTGCAGCAAGGCGGCTTCGTGTCGGCTGCCAACTATCAACTCAACGCACAGTCGATTGCGCAGATCGGTGGGGCGCTGCAGCGGGTCAATACTGACGGCAGTGTGGATCAGGCCGCGACGCAGCAGATGCTGTCGGACCTGAAGACGAAGCTTGGCGGGAACTTCGCGCAGCAGTCGGTTAGCGACAACCTGCATACGGATGTCGTCGACGGTGACGCGTGGTATGACCAGCTGTTCATGACGGCGGTTATAACGGGCCTGTCGATCATGTCCGGGATGGCTGCATCGGCCGCGATTGGGGCGATGGCATCGGCAACAGCGGGAACGACCTTCGCAGCGGCGGTGCCGGCGACCACGACGACGGCGGCAATCGGTGCGGGGACGGCGAACGTCGCGCTGTCGGCCGGGTTTGCCGGCATGATGAACAGCACAATGAGCCAGTTGAATTCCGGCGGCTCGTTCAGTGTTGGGAAGATGCTGGAAACAGGTGGTGTGGCGGCGCTCACGGCCGGCCTGACGAACGGCATTACGTTTGACAATGGCTCTCTGGGCTGGTCGTGGAATGCCTCGCAGAACAGTCTTGCGGCGCTGGCTGGCGTACAGTCGGTGGGGAACACGCTTGTACCCCAGGCGGGCGCAGCGACGGGTTCGTTGCCGACGGCAGTCGCTGCAATTGCCGGTGAGTCGGTGCTTCAGGCAACCGTACAGACGGCGATTCAGGGCGGCTCGTTCCTGACGAATCTGCGCAACAGTGCTGTAGCTGACGTTGCTGCGGCTGCTGCCTATTCGATCGGCAATGCAGCCAATATTCAAGGCTCGCCGATTCAGGTTGGAACACCGGGATATTGGCTCGCGCACGCTGCCCTTGGTTGCGCTGCCGGTGCGGCGACAGGACAGGGGTGCGGAGGTGGTGCGATCGGGGCTGCCACGAGTGCCGTGTTGTCGCAGCAAATCGTGGGCATGCTTGATCCAACCGGAGCACCCTTGGACCAAGGTCAGATGGCGGCACTGGCCGCGATTTTGGCGTGGACGGGGGGCGGTCTCGCAGGCCTTGCAGGGCAAAATGCAATGGCCGGGGCATCGGCTGCGCAGAATGAAGCGCTGAATAATACCGGGCCGCATATCGGCCCCAAGAACGACATACTCGCGAAGGTGTGTGCGGCGACGAATCCGGCCTGCAGCGATCAGATGATACAGACATTGAACAACGCGCAATTGCGCAATAGCGAGGTAGTCGACAATGTTATGACCACAGCTGCTCCTTATGTTGGATCTGCATTGGGCGTATCCCTGTTCGGTCCGGAGGCGATTACGGCTGCAGTGACTGCAGGGGCATACGACTATATGGGTGACTTATACAGTTATCGGACGGGCTTGTCGGCCGATAAGCCGAGTTTCGCGAAATCCTACATCGTCGGCGTGTTTGGTGGTTTGTCTACACTATTTACGATTGCAGATGCTGCGATCGCGGGGATGAGTAAGCTCGGTAAAGTAGCAGCCACTGGCTACAATGCAGCGGTGGCGGGGACGGCCGCGTTTGGAGCGGCAGGCGTGACGCATCAAGATAATCTCGATATTGCGGGCACCTTTGGGGCAGGGGCTACGGCTTTGGGTAGCGCTGTAAAACTATTGTTCCCTGGTGCTATTGGGAACTTCCTGAATCAGGCAATTCAGGGTGCGGCAGGGCCGTTGCAGACTGCAGTGACGCAAGGGGGGAGTGGAAAGTGAAAATTTCGTCTGAAGATCGATCGGCAGCCGTGACGCGGTTGCTCAAGCGGGCATTGATAGCCTATTTGGGAGCAATTGGAATTGTGATCCTCGCAGTGGCGATTTCGGTCGTGCACGGCTCCGGGTGGCGGCCCGCTCTGGCGGGGATGCCACTCTATGTAACAATATTTGGTGGAATTACATACCAGCTAGTCAAGGAGTGGCGTGTGATTAAGCGGGGACGCTAGCGAAGTAAGAGTTTATAAGGATTTTAATTTTGTATTATTAAATTTGGTGTTGATCTTCGGCGATGTTGAAGTGCCGGTTCGACTGGAGAGCAGTCGAAAGGCACATAATTTTTAGCTTTTATATCGGGGTGGTATGCGGAAAATTAGTGGAATTGCGATCGTTTGTTTTGCCGCTTTGATGAGCGCATGCGCATCGAAGCCACAATACGACTACGATGCCCAAAAAATGTCATCGGTCAAGACGATTGCGGTTGATGTGTCGAGGCCGACTGCGTATTTCGCCGTTACCGCAGGCGGGCCAGTATTCGTTCCGATTCCTGGAGTCGGTCTGCTGGCTGCTGCTGTCGGCGGGGCGATCGCAGGCGGAACGACGGCCGTATCGACCCGCACCAACAAGGATTTCAACGACGTCGTCAAGAGCGAGCTTGGCGATACGGGACTGAATCGGAAGTACATTGAGGCACTGGAGGCAGAACTGCGAGCGCAAGGCTACCAGGTGAAGGAAGTCAACCTTGGTCAGGCCGACACGCCCAAAGTTGCGGGTGATTGGTTGCATCCGACTTTGAAAGGCGATGCGTACACAGGAGCGGACGCAATTTTGATTGCGCCGACCAATACGGGCTATGGAGCACAGGGGCTGGGCTGGCCATACGTCAGGTCCGTTAATAGCCAAATTCGAATTTTTTCGGCGAAGACGTTTGAACCAATTTTTTCGCAAAATCTCTTTTATCCCATCCCTAGTCACTTGAATCCCACCTCCGGAGGAGGCGGTGTTAATAAAAATACAGGTTCTACTTTCGCTTCAGATGCCAAGGACAATGGCCCTTATGTCTATCCTTTCTATGCCGATCTGATGAAGGACTTGCCCAACGCCATCAAGGGGATTGACGAGGCACTCATGAGCTTCGTGCCACAGTTCCACACCGCGCTACTGAACGGTCGTGGAATATCTCAATCAGCCAGTGCAGCTCAGAAGTAAGAAATCGCTGGAATGAGATGAAGAATATCAACGAAGTCCGGCGATTCGTGCGCGCCAAGAATCTTTCAATACTGATACTGCTATCATGTTCGGTTTGGCAGAGCGCGGTATTCGCCGGGGCCATCGTGCCGGACGGTGGTTCCTCAACGTCGGTTTCGACGGGCGCGGGCGGTCGCCAAACAGTCAATATTGCCCCTTCGGTCGGTGGCGTTTCGAACAACACCTACTCGTCGTTCAACGTCTCGAAGGCGGGTGCCGACCTGAACAACGTCGGCATCAACGCGCGCACGATCGTCAACCAAGTCACGAGCACCAACCCGTCGCTGATTCAGGGCAACATCAACGTGCTCGGACCGCGCGCGAACGTGATCTTGGCAAATCCGAACGGGATCACGATTGACGGTGGCAGCTTCACAAACACGGGCCACGTTGTCTTGTCGACCGGACAGGTGAGCTTCAGCGACCTCACGCTCGCGCCCGGTGTCGTACAGCGTAACGTCGTACTCACCACTGATCGCGGGACGATTGCGATCGGTCCCGGCGGTCTGTCCGGCACGCTGGTCAACCTCGATCTGATCGCTAAACAGCTGAGTATCAACGGGCCGATCGCGAACGATTTCACCAGCTCGACGAGCGGCATTCGCGCGATCGTTGGGGACAGCACGACAACCTATGACACCAGCTTCTCCCCATCCGACAACGGCCATGATTGGCTGATCGGCACCGCGTCTCCGGCCACGAAGAGTAATGCCGTTGCGGTCGACATTACCGCCGCCGGCGGCCTCACCGCCGGTCGCGTACAACTGATCGTCACCGATCAAGGCGCGGGCGTACGCAGCCTCGGCAAGATCTATGCGAATGCCGGCGACGTTGTCGTCTCGGCGAGCGGCGACATCACGGTCGCCGATGGTTCACTGAAGGCGGAGCGCGATGTCGTGCTCACGACGCCGGGTACCGTCTCGCTGCAGGGCGCACAGGTAACGGCGGCGAACAATGCGACTGTTCAGGCGGGCAACATCGCGCTGTCTGACGATACAACCGGCCAAACCACCTTAAGCGCAGGCAACACGGTCAACCTGACGAGCAGCGGCGCGATCAGCAACACCGGCAGTCTGATTCAGGCAGGCGCGACGGCGAGCGACGGTACTACAACCGGCGGCGACGTGATCCTTACCGCCGCCGGCGACATCACGAACCGTTCGAGCGCGACCAACCTCGGGATCGTCTTTGCCGCCAACGGCCAGACGAAGCTGACGGCCGGCGGCAACATCATCAACGACAACGCTCGCATCCTGTCGAACGACGCAGTGAGCCTCACCGCGGCCGGCGACGTGCAGAACATCATCGACCATACGGGCGGCACGAACGGCGGCCAGCCGACCGCGTATTCCGATCGCGGCGGCAGCTTCCTGTTCTTCACGCACACCACGAGCGGCTTCAACGTCGACTACGGCACCGTCAGCAACCCCGACCAGCTCGCATATATCGCGGCGGTCCACGGTCCGGTGACGATCAACGCACGCAATTTCAGCAATTCGGGCGGTATCGTTCAATCGAACGATAGCGACGTCAACATCACCGCCCAGAACGCCTTCACCAACGCCGCCGTCTTCACGGGCCAGGCGAGCTACACGCGCAGTTGCTGGATCTTCTGCCACGCCGACGCGTCGAGCAACGTCACGCCATACGGCGGCACGATCCAGGCGGGCGGCAACATCGGCATCAAGGCGGGTACGGTCGCCCGCAACGTCGGCGGCAACGTATTCGCGACGGGCGACATCAAGGTCGATGCCCCCGTCACGTATGCGCAAGGCGTCACGGGCTATTCGGCGATCAACCAGCACCGGGGCTTCAAGGCGTTCTTCGGCAGCACGTGGGCGCAGATCATCGCGATGGATATCGGTGGCGGCTTCACCGCGAACGGCAGCGTGACGCTGACCGGCGACGGCGTGATCGACGGCGGTTCTTTCAGCGGCGGGAAGGGTGTGACGGCGGCCGGTGGTATCACGACCGTGCGCGCGCCGTCTCGCACGCCGGTGCAAATCGACCAGCACCTGGGCCTGACGACGTGGTGGTGGCGCTAACCCATGAACTATCAAAGCAAAAATCGTCTCGGGCTGACCGTCGTCGTTTTCCTCGCAATGGTGATCGTCATTGCCGCCTCGCAAAGCGGTGTTTTCGGTAAGGCCACATTGACGCTCGGGCATCCGCACGCACAACAACGATGAAACCACGCGTTTTCCCTCGATTGAAACTGCCGCTGTTGGTCGCGAGCCTGGCCGCGCTGCATGTATCGGCACATGCGCAAACCCCGCCTCCGGCGGCCCGCCCCGTGCAGGATCCGGCGCAACTGATCATCGAACAGCAGCGCGAGCAGGCGCGCCAGCGGCAGCTCGAGCAGCCGCCCGCATCGATCACGATTGCGCCGACGTCCGAGACGACGCTCGATATCCCGCCCGGCACGCCGGTCGATTCCATCGTCGAAACCGGCCCGACCTTTCCGGTGCAACGAATCGTGCTGCAAACCGCCGACGGGAAGCCGGTCGAACCACCCGGCGGCATCACGACCCAGCAGCTCGACGCGGTCGTGGCGCCGTTCATCGGCCACGATCTCGGTTCGCACCGTATCAACGTGATGCTGAAGCGGATCACTGACGTATTCGTCGAACGCGGCCTCGTGACGACGCGCGCACTACTCGGCCCGCAGAATCTCGCGTCCGGCACGCTCAAGATCACGATTCAGGTCGGCGTGATCGAAGCGTTCACGATCAACGGCAAACCGGTTCACCGGCTCAAGCCGGGCGAGTCATCGTCGGGCGGCGGCTGGTTCACGGACGCCGGCTACGAGAACGCATTCCCGACGGCGTCCGGCGATCCGCTGCGCCTGTCCGACATCGATCAGGGCGTGGCGCAGATCAATCGCCTGCGCCGCAATCAGGCGACGGTCCAGATTCTGCCGGGTCAGAATCCGGGCGAATCGATCGTCGATATCGGCAACAATCCGGGCGATCGCCTGTATTACACGTTGGGCGTCGACAACTACGGCAGTTCGGCCACGGGCGTGACGCGCTACCGTGCGGGCGTCGAGGCCGACAACCTGCTCGGCCTGCAGGAATCGCTGAGCGTGAATTTCCTCGACAGCCTCGACAGCAACGCGATCGTCGGCTCGTTCGCCGTGCCGTTCGGCCGCCATACGTTCAGCTACACGATCTCCGATTCGGAGTATCAGCAACTGATCGGCACGACCGCGCTCGAATATGGCCGCACGCTGTCGCACATCTTCGGCTGGAACTATCTGGTCAGCCGCAGCGTGAGCGACATCACCAGTGTCGACGCCACAGTGTCCTGGCGCCGCACCGACCGCGAGGTCAACGGCATCGACCTCGATCCGCAGCGCGTCGCCGTGTTGCGTCTGGCCGGCAACTGGCTGCACAAGTTCGTGATGAACGATGCGCAGGGCAACTTCACGATCAACGGCGGGTTGTCGCAGGGGCTGCCGTGGTTCGGCGCGAACCACGATCCGCATGGCATCTCGCGCGATGAAGCGCACAGCCAGTTCACCAAGGTGGATGCGACGGCCGCCTTCACGCTGCCGCTGCCGAAGATCGGACGCGCATTGCTCGCCTATCGGGGCGTGTTGAGCGGGCAATATACGAACATGGCGCTGTTCGGTTCGGAGCAACTGTACCTCGGCGGGATGGATACCGTCCGCGGCTTTCGGTCGGGAGAAATCGCCGGCGATCGCGGTTTCTACTCGCGCAACGAGCTCGCGTGGGTGAACGCGCCGGCCTGGAAAGACGGTCGAATCGAACCGTACGTGTTCGTCGACGCTGGCAAGGCCAGCCTCGTCGCGGTGCCGGGTTTCCCGACGCTGGCAGGGGCGGGCGCGGGACTGCGCGCGCAATGGCAGTGGCGCAAACAGTTTCTGTCGGGCGAGGTCCTGATCGGCCGGGCACTGACGCAACCGGCCGCACTCGGTCCGAAAGCAACGCTGGTGCTGGCCACGATGAACTGGAATTACTGACCGGTCGCACCTGTCATTCCAAGGAATGGGTGCATTTGTGCGAAGCGTCTGCTTCGCGGCTTCTTGTTCGACGAATAGACGATGATGAAAGCGACACTGAATTATGCGTTGATGGTAACCGCGCTCACCGGCGCACTTGCCGGGTCTGCCCACGCCCAAACGCCGGCCGCGTCCGCGGCAACGAACACCGTAGCGACGGTGAACGGCACGGCAATCACGCAGGCGGAAGTCGATGCCGTGCTGCGGGCGTCGCGGCAACCGGATACGCCGCAGGTGCGCCAGGTGATCAAGAATCAGCTGATCGCACGCGTGCTGATCCAGCAGGCAGCGGAGAAGGCAAACTACGGCAGCAAACCCGAAGTGCAGACGGCCATGCAGGTGGCGAAAGCGAATGCCGAGACGCAGTTGTATCTGAAGGACAACGTGAAGCCGGAGCCGGTCACGGATGCGCAGGTGAAGTCGCGCTACGACGAAATTGTCGCGTCGCTCGGCAAGGACGAGTACAAACCGCGCCTGATCGTCGTCAGGGATGCCGCGACGGCGGCGACCGTCGTGAGCGAACTGAAGGCAGGCAAGTCGTTTGAAGGTCTGGCTCGCCAGTACAGCATCGCGCCGAGCCGCGATAGCGGTGGGGAGTTGCCTTGGGTGAGCTTCAAGACGCCGGCGACGGAAGGCAAGACGTCCGGATTGCCGGTCGCGATCGCGCAGGCGCTCGAGAAACTGCCGGTCGGCGCCGTCACGCCCGATTCGATCCCGGTCGACGGCGCGCGCGCCATCGTGAAACTCGACGCCAAGCGACCGACGCAGGTGCCGGCATTCAACCAGGCGCAGGCCACGATCCGCCAGCAACTCGAGGCGCTTGCACTGGAAAAGGCAAGTGCGCAGTTCGTCGGTGGCCTGTTGAAGACCGCAACGATTCAGCAGTAGGCAATCGATCGGTATGTCGCATCAACGCTCCGCGCGCCGGGTTAGAACGAAGGCAGAACTGCTTCGGCCTGTTTCAACACCGCCACAATCTGCTCGACACTGAAGCGCTTGCGTTTCATCGTACGGCTCCTTTCATACTGAAAAAGTCCGCCGAAAACTCGCTTACATCATGGCACTGTTTACTGGGGGCCGCTCACTCCACCCGCCACCGTTCGTAAGACGAGAACAGGCGGTAGCGTAAGACCGCGCGCGCGATGGCCGGGGCGCGGCATGACACCTCACTGCATGCAACGATGCGGGTGGCGTGCGCGTTTTGCACTACCCTGTATGAACGCGCGCCCCGCGCGGCGGGTGTCGCAACCGGCACCCTTCGCACTATCCGCACAACCCGCACGCCCAGCCGACGGAGCGACTTCGCCATGATCTTCCGGCAACTCTTCGACCCGCAATCGTCGACCTACACGTACCTCCTTGCCGACGGCGCATCGCGCGAAGCGCTGCTGATCGATCCCGTGTTCGAGCAGGTGCGCCGCGACGCGGCACTGCTCGACGAACTCGGGCTACGGCTCGTCGCGACCGTCGACACGCACGTGCACGCCGATCACGTGACGGGTGCGTGGCTGCTGAAGCAGCGCACCGGCAGCGCGATCGCGATTTCGGCCGCGAGCGGCGCGCAGGGCGCCGACCGTTACCTGAACGACGGCGATCGCTGCGCATTCGGCACGCGCTACCTGACCGTTCGCGCGACACCGGGCCACACGAGCGGCTGCATCAGCCTCGTGCTCGACGACGAATCGATGGCGTTCACCGGCGACTGCCTGCTGATACGCGGCACCGGCCGCACGGATTTCCAGCAGGGCGACCCGCGCGCGCTGTATCGCGCGGTGCACGGCCGGCTGTTCACGCTGCCGGCCGCCTGCCTGCTGTATCCCGCGCACGACTATCGCGGGCTGACGGTGACGAGCGTCGGCGAGGAGCGGCGCTTCAACCCGCGCCTCGGCGGCGATCTCAGCGAGGACGATTTCGCGGGCTACATGCGCAATCTCGGGCTCGCGCATCCGCGCCAGATCGACGTCGCGGTGCCGGCGAACCTGCAGTGCGGCGTGGCTGCGAACGCACCCGACGCGCACGCGGTGGCCGACTGGGCGCCGCTCGTCTACACGTTCGCCGGGTTCTGGGAAATCGATCCGCAGTGGCTCGAAGATCACCTGCCGGAGGTGCAGGTCGTCGACGTGCGCGAGCCTGACGAATTCTCGGGCCCGCTCGGCCATCTGCCCGGCGCGACGCCGATTCCGCTCGGCGAACTGGCCTCGCGCACCGGCGAGCTCGCGCGCGACCGGCCGATCGTGACCGTGTGTCGTGCCGGCGGCCGCTCCGCGCAGGCGACGGTGATCCTCCTGAAGGCCGGTTTCGATGCGGTCGCGAACCTCGGCGGGGGGATGCTGCGCTGGCGCGGCGAAGGCCGCGTCGTGATGGACGGCCGGTCGTAACGGCGCGATACCGCATACGAAAAAATGTTCGGGCCGCTGTCGAATCGGCGAGGCGCCGTTCGTCGTCAAGGTATCCGATCACATGGCGCTGCATGACGCAGCCGAAACCCGAGAGCCCCGCGATGACGCCGACGCTATACGCCCATCCCTTTTCGTCCTACTGCCAGAAGGTGCTGACCGCGCTGTACGAGAACGGCACGCCGTTCGCGTATCGCGTGCTCGCGCACGACGATCCGAAGCCGATGCAGGAACTGGCCGCGCTATGGCCGATGAAGCGTTTCCCGGTGCTCGTCGACGCGGGCCGTACCGTGATCGAGGCGACGATCATCGTCGAATACCTCGACCTCTACCATCCGGGCCCCGTGCGACTCGTGCCCGACGACCGGCGCGCGGCGCTGGAAGTGCGGACGATGGATCGCTTCTTCGACAACTATGTATCGACGCCGCAGCAGAAGGTCGTGTTCGATGCGCTGCGTCCGGCGCACGAGCGCGATGCGCGGGGTGTCGCCGACGCGCGCGCGATGCTCGAAACGTCGTATGCGTGGCTGGATCGCACGATGGCCGATCGCGAGTGGGCGGGCGGCGACCGCTTCAGCCTCGCCGACTGCGGCGCGGCGCCGTTCCTGTTCTACGCGGACTGGACGCACCGGATCGACCCGTCGTTCGCGAACGTGATCGCGTATCGCAAGCGGCTGCTTGCGCGGCCGTCGTTCGCGCGGGCGGTCGACGAAGCGCGGCCGTATCGTGCGTTCTTCCCGCTCGGCGCGCCCGATCGCGACTGACATGCGCGGCCGCGGGTGCCGACGCAGCGGCGACCTGACCGGCGGCGTGCGCATGGCGTGATGCCGCCGCGCAGGGCCGGCAGCGCGTGCCTGGGCGTCGTGACGACAGCAGCGGATGCATGGCGGCGCCGTCCCGTCACATCGCCGTATGCTTGACCGACTGCGCGAGCGTCAGCAGTTCGTCGAACTGCGTGATCAGCTCGAAACACAGCAGGAACGCGAGCGTATAGGCCGGCGCGGGGAAGCGCCGGATCGCCTCCAGCACCTGCGGCGCGAAGCGCGATCGAATCGCATCGCGCGTCAGCAGCCACGCGATTGCGATGCCGATCGCGGCACCGGCGATCAGGTCGGTGGGATAGTGATAGCCGAGATACGCGCGCGGCACGCAGATGAACACGACCGCATACAGCAGCGCGAGCACGCCGGCCCGGCGCGCGATGATGAAGATGCCTGTCGCGATCGCCATCCACAGCATCGCGTGATCGCTCGGAAACGAACTCCACGCCTGCAGCGTGGCCGCGCGCAGTTCCTCGGACGGGAAGTGCAGGTGCAGATCGGGGTTGTAGATCGGCCGCACGCGGAACGGCAGGACTTTCGCGAGCAGCCGGCCGAACGCGAGCGCGACGAGCCCGCTCGCGACCGTTGCGATGACCAGCTCGCGTTGCCGTTCGCGTTCCGGTCCCGGCTGGAACCACAGCCAGCACAGCACGGGGATGAGGATGAAGCCCTTGAACGTATAGAGGCCGGCGATCACACGGATCGCGTGATTCATCAGCGGTCCGAACGTGATGTGGGTGAGGAAGGTCTGGATCGCGGTGTCGAAATTGTTCATGTTCTGCGACCCCGGCGGACACGCAGCACATGACACGCGACCGGCAGGGATCAGGAAGCGCGCTCGCACGGGAGCGCAATGGGGGGCAAGTATGTCACCGGTAATTTCGAAGAAAATGGGAAAAAATACCGGGATTCCCCTTAGAAAACGCGATTTTCCGATGGGGCCGGATTGCGAATGACCGTGCGGCGCGGTCATGTCGAATCATCTGACGGTTGCGCGCGCGTTCACTGCGCATCGTCGAAAAATAATGTGTTGAACTGGATAATCCGGTGAGCGATCGCGCACTTGCATCGGATGACCGAATGCGCGTCGCATCCCGCGCGGATCTGCCGCGCTGCGCCGCGCCGCGAAGCACCGAACGAAAATAAAAAGAAAAGGTGTGCAAGCCGTGTTGGGCTGCCCGCTCCGCATTTGCCTGCAGCGCTCGCGCCCCAAGCGCTGCTCGTGGACTTCGTCGCGATGATGCGCGAAGCCGTGCCGCTGCTCGTCGAAGGGCGCGACACGCAAGCGTCGTCGCGCGTGTCGTCAACCGCGCCGGATACCTTCGGGCAACGCGCTGATGCGGCGCACTTCGGGCGAGTCGAGCCACGCGCGCGACGTCGCGCAGTCGACGAACATGTCGGTCGCGTCGTCGCCCCAGAACAGGTCGCCGTCGAGTTCGAAGGTCGGCACGCCGAACACGCCGTGCGCGATCGCCTGATCGGTATTCGCACGCAGCGCGTCCTTCACCGGTTGGGCTTCGACGGCCGTCACGCCTTCCGGAAAGCCGACCGCCTCGCACAGCGCGGCGAAGCCGTCCGGCGTCGATACGTCCTGGCCGTCGCGCCAGATGTGGCGGAAGATCCGCCGGATCGCCTCGGGCGAGCCGCCCATCGCGATCGCGAGACGCAGCGGCCGGATCGGGTTGAACGGATGGGCGGGCGGCATCCGGAACGGAATGCCGAGCTTGTCCGCGCGGTATTGCGCGTGGCGATACGTGAAGATGCGCTTCGCCGCGATCTCGGCCGGCGCCTTCTGGCCCCAGTGTGCGAGCAGCGCGCCGAGCACGATCGGCTTCGGCTCGTATGCGGCGGCAGGCGGTAATTGGTCGAACCGTTCCTGCTGCAGATACGCGAACGGCGAAACGAAATCGAAATACCAGGTGGCGGTGCGCGCGGCGTTCATCGTGGGGTTCCCTTGCGTGTCCGGACGGCGGTTGCATGTGCGGCGCCGTTCGACGGCGTGCTGCATGCGTCGACGGCCAGTGTCGCATGCGGCCGCCTTTTGCGCTGCCTCATCGCCGCATGCGCGCGGCCGGTTAGGGCTGGGCGGGGCCGTCCGGTACCGCGAATCGGGCGAGACTGTCGCGCACGGCTTGTGCATCGTAGCGCGCGCCTGCGCCGCCGAGCGCGACGGTCGCCTTCTGCGCGAGCGGCAACAGCATCGCGAGCGCCGCGGCCATCGCCGGCGCGGCGGCAAGCCGCGATTGCGGACCGGATACCGTCAATGCGCCGACGCAGTCGCCGGCCGCGCCGAACACCGGCACGGACGCCGACGCGGTTTCCGGGTCGCGCTCGCCGTAGGACGCTGCCCACAACTGTTCGCGCACGTCGTTCCAGCGCGCATCGTGCGGCTCGGTGAACGCGAGCAGCACCTTCCCCGACGCCCCTTGGTGAACCGGAAACTCCTCGCCGACCCGGATCGACACGCGCACCGTGCGCGTGGGTTCGACGCGGTAGAGCACCGAGCGCATGTCGCCATGGCGCACGTAGAACGATGCCGTCTCGCCGAGTTCGCGGCTGAGCGTCTCGAGCAACGGTTCGACGACCGGGCCGACCCGGAACGAGCGCTGATACAGCGCGGCAAGCCGCAACGGCTCGTGTCCGACCGCGTACTGGCCGTCGTCGAGCTTGCGCATGAAGCCGCCGTGCTCCAGCGCGGCGAGCAGGCGCAGGATCGTGCTCTTGTACAGCCCGGTGCGGCGCGACAGTTCCGCGAGCGACAGCCGGTCGTCGGTTTGCCCGAAAGCGTGGAGGATCGCGAACGCGCGATCGAGGACGGCGACGCCGCTGGAGGCTTCGGCCGACGAGTCGGGCATTTCGTCGGTGTGATCTGCGGGAATCGAGGTCGGGGGCACGGCGCGTTGTTCCTTTCGGTGGCGGTTGATCGACTATATCGTTCTGCCTGACAGAACTCAAGTTCCAAAAAATCGCAATTTCACGGGTATACCCCGCTTACAGGCGATTCGACACGCCTCTAAAGTTCCGTCAAACAGAACGATGTTCTTTCAGATAGAACTTTGAGGTGTCGAATGCGTGTTTCCGAAAGTCCGAAGGTGCTGGTCAGCGAGGTCGGTCCGCGTGACGGCCTGCAGAGCATCAAGGCCGTGATGCCGACGGCCGACAAGTTGCGTTGGATCACCGCGCTCGCCGAAGCCGGGCTGCGCGAGATCGAGGTCGGGTCGTTCGTGCCCGCGCGGCTGTTGCCGCAGATGGCCGACGTGCGGGAAGTCGTTGCCCATGCGCTCTCGATTCCGGGGCTGCACGTCGCCGCGCTCGCGCCGAACCTGCGGGGCGCCGAAAGCGCGTTCGACGCGGGGGTTCACAAGCTGACGTTGCCGGTATCGGTGACCGAAGCGCACTCGCTCGCGAACATCCGCAAGACGCCGGCGCAGATGATCGACGAAGTGCGCGCGATCGTCGCGCTGCGCGATGCGCGTTTTCCGTCGGTGCAGATCGAGGCGGGCGTGTCGGTGGCGTTCGGCTGCACGATCGCCGGCGCGGTCGCCGACGACGAGACGATCGCGATGGCCGTCGCGATGGCCGAATGCGGCGTCGACGAGATCGGCCTGTCCGATACGAGCGGCTACGCGAACCCGGCTCAGGTGCGCCGGCTGTTCATGCGCCTGCGGCGCGAAGTCGGCGGCAAGGCCGGCGGCGCGCACTTCCACAACACGCGCGGGCAGGGGCTCGCCAACGTCGTCGCGGCGCTCGACGCAGGCGTGACGACGCTCGACGCGAGCCTCGGCGGCCTGGGCGGTTGCCCGTATGCGCCCGGCGCGACCGGCAACGTCGTGACCGAGGACCTGGTGTTCCTGCTGGAGTCGATGGGGTACGACACGGGCATCGACGTCGACGCGCTGCTCGCCGCGCGCGCGATCCTGCAGGCGGCGCTGCCGGCCGAGGCGCTGTACGGCCACGTGCCGGACGCGGGGTTGCCGAAGGGTTTTCATTATGCGGACGGCCGTGCGCCGACCGCGGCCCAGCCGGAAGGCTGCCTGACCGGAGTCGCGCAATGAACGATCGCCAACCGGCTTCGCCGCTGCCGTACGAAGGCGTGCGCGTGATCGAGATGACGCACATGGTGATGGGCCCGACCTGCGGCATGCTGCTCGCGGATCTCGGTGCGGAAGTCATCAAGATCGAACCGATCGCGGGCGACAGCACGCGTGCGTTGCGCGGTTCCGGCGCGGGTTTCTTCGGAATGTTCAACCGCAACAAGAAGAGCATGGCGGTCGACGTGAAGGATCCGCGCGGGCTCGAGATCGTGCGGCGGCTCGTCGCGACGGCGGACGTGTTCAGCGAGAACTTCAAGAGCGGCACGATGGACCGGCTCGGCCTCGGTTATCCCGCGCTGTCCTCGCTGAATCCGCGCCTGGTGTACGTGTCGCACAAGGGCTTCCTGCCGGGCCCGTACGAACATCGCACCGCGCTCGACGAAGTCGTGCAGATGATGGGCGGCCTCGCGTACATGACGGGCCCCGAAGGACGGCCGCTGCGTGCGGGGTCGAGCGTGAACGACATCATGGGCGGGATGTTCGGCGCGATCGGCGCGATGGCCGCGCTCGCGCAGCGCGAACGCACCGGCCGCGGGCAGCAGGTGCAGAGCTCGCTGTTCGAGAACAACGTGTTCCTCGTCGCGCAGCACATGATGCAGTTCGCGGTGACGGGGCAGGCCGCGTCGCCGATGCCGAGCCGGATCTCCGCATGGGCGGTCTATGACGTGTTCTCCGTCAAGGATAACGAACAGATCTTTCTTGCGGTGGTGTCGGACACGCAGTGGGCGCTGTTCTGCGACGCGTTCGGTTTCGCCGCGCTGAAGGACGATGCGCGCCTCGCAACGAACAACCTTCGCGTGCAGGCCCGCGACTGGCTGCTGCCCGAACTGCGTGCGCGGCTCGCCGCGCATTCGGCTGCGGAGATCGGCGCGATCTTCGAATCGATCGGCCTGCCGTATGCGCCGATCACGAAGCCGCAGGACTTGTTCGACGATCCGCATCTGCTGGCGACGGGCGGCCTCGAAGCCGTGACGCTGCCGGCCGATGCGAGCAGCGCCGGCCGCCCGGTCGCCACGCGCACCGCGATGCTGCCGCTCACGCTCGCGGGCGAGCGCCTGCGGCTGCGCTCGGCGCCGCCCGCGCTCGGCCAGGACACCAGTGCGCTGCTCGGCGAGCTCGGCTATACGCCGGACGACGCGCGGGCGCTGATCGAAGCCGGCGTCGTCGCGGGGCGGCACGCGCACGGCGCGCACGATCAACCGCCGGCCATGCCGGGCGATGTGCCGTCGCCGAACGAAGTGGCGAGCGCGTAGCGCCGCCGCGATCCATCGAACGAACAAAGGGCATCCCGGCCGCGCGATCGTGCGGGCGCGGACCGCCGCATCCACGGAGACAACCATGACATCCGCTTCCCCGGCGCTGGCCGCCGATCGCGAGACCGACGCGACGATCGAGCAACGGGCCGTGCGCAAGGCCGCATGGCGCTTCATTCCGCTGCTCGCGCTCGCGTATTTCTTCAACTATCTCGACCGCACGAGCGTCGGGTTCGCGGCGCTGACGATGAACCGCGATCTCGGCTTGACCGCCACGCAGTTCGGCTGGGGCGCGGGGATCATGTTCGCCGGCTATTGCCTGTTCGAAGTACCGAGCAATCTCGCGCTGTACCGCTTCGGTGCGCGGCGCTGGCTGGCTCGCATCATGATCACGTGGGGATTGATCGCGGCGGCGACCGCGCTCGCGGCGGGCCCGGCCAGTTTCTATGTGATCCGGCTGCTGCTCGGCATCGGCGAGGCCGGTTTTTTCCCGGGCGTGATCTTTTTCCTCGCCGTGTGGTTTCCGGCGAGTTACCGCACGCGCGTGCTCGCGTGGTTCACCGTGTCGACGCCGCTGTCGTCGCTGATCGGCGGTCCGCTGTCGACGTGGCTGCTGCAGCTGGACGGCGCGCTCGGTCTCGCGGGCTGGAAGTGGATGTTCATCGTCGAAGGGCTGCCCGCGTGCGCGCTCGGCTTTCTCGTCCTGAAGCTGCTGTCCGATTCCCCGGCCACGGCCGCCTGGCTGTCGGACGACGAGCGCGCCGCACTGCAGAGCGCGTTCGAGCGCGAAGGCGCCGCCGGCCGCAAGAAGCGTTTCGGCGTCGCGTTGCGCGACGTGCGCGTGTACCTGCTCGCGCTGATCTCGTTCGGCTTCACGATGGGCTCGTACGGCATCGGCATCTGGCTGCCGCAGATGCTGAAGGCGCACGGGATGTCGACGATGCAGACCGGCTGGCTGTCCGCGGTGCCTTACTTCTTCGCGACGATCGCGCTGCTGTGGTGGGCGAAGCGGGTGGACCGGCGCGGCGGCCCGATCGCGAACCTCGCGATCGGTCTCGCCATCGGCGCGGTGGCGCTCGGCGTGTCGACCCATTTCCTGACGCTCGGGCCGGCGCTCGTCGGCATCACGCTCGCGCTGGTCGGCACGATTGCCGGACGCACGATCTTCTATACGCTGCCTTCGCGCTTCCTGTCCGGCGAGGCCGCGGCCGGCGGACTCGCGCTGATCAATTCGATCGGCGCGCTCGGCGGATTCGCGGGCCCGTATCTGGTCGGCTACCTGAAGGACAGCTTCGGCACCTTCACGGCCGGGATGCTCGGCCTCGCGATCGTGCTGGCGCTCACGACGCTGCTGACGCTGTCGCTGTACGCGTTCGACCGGAGCGAATGACATGGCCATCTCGATCAAACGACGCCGCTTGCTCGGTGCGGCCGCCGCATCGCTCGCACTGCCCGCATGTGCCGAGATGCGCGCGCCGGCTGAAAACGGAGCTTCCCGCATGACGACGCAAAGCAACTATCTCGCGGTGCGCAACGACTGGCTTGCCTCGGCGCTCGAGCCCGCGCTCGAACCGGATCTGCCGATCGTCGATGCGCACCATCACTTCTACGAGCGGCCGGGCTGGATCTACATGCTCGACGACTATCTTCAGGATGCGCGCGCCGGACACAACATCCAGGCCTCCGTCTACATGCAGGCGCTGACGCGCTATCGCGATGCCGGGCCGGTCGAACTGAAGCCTGTCGGCGAGACGGCATACGTGGCCGGCGCGACGGAGCCGCTGCAGCGAAGCGGTCCGGCCGTCGCGAAAGGCATCGTCGGGCATGCGGACCTGCGGCTCGGCGCACGCGTGCGCGACGTGCTCGAAGCGCATCTCGATGCGGGGCGCGGACGCTTTCGCGGCGTGCGGCACCTGAGCACGTGGGATGCCGACCCGTCGCTCGCCAACCCGTTGTCGGCGGTGCCGCGCGGGCTGCTGCTCGATCCCGCGTACCGGGCCGGCGTCGCGCAGCTCGCGCCGCTCGGGTTGTCGTACGACGCGTGGCTGTTCTTTCCTCAGTTGCCGGAGTTGTTCGATCTCGCGAAGGCGAACCCCGATACGCGGATCGTCGTCAATCACTGTGGCGGCGTCGTGCGGATCGCGAGCTATGCGGACAAGCGGCCGGAAGTCTTCGAGCGCTGGCGGACATCGATGCGCGAACTTGCCCGGCTGCCGAACGTATTCGTGAAGGTCGGTGGCCTCGGCATGCGGATCAACGGCTTCGATTTTGAGAAGGGCGCGCGGCCGCCGTCGTCCGAACAGCTCGCCGACGCATGGAAGCCGTGGATGCTCACGTGCATCGAGGCGTTCGGCGCCGAGCGCTGCATGTTCGAGAGCAATTTCCCGGTCGACAAGGGTTCGTATTCGTACGTGAACGGCTGGAACGCGTTCAAGCGGTTGACCGCGCATGCGGGCCCGAGCGAGCGCGATGCGCTGTTCCGCGGGACCGTCACGCGCGCGTACCGGCTCGGCTGATGCGTCCTGCGCCCGTCGCCTCGCGCTAGCCCGTCTCGACCAACGCGGCCAGCCGGGCGAGCGCCATTTGCCAGCCGGCTTCGTTGTCGGCGGCCGGCACGCCGGGCGGCACACCGTCATGTACCGCATCGATGCGTGTGCCGCCTGCTTCGTCGGACAGCATGATCGTGACCGTCATCGCGCCGCGCAGCATCGGATCGTCGGTTTCGAACACGTCGATTTCGACGATCTTCTGGTCCGGCACGAGCGTCACGAAGCGGCCGTGATAGGTGTCGGTGTGCGCGGTGGTCTTGCCGGTGCCGTCCGAAGGTGCGTCGTAGCTCAGCGACACGCGCAGCGCGCCGCCTTCGCGCGCGTCGTATGCGTGCACGCGGCACGTCATGCCGTCAGGCACTTTCCATTGTTCGACGGCGCGCGGATCGAGCAGCGCGCGGTAGACGCACCCGCGCGGCGCGTTCAGGTGCCGGCTGACCCGGGTCGAATGCGTGTGCATGTGCAGCATATGGCCTCCCGCGGAACGCGCACGACGGCGCACGCCGGATGCCGGCGTCTGGTCATGCGCCCTTCAGGAATCCTAGGCGCGCGCGCGGCCGCATGCAATGGCCCGCGCATGCGGCCGCATTCAGCGCAACGCGGCCGCGAATTCGTCGAGCTGCGTGATGCAGATGTTCCAGCCATCGAAAAAGCCGAGGGCCTCGTGCCGCTCGCGCGTGGCGGCATCAGGGTGCATCACGCGCGCCTCGTAGCGGCAGCCGGCGTCGTCGTCGGCCATCGTGATGACGGCCGTGAAGCCCAGCCACGGCACCTGCGGCCGCCAGCCGCCCGTGAGCATCGACGTGAATGCGATTCGCGCTTCCGGCACGATGTCGAGGAAGCAGCCGGGATTGTCGCTCGTGCCGCCGTCGGGGCCGCGCATGAACGTGTGGAAGGCGCCGCCCGGGCGCAGGTCGAACGCGTGCACTTCGGTGGTCCACGGTTTCGGGCACCACCATTGCTTCAGCAATTCCGGGTCGGTCCATGCGCGCCAGAGTGCGTGGCGCGGCGCGCGCAGCGTGCGCGTGATGACGAGGTCATGGGCTTCGGCGGGGTCGACGTGGCTGGCTGACATGCGCTTGCTCCTCCTGGTGACGGCGTTCGACGAATTCCACGAGACGATCGGAGCGCGCTTCCCAGTGCGCGCGCTGCGCGGCGAGCCACTGCTCCGCCTCCGCCAGCCGGCCGGCGACCAGCTCGCAGGTGCGCGAGCGGCCAGTCTTCCGGGTCGTGACGAGGCCGCTGCGCTCGAGCACCGCGAGATGCTTCATGAACGATGGCAGCGCCATGTCGAACGGCGCGGCCAGTGCCGAAACGGTCCGCCCGCCATTGCCGAGCGCGCCGACGATCGCGCAGCGTGTCGGATCGGCGAGTGCGTGGAATACGTCGCTGATGCCGGGTTGAAAGTTAGCCATGTGGCTAAGCATAGGCGATTCAGCCGGATTTTTCATCGCGTAGCATGATGGGGCGGTAACACGCGCCAATCGGGCCGGGTGCCGTGTTGCCGTGCACCGGCCGCCGTTGTGCATGCATCGACCGCACGCCGGCGTTCCATTCGATCCGGGCGCGCGCCGACCGAACGCGTGCCCCACCTGATATACCGGAGAGGGTATGACCGAACCCGTGACCGTGCGCCGCCTCGATGCGAGCGAAGCGCATGCGCGCATCGACGCGCTGGCCGACGTGCTGATCGATTGCGTCGAGGGCGGCGCGTCCGTCAGTTTCATGTTGCCGATCGAGCGTTCAACCGCCGTTGCGTTCTGGACGCGCGTCGCCGATGGCGTCGCGGGCGGCGAGCGCATCCTGCTCATCGCCGAGGACGTCGCCGGCCGGATCGTCGGCACCGTTCAGGTCGTGACCGCGCAGCCGGAGAACCAGCCGCATCGCGCGGACATCGCGAAGATGCTCGTGTCGCGCCATGCACGCCGGCAGGGGATCGCGGCGCGGCTGCTGACGGCTGCCGACGAAGCCGCGCGCGATGCCGGCAAGACCGTGCTCGTGCTCGACACCGTGACGGGCGGCGATGCCGAGCGCCTGTACGAGCGGGCCGGCTGGCAGCGCGTCGGCGTCGTGCCGAACTTCGCGCTGATGCCCGACGGCGCATTGTGCGCGACGACGTATTTTCACAAGCAGCTCGTGTAACCGGGCTGGATGCGATCGCACTCCGGTTCGCGATCGGCGCGCAGTGCGGCGGAGCGGGGCCGTGGGCCGGACGCCGGACGCTGGACGCCGAGCGGAAAAATGTCGGACGGCGACTGCGCCGCTCCGATATATTCGTGCTGGAACACGCCACCGCCATGCCAACGGAATCGCCGCCTCGATGAAACGCTCCCATGTCGCCTTCGCCCTCACGGGCCTGCTCGTCGCGGTGCCGATTGCCGCCTATGCGCTCGTCAAGCCGCTACGCATCGTCGCGCCCGCGCTGCTTCCCGGCGTGTCGTGCCCCAGCGCGGACATCTGCACGGACGATGCCGCGAAGTTCGGCGCCGCGCAGCAGCTCTATCGCGACGGTTATGCGCGCGCGGCGGCGGCCGTGGGCCCGTTTCGCGAGGCACCGCGCGTCGTATTCTGCTCGACGCGCGAGTGTGCCGACATGTTCGGTCTGGGCGAACGCGCGGCATTGACGCTCGGGGATTTCGGCGTGATCGTCGCGCCGCGCGGCTGGCAGACCTACTTTCTTGCGCACGAGCTGATCCATCATCGTCAGGCCGAAGTGCTCGGCAACTTCGCGGTGGCGACCAAGCCGCGCTGGCTGATCGAGGGGATGGCCTATGCGCTCAGCGACGATCCGCGTCATCCGCTGAAGGAGCCGTTCGAGTCGTGGCGCGCGCGTTTCGGCGCGTGGCATGCGGCGCTGGGCGGACAGCCGCTGTGGGATGCCGCAAGGGCGGTGGAATAACGCGGGTCGCGATCGCCCGATCCGCGGATGGCGCCGCCGACGTGCTCGCACGGCAAGTGCGAACCGCGCTGTCGGCGGACGTGTCCGCACGGGGTGACGCCGTTCGGGCTTTGCTGCTGGAGAGTCGGCCCGCCGCCACGCGTCGTGCGCGGCGGGCCCGGTCGTCAGACCGTGGTGTCGATGATGCCCGGGATCTTCACGTCCGGGTTCACGTCCGCGTCGTAGTCGACGCCGGCGATCTCGAAGCCGAACAGGCGCAGGAACTCGGTCTTGTAGCCGGCGAAGTCGGTCATCTCGTACAGATTCTCGTTCGTCACCTTGTCCCACATGGCGACGACCTCGGCCTGCACTTGCGGATCGAGTTCCTTGTAGTCCGCGCGCAGGCGGCCTTCGTCGTCGATGTGCGGCGTCGCGCCGTACATGCTGTCCTTCAGGAGCCCGTACACCTGCTCGATGCAGCCTTCGTGCGTGCCCTTTTCCTTCATCACCTTGAACAGCAGCGACAGGTAGAGCGGCATCATCGGGATCGCCGAGCTCGCCTGCGTGACGACGGCCTTGAGCACCGACACGCGGGCATCGCCGCCGTGCGCGGCCAGCTTGTCGCGGATCGACAGCACCTTCTTGTCGAGATCCTTCTTCGCTTCGCCGATCGAGCCGTTCCAGTAGATGTCGTGCGTGATCTGCTCGCCGAGATACGTGAACGCGGTCGTCTTCGCGCCGTCGGCCAGCACGCCGGCTTCAGCGAGCGCGTCGATCCACATCTGCCAGTCCTCGCCGCCCATCACGGCGACGGTGCCGTCGATCTCTTCCTGCGTCGCCGGCTCGAGCGAGACTTCGCGGATCACTTCCTTGTCGGTGTCGAGGCCGCGGAACGTGACCGACTTGCCGACCGGCTTCAGCGTCGAGCTGATCGTTTCGCCCGTCTTCGGATGCGTGCGGCGCGGTGCCGCGAGGCTGTAGACGACCAGGTCGACCTTGCCGAGATCCTGCTTGATGGTGTCGATCGTGATCTGCTTGACCTTGTCGGAGAATGCGTCGCCGTTGATGCTGCGCGCATAGAGCCCCTTTTGCGCGGCGAACTTCTCGAACGCGGCGCTGTTGTACCAGCCGGCGGTGCCCGGCTTCGTTTCGCTGCCGGCGCGCTCGAAGAACACGCCCAGCGTGTCCGCGCCCGAGCCGAACGCGGCCGAGATCCGGGCGGCGAGGCCATAGCCCGTCGACGCGCCGATCACGAGCACCTTCTTCGGGCCGTTGGCGATCGGGCCGTGCGAAGTCACGTAGTCGATCTGTTCCTTGACGTTGGCTTCGCAGCCGACCGGATGAGTCGTCACGCAGATGAAGCCACGCACGCGCGGTTTGATGATCATGGAAACCTCTATTCAGAAAGGCGGGGGACGGCCTGAAATCGGAAAAATCCCGCGCATTGTAATGGAAGCGGGCGGGCAGGGCGGGAAACGCGGGCGGTGGCGGCATTCGCAGTTGCGCGGGGTCGGACCATCGACGCGGCGATTTGCGTAGCGGCCAGATATTTCTCTCTTGACAGAAATAACTGAAAAAACTAAATTTCCCGACATGGAACTCACACCGATTGCCGAACGATTCATCCTCCACTGGGGCGAAATGGGCTCGCGGTGGGGCGTCAACCGCACTGTCTCGCAGATTCATGCGCTGCTGTACCTGGCCGGAAGGCCGGTCGCGGCCGACGAGATCGCCGAGACGCTCAACGTCGCGCGCTCCAACGTCAGCACGAGCCTGAAGGAGTTGCAGGCGTGGCGGCTCGCGAAGGTCGTGCACGTGCTGGGTGATCGCCGCGATCACTTCGAGACGTCGACCGACATCTGGGAACTGTTCAAGCTGATCGTCGAAGGGCGGCGGCAACGCGAGATCGAACCGACGCTCACGGTGCTGCGCGATTGTCTGACGAGCCCCGAGATCGCCGACGAGAGCCGCGAAACCGAACAGCGCATTCGCGACACGCTGCAGTTCGTCGAGACGCTCACGACCTGGTCGGACGAGATGCTGCGGCTCAAGCCCGACACGCTGATGAAGGCGCTCGGGATCGGCGCGAAGATCAGCCAGACGGTCAGGCGCAAGTCGTCGAAGTAGGCGGCACCGGACGTGCGGGCACGCAGCCCGCTTTTTTTTGGATTCAATATTTCTGTCGTTACAGAAATAACTGTACAGAGAGGATGAAAAAATGAACGAGATCATGCTGTCGATCCGCCGGCATTCCGCATCGCGGAGTGCGACATGAACATCCTCGTCTGCGGCGCGAACGGCTTCATCGGGCGGGCGCTGAGCGCGCGGCTCGAGGCCGGCGGCCATCGCGTGCTGCGCGGCGTGCGGCATGCGGTCGGCGCGCACGACGTCGCGATCGACTTCGCGAAGGATGTCGATCCCGACGCGTGGCTCGCCCGGCTGGATGGCGTCGACGTGGTGATCAATGCGGTCGGGATCATCGCCGACCGGCGTGATGCGACGTTCGACACCGTGCATCGCGCGGCGCCCTGCGCGCTCTTCACCGCATGCTGCCGTGCCCGCGTGCGACGCGTGATCCAGATCTCGGCGCTGGGCGTCGAGCGCGGCGACACGCCGTATTTCGCCAGCAAGCACGCGGCCGACACCTTCCTGCAGACGCTGCCGCTCGATTACCGGATCGTGCGTCCGGCGCTCGTCTACGGAACCGCCGGCACGTCCGCCCGGTTCTTTCGGATGCTCGCGAGCCTCCCCGTGCACGTGTTGCCTGCGGGCGGCCATCAGCGGCTGCGCCCCGTGCACGTCGACGATCTCGCCGAGCTCGTCGCGCGGCTCGTCGATGCGCCGGCGGCCGGCCGTCCGGTCATCGACGCGGTCGGTGCCGACGAAGTCGAGTATCGCGAGATGCTGAGCGTCTATCGCGCCGCGCTGGGTTTCCCGCCGGCGGCGCGCGTCGCGCTGCCGAGCCCGCTGGTCGGCACGGCGGCCGCGCTGCTCGGCACGATGCCGGGCGCGATGCTGACCCGCGACACGTGGACGATGCTGCGCGGCGGCAATACCGGAGATCCCGCCGCGCTCGCGGCCGTGCTTGGCCGGCCGCCGCGCGGGCTGCGCGATTTCATCGGCGCGAACGCGGCCGCGCTGCGCTGCGATGCGCTCGCGATGTGGCGGCGGCCGCTGCTGCTCGGCGCGCTCGCGATCGTCTGGATCTGGACGGCCATCGCCAGCGCGTTCATTCATCCGCGGCACGACAGCCTCGCTATGCTCGCCCGCGCCCACCTGAGCGGACTGCCCGCGCTGATCGCGCTCTACGGCGCATGCGCGCTGGACTTCGCGTTCGGCGTGGCGACCGTCGCCGCGCCGTCCCGCCGTCTGTGGGCCGCGCAAGGCGCGCTGATCGTCGCGTATTCGGCCGTCATCGCGGCCACGATGCCTGGCCTGCTCGCCGAGCCGTTCGGCCCCGTGCTGAAGAACGTGCCGATTCTCGCGATCCTGTTGATCCTCTTTTCAGAAGAAGAACACGCATGAGCACCTATCTCGTGATCAAGACGCTGCATATCCTGTCCTCGGTGCTGATGGTCGGTACGGGCTTCGGCACCGCGTTCTACCTGTTCTTCGCGAACCGCACGTGCTCCGTGCCGGCGATCGCCGCCGTGTCGCGCCTCGTGGTGCGCGCGGACTGGTGGTTCACGACGCCGGCCGTGCTGTTCCAGCCCGCGTCCGGGCTGTGGCTCGCGCATACGGCCGGCTGGCCGTGGGCGACGCCGTGGCTGATCGCGTCGATCGTGCTGTATGCGGTCGCGGGCGCGTGCTGGCTGCCGGTCGTGTGGCTCCAGATCGAGCTGGCCGCGATGGCGAAGCTCGCGCATGCGAATGGCGATGCCGAGCTGCCGGCGCGCTACTGGCGTTATGCGAAGCGCTGGGAGCTGCTGGGCTATCCGGCGTTCTTCGCGATGCTGAGCGTGTATTTTCTGATGGTGGTCAAGCCTATGTAAGCGAAGCAGCGGGGCCGCGCGCAGCGGTTTCGCCTGACGGCCTGTCGATTCCCGTGCGCTCGTGTATAACTTCGGCAGGAGCGCGTTCGGGCCGTTTCGCGCGGTCCGAACGCTTCGCATTCGACCTCACAAGGAGCCTGCATGCTGCACATCCTCGGCAAGATCCCGTCCATCAACGTTCGCAAGGTGCTGTGGCTGTGCACCGAACTCAACCTGCCGTTCGAACAGGAAGACTGGGGCGCGGGCTTTCGCACGACCAACGATCCGACCTACCTCGCGCTGAACCCGAACGGCCTCGTGCCGGTCATCAAGGACGACGACTTCGTGCTGTGGGAGTCGAACACGATCATCCGCTATCTCGCGAACCGCTATGGCGGCGACGCGCTCTATCCGGCCGAGCCGCGGGCGCGCGCACGCGTCGACCAGTGGATCGACTGGCAGGGCACGGACCTGAACCGTTCGTGGGTGGGTGCGTTCCTCGGCCTCGTGCGCAAGTCGCCCGATCACCAGGACCCGGCGGCGATCGCGCAGTCGATCGCGGGCTGGACGAAGCACATGCAGATACTGAACGCGCAGCTCGAGGCGACCGGCGCGTTCGTGGCCGGCGACCACTTCACGCTCGCCGACATTCCGATCGGCCTGTCGGTGAACCGCTGGTTCGGCACGCCGTTCGAGCACCCGGAATTCCCGGCGGTGAAGCGCTACATCGAGCGTCTGGCGACGCGCGAGGGCTTCAAGCAGTACGCGGGCAGCGCGAACCCGTAACGCATTGCATCTCACGCGCGTCGCGGCGGCGTGACTTCCGCTGCAACGCTGCCTCCCCGCGGCACGTCACGTGCCGGATGCCGGTACGGCCTCGAGCACGCGCGCGAGAAACGCCTCGTGATTCCACGCGGATTCCGGCCGCGACAGCCCGAGCCGCACGACCACCAGCTCGCGGCTCGGCACCACGCTCACGAACTGGCCTTCATGGCCGACCGCATGAAACGCATCGGCGGGCAGTGGGCGCGCCTGCGGATCGCGATCGTTGAACGGCTCCGGCACCTTGACCCATAGATGCGCGCCGAATTCTCCGCGCGTCGACAGCGGCGTTGCGCGCGTCAGGTAGCGCACCCAGCCTTCCGGGAGCCGCCGCTGCCCGTCCCACACCCCGTCCTGCAGCAGAAGCTGCCCGAAGCGCGCCCAGTCGCGCGCGCTCGCATACATGAACGACGCGCTGCCGAGCGTGCCGGCCGCATCGGGTTCGAACACGGCGCTGCGCATCCCGAGCGGCGCGAACAACGCGCGGCGCGGAAACGCGAGGTAGTCGCGCTCGGTGCCGCCCATCGCCTCGCGCATCACACGCGCGACGATCGCGCTCGTGCCGCTCGAGTAGTACCACTGCGTGCCGGGCCGGGCGGCGAGCGGCTTGGTCGACGCGAAGCGCGCGGTGTCCGGCTGCGTGAACAGCATCACGGCAACGTCGGACAGCGGGTCGTCGTAGTCCTCGTTGAATTGCAGGCCGCTCGTCATCCGGAGCAGCTCATCGAGCGTGATCGCCGCGCGCGGGTCGCCGCTGTCGCGCCATTCCGGCAGCAGCGCCGACGCGTCCGGCGAGAGCTTGTGCTGCGCGACGAGCATGCCGGCCAGCGCGGCCGTGACGGTCTTCGTCATCGACCAGCCGGGTAGCGGCGTGTCGGCCGTGAAGCCGGGCGCATAGCGCTCGGCGATGACCTGGCCGCGCCACATCACGACGACCGCGCGGGTGCGCCGCGGCCGCGCCGGATCGGGTTCATCGAACGCGCGGTCGAGCGCGGCCTGCAGCTTGCGTGCGTCGATGCCGGCGGGCGGTGCGGCCGGCGCCGCTTCCTGCGCGGGCGGCGGATCGGGGACGGGCGGCAGCGCCGCCGGCAGCACGCCGGGCGACGGCCCGAGCGCGAGCGTGCAGCCGAGCCCGGGCCGGAAGTCCGCCTCGCGTTGCGCGAATCCCGCGAACGTTGCGACGGCACGATGATGCTCGGGATCGATCGACGGGCGCACCAGTTTCAGCAGCGGGTGCACGCCGGCCATGATGTCGACATCGATCACCGACGCGGCCGGACGGCCCGACACGAACACGCCGGAACACAGCGCCTTCGCGGCATAACCCGTCGCGATCGGGGCGAGCCGCGACAGCATGTAGCCGGTATAGCCGAGCGCGGCGACGAGCGCGACGGCGACGCCGCGCAGGATCAGCGATTTGAAGGGGATCGTCATGCGCGAGCGTCCTCGGTGGCGTGCCGGCCGGCAACGATCCGGCAGTGTCGCAGGTTCGGGCAAGCGGTGGCAATCGCGGGAGTGGCGACGCCGGGCGGCGTCGATCAGGCGGCATGGTGCCCGGCGTGTGCGAATCGCATGTGTCGATCGAGCAGGTTCGAACGGGCCGCATTCGGCCCGTCCACGCGGTGCGTCATTGTGCGTTGTTGTCGTCCGAACGCAGTGTCCAGATCGTCGCGGTATTCGTGTTGTCGTCGACGGCCGCGAATTCCGGCTGGCCTTTGCTGCCGTGCCCGAACGCGAGGCCGAATGCCGCTCCCGGCACGGTATCGACCTGCATCTGCGCGACGAAGCGTCCGGTCACCGTGAATTCGACGATCTCGCTCGGTTGCTGCGGGTCGGGGTTGACCGCGTCGCCGTTGGCGGTCACGAGATGGCCGTTCGGGGCGAGCGCCAGTGCGAGCGGTCCGTGCAGGTGCGCTGCGTCGGCGTAGATCATCCGTCCGACGCCGGCGTTGCGATTCGTCGACGCGGCGTTCTGGATCGCGAACACCGCGTTGTCGCCGGTGGACGCGACATACAGCACGTCGATGTTCGGGTCGTACGCGAGGCCGGTCGGGCCGACCACCAGCGCGTTGGGATCGGTCCGGTTCACGTAGCCCGACGCGATGATGCGCGAGCTTTGCAGCATCCTGACGCCATCGCTGCCGATCACCAGTTCGATCCGCGCGACCGTCCCGTTCAGCACGTTCGACACGAACGCGGTCACGCGCTGGCCGCGGTCGATCACGGTCATGTCCCACGGTCCGTCGAGCAGCGTGCTGCTCGACAGTTGCGTGACGAGATTGCCTTGCGGACCGATGACGAGCAGCGAGCCCGGAGGCACGACGGTCTTGCCGTCCGGCGCGGGGACGTTGCCGACCAGCACGAAGCCGCTGCGCAGCACCGCGAGCGCGGTCGTCAGGCCGAGATTGCTGCCCTGGAAGAATGTCGTCGGCGTCTGGCCGGGCGACAGCTTCACGACCGTCGTGCCGGTGCCTTGCGCGTTCGACGCCGCGTTGAAGTTGGACACGACGACGTCGCCCGGTTTGAGCGTGCTCCAGTTCGGCACGCCGCGCGGCACGAAGGCGATGCCGTACGGATTGACGTCGCCGTTGGCGGGCACGGTCGACGCGGTGACCGACGAGACCGGCAGGATCGCATCGTTACCGCCGGCCCACGCGAAAGCCGACGACAATGCGACCAGCCCGGCGCCGCAAGCCGCGCGGCATAGCGTGCGCGTCATCGTGCGACAGGCGTGGGCGAGGAGCGGCGGGTGAATGGCGAGGGCGGGCGAACGACAGGAGGGGAGAGGATCCATGGCATGACTCCGGTTGGTGATCGCGAGCAGTCATCCCGGCTGCCGTCCTGCGCAGCTGACGGATGTCCGGTGCGGATCCGCGGTCTTGCCGTGCGAACCCGCACTCGGAATAAACGGATGGCGACGGCCGGATATTCCACCCGGCGAGCGACACGACACGCGAGCCGGCATGCATTGTTCACCGCGATCGCGACACGGCCTGACAAGTTGAAATCCGACCCGCCGTCGGCCGATAATCGTCCGGCATCGTTCCCAGTCAAACCGCAATCGCAAAATCGGAAAACGCCATGTCCTACGACAACAACAACCCGTTCGCCCGGATCCTGCGCGGCGAACTGCCGTGCGTGAAGGTCGCCGAAGACGACGCAACGCTCGCGATCATGGATCTCATGCCGCAGGCCGACGGTCACGTGCTCGTGATCCCGAAGGAGCCGGCCGCGCAGATCTTCGAGCTGTCCGGCGACGCGGCGGCGGCCGGCATCCGCATGACGCAGCGCGTCGCGGCGGCCGTGCGCGCGGCGCTCGTGCCGGACGGCGTGTTCATCGGTCAGTTCAACGGTGCGGCGGCGGGCCAGACGGTCCCGCACGTGCATTTCCACGTGATTCCGCGCTGGGAAGGCGTCGACCTGCGGATGCACGCGCGCGACATCGCCGACGCGGCCACGCTCGAATCGCTCGCCGAGCGTATCCGCGCGCGTTTCGTGTAACGCATGGACGGCTCGTGATTCGGGCGGCGCCAGCGGGCGCGCGCGGCGACGCCGTTCGCACCTGTTTCAGCGGTCACACCACGTAACACGTGTAACCGCTCGCGAAACTCGGCCTGGCGGCTCCGGCGCTAGACTCCGCGCATTGCTGCATCGAGCGACAGGACGGGCCGGTTGCCGCCGGTTGCGTCGTCCTGCTGGCCGTCAAGGGCTGCGACGGCACGGCTTTCGCGCGATGCGACGTGTCCTTCTTGCCGGGAATCGAGCCATGTACAAAGTTCTCATCACGTTTGCGCTGATCGGCGGCCTGTCCGGCTGCTATGTCGCGCCGCCTTACGGCTACGCGCCCGCGCCGGCCTACTACGGCTATGCGCCGGCCTATTACGCACCGCCGGTCAGCGTCGGAATCGGCGGCAACTTCCGCATTCGCTGACCGGGCGGCGGCCGCGGGCGCCGCCCGCACGTCGATCGAGCGCGTCGTTCGACGCGCCGCCGCCTCTCGCAGGGAAAACTCGCGCGCCGCATGACGGCTCGCGTGCGCATCGCCCGCCCGGGTTCCTATACTTCACAGGAAAGCCCCCTCCGGCGAGGCAAGCCATGGCCGTTACGCGCAAGTTCGCAATCGCTGCGAGCGTCTCCACGCTCGTCTATCTCGGGCTCGCCGTGCTCGGCATCGGTGGGTTTGCCGCCTTCTTCTCGCATCCGCAACTGACCGTCATCGCCGTCGCAACGCTCGCGCTGGCCGCTGTCGCGTTGTTGACCGAGGGCAACCTGAGCGCCGGCGAGCGCGAGAACCGCGACAATCGCTGGGTGCTCGCGGCCTTCGGCGCCAGCGGGTTGCTGCTCGCGTATGTGCCGGCGCTGACCGACCGGCTCGACGTGTGGACCTTCAGCGGCGCCACGGTGCGCTGGATCGGCGTCGTGCTGTACGTCGCGGGCGGCGTGCTGCGCATCTGGCCCGTGTTCGTGCTCGGCAAGCGCTTCAGCGGGCTCGTCGCGATCCAGCCCGGCCATACGCTGGTGACGGACGGCATCTATCGCAGGATCCGCAACCCGAGCTATCTCGGCCTGCTCGTCAATGCGGCCGGCTGGGCGTTGGCGTTCCGCTCGGGCGTCGGGCTGCTGCTCGTCGCGTTGACGATGATCCCGCTCGTCGCGCGCATCCGTTCCGAGGAGGCGCTGCTGCGCGCGCAATTCGGCGCCGAATACGACGCGTACTGCGCGCACACCTGGCGGCTGATTCCGGGTGTGTACTGACCCTCGTATGGCCCGAACGACCCGGGCGATGCCGCCGGCTCGCGGCGCGCCTCCGATGTGTTGCCACGTGTGTCCGAACCCGCGCGACGGGCACGTTCGGCATTGCCGAAAAACGGGGCTTGACCATGGCCGGAGCCCCTGCCGGCGTGCTTTGGCGGCGGTTTCCGGCAACCTTTTCCGGTCCTCTTCCGGTAAACAACTTGTTACCAGAATGTCGACGGCAAGCCGGCTCGACCGGTGCTATTCTTCGCCGCAAGCTCATTGAAATGAATTGGTCCGGGATTCGGCACAATGCCGGCATCGACGTCGATCGATTCAGATCGTCGTATCGAGCGGACTTTCGATAACCAGATTGCGAACAAGGAAGAATACGGGAATGTGGAAGAAAATCGCCCCCGCTCTCGTCGTCGCCGCGTTGACCGGCGCGACCGCACTGCCGGCAATGGCCGGTGACCTGAACAATGCGCTTGGCGGCGCGCTCGGCGGGGTTGCCGGCGCAGCGGTCGGTGGCGCGGTCGGTGGCAGCACCGGCTCCGTCATCGGCGGCGCGATCGGCGGCGGCGCGGGTGGTGCCGTGACGTCGAACCGTCGCGAGCGCACCGGCGCAATCATCGGCGGCGCCCTCGGCGGCGGCGCAGGCACTGCAGCCGGCAACGCAATGGGCGGCCGCACGGGCGGTCTGCTGGGCGCGGCCGTCGGCGGTGGCGCGGGCGCGGCGCTGGGCGGCAACATGTCGCGCAGCTCGTACGAACGCGATCACGGCGATCGCGGTTATCGTCACCGCAAGCATCGCCACCACCGCGACTGGGACTGATCGCCGCGGGCGCGGCACGGTGCGCGGCTTGCGCACCGGCGCGCCCGGCACGTCGGCACCCGATCCGACAGCCGGCCCGGCGGCCTCAGCCGGGCCGCCGTCGCCGGCAAGACCGGCGGCCCTTCACCCTCTCCGGCAGTCCATGCCCGACCCCGCTCGATGGGTTGGCACGCTCTCTCCCGCTTCACCTTTCCCGCTTGTAGACGACATCGCCAGTTGCATCGACATGCAGCCGCGCAGGTTCGGTCATCCTCATTTCGCACTCGTCGATCGACGCGTTGCCGCCCGGTCATCAGGATTTCCCTGATGCGCGGACGTGTCCGCGGCACGCGTTCACGGGCCATCGCGCGCAATGGCGGGTAGTGCGAAATCGAATGGATGTCATCGCAACATTTAATTGGTCGATCGGGATCGACTTCGCTATCGTCAGCGCTGCCCGCGTACGGAATCGAACCGTGCCGTCCCCCGTGCCCCGCCGTATGACCCCGAGTGTCCGCGGCCCGGCCGCCGGACCCGCAAGCATGGCTCGCCCCCGCCCGCTGAACCGGGCGGGCCCGTCGCGAAGCCTGGCCGACCGAACGAAGGCGCCCGCGCTTTCAAGCCACCCCGGCAGCGATGTCCCGCCGCCGCATGCGTGCCCCACACGCGTGCCGCGCCTGCCGTTGCCACCCGGGGCCGGACCAACCCATTGCCTGGATGCTTTATGTCTAAGACAACGTATTACGCGCCGCATGGCGGCCATCCGCCGCAGACCGATCTGCTGACCGATCGTGCGATGTTCACCGAGGCGTACGCGGTCATTCCGAAGGGTGTGATGCGCGACATCGTCACGAGCTGGCTGCCGTTCTGGACCAACACGCGCCTGTGGGTGATCGCGCGTCCGCTGTCGGGTTTCGCCGAAACCTTCTCGCAGTACATCGTCGAAGTGAATCCGGGTGGCGGCAGCGACAAGCCCGAGCAGGACAAGAACGCCGAAGCCGTGCTGTTCGTCGTCGAAGGCGAGGCCGAGCTGACGCTGCAAGGCAAGCAGTACACGCTGAAGCCGGGCGGCTACGCCTTCATCCCGCCGGGCGCCGACTGGACGCTGCACAACGTCAGCGATGCCGCCGTGCGTTTCCACTGGATCCGCAAGCACTACCAGGTCGTCGACGGCATTGCGCTGCCGGAAGCGTTCGTGACCAACGAGCAGGACGTCGAGCCGATCCCGATGCCGGGCACCAACGGCGCATGGGTGACGACGCGCTTCGTCGACATGAGCGACATGCGTCACGACATGCACGTGAACATCGTGACGTTCGAGCCGGGCGGCGTGATTCCGTTCGCCGAGACGCACGTGATGGAGCACGGCCTGTACGTGCTCGAAGGCAAGGCCGTCTATCGCCTGAACCAGGACTGGGTCGAGGTGGAAGCGGGCGACTTCATGTGGCTGCGCGCGTTCTGCCCGCAGGCATGCTATTCGGGCGGCCCCGGCCGCTTCCGTTACCTGCTGTACAAGGATGTGAACCGTCACATGAACCTGACGCTGAATCCGGCGCGCTAAGCGTCGCGCACGTCGGACACGAAAACCCGCTGGTGCATGCCGGCGGGTTTTTTCATGGGCGCTGCCACGCGATGCAGCCGAAGTGGTGACGGCTGTCGCACGCTATTCGTCGAGCGCTGCGGCAGCCATCCTCGCGACCTGCACACGCGTATCGGGCGGCAGGTCGTCCTCCATCAGCCAGACCGCGGACAAGCCGGCCCAGGCGAGGATCCACTGCAGCAACCTGCGGCGGTCGAGTTGCGCGGCCTCGGCGACGAGCGCGCAGCGCCGCGCGAAGCGGGCGGGATCGACGGCGATGTCGTGCGCGGGATTGCAGAACAGGTTCGCGTAATCGAACGCGCGGTCGCCGCGCAGACCCTTCGGGTCGATCGCCAGCCAGCCGCGATCGCCGAAGTGCAGCACGTTGCCGTGATGGATGTCGCCGTGCAGCACGACGTCGTCGACGGGCGGCGCGGCCAGCAGCCGGTGCGCCGTCGCGGCCGAACGCCGCAGCGTTTCATCGCCCGTGTCGTGCGACAGCAGCGCGTGGAACCAGTCGGTCAGCGGCACGACCTCGGGCGTTGCCGGTGCGCGATGCGCATGCAGCCGCGCGACCACGCGGCATGCGATCCGGATCGTATCGTCGTCGTGGCCCGCGACGGACAGGCCGATGAGCGTGGGTGCCGGTTGCGCGCGTTCGAGCAGCACCGCGTCGCTGTCGTGCAGCCACACGCGCGCGGCGCCATCCCCGTTCCACCAGGTCATCAGCGCATTGCCACGGCGTTCCTCGTCGCAGGTCGCGACCTTCAGCATCGCGGGCCGCGCGTGCCAGACGACGGGCAGCACGCCGCCGCTCGCGGTCAGGATCGGGCCGCCGTCGGGAACGAGGTCCCACTGGCGCAGGTACGTGTCGAACATGCAGACGATGGTACAGGCGAACTGGCTCGTGCGCCGCGCGGTTCGCCCGGCACAACCGCCCGCGCAACCCTTCCTAAATAAAATTTAGCTAGCAAAACTTAGGCTAAAGAATGTTCCGGTATCCCGGTATCCCTTCGACAATGCGCGCCTTCCGTGACCGACGGGCGCCTGTTGCGCGCCCGCGTTCGCCGCATTGAAGAAGGAGCCTGCATGACCGATCACCCAGCCAATCTTTCGCCGCCACCGGCACCGCCTCCTACGTCGCCGCGCCGTGTATGGCGCATGCTCGCGGGTGCGCTGGTCGGCCTGACGCTCGCGTGCGCGGGCATCGGCGCATGGACGATCCACCGCATCTGGACGCAGCTGCCATCCGTCGAGCACCTGGCCGTCTATCGTCCCGCGCTGCCGCTGCGGATTTTTTCGCGCGACGGCGAGCTGCTGGCCGAGTACGGCGTCGAGCGCCGCGAGTTCGTGCCGCTCGAACGCATTCCGCCGCTCATGCGGCACGCGCTGCTCGCGGCCGAGGACGCGAAGTTCTACCAGCACGGCGCGATCGATATCGGCGGCCTCGCGCGCGCAACGTTCGCGAACGTCGTGACGGGACAGCCGGGGCAGGGCGGCAGCACGATCACGATGCAGGTCGCGCGCAACTTCTACCTGACGCGCGACAAGGTGCTGAGCCGCAAGCTCGCCGAGATCCTGATGGCCATCAAGCTCGAGCGCGAGTACAGCAAGGACAAGCTGCTCGAGCTTTACATGAACCAGATCTATCTCGGCGAGCGCGCGTATGGGTTCGCGGCGGCCGCGAATGTGTATTTCGGCAAGCAGCTCGACGCGCTGAGCGCGGGCGAAGCGGCCGTGCTCGCCGGATTGCCGAAGGCGCCGTCCGCGTTCAATCCGGTCGTCAATCCGGCGCGCGCGACCGCGCGGCGCAACTACGTGCTCGGCCGCATGCATGCGCTCGGCGAGCTCGACGACGCGACGTATCGCGCCGCGGCCGACATGCCGATCGCGCTGGCGACCACGCCGCCGCCCGGCATCATCGCGGCGCCGTACGTCGCGGAGCGCGCGCGCCGGATGATGGTCGAGCGCTTTCGCGACGACGCCTATACGCTCGGCCTCGACGTGACCACGACGATCTCGATGCGCGACCAGCGCGCGGCCGAAGCCGCGCTCCAGCGCACGCTGAGCCGGCAGCCGGGCACGAAGCGCGATGCGCGCAACGGGCTCGAAGGCGCGCTCGTGTCGCTGGATGCGGCGACGGGCGACATGCTCGCGCTCGTCGGCGGCGCGGATTTCAATCGCAACGTGTTCGACCATGCGCTGCAGGCGTATCGCCAGCCGGGTTCGAGCTTCAAGCCGTTCGTCTATTCGGCGGCGCTGGAGAAGGGCTACTTTCCGGGCGTGCTGGTCGACGACACGCAGCGCACGCTCACCCATGAGGAAACCGGCGCGCGGCCGTGGCGCCCACGCAATTTCGGCAACCGCTACGAGGGCTTCATTCCGGTGCGGCGCGGGCTCGTCCGCTCGAAGAACCTGGTTGCGGTCAGCCTGATGCAGGCCGCCGACGCGCGCTACGTGCAGCAGCACGCGGTGCATTTTGGTTTCGACGCGCAGCGCAATCCGGCGTCGCTGCCGCTCGCGCTCGGCGCGGGCGCGGTGACGCCGCTCGAACTCGCGAGCGCATACAGCGCGTTCGCGAACGGCGGGACGCGGATGGAGCCGCGCCTGATCCTGTCGGTGAAGCAGCGTCACGGCGGCGCGATGTACGAGGCGACGACGCCTGAAGGCGCGCGCGTCGTGTCGGCGCGCAACGCGTTCGTGATGGACAGCATGCTGCGCGACGTCGTGAAGGCCGGCACCGCGCGTGGCGCGCTCGCCTTGCGTCGCGACGACGCGGCCGGCAAGACGGGCACGTCGAACGGATCGAAGGACGTCTGGTTCGCTGGCTACTCGTCGGGGATCGTCGCGGTCGCGTGGCTCGGCTACGACACGCCGCGCCCGATGGGACGCGCGACCGGCGCGACGCTCGCGCTGCCGGTCTGGCTCGACTACATGAAGACGGCCGTCGACGGACGCACGCCGGTCGATGCGACGCCGCCGCAGGACGTCGCGCTCGTCGACGGTGATTTCGTGTACGCCGAATACACGCGCGGCACGTGCACGGCGGACGTGCCGCCGTTCATCCGCAGCCGCTTCGCGTGCGGCGGCGCACCGGCCTCCGAGGCGCCGGATGCATCGGGCGAGAAGGGCAAGCCCGACGAGCCGATGCCCGCAGCCGTCGATGCGGCCGAGCGCGAACGCGTGCTCGACCTGTTCCGTACGCAGGACTGAGGCGCGCGATGCATACGCTTTATCTGATCGCGATCGTCGCGGAGGCGATGTCGGGCGCGCTGATGGGCATGCGGCGCGGGATGGACCGCTTCGGGCTCGCGCTCGTCGGCGCGGTGACGGCGCTCGGTGGCGGCACGGTGCGCGACGTGCTGCTCGGCCACTATCCGCTCGGCTGGATCGCGCATCCCGAGTACCTCGTGATCACGCTCGCCGCGGCGACCGTCGCGTCGTGGGCCGCGCGGCACGTCGCGCGGATGAAGACGCTGTTCGTCACCGTCGACGCGATCGGTCTCGCAGCGTTCACGATCATCGGCTGCGATATCGGCGCGTCGACGGGCGCCGCGCCGATCATCGTCGTGCTGGCCGGCGCGATCACGGGTGTCTGCGGCGGGATGCTGCGCGACCTGCTGTGCAACGAGATGCCGCTGATCCTGCGCGAGGAACTGTATGCGAGCGTCGCGTTCTTCACGGGCACGCTGTACGTCGGGATCCAGCATCTCGGCATCGATGCCGGGTTGGCGTCGGTGGTCGCGCTGGCGGCGGGCTTCACGACGCGCATGCTTGCGGTGCGGCTGGGATGGAAAATGCGGACGTTCGGTGTCGCGGACGTCGAGCATTGAGCGAGGTAGCCGCGCGGACGCGACGATACGCGCGTGCTACGCCGGCACCATGACCGGTGGCGGCCCGTCGCCGGATAGCAATGCACAGGTGGTCTCCCATTGACGATGACTAGCCCGAAGGCTGGCGGGGGGCGCGTTCACCTGGCTGGCCCGTTCGCGCGCGGCTGGCGGCGAACGGAGAATTGAAGGGGAATCGATAATTTCACATATGTAAATGAGAATCATTATCTGTGAAGGGGCGAAAAGCGGCGCGTGCGGACGCGTACCGTCGGCGCGGATCGGGCGGGCCGCGCGGCGAGACATGCGGTGAAAGCGGGCCGGCCCTAGGCCAGCGATTCGATACGAATCAGCAGGTTGCGCGCATGCGCGATGAACGCGTCGTGCGTCGCGCGATCGCCGTGGCCTTCGAAGCCGGCCTGTTCGGCGAACGCGAGCTGTTCGGCGTAGAGGTCGACGAGCACGCTGCGTGTGTCGGGCGGCAGCGCGCGGATCATCGAGACGAGCAGCAGTTCCTGCGCGCGCAGCATGCCGGACAGCGATTGGGCGTTCATGCCGACCTCCTCGAACGACGCGGCGGCGTGCCGCTCATTCAATAGTAGGTGGTCGGCGCGCGCAGCGGAAATCAGCCGGCGGCCGTCGCCGTCCGTGCATCGCGCACGACTTGCGCGACGCGCTCGACGAATTCGGCGTCGACGCTGGACAGCGCTTCGCGCTTGCCGTCGGGCATCTCGACCATCAGCCGGTATGTGATGTCCTGCGTGGTCCAGGCGAGATAGCCGACGACGGCGAGCATCACGCCGACGACCAGCGCGGCGCTCGATGCGCCGATGCCGCCTGCGACGGCGGTGGCCACGCCGATCAGCGAGATCAGCGACGGCACGAGGCGATTCTTCGGGATCTTGACGACATCGACGTTGCGGATGTCACGCAGCGGGAAGACCTGCCCGGCGGCCGACAGGCCGTTGCGCGTGACCATCACGCCGCGTTCGTTGAATGCGTTTTCCATCGTGTGTTGCGTGGACGAAAACGCGCAGCGTAGCAGAATTCGTTGCCGCGTCAAACGAGACCGAGTGCCGCACGATGCGTGCGGGCCGGCCGCGATGCGGGCAACGGAGGGTAACGGGGGGAGTCAGAACTGCAGCCGGCCGTCGCCGTACAGTCGGCCCGGCACGTGCGACGCGACGACCTCGGCGATCTCTTCGTCGGTCGATTCGGCCGGCACGATCTGGCGTCGCGCAGGCGCGTCGAGATGCATCGTCCATTCGACGAGCCGGTACGGGCGGCCCCACGGGCGCTGCATTTCCACCGACACGCGGCAGCTCTGGACGGGCAGCGAATGCCGGCGCGTCAGAATCGCGTGCAGATGGCTGAAAACGGTATCTTCGATCATCTTGGGCTCCGATCCTGTCTTGTGGGCAGTTGATGCCGGTGCCGTAGTGGGTCTCAAAAAAAAAAGCCGCCGATGCTCAGGCGGCCAACAGGGGGGGTGAGAGCATCCTCTCAGCCCAGAATTAAGCGAAACTTAAAAGCCCATAAAAAAGCGCCCCGCGTGGAGCGGGGCGCTTCTTGCCGTCGTCGTCCGCGAAATGAGCGGACAGTTAAGCGGATGCTTTAGAACTTGTGACGGATACCGACGCGAGCGGCCAGCTGGTTCGACGAACCGTTGCCCGACGTGCTGAAGTAGCTCGTGCTCGAACCGATCTGCGCTTGCACGCCGTTGCCCGACGCCTTCTGGTAGACAACCAGGCCGTACACGTCGGTACGCTTGCTGAGCGCGTAGTCGAGGCCCAGGTTGCCCTGGTTCCAGTGCGCCGAGTTGCCGCTTTGCGTTGCGTTCGTGTACGTGTAGCCCGCTGCTGCCGACAGGGCCGGCGTGATCGCGTACTTCACGCCTGCTTCATACGCGTTGTAGAACGTGCCCGATGCGCCAGCCGCGATCGGGGTGAACTGCGTACGCGTCCAGAGCAGCCATGCCGTTGCCGGGCCGAAGATGTAGCGGCCGCCGACGCCGTACGTGCGCAGGTCGCGGATGTTGGTCAGCGCGATGTTCGCGATCGACGTCGAGAATGCCGGCGTCGACTGGCTCGGGAATCGGATGTCCGTGTATGCGGCGCCGAGTGCGAACGGGCCGTTCGCGTAGTTCAGGCCGAAGCTGTATGCGCGCGACGAACCGGCCGTCGTCGTGGTGCCCGTCGTCGTCGACGGGGCGCCGGCGAAGTCGGTCGAGTTCGAGAAGCCGTACAACGCGCCGAACGTGAAGCCGGCGTAGTTCGCGCTCTGGAACTTCACCGAGTTGTTGATGCGGCTCGACGTGAGCTGGTCGATGTCGTTCACGTGGTACGCGTAGTTACCCGCGACCGTGTTGCCGCCCGTCGAGTAGTTCGAACCGAGGATGTCGGTCGAGAACGAGTACTGGCGGCCGAACGTGACCGTGCCGTATTGCGACTGGCTCAGGCCGACATAGGCTTGACGGCCGAAGATCGCGCCACCCTGGCCGATCGTGCCGTTGCCGCTGTTGAAGCCGTTTTCGAGCACGAAGATTGCCTTCAGGCCGCCACCGAGGTCTTCGGTGCCGCGCAGGCCCCAACGGCTGCCCTGGGCCACGCCGTCGTCGTACTTGAACAGCTTGCCGCTGCCGCCGTTCGCGGTCTTGCTGTGGTTCACGTAGCTGATACCGGCATCGATGACGCCATACAGGGTCACGCTGCTTTGTGCGTGTGCCGCGCCAGCCGTTGCTGCGAGGATGGCGATGGTCAACAGTTTCTTGTTCAAAGGATTCTCCGAGCGAGTAAATTGCGTGTCCAGTTGCGGTTCCGGCGCTCTCTATGGGCGCTTTCACGGACCGGTCGCAACTTTATCGGCGGGCCACGTAATGAATGTGACAGGCTTTGTCATATGACGAATCTGTGGTGCCGAAGCGACACTGGATTCTGCCCGGTTGTACAGCAGGGAGTTATACCGATTCCGCCTGAGATTCGATCGGGATCCGGAATATGTACATGAAATAAGCTTGGTTGGTGCCGTTCCGGCCCCGTGCCACGATGCGCGCTTCAACAACGACACGGGACAAGAGGACACCATGCGACGTTCGATCCTGACCGGCCTCGGCGCGCTTGCCGCGGCGCTGGTCTTTGCCGCACCCGGCGCGCACGCCGACTCCCAGACGCTGAAGATCGGCACGATGAGCGGCCCCGACGCGCAGATCTGGACCGAGGTGACGAAAGTCGCCGCACGCGAAGGCCTCGCGATCAAGGTCATCGAATTCAACGACTACGTGCAGCCGAACGCGGCGCTCGACGCGGGCGACCTCGATGCGAACGGTTTCCAGCACCAGCCGTTTCTCGACAGCCAGATCAAGCAGCGCGGCTACAGGATCGTCAACGTCGGGCTGACCTACACGGCGCCGATGGGCTTCTATTCGAAGAAGGTCAAGTCGCTCAAGGACTTGCCGGCGGGGGCGAAGGTCGGGATCCAGAACGATCCGTCGAACGGCAACCGCGCGCTGCTGCTGCTGCAGAAATACGGCGTGATCAAGCTGAAGGCGGGCGCCGGCACGAACGGCGTGAACGCGACACCGCTCGACGTCGCCGAGAATCCGAAGAAGATCAGGATCGTCGAGCTCGACGCCGCGCAGTTGCCGCGCGCGCTGCCCGACCTCGACGCCGCGTCGATCAACACCGACTACGCGGTGAAGGCCGGGCTCACGCCGGTGAAGGATGCGATCGCGATCGAGGATCTGCGCGGGCCGTATGCGAACCTGATCGCGGTGCGCGCGCAGGACAAGGACAAGCCGTGGGTGAAGAAACTCGTCGCGGCCTATGAATCGGACGACGTGCGCAAGTTCATCGACCAGAAGTTCGGCGGTGCGATCGTGCCGGCGTTCTGAACGTCGGCCGTGGCCAGCCCGCGTCGCGGGCATCGCGCCAGACCGAAAAGCAAATCGCCCGCGCAAGCGGGCGATTTCGTTGGCGCGCCGTGCTGCGGCGCGCGGGCCGGCCGCTACTCAGGCGGCGCAGGGGTTCAGGGGCTCAGGCCGACAGCAGCGACCCGGTGCGGATCGGCGTCGCGCCGGCGATCCGCGCGACTTCCATCCCGGCGGTCGCGAAGCGCACGATCTGGCGCGCGTACAGCACGCCCGACACGCTGCTCTTCAGCGTGATCACGCGATCGGTCAGCGGATCGACGATGTCGGCCACGTCCTGGCCGGCCTCGATCCACGCGCCGACCGGCGTGCGGAACACGATCACGCCCGACACCGGCGCGACGAGCGGATCGGTGCCCGCGAGCGGCGTGGCCGGATGCGCGAGCGGCGGCAGCGGCGCCGGCGTGCCGTCGATGACGCCGCGCTCGGTCAGGTATTCGACGATCGCTTGCGCGTCCTTCTCCGCGAGTTCGTACGACACGTCGCGCTCGCTGCGCAGTTCGACCGTGACGGAGATCGCGCCGTTCGGGATCGGGAAGCGATCGCCGAAGCGGTTGCGCAGATCCGACCAGCAGAAGCTGTGGATCTCGTCGAACGGATTGCCGACCGAATTCAGCGCGAGCAGCGACGCCTGCGCGTCCAGATAGCGCGACAGCGGCTCGACGTCTTCCCACAGATCGGGGTTCGTATACAGGTGCATCACCGCGTCGCTGTCGCAATGCAGGTCGAGCACGATGTCGGCGTCGAACGACAGTTTCTGCAGCGCGAGGCGCTGCGATTCGAGCTCGGTGCGCGGCTTCTGTTCGTCCAGCGCCTCGCGCATCGCGGCGCGTACCGCGGCGAGGTTGCGCTGCGCGTCGTTCGTCAGGCGGCCTTCGATGCGCGGCAGCACGAGCGCCGCGAGATCGTAGAAATTGCGGTTGAAGTTCTGCATCGAGCCGAGCTCGAAGCGGCCGAGGTGATCGCCGAACACGTGCTGCGACAGGCCGATCGGGTTCGGCACCGGGACGATGATCACCTCGCCGCGCAGCTTGCCGGCCGTCTCGAGCGCGGCGATCTTGCGGCGCAGCAGCGCGGCGACCAGCATGCCGGGCAGTTCGTCCGCGTGCAGCGACGACTGGATGTAGACCTTCTTCTGGCCGCGCGGGCCGTAGTGGAAGCTCGTGATCTGGCGTTCGGTGCCGACGGCGGGGGAAATCAGCGGATGGGTCTGCGTTTGCATGATGAGGGGAGGGCGGCGCAGCCGCGAGTGATCCGGTATGCGTGGAAGATCGATTGTACGTTGCCTTGCGCGAACCTATCAAACCGCGCGCCGGGCAAGTCGATTTCCTTTACGAATCATCGGGTTGTTGCGTAAAAAATAACGGTGCCGCGGCCCGTCGTGCATGCGTGCCTCGCAGTCTTTCGTCGCGCGCGGGCAAAAAAAACGGGCTCCTTGCGGAGCCCGTCTGCGCGGATGCGAAGCGCGCGTTGCGCGGTGTTACTTGCCGTACACGTCGAAATCGAAGTACTTCTTCGCGATCTTGTCGTACGTGCCGTCCTTGCGCATGCCGGCGATCGCGCCGTCGATCTTCGCCTTCAGGTCGGTGTCTTCCTTGCGCAGGCCGATGCCGGCGCCGTTGCCGAGCGTCTTCGGATCGTCGATGTCCTTGCCGGCGAAATCGAAGCTCGCGCCGCGCGGCGTCTTCAGGAAGCCGATTTCAGCCTGCACCGCGTCCTGCAGCGCGCCGTCCAGACGGCCGGAGATCAGGTCGGCATAGACCTGGTCCTGGTTCTGGTAAGGCACGACGTTCACGCCCTTCGGGGCCCAGTACGTCTTCGCGTAGGTTTCCTGGATCGTGCCCTGCTCGACGCCGACCGACTTGCCCTTCAGCGATTCGGCCGTCGGCATCAGGCCGGCACCCTTCTTCGCGACGAGGCGCGTCGGCGTGTTGAACAGCTTCGACGAGAACGCGATCTGTTCCTGGCGCGCCGGCGTCATCGACATCGACGACAGGACGCCGTCGAACTTGCGTGCCTTCAGCGCCGGGATCATCCCGTCGAAGTCGTTTTCGATCCACACGCACTTCGCGTTCATGCGGCGGCAGATTTCGTTGCCGAGGTCGACGTCGAACCCGACCACCTTGCCGTCAGCGCCTTTCGATTCGAAAGGCGGGTAGCTTGCGTCGACGCCGAAGCGCACGGTCGTCCAGTCCTTCGCGTATGCAGTGCCGGCCGATACGGCGAGCAGGGCTACGGTCACAGCCGCAAGAATCTTTTTCACTCGGTGACTCCTCGTTTTGTTCGATGGGTGCGCGGTTGTGCCGCGCCGTAAGCCTTCGGCCCGGCGCGGCTTCGCGTCGAGCTGTCCGTTTCGCTGCCCGATGCGGGCGCGCGACGTGCGCAAGATTATCAAGACAAAATACCGGCAGGGCGCCTAGGACATGCCCCGATACCGGACCCGACGGCCATGCGTGCGGCGCACGACCGTTTCAGACGTAGGAACGATTCAACCGAGCGTTTCGTTGACCGCGCGCTGCAGGCAGGTGACGAATTGCGATACGGCCGGCGTCGGCAGCAGGTCGCGGCGCGCGATGATCGACAGGTCGAAGCGCGGCATGCTTTCGTCGAGGTCGGCCGTGCGAATCCCGAGCGGCGCCACCATCGCGGCCAGCGGGCGCGTGAAGCAGCCGATCACGTCGGAGCGCGCCACGAGCCCGAGCGTCACCGCGAACGACATCGGCGAGCGCAGCAGGCGCTTCGGCAGCGGCAGCCCGCGCGCCTCGAACATTCCGACCATCACGCTGTGCGGGAATTGCTCGGCCCCGACCGTGACGATCCATTCGGCGTCGAGCAGTTCCTCTAACCGGCGCGCGTGCGCGAGCGGGTGGCCTTCGCGCATCACGACGGTGAACTCGGTCGACAGCAGCGGCACCTGCGTGAAATCGCGGTCGAGCGCGGGCACATGGTGCATCGCAGCGATGTCGAGCGTGCCGTTGCGCAATTGCGCGAGCGCGTCCGGCACCGTCAATTCCACCAGATGCAGGCTCACGTTCGGCATCGACTGGCGGAATGCGGTGACCGCGTGCGGCAGCGCGGTCAGCGCGATCGACGGCATCGTGCCGACCGCGACACGTCCGGACATCTCGCCTTTCACCTGCTCGACGGCCTCGACGGTGCGGCGCATGTCGCCGAGCAGCTGTTCGGCGCGCGGCAGCAGCGCATGGCCGCACGCGGTCAGCTCGACGCCGCGCACGCTGCGCGCGAGCAGTTCCGCGTTCAGCGCCGACTCGAGTTCGCGGATCGTATGCGTGATCGCGGGCTGCGTGACGCCGAGTTCGCGCGCGGCGGCGCGCAGGCTCTTGAGATGCGCGGCGGAGACGAACGCCTGGAGTTGCGCGATGTTCAGGTGGTTTCGGATGCGGGTCATCGATCGGTTCGGATCTGGCGGCGGGCCGGGGCGCCGGCGCGAAGATCGATAGGGTAGCGCGCCGCGGCGGCGAACGCCGGGCGAAACAAAAACCGCGGGGCACGCTACGGCATTTCTTCGTCGAGATCGACGGCGAACCGATCAGGATTGCAGATGACGGTGCATGCGGGGCGTGACGTCGTCGCGATGCGCCGCGCTACGACGCACCGCGTGAAGATATCGTGGCGGCCGGGTGTGTCAGGCAAGCGCCAGTTCGACGGCCGCGAGCGTGCGGCGGCGGATCCAGCCGCTCGCGAGCCGGATCGCGAGCCAGTACGGCAGAAACAGCAGGCGCGTGCGCGTGCTCGGACAGTGCACGAAGGTTTCGGTGCGCAGCAGGCGCGTGCCGGACGACAGTCCGACGACCTCGAACCGCAGCACCAGCTTCGCATCGCGCGGATCGTCGTGCCGGACGAAGGCCTCGGCGTCGTCGATCGTGCGCACGTCGGGTGTCGGGCGCCAGAAGCGTCCGATGAGCCCCAGCGACAGCGACGTCTCGTCGCGATGCAGCAGCGTGAACGTATCGAAGCCGAAGCGTTCGCGTGCGCCTTCGGCGGGGCGGTTGGCCAGCGCACGCGCGATGGCCGCCGGCGATTCGCGCACGGCAAGCAGCGCATCGATGACCGGATCGGCGCGCATGTCGAGCGCGGCCACGGCGTCGATGATGCGCGACGGCGGCGCGTCGATCGGCCGGGATTCATGAACTTCGACGAAGCCGAACGACGGGATGAAAGGCGGCTTGCTCGCCGCGGCCCGCGTGTCTGATTCAGAGACGATGCCGAACGGATTCATGGGCGTTCCGGGGGACAAAACGTGATCGTAGCACCGCATGCGCACTCGCGGCGCGACGCGCCGCAACGCCGGCCGCACCGACAAAAAAGGCCTGGAAACATGCGTTTCCAGGCCTGGAGACCATCAACGACGATGGTGGAGGAGACGGGGTCGTCCCGATGCGCGCCGCCCTTGTGCCGGCGACGTCGCGCATGATCCGCGGTCAGATCGCCCAGCCGCCGAGATAGAACGTGACGAGCACGGCCGCGATGAGCACGGTGCCGACGTTGAGCTTGCGGAATTCGCCGCTGGCGATGCGGCCGATCACGAGCGTCGAGAAGCCGAGCATGATGCCGGTCACGATGTTCGCGGTCAGCACGATGAATACCGCGCACACGAGTCCCGACATCGCATCGACCATGTCGTCCATGTGCAGCTTGCTCACGCTGCCGAGCATCAGCAGGCCGACGTACATCAGCGCGGGGGCCGTTGCGTACGACGGCACGAGGCCCGCGAGCGGCGAGAAGAACATCACGACCAGGAACAGCACGCCGACCACCGCGGCCGCGAGGCCCGTCTTCGCACCGGCGGCCACGCCGACGCTCGACTCGATGTAGGCCGCGGCCGGCGCGCCGCCGAGGAAGCCGGAGAAGATCGAGCTGACCGAATCGGCGGTCAGCGCGCGGCCGCCATTGATGATGCGGCCGTTCTCGTCGAGCTGGCCCGCCTGTCCGGCGACCGCGCGGATCGTGCCGGTCGCGTCGAACACGGCGGTCATCACGAGCGCCAGCACGCTCGGCAGCACGGCCATCGACAGCGCGCCCTTGATGTCCATCGCGCCGATCAGCGAGGCGTGGCCCGGTGCGCTCAGCGACGGCAGCGCGAAGATGCCGCGGTACTTCACGGCCGGATCGAACGCGAGGCCGATCAGCGAGATTGCGACCACGACGAGCAGGATGCCGCCGGGCACGCGACGCTTCTCGAGCCCGAAGATCGCGGCGAGGCCGACGACCGACATGATGACCGGGAACGCGGTGATCTGGCCGAGCGAGACCGGCAGGCCGGCACCCGGATTCTTGATCACGAGACCGACGTCGTTCGACGCGATCAGCAGCAGGAACAGGCCGATGCCGATGCCGGTGCCGTGCGCGACGCCCGCGGGCAGGTTGCGCAGGATCCACGAACGCACGCCGGTGACCGAAATGCCCGTGAACACGAGGCCCATCAGGAACACGGCGCCGAGCGCGACGGTCGGCTGCAGGCCCTTGCCGAGCACGAGGCCGAACGCCGTGAACGCGGTCAGCGAGATCGCGCAGCCGATCGCGATCGGCAGCTTCGCCCACAGGCCCATCAGCAGCGAACCGAAGGCGGTGGTGAGGCAGACCGCGACGAATACCGCGCTCGTGTCGAAGCCGGCCTTGCCGAACATGCCGGGCACGACGAACACGGAATAGACCATCGCGAGGAAAGTGGTCACGCCCGCGACGATTTCGCGACGCTGCGTGCTGCCGCGCGACGAAATGCCGAAGTACCGGTCGATGACTCCCTTGGTGCCGAAGTCCGTTTCTTCCGCGCCGACGCCGACCGTCGGCTGCACCGGGGTATCACTCATGAGCTTGCTCCTTTATCAGCATGCTGAAACGGCCCGTGGCAGGCCGTCGTCAGGGTGTCTCGTATCTGGTTGAAATTATCGGCAGCGTCGTGGGGACGCATCACGCGCGATTCGTGTCGTCGTCCGCGCGTCGATGGGCGCGCGTGTCGCGTCGTACGACGCGTGGTGTAGTCGACCCCGTCACGTGTGCTTTGCCGTAGCGAAGGTTAGGCGAACGGCCCGTCACGTCCCATTGGGGGACGAGCATGCAGCGCATGTCGCAGCGCTTATATCGGCGTGCAACGGGGCTTCGTCGTCGCGGAACGCGTGTATACGCCTAGTTCGAATCCGTTAAGGCGATTATTCGAATGCTGGATCGGCGGGCAGGAGCGGAGCGGGTGACGCATCGGATATTACGAATGTCTTTCATCGAGGCCGCGCAGGTGCGTGAATACGGCCGCGCGTGACGCGCCGCGCCGCCGTGCGCAACGTGAGTCCGGATCATACCGGGGCCGCGCGCGTGCTGCGCTGGCGTGCGTCGTTGCCGTCGTCGCCGTCGTTGCGTCAGCCGCGCGCGAGCTGCGCGAGATACGCGCAGAACATGTCGGCCATCGCGGCCGAGTACGCGTCGATTTCCGCCGGCGTGCGTTCGGTTTCCGAAAACGCCTTGCCGGAACTCGTGAGCGTGCTCGTGATGAGCTCGCACGCGAGCGCGCGCGTGGCATCCGGTGCGTCGGGCAGCGCGTCGAGCATGAACGCGCTGAAGATCCGGTTGCCGGCGGCCTTCGCTTCCTGCGCCTCGGGTGTGTCGCGATAGAGCGGCGCGGCGTCGTCGAGCGCGATGCGCATTCGCGCCTCGTCGCATTCCGAGCGGATGAACGCATGGACGGCCGTGCGCAGCCGCTCGGGCGGCGTCTTGCGCGGATCTTCCAGCATCCCGCGCAGCATCCCGGACGTCTGGCGCCACTCGTCGTGCTGCAGCCGGAACAGCACGGCCGCCTTGTTCGGGAAGTACTGATATAGCGAACCGACGCTCACACCGGCGCGCTCGGCGACGCGCGCCATCGTGAAGCGCTGCGCGCCTTCGGTTGCCAGAACCTGAATAGCGGCCTGCAGCACGTCATCGACGAGCTGGGTCGAGCGGGCCTGCCGAGGCAGTCTGCGCGAGGCGATCGGGGCGTTGCGGCGGTCGGTCATGACGGGTCTGCCAATGCGAATAGTAAAACCTGAATAGTTCGTCATATTCTAGTCGGGCGCCCTGACGCACTCAACCTGACACCGGAGATTCGCATGACCACCCTGATTCACGACCCGCTGGCGTCGCTGCTCGCGCGCCTGTTCGACGAAGCCGACGCATCGTCGCCCGCGTCGAGCCCGGACTTCGCGGACCTGACGCACGACGAGCACGCGCGGCTGATGCGCAGCAAGACCGATTACGCCGATTTCTATGCACGCCTGAAGGACTATCCGCTCGCGGTGTCGCGCGAGACGGGCACGCTGCTGTACATGCTCGCGCGCAGTAACGGCGCGCGCGCCATCGTCGAATTCGGCATGTCGTTCGGTATCTCGACGCTGCACCTCGCGGCCGCGCTGCGCGACAACGGCGGCGGCCGGCTGATCACCAGCGAGTTCGAGGCGTCGAAGGTCGCGCGGGCGCGCGAGAACCTGGCGGCCGGCGGGTTGGCCGATCTCGTCGAGATCCGCGAAGGCGATGCGCTGCGCACGCTGGCGGCCGATCTGCCCGAAACGGTCGACCTGCTGCTGCTCGACGGCGCGAAGGCGCTGTATCCCGAGGTGCTCGCGCTGGTCGAGCGCCGGCTGCGGCCCGGCGCGTTCGTCATTGCCGACAACGCGCAATACAGTCCCGACTACCTCGCCTACGTGCGCGCGCCGGAAAACGGCTATCTGTCGGTCCCGTTTGGCGGCGACGTCGAGCTGTCGATGCGCACGCGCTGACGCGCGCGCATCATGTCCTGGCCCGATCGATGACGATGAATACACCGGACATACGATCGGTAAATGCAGGATGACTGATCAAATGGACTTGTGAGTACCACGGTAGCGGCGTCCGCGCTTCGGGATGCCGCCGCGCGTTACTTCAGGAACACGTATCGCGCGAAATACGGAAAGCGGCCGATCGCATGTTCGATCGCACACGTCGCCTCCGGCGGCGTGCCGCCCACGGTATCGAGCCGCTGTACGAAGCGCACGCCGGCGAGCATGCCGGCTGCTGCCGGCGTCGCGGCGAGCAGGAGTTGCGCAATGCTGCCCGGGTGCGCGCTGGGCGTTTCCGCGAGCTTCTTGCCGGTGATGCGGCTGCCGTCGAGCGATTCCCACGACGGCCCCGCGCCGTGCCGGACGACGAGCGCGCCGGTGGCGTCGAACAGCATCGCTTCCGGGCGCTGGAATGCCCACGCGAGCCGGTGCCCGGCGTCGTATTCGCATGCGTAGATCTGCACGCCGGTCGCGGTCGTCGACAGCACGGGCGACGCCGGCTGGGGCGGCACGAGACCGGTTGCATCTTCGGCATGGGCCGGCAAGGTGCAGGCCGCGAACGAAAGGCCGGCCGCGAGGGCCCGCAGCATGTCGCGTTTCGGAAAGCGGCTTGGCATGGCGGAGCGTCCTTTCAGGTCGGGTGACGGTCGTGCGAAGTCGATTTCGTAAACGTTAGACGGCGATTGCGCAGGCCGCAATTCGGAAATGGCAATCGCGGCGATAGCCGCCGCGATTGCACGGGAATGGATGTGCGCGGCCGCTCGTCGCGGCGGTCGCGCGCAAGCGGCTCAGGCCGCGCCGGCCGGTGTCGGCGCGTGTTCCGCGATCAGGCGCTCGGCCTTCAGTGCGTCCCACAGGCTTGCCGGAATCGGCGCCGACGCGAGCCGCAGGTTCTCGTCGATGCGCTCGGGCCGGCTCGCGCCGGGGATCACGGCCGCGACGGCCGGGTGCGCGAGCGAGAACTGCAGCGCCACCGCGCGGACATCGACGCCGAACTGCTCGCTGATCTGCCGGATGCGCGCGACGCGGTCGAGCATCTCCTGCGTGGCCGGCTGGTATTCGAAGTGGGTGCCGCCCGCGAGCACGCCAGAGTTGTACGGGCCGCCGACGATGATGCCGAGGCTGCGCACGGCGCTTTCCGGCATCAGCCGTTCGAGCGCGCCGGCATGGTCGAGCAGCGTGTAGCGGCCGGCGAGCAGGAAGCCGTCCGGGTCCGAGCGCTCGAGCGCGAGCTCGCACGGCTCGATCCGGTTCACGCCGAGGCCCCAGCCCTTGATGACTTTCTCGTCGCGCAGCCGCGTGAGTGCCTTGGCCGCACCCGACATCGCGACGTCGAACACGTCGAGCCAGCGCTCGCCGTGGAAGTCGATCGCCGGATCGTGGATCCACACGGTGTCGAGGCGGTCGGTGCGCAGCCGCTCGAGGCTTGCTTCGATCGAGCGCAGCGTGCCGTCTTCCGTGTAGTCGTAGACGATCTTGTTCGGCAGGCCATGGCGGAACAGCCCGCCCTTCTCGCCGAGATCGCGCTGCGACGCATCCTCGTGCTCGTCGAGCACGAGGCGGCCGACCTTGGTGCCTAGCGAATATTCATCGCGCGGCCGGCCGGCGAGCGCTTCACCGAGGCGCAGCTCGGCGAGGCCGGCGCCATACAGCGGCGCCGCGTCGAAGTAGCGGATACCGCTTTCCCATGCCGCGTCGACGGTGGCCAGTGCTTCTTCGTTCGGGATGTCCCGATACATGTTGCCCAGTGGCGCGGTGCCGAAACCCAGGCGGGAAGGGGACGTGATTCTCATGTCGGACTCCTGTCGATCGGTCAGGCCGCAGCCTGCGCGAGCGTCGGATAGTCGGTCAGGCCCCGTGCGCCGCCGCCGAACAGCGTGTTGCGGTCGTGCGGCGTGAGCGCGGCGCCGGTGCGCAGGCGCTCGGGCAGGTCGGGGTTCGCGACGAACGGTCGGCCGAAGGCGACGAGGTCGGCCCAGCCGGCGGCGATCGCTTCCCGCGCGCGCTCGGCGGTGTACGCGCCGGCGTAGATCAGCACGCCAGGAAACGCGGCACGCAGCTGCTGCTTGAATTCGACCGGCATCAGTGGTGCGTCGTCCCAGTCGGCTTCCGCGATGTGCAGGTAGCCGACACCGAGTTCGCCGAGCAGCTTCGCGGCGGCGAGGTAGGTCGTCTCGGGATCGTCGTCGACGCAGCCGTTCAGCGTGGTCAGCGGCGCGAGGCGGATGCCGACGCGCGACGCGTCGCCGGTGCCTTCGATCAACGCCTGCGCGACTTCGCGCAGGAAGCGCAGCCGGTTGTCGAGCGAGCCGCCGTACGCGTCGGTGCGCGTGTTCGCGTTCGAGTCGATGAACTGGTTCACGAGATAGCCGTTCGCGCCGTGCAGCTCGACGCCGTCGAAACCGGCTTCGATCGCGTTGCGCGCGGCGGCGCGGTATTGATCGACGATCTCGCCGATTTCGTCGACGGACAACGCGCGCGGCTCGGACGCCTGCACGAAGCCCGGCGTGCTGCCGTCCTCACCGGCGACGAACACGTTTACGCCCTTCGCCTGGAGCGGCGACGACGAAACGGGTTGCCGGCCGCCGAGCAGGCTCGTGTGGCTCAGCCGGCCGACGTGCCAGAGCTGCGCGAAGATGCGGCCATGCGCTGCGTGGACGGCGTCCGTCACCTTGCGCCAGCCGGCGACCTGCGACGGCGTGTGGATGCCGGGCGTCCATGCGTAGCCCTTGCCGAGCGGCGCGATGTAGGTGCCTTCGCTGACGATCAGGCCCGCGCTCGCGCGCTGCGCGTAATACGCGGCCATCAGTTCGTTGGCTTCGTCGCCGGGCTGGCTGGCGCGCGAACGCGTCATCGGCGGCATCACGATACGGTTCGGCAGTGTCAGCGAGCCGAATTGCAGCGGTTGGAAAAGCGGGTCCTGGGTCATGATGGATTCCTGTCGGTGCCGCGGCCGGCTGGCCGCGGACGGTTCGATTGAGGGGGCGATGCCGGGGCCTGTTATCAGCGGGAGCGGGCCTTAGTCCCACTTCGGCGCGAGGCCGACCGGGTCGACTTCGCGGCCGTTGCGTTCGAGCGCGGCGATCTGCGCCATGTCCTCGTCGGTCAGGCGCAACGTTTGCGCGAGCAGGTTGCTCGCGAGGTTTTCGCGCTTCGTCGAGGACGGGATCACCGAGTAGCCGAGCTGCAGGGCCCAGGCCAGCGCGACCTGCGCCGGCGTCGCGTCGTGACGTTGCGCGATCGCGCCGATCACCGGGTCGCCGAGCACCTTGCCGTATGCGAGCGTCATGTACGACGTCACGTGGATGCCTTCGCCGTTCAGGAATTCGACCAGCTTGCGGTTCTGCAGGTACGGGCTCAGTTCGATCTGGTTCGTCGCGATCGCATCCTTGCCGACCACCGCGATCGCTTCCTTCGTCAGTTCGATGTTGAAGTTCGAGATGCCGATCCGGCGCGTGAGACCCTTCACCTTCGCGTCGGCGAGCGCGGTCATGAATGCCTGGACCGACACGCCGCTCTCCGGAGCCGGCCAGTGGATCAGCGTCAGGTCGACGTAGTCGGTGCGCAGCTTGCGCAGGCTTTCCTCGAGGCTGGCGACCAGCTTTTCCGGCGCGTAGTTGTCGACCCAGATCTTCGTCGTGAGGAACAGGTCTTCGCGGCGCACGCCCGATGCGGCGATCGCTTCGCCGACTTCGGCTTCGTTGCCGTAGATCTGCGCGGTGTCGATCGCGCGGTAGCCGACCTCGAGGCCGTTGCGGACCGAGTCGATGACGACCTGGCCTTGCAGGCGGAAGGTGCCGAGGCCGAATGCGGGAATGTTGCTCATCATGTGTTCCTGGAAGAGGTGGAGCGATTGCGGTATGGAAATCATTCTGGCGTCCTGGACTGATGAGATAAACGCCTTTAGAGGTCAAAAATATTTGATTTCAAGTCAAATATCGGTCGTGGATCCCGCTGGCTGGCGGCGTGGCGGCCTCAGGCGGCGCCCGTCAGCGCGTTCGCATCGGTCGCGGCATTCGCATGGAACACCGGCAGCACGTCCGACGCGATCTCGGCCAGCGTCTCGTCGAGCGGGCGGCGGTTGCGGCGGAAATGCAGGCCGATGTGCTGCACGCCGGCGGCGCGCATCGCTGCGAGTTCCTCCGTCAGCGCGATGCGTCCGGCGCGCGCGCCGAAGCGGTGCCGCTGCAGCGGCTCGTGCGGATCTTCCGCGAGGTCGAGGTGGATGAAGCTCACGTACGGCTTGTTGCCGGCCACCGCGCGCCAGTTCGCGACGCGCTGCAGGTGATCGGCCGGCGTGCCCGGATACGCGAGGCAGCCGTCCATGTGCTCGCCGATCCATGCGGGCGTCTGCTGCGCGAGACCCGCGACGAGCAGCGGCACCGTCGAGCGCGCGGCGGGCAGCACGTCGAGGCCGGGCGGCAGATGCGCGCGCGCGCCGTCGCGCAGCAGCGCGATCTGGTCGCGGAAGTTGGCGCCGCGCGATGCGAAGTCGCGGCCGAACAGCGGATATTCGACCGGCCGGTCGCCGCTCGCGACGCCGAGCAGCAGGCGGCCGCCGCTCAGTTCCTGGATCGTCGCGGCCGATTTCAGCGTCAGCAGCGGTTCGCGCAGCGGCAGTACGACGGCCGCCGTGCCGAGCAGGATGTCGCGCGTGATGCCGGCGAGGTAGCCGAGATACGAGAAGGTCTCGAACACCTGCGCGGCGTCGCCGAACGACGGGTCGTACACCGGCACGTCGCGCACCCAGAGCGCGCGGAAGCCGAGCGTGTCGGCCAGTTGCGCGAGCTCCGCGTGGATTTCCAGGTCGGGCACGCCGGGGCGGCGGCCGTCATGCTGGCGCTTCGCGTCGCCGGCCGGCGACCAGTCGTTGTCGAGCGGCAGTTCGATGCCGATGGTGAAGCCGCCTTCGGCGAGTTTGTCGAGTGAAGTGGACATGGTCGGGCGTCTCCGTTCAGATCGCGCGCAGGCTGCCTTCGAGCCGGTAGAAGTCGAGCGACGACGCGGTGAAGAACGAGCGCGACGTGCCGGCGGCAAAATCGTCGAGGTGCACGACCGTCGCGCGGTCGGCTTCCTGCCACGAGATCGCGTAGGTCTCGCCGGCGACGTGCTGCCACGTGAAGGCGACTTCGCCCGTCGCGCCGGCGTACGCGCCCTCGGTGATCTCGTAGCGCATGTGGAGGCCGTCCTCGTCGTACGCGTTGAGGGCGGTGAGGCCGTCGTAACGGACTTCGAAAGTCTTGCCGGCGAACGGCGGACGTCGGGTCGATGCGTTCATGCTGTGCGGCTCCTGCAGAAAGTGACGTTCAATGGGCGAGTTCGACGGGTTCGGCCGTGCGTTCGGGCAGGCCCTGGCCGCGATCGAGGCGGCCGCTCAGCGCGGTCAGCGCGAACGCGCCGAGCGTGACGACGGCGGCGATCCACGGCGTGTGGCCGAGGCCGACGTTCGCGACGATCAGGCCGCCGAGCGACGAGCCGCCGGCGACGCCGAGGTTGAACGCGGCGATGTTGAAGCCCGATGCAACGTCGGTGGCGTCCGGCGCGAAGTGGCGCGCCTGCTTGACGACGTACACCTGCAGGCCCGGCACGTTGCCGAATGCGACCGCGCCCCACGCGAGCATCGTCAGCACCGCGAGCCACTTCACGTGCACCGTGAAGGTCAGTGCGAGCAGCACGATCGCGAGCAGCAGGAAGATCTGCTTGAGCGCCTTGACCGGGCCGACGCGGTCGGCGAGCTTGCCGCCCCACACGTTGCCGAACGCGACCGACACGCCGTAGCCGACGAGCACGAGGCTGACCTGCGACGGCGTGAAGCCGGCAATCTGTTCGAGCAGCGGTGCCATGTAGGTGAACGCGATCAGCGAGCCGCCGTAGCCGACCGCCGTCATCGCATAGACGAGCAGCAGGCGCGGCTGGGCCAGCACGCGGAACTGACGGGCGAGCGGCGCCGGCGGCGTCCGCGGAAGGCCGCGCGGCACGAAGGCCACGGCGCCGAGGAACGCGACGAGGCCGAACAGCGCGACGATCAGGAACGTCGCGCGCCAGCCGAAGTGCTGACCGATGAAGGTGCCGAGCGGGATGCCGGCGACGAACGCGACGGTCATGCCGCTGAACATCGTCGCGATCGCGCTGGCGGCCTTGTCCTTCGGCACGAGCGTGGTCGCGATGATCGAGCCGACCGAGAAGAACACGCCGTGCGCAAGGCCGGTGAGCACGCGCGCGACGATCAGCGATTCGTAGCCCGGCGCCTGCCAGGCGACGAGGTTGCCGATCGTGAACAGCGCCATCAGCGCGGCGAGCAGCGTTTTGCGTGGCACGCGGCCGGTGAGCGCGGTGAGGAGCGGCGCGCCGATCGCGACGCTCAGCGCGTAGAGGCTGACGAGCAGGCCGGCCGACGGCAGGCTGACGCCGAGATCGGCGCCGATCGTCGGGATCAGCCCGACGATCACGAATTCGGTCGTGCCGATGGCAAAGGCGCTGATGGTCAGCGCAAGCAGGGCGAGTGGCATGGCGGGATCCAGGTTCCAGTAAGAATGGATCGCAGTGTGCCGCCTTTACTTTTGCTGAAAAACTGGTCTATAAACCAAATTGTTTTGATTTCAGGTCAACAATGAAAATCACGCTCGACGAACTCCAAGCCTTTGCCGCCGTGGTCGACACCGGTTCGATCACCGCCGCCGCGCAGCAGCTCGACGTCACCGTGTCGGCGGCGAGCCGCACGCTTGCGCGGCTCGAGGAGAAGCTGAAGACCACGCTGCTGCGCCGGACCACGCGCCGGCTCGAACTGACCGAAGAGGGGCGCGCATTCCTGCAGGATGCGCGCGCGATCATCGAATCGGTCGAGAACGCCGAGGAGCAGATGCTCGCGCGGCGCGAGATGCCGTCGGGGCGGCTGCGCGTCGACGCCGCGACGCCGTTCATGCTGCATGTGATCGTGCCGCTCGTGCGCGGCTACCGTGAACGCTTTCCGAAGGTCGAGCTGGAGCTGAACAGCAACGAGGGGATCATCGACCTGCTCGAGCGGCGCACCGACGTCGCGATCCGGATCGGCCGCCTGAAGGATTCGACGCTGCACAGCCGGCGGATCGGCAACAGCCGGTTGCGCATCCTCGCGAGCCCCGCGTACATCGAAGCGCACGGCCAGCCGCGCAAGGTGGAGGATCTCGGCAAGCACACGCTGCTCGGCTTCACGCAGCCCGAATCGCTGAACGTGTGGCCGATCCTCGGCGCGGACGGCGAGCCGAGCCGCATCGAGCCCGGCATCTGGTCGTCGAGCGGCGAGACGCTGCGGCAGCTCGCGCTGGAGGGTGCGGGCGTGGTGTGCCTGTCGGACTTCATGACCGCGCAGGATCGCGAGGCCGGCCGGCTCGTGCAGGTGCTCGCGCGGCAGACGCTCGAGGTCGAGCAGCCGATCAACGCGGTGTATTACCGGAACACTGCGATCTCATCGCGGATCGCGTCGTTCGTCGATTACATGATCGAGGTGCTGGGCGGCGGGAGCAGCGGCAGCGATGGGGCGACGCGGCGCAAGGCTGCGTGGATGGGGCCGCTGTAACGGCGGCGCGCTGGAAGGGACGCGGGCGACCGGCTTCGGGCGCCGGCGTCACCCGGCGTGCCGCACGGCGCTTGCGCCGCGGGCACGCCGTCGTGCAAGGCTTACGCTTCCTCAGACCACGACATGTTGTCGCGCGCCAGCAGCGCCGACGATGCCGCTGGTCCGAACGTGCCCGCGGTGTAGAGGCGCGGGCGATCGCCGAGCTGCTTCCAGCCGTCGAGGATCGGTTCGACCCACGACCATGCGGCTTCGAGCTCGTCGCGGCGCATGAAGTGCGTGAGGCGGCCGCGGATCACGTCGATCAGCAGCCGTTCGTACGCTTCCGCGCGCCGCTCCGGAATCGCCTGCTGCAGGTCGAGGTTCAGGCTCACGGGCACCATCTTCATCCCGCTGCCCGGCTCCTTCGCGAGCATCTGCAACTGGATCGACTCTTCCGGCTGGAGCTGGATCACGAGGCGGTTGCTGTAGTGGCGCGGGCCGCTCGGGATGATCGAGAACGGCATGTCCGCGAACTCGATCACGATTTCCGACTGGCGGCGCTGCAGCCGCTTGCCGGTGCGCAGGAAGAACGGCACGTTCGCCCAGCGCCAGTTGTTGATGTGCGCGCGCAGCGCGACGAAGGTTTCCGCGTGGCTGTCCGCCGGGACGTTGTCCTCCTCGAGATAGCCCTTGACCGGCTGTCCGTCGACCGCGCCGGCCGTGTACTGGCCGCGCACCGTGTCGCGCGCGACGTCCGACAGCGCCATCGGCCGCAGCGAGCGCAGCACCTTCAGCTTCTCGTCGCGCACCGCGTCCGGGTCGAGCGACACCGGCGGTTCCATCGCGACGATGCACAGCAGTTGCAGCAGGTGATTCTGCACCATGTCGCGCAGCGCGCCGGTATGGTCGTAGAAGCCCGCGCGGCTGCCGACGCCGACCGTCTCCGCCACCGTGATCTGCACGCTGCGAATGCTCGGCGCCTGCCACAGCGGCCCGAAGATCGGGTTGCCGAAGCGCAGCACCATCAGGTTCTGCACGGTTTCCTTGCCGAGGTAATGGTCGATCCGGTAGATCTGCGATTCCGCGAAATGCTTGCCGACCGCATCGTTGATCGCCTGCGCCGACGCGAGATCGTGGCCGAGCGGCTTTTCGAGGACGACGCGCGAGCGCGCATCGACGAGGTGCGCGGCCGACAGGTTGTCGCAGATCGTCGTGAACAGCTCCGGCGACGTCGACAGGTAGAACACGTGGATCGCGTCGGTGCGCGCCGCTTCGGCGAGGCGCGCATAGTCTTCCGGCGCGTTCACGTCGATCAGCACGTACTTGAACAGGTCGAGGAAGCGGGCCCATGCGTCGGCGTTGAACGCCTTGTCGTCGATGAACGGGCGCGATTGCTCGTCCATGAACTTGCGATAGCCGTCGATGCCCCAGTCGCGCCGGCCGACCGCGATGATGCGCGTCTCCGGCGGCAGGTTGCAGTGCAGGTGCGCCATGTACAGCGCGGGCAACAGCTTGCGGGCGGCCAGGTCGCCGCCGCCGCCGAAGATGATCATGTCGACGGGCTGGTCGGCTTCGGTCTGGTTGGGCTTATTCGTCATGAGTGGATCGCGGTCTGAAGCGGTGTGAGCGTGGAACGAACGTCGAAGCGCCGGGCGCCGGTGCGTTGGCGCGCCAGTACGTGAAAACGCTAATAGTGCACGCTTTTGATCGATTGTGTATGTGTTCCCGTGTCGTAACAGCACTTGCATGGCACGCATGCCGCGATTATGATTGAGCGCTCACTCATTAAAGGAATCGAACGTGGCCCGACCGCGCAGTCCCGACAAGCACGACGCCATCCTCGCCGCCGCCGCCCGCGCGCTCGCGGAGGACGGCGCGATCGCGACCACCGCGCGCATTGCCCGGCTCGCCGGCGTCGCGGAAGGCACGGTGTTTACCTATTTCGAGACCAAGGATGCGCTGCTGAATGCGCTGTACCTGAGCCTGAAGGCCGACATGCGCGAGGCGATGATGACCGGGTTTCCGGAACACGCGCCGGCCGAACAGGCGATGCGGCATGCGTGGAACGGCTATGTGTCGTGGGGCGTCGCGAATCCGGACGGGCGCCGCGCGCTGCAGCAGCTAGGCGTGAGCGGCCGCATCGACGACGCGCATCGCGCGGCGGGGGCCGAAGGGTTCGGCGCGATCAGCTCGCTGCTGCGCGCGCAGGTTGCGGCTGCGGGCGGGCTGAAGGCCGACGATGCGCACGCGTTCTGCGCGGCGCTGTTCACGTCGATCGCGGAAACGGCGATGGAATCGATCGCGCGCGCTCCGGCGCTGGCCGACGGATACCGGGAAGCGGGGTTTCGTGCGCTGTGGGCCGTGTTGCACGCAGTATGAGTGGACGGCTCGCCGGGCGGGCTGCCTGGCGGACGGCAGGAGACGGGTGATTGGCGGCGCGTTCGGTTCGGGCGCATCCGCCGCGGCGGAAGGCGGTTTCAGGCAGGGCGCGGCACGGTGAAAGTCACCGTTTCAGCGCCTGTATTAATGAGTGAGTAATCATTCATTTTGTGATTTCAACCTTGTCGAGGAGTGGAAAATGTCGAAAGTCTGGCTGGTAACAGGGGCCGCACGCGGCCTGGGGCGCTCGATCGCGGAAGCGGTGCTGGCGGCGGGCGATCGTCTGGCGGCCGGTGCGCGCGATCCCGCGCGGCTCGCGGATCTGGAAGAACGGTACGGCGACCGGCTGCTGCCGATTGAACTCGACGTGACCGACGCAGCGGCGGCCGCGCACGCGGTAGCGGCTGCCCGCGACGCGTTCGGCCGCATCGACGTGCTGGTGAACAACGCGGGCTACGGTCATACGGCGCCGTTCGAGCAGATCGGCGCCGATGACTTCCGCGACCAGATCGAAACGAACCTGTTCGGCGTGGTCAACCTGACGCGCGCGGTGTTGCCGACGATGCGTGCGCAGCGCGCGGGCCACATCTTCCAGGTGTCGTCGGTCGGCGGGCGCACGTCGACGCCCGGCCTGTCCGCGTATCAGGCCGCGAAGTGGGCGGTCGGCGGGTTCAGCGACGTGCTGTCGAAGGAAGTCGCGCCGTTCGGCGTGCGCGTCTGCACGCTGGAGCCGGGCGGGATGCGCACCGAATGGGCCGCGCAGGCGAAGCGCGAGGTCGACGGCCTGCTGCCCGACTATCAGCCGTCGGTCGGGAAGATTCTCGAATTGCTCGGCGCGTACGGCGGCCACGAGGTCGGCGATCCGGCGCGGATCGCGAAGCTGATCGTCGAGTTGTCGCGTCGCGACGACGTGCCGATGCGTCTGCTGCTCGGCGGCGATGCGCTGTTCGTGTGCGAGCAGGCGGAAGCGCAGCGTGCAGAGGAGGCGGCGCGGTGGCGCGATACGACGCTGTCGACGATGTTCCCGGACGCGAAGTTGCCGGAGGGACTGCAGGCGTTGAAGAAGGTCGGGTGAGTCTGGGAGCCGGGGCATCGCGGGTTCGCTCGAGCGCCGCGCCGACGCCTCGCCGACGCGCGGCGACCGGATGACGCCCGGTCGCATGCACGCCGGTCTTCGATCACGATCGCCGTTGCCGGCCGCCCTCAGCGCCCTAGCGCGTAGAACTCCGCGTTGGGCCGCATGTTTGTCACGTTCGCGATGCGATTCGACATCCCGAAGAACGCCGAGATCGCCGCGATGTCCCAGGCGTCCTCGTCGGTGAAGCCATGCGACTTCAGCGTATCGAAGTCCGCTTCGCCCACCTGGTGCGCGGTCTGCGAAACCTTCATCGCGAAGTCGAGCATCGCCTTCTGTCGCGCGGTGATGTCGGCCTTGCGATAGTTGGTCGCGACCTGGTCGGCGATCAGCGGATCCTTCGCGCGAATGCGCAGGATCGCGCCGTGCGCGATCACGCAGTACTGACACTGGTTCACGCTGCTGGTGGCCACGACGATCATCTCGCGTTCGGCCTTGGTGAGGTTGCCCGGCTTGTCCATCAGCGCATCGTGGTATGCCATGAACGCGCGAAACTCGTCCGGGCGATGCGCGAGCGTGAGGAATACGTTCGGGACGAAGCCCGATTTCTCCTGGACGGTCGCGATTCGTTCGCGAATGTCGTCGGGCAGGTCTTCGAGTGCCGGCACGGGGAAGCGGCTGACGGGCGCGTTGTCTGCAGCGGTCATGAGGTCTCCTGGATAAAGTGGTACGCGCGGTCTCGACGCACGAGCCGCCGGCCTGAATCGAATCGACGGATGGCCGTTGCCGGCGTCGTGCGCTGACGTCCACGACGATGCGGCTGCGCATCTTGTCGCCGATCGGTTCGTCGGCGCGCGGGATGACGTGCTTCCCTGCGTGATGGTCCAAGGCCATGATTGTAAAGAAAATTACTTCTTTTCATCCCGCGTTTTTCTTTTGATCGTTCGGCCAATTCATGCCTTTCGTGCCGAGGCCACGCAGCCGGTAGACGCAATCTCCAGCAGCGCTTGTTTGCGAGGGTCATCACGCAAGCGTCGACGAGATCGGGACGCGAAGTGGCCTCCGCCGTGCCCGTATTAACCCTGATTAATAAATCTTATCGCGGTGAAAAATTCCGCATCTTATTGAACCGATATCGGCTCGCTATAGTGGCTCGCTTTCCCGCACGCAACCGTTCGCGTGCGGCTGACACGCTGACGATCAGCAGGAGCCGCTTGATGACCACCGACGTCCGATTCACCGAAATCGAGGATCTGATGCCCGCCGCCGGCGGGCTGCGCGAGATTCGCCATCACATTCACCATCATCCGGAGCTCGCGTACGAGGAGCACGAGACGGCCGCGCTCGTCGCGGACAAGCTCGAGCAATGGGGCTGGCAAGTGACGCGCGGGGTCGGCAAGACGGGGGTGGTCGGCACGCTGCGCGTCGGCGACGGCACGCGCAGCATCGGCATCCGTGCGGACATGGACGCGCTGCCGATCCTGGAGGCGACCGGCCTGCCGTACGCGAGCGGCACGCACGGCAAGATGCACGCATGCGGCCACGACGGCCACACGACGATGCTGCTCGGCGCCGCGCAACACCTCGCGAAGACGCGCAACTTCTCCGGCACCGTGCACCTGTATTTCCAGCCAGCGGAGGAGCACGGCGTCGACAGCGGCGCGAAGAAGATGATCGACGACGGCCTGTTCGAGCGCTTTCCGTGCGATGCGGTGTTCGGCATGCACAACCATCCGGGCGCGGCGCCCGGCGTGTTCCTCACGCGGCGCGGCCCGTTCATGTCGGCCGGCGACAAGGCGATCATCTCGATCGAGGGCGTCGGCGGCCACGCGGCGCGGCCGCACCTGACGGTCGACCCGGTGGTCGTCGCGGCGAGCATCGTGATGGCGCTGCAGACGATCGTCGCGCGCAACGTCGACCCGTCGCAGCCGGCGGTCGTCACGGTCGGCTCGATGCACGCGGGCACCGCGAACAACGTGATCCCGAACGGCGCGCGCCTCGAACTCAGCGTGCGGTCGTTCAGCCCCGACGTGCGCGCGCTGCTCAAGCGCCGCATCGTCGAGCTCGCCGAGTCGCAGGCCGCGAGTTACGGTGCGACCGCGCACGTCGAGTACATCGAGGGCTATCCGGTCGTCGTCAATACGGATGCCGAAACGGATTTCGCTGCGCAGGTCGCGCGCGAGCTGGTCGGCGACGCGCACGTGGTCGAGCAGGCCGACCTGCTGATGGGCAGCGAGGATTTCGCGTTCATGCTGCAGCAGCGGCCGGGCTCGTTCGTGCGGCTCGGCAACGGCGAAGGCGAGGACGGCTGCATGGTGCACAACCCGAAGTACGACTTCAACGATCGCAACCTGCCGATCGGCGCGGCGTTCTGGACGCGTCTGGTCGAGCGATACCTCGGGCAGTAACCCCGGCGGCGGCGCGCGGCCGGCGCTTCCGGCCGCATTGAGAGGAGAAACGAACGATGCAGAAAGACCATCTCGCGCTGCACCCCGCGTCGACGGGGGCTGCCGAAACCGATGCGCGCGGCGCACCGGCCGTCACGAAGCGCGGCGCGATCGCGGCGGCCGTGATCGGCAACTGGCTGGAGTTCTTCGATTTCACCGTGTACGGCTTTTTCGCGGTGCTGATCGGCAAGCTGTTCTTCCCGTCGAGCGATCCGACCACGTCGCTGCTGCTGTCGGTCGCGACGTTCGCCGCCGGCTTCTTCACGCGGCCGCTCGGCAGCGTCGTGCTCGGCGTCTATGCGGACCGCAAGGGCCGCAAGGCCGCGCTGAACCTGACGATCATGCTGATGGCGCTCGGCACCGGCCTGATCGCGATCGCGCCGACCTACGCGCAGGCCGGCGTGGCCGCGCCGCTGCTGGTGGTCTGCGCGCGGCTGATGCAGGGCTTCTCGCAGGGCGGCGAGTTCGGCGCGGCGACTTCCACGCTGATCGAGCAGGGCGGCACGTCGCACCGCGCGTTCCGCGCGAGCTGGCAGCTGGCGACGCAGGGCGGCGCGGCGTTGATGGGGTCGGGCTTCGCGGCGCTGCTGTCGAACACGCTGACGAAGGACGCGCTCGAGGGCTGGGGCTGGCGCCTGCCGTTCCTCGTGGGCGTGCTGATCGCGCCGGTCGGCATGTATCTGCGCCGCCGGCTCGCGGACGATGCGCCCGGCGACAGCCATCACGGGATCGAACGCGGTGTGCTGCGCGAGCTGTTCTCGCAGCACACGCGCACGGTGCTGCTGCTGATGCTGACGGTGATGGGCGGAACGGTGTCGACCTACATCCTGACGTTCTACATGCCGACCTATGCGATCCATACGCTCGGGCTGCCGATGAAGCTGTCGATGTTCGTCGGCGTGGCGTCGGGTTGCGTGATGCTGGTGACGTGTCCGCTGTTCGGCTGGCTGTCGGACCGCCTCGGCAGCCGGCGCCTGCCGATCTTCGTCGGACGCGGCGTGCTGGTCCTGCTGCTGTTCCCGGCGTTCTGGCTGATGAACCATCATCCGACGCTGCCGGTGATCCTGCCGCTGACCGCGCTGATGCTGCTGTTCTATTCGCTCGGTTCGGCATCCGAAATGGCGCTGATGTGCGAATCGCTGCCGCGCCACGTGCGCGCGACGGGCATCTCGATCGCGTATGCACTCGCGGTGACGATCTTCGGCGGCACCGCGCAGCTGATCGCGACCTGGCTCGTGAAGACGACGGGCAGCAAGCTCGCGCCGGCCGGCTACGTGGCCGCGTGCGTGGTGCTGTCGCTGATCGCGGTCGCGATGCTGCGCGAGACGGCGCGGGATTCGATGGACTGACGCAAAGCATGGCGCGGCACGACGGGCGGCAAGCGGCGATACGCGCTTACCGCCCGCGCACCACCCTCAGGTACGACGCGCGCCCCTTCGCTCATCCGCGCCGTGCCACCAGCTCCGACACCGTTTGCGCGGCCTGCTGCAGCGGCCCGAGAAACTCCTTCACCATCTGCTTCGCGGTGTGCCGCTGCGCGTTGCCGCTGATGTTCATCGCGGCGATCACCTGCCCGCGCCGGTTGCGGATCGGCGCCGAGATCGACATCAAGCCCACTTCGAGTTCCTGGTCGACCACGGCCCAGCCTTGCTGGCGCACCTGTGCGATCGTCGCCTTCAGCTCGCCGATGTCGGTGATCGTGCGCGGCGTGTGTGCGCGGATGCCGCTCTGCGCGAGCGTTTCGTCGAGCGCCGCGTCGTCGAGCGCGGACAGCAGCACACGGCCCATCGACGTGCAGTATGCGGGCAGTCGGCTGCCAATCGACAGGTTGATCGTCATGATCTTGCGGGTCGGCACGCGCAGCACGTAGACGATCTCGGTGCGGTCGAGCACGGCGGCCGAGCAGCTTTCGTGGATCTGCGCGGACAGCTGCTCCATGACCGGATCGGCGAGATTCCAGAACGGCATCGACGTGAGATACGCGAAGCCGAGTTCGAGGATCTTCGGCGTGAGCCGGAACAGCCGGCCGTCGGCCTCGACATAGCCGAGCGTCTGCAGCGTCAGCAGGATCCGGCGCGCGCCGGCGCGCGTGAGCCCGGTGGCCGAGGCGACCTCGGTGAGCGTCTGCTCCGGGCGCTGGGCGTCGAATGCGCGGATCACCGCGAGGCCGCGTGCGAACGACTGCACATAGGAGTCGCCCGGTTTCGTCTGGATGTCTTCGGTTGTCATGAACGGTCGGATTGTCGTGCAGCCGAGAAGATAGCGCATGGGGCCTGACACGCCAACCGCACCGCGGACCGGGCGCTTGACAGGTCGTCCCCGCACTCCCTATGATGCTCTGAACGTTCGATACACGATCTTATGTTCGTATATAGAACATTTAGGCGCATCCCGGCGGGCAATGCAAGGGGCGCGTTTCATTCACTTCCCAGCCTTGCATGAGACCGGAGACACTGATGACCGAAGCTTTTCTGTGTGATGCGATTCGTACCCCGATCGGCCGTTACGGCGGCGCGCTGTCCGGCGTGCGCGCCGACGACCTCGGCGCGGTGCCGCTCAAGGCACTCGTCGAGCGTAACCGCGACGTCGACTGGACGGCGATCGACGACGTAATCTACGGCTGCGCGAACCAGGCCGGTGAGGACAACCGCAACGTCGCGCGCATGTCCGCGCTGCTCGCGGGTCTGCCGGAGGGCGTGCCGGGTTCGACGATCAACCGCCTGTGCGGTTCCGGGATGGACGCGGTCGGTGTGGCCGCGCGTGCGATCAAATCGGGCGAAGCCGCGCTGATGGTGGCCGGCGGCGTCGAAAGCATGACGCGCGCGCCGTTCGTGATGGGCAAGGCTGCCAGCGCATTTGCGCGTCAGGCCGACATCTACGACACGACGATCGGCTGGCGCTTCGTCAATCCGCTGATGAAACAACTGCATGGCGTCGATTCGATGCCGGAGACGGCCGAGAACGTCGCGGTCGATTACAACATCAGCCGCGCCGACCAGGACCTGTTCGCGCTGCGCAGCCAGCAGAAGGCCGCGCGTGCGCAGCAGGACGGCACGCTCGCCGAGGAAATCGTCCCGGTGACGATTCCGCAGAAGAAGGGCGATCCGGTCGTTTTTTCGCGTGACGAGCATCCGCGCGAAACGTCGCTCGAAACGCTCGCGAAGCTGAAGGGCGTCGTGCGTCCGGACGGCTCGGTGACGGCCGGCAACGCGTCGGGTGTCAACGACGGCGCCGCCGCGCTGCTGCTCGCGAACGAAGCCACTGCGAAGCGCTTCGGCCTGACGCCGCGCGCACGCGTGCTCGGCATCGCGACGGCCGGCGTCGCGCCGCGCGTGATGGGTATCGGCCCCGCGCCGGCCACGCAGAAGCTGCTCGCACGGCTCGGGATGACGATCGACCAGTTCGACGTGATCGAGCTGAACGAAGCGTTCGCGTCGCAGGGCCTCGCGGTGCTGCGCATGCTGGGCGTCGCCGACGACGATCCTCGCGTGAACCCGAACGGCGGCGCGATCGCGCTCGGCCATCCGCTCGGCGCGTCGGGCGCGCGCCTCGTGACGACCGCGATGTATCAGCTGCATCGCACCAACGGCCGCTTCGCGCTGTGCACGATGTGCATCGGCGTCGGCCAGGGCATCGCGATCGCGATCGAGCGCGTCTGATCGCGTCATCCGGTCACGCGGCGAGGTTCACGCCGCTTGACCGGGTTCCCTCTCCAAACGATGTGGCTGGCACGCGATCAACGTGCCGGCCACATCGTCATTCAGCTTGCGATCGTTGCGCGAGGCGTGCGACGAGCGCGTCGATCTCGGTGTCCGCGAACACCTCGACGCCATGCTGGCGCAGCAGCGCCGCCGTCACACCGGCGCCGGCATGCCGCCGGCCCGCAAAACGCCCGTCGTAAATGAAACTGCTTCCGCACGACGGACTTCCGTCCGCCAGGATCGCGTAGCGGCAGTCGTGCGCGCGTGCCAGCGCGAGCGCGGTGCGCGCGCCGTCGACGAACGGCGCCGTCACGTCGGTGCCGTGCACGTCGACGATGCGTGCGGCACCCGACAGAACGCGTTGCCCTGATTCCCCGTCGGCGATTTCGGCGGGCGGACGCGGCACGCTCAATCCCCCTGCCAGTTCCGGACACACGGGCACCAGGCGCCCTTCGCGCTGCCATCGTGCGAGCGTTTCGTGCGCGGCGGTCTTCGCCGAGCCGTTGTAACGGACGGGGTGACCGAGCACGCACATGCTGACGAGGATCTTCGGCGAGGCGGGTGGCGGCGACGCGTTCTGCAATGTCGTTCTCCGAGCGGGCGGTGGTGGTGAGCGAGCGGAAATTCTACGCACGGGTTGCGTTCGCGCGCGTACGGATGACGGATGATCTCGCGCCGAGCGGCACGTCCGCCACCGCATTCCGACACGACCGATTCCATTGATCGCCGGATTATTTCGTCGAATTCATATGCCGGCTGAATGGAGTCGATCAGGCCGAATCGTTTCGCTGTGTGCAATGGTTGTCTGAACCGATGCGTCGCCCGACGTAATCCCACCAAGCATCGGGCTGTATCCGCGAAGCGCTGGACGCGATTATCGCTGGAATACTTGATCGAAATCATGTTGATGATGGAATCCGATATTTCATGCGCTTTCGGACTAAGGATTTCCCGGTGGTTGCCGACAGTAAGGACGAGACCGTCGTAAAGCGATAAACCGTTTTTCGGCTACTGAGCGTGATTTTCGCGCCGCGCGGATCCCGCAGACGGATCCGCCTTTCGGAGCCTTGCATGCGCAACAACCAACCTGTTACCCAACAAGAATTCGAATTTCCCGATGACGTCACGCTGATGTCGACCACTGATGCCGACAGCATCATCACGTATGCGAACACGACGTTCGAATACGTGAGCGGCTTCTCGAACGACGAACTCGTCGGTCAGCCGCACAACGTCGTGCGGCACCCGGATATGCCGAAGGAGGCGTTCGCCGACATGTGGGCGACGCTGAAAAACGGCGAACCGTGGACCGCGCTCGTGAAGAACCGCCGCAGGAACGGCGACCACTACTGGGTGCGCGCGAACGCGGTGCCGGTGATGCGCGACGGCGTGCCGCGCGGCTACCTGTCGGTGCGCACCAAGGCGCCGCGCGACGAGATCGCCGCCGCCGACGCGTTGTATCGCGCGTTTCGCGAAGGCAAGGCGGGCAATCGCCGGTTCCACAGGGGGCTGATCGTCCGGACCGGGTTGATGCGGATCCTGTCGCTGCCGCAGACGATGTCGGTGCGCGCACGCGTGCATTCGACGCTGTGCGTGCTGGCGTCGGCCGTCGTCGGCGCGGGCTGGGCATGCGGGCTGGCCGGCGGCGGGCTCGCGGCGTTTGCCGCCGCGACGGCCGGCGTGTCGGTGGCCGCTGGCCTGTGGCTCGATGCGCAGATCGTGCGTCCGCTGAAACGGCTGCACGACCAGGCGCTGAACGTCGCGACCGGCGAAAGCCGCCGCGGCGTGCGGATGAACCGCGTCGACGAGATTGGCATGACGCTGCGCACGATCAATCAGCTCGGGCTGATGTTCCGCTGGCTCGTCGACGACGTCAGCGAGCAGGTGCACAACGTGCAGCGCGCGAGCAACGAGATCGCGCAGGGCAACAACGACCTGAGCGCGCGCACCGAGCAGGCCGCGTCGAGCGTGCAGGAAACCGCCGCGTCGATGGCCGAGATGACGGCCACCGTCGACAGCAATGCCGAGACCGCGCTGCAGGCGAACCAGCTCGCCGTGTCCGCGAGCGAAGCGGCCGAGCGAGGCGGGCAGGCGGTGAGCGAGGTCGTGACGACGATGCACGACATCACGGCGAGTTCGCGCAAGATTTCCGACATCATCGGCGTGATCGACGGCATCGCGTTCCAGACCAACATCCTCGCGCTGAACGCGGCGGTCGAGGCAGCGCGCGCGGGCGAACAGGGGCGCGGCTTCGCGGTGGTCGCGGGCGAGGTGCGGGCGCTCGCGCAGCGCAGCGCGAACGCGGCGAAGGAGATCAAGACGCTGATCGGCGCGAGCGTCGAGCGGGTCGAGTCGGGCGCGCGGCGGGTCGACGATGCGGGCAGGACGATGGAGGACATCGTCACGCAGGTGAAGCGTGTGTCGGACCTGATCGCGGAGATCAGTTCGTCGACGGCCGAGCAGAGCACGGGCGTCGCGCAGGTCGACCAGGCGGTCGTGCATCTGGACAACATCACGCAGCAGAATGCGGCGCTGGTCGAGCAGAGCGCGGCGGCGTCGGAAAGCCTGAAGCAGCAGGCGACGCGGCTCGTCGATGCGGTGAACGTGTTTCGATAATCGGCGGGGGGCGGGCGCCTGCGCGTTCCGTCGCGGCGAGCTGGTTAAATCCCGGCGTTCCGATTCGATTCGATTCGATTCGAATATATAGAACGAGAAGAATTCTCATCTTCGAGCCCGGATTTATTCGCTGATCCGGGCGGAGGATATGTTTACATTAATCAGACAATTCGCGGCCAAGTATTTGATAAGACGGTTTTTTTGATTCACCTGTAAACAAAATTTTCGGCTGAATCAAGATGGTGCGAAATTAATGCATATTTACCCGTGGTCGGCATAATGTTTTCGTCAGATTTGCCGAAAGCGCAGGAGTGTGATCGAACGCATGCGGGACGACCGCGATGCGTACGGTCTCGATCCAATCCACAAGCGGACGCAAGATCCGCAACCGGGAACTCCACACCATGCGCAATAACCAGCCTGTCACGCAACGCGAATTCGAATTCCCCGATGACGCGACGCTGATGTCGACCACCGACGCGGACAGTTACATCAAATACGCGAATGCCGCGTTCATCCAGGTCAGCGGATTTTCCCCCGAGGAGATCGAAGGCCAGCCGCACAACGTCGTGCGGCACCCGGATATGCCGAAGGAGGCGTTCGCCGACATGTGGGCGACGCTGAAGAACGGCGAACCGTGGACCGCGCTTGTTAAGAATCGCCGTAAGAACGGCGATCACTACTGGGTCCGTTCGAATACGGTGCCGGTGATGCGCAACGGGCAGCCGACCGGCTACATGTCGGTGCGCACGAAGGCGTCGCGTGACGAGATCGCCGCGGCCGACGCGCTGTATCGCGCGTTCCGCGAAGGCAAGGCGGGCAATCGCCGGTTCCACAAGGGGCTGATCGTCCGGACCGGCTTGATGCGCGTCGCGTCGCTGTTCCAGACGATGTCGGTGCGCGCACGCGTGCATTCGACGCTGTGCGTGCTGGCGTCGGCCGTCGTCGGCGCGGGCTGGGCATGCGGGCTGGCCGGCGGCGGGCTCGCGGCGTTTGCCGCCGCGACGGCCGGCGTGTCGGTGGCCGCTGGCCTGTGGCTCGATGCGCAGATCGCGCGTCCACTGATGCAGCTGCGCGACCAGGCGTTGCGCGTCGCGTCCGGCGAGAGCCGTACCGGCGTGGCGATGAACCGCGTCGACGAGATCGGCATGACGCTGCGCACGATCAATCAGCTCGGGCTGATGTTCCGCTGGCTCGTCGACGACGTCAGCGAGCAGGTGCACAACGTGCAGCGCGCGAGCAACGAGATCGCGCAGGGCAACAACGACCTGAGCGCGCGCACCGAGCAGGCGTCGACCAGCGTGCAGCAGACGGCCGCGTCGATGGCCGAGATGACGGCCACGGTGTCGAGCAATGCGGAGACGGCGCTGCAGGCGAACCAGTTGTCGGTTTCCGCGAGCGAGGCGGCCGAGCGAGGCGGGCAGGCGGTGAGCGAGGTCGTGACGACGATGAACGACATCACGGCCAGTTCACGCAAGATTTCCGACATCATCGGCGTGATCGACGGCATCGCGTTCCAGACCAACATCCTCGCACTGAACGCGGCGGTCGAGGCGGCGCGCGCGGGCGATCAGGGGCGAGGCTTCGCGGTGGTCGCCGGCGAGGTGCGGGCGCTCGCGCAGCGCAGCGCGAACGCGGCAAAGGAGATCAAGACGCTGATCGGCGCGAGCGTCGAGCGGGTCGAATCGGGCGCACGGATCGTCGACGGCGCGGGCAGGACGATGGAGGACATCGTCACGCAGGTGAAGCGTGTGTCGGACCTGATCGCGGAGATCAGCTCGTCGACGGCCGAGCAGAGCACGGGCGTCGCGCAGGTCGATCAGGCGGTCGTGCATCTAGACAACATCACGCAGCAGAACGCGGCGCTGGTCGAGCAGAGCGCGGCGGCGTCGGAAAGCCTGAAGCAGCAGGCGACGCGACTCGTCGATGCGGTGAACGTGTTTCGTTGAAGGCGGCGGAGGGAGGTGACGCGGGCGCGGCGGAGAGGGGGCACCGGCCCGCGTCGTGACCGCCCGGCTCCGGCCGGGCGGTCAGGGCCGGTCACGGACGCGACCGGCCCCGAACCGTCAGACGGCGAGACAGAGGTACTTGATCACGACGTAATCGTCGATGCCGTAGTGCGAGCCTTCGCGGCCGAGGCCGGACTGCTTGACGCCGCCGAACGGCGCGACTTCATTCGAGATCAGGCCCGTGTTGACGCCGACCATCCCGTATTCGAGCGCCTCGGCGACCTTCCACACGCGGCCGATGTCGCGGCTGTAGAAATACGCGGCGAGACCGAACTCGGTGTCGTTCGCGAGGCGGATCACCTCGTCGTCGCTGCCAAACTTGAACAGCGGCGCGAGCGGCCCGAACGTCTCTTCCTTCGCGACCTTCATCGCCGGCGTGACGCCCGTCAGCACGGTCGGCTCGAAGAAGCCGTGGCCGAGCGCGTGGCGCTTGCCGCCCGTCACGACGGTCGCGCCCTTCGCGAGCGCGTCCTCGATGTGCGCCTCGACCTTCAGCACGGCCGCTTCGTTGATCAGCGGGCCTTGCGTGACGCCCGGCTCCGTGCCGCGACCGACCTTCAGCTGGCCGACCGCCGCCGCGAGCTTCTGCGCGAACTGGTCGTACACGGCTTCATGCACGTAGAAGCGGTTCGTGCACACGCACGTCTGGCCGCTGTTGCGGTACTTCGACGCGATCGCGCCCTGCACGGCCGCATCGAGATCGGCGTCGTCGAACACGATGAACGGTGCGTTGCCGCCGAGCTCCAGCGACACCTTCTTGACCGTCGCCGCGCATTGCGACATCAGCAGGCGGCCGACCGGCGTCGAGCCGGTAAACGACAGCTTGCGCACGATCGGGTTCGACGTCAGTTCGCCGCCGATCGCCTTCGGGTCGCCCGTGACGACGCTGAACACGCCGGCCGGCACGCCCGCGCGCTCGGCCAGCACGGCCATCGCGAGCGCCGAGAACGGCGTGGCTTCCGCCGGCTTCACGACGATCGGGCAGCCTGCCGCGAGCGCCGGGCCGACCTTGCGGGTGATCATTGCCGCCGGGAAGTTCCACGGCGTGATCGCCGCGCACACGCCGATCGCTTCCTTCGTCACGACGATGCGCTTGTCGCTCGCCGGCGTCGGGATCGTGTCGCCGTACACGCGCTTGCCTTCCTCCGCGAACCACTCGAGGAACGATGCCGCGTAGCCGATCTCGCCTTTCGCTTCGGCCAGCGACTTGCCCTGCTCGGTGGTCAGGATCAGCGCGAGGTCGTCGGCGTTTTCCATCATCAGGTCGTGCCACTTGCGCAGGATCGCCGCGCGTTCCTTCGCGGTCTTCTTGCGCCACGCCGGCCATGCGGCGTTCGCGGCTTCGATCGCGTGGCGCGTCTCGGCCGCGCCCATCGCCGGCACGGTGCCGAGCAGGCCGCCGGTTGCCGGGTTGCGGACCTCGAACGACTCGCCGTTCGCCGCGCCTTGCCATTCGCCGTTGACGTACGCCTGCTGACGGAACAGCGACGGGTCTTTCAGTGCCAGGGTTTCCTGAACAGTGCTCATATGCTTCGCCTGCTTTGAAAAGGACGGATAAGGACGGATGAAAACGACCGCCGCCGTCTTCACGACGGCGGCGGCCCATTCAGTTGAAGCGGACGGGCACTCAGGCCGGCACGCCGACCGTTTCCTTCAGCACTTCCTCGAGGATCACGAGCGCTTCGTCGAACACGGCCTGCGGGATCGTCAGCGGGAACAGGAAGCGCACGACGTTCGAGTACACGCCGCACACGAGCAGCAGCAGCCCGCGCTCGAGCGCACGCGCCTGCACGCGCTTCGTGAATTCCGCGTCCGGCTCGCCCGAACCCGGCTTCAGGAACTCGACCGCGATCATCGCGCCCGGGCCGCGCACGTCGGCGATCTGCGGCACGTCGGCCTGCAGCGAATTCAGCTTCGCCTTCAGCACGTCGCCGAGCTGCGTCGCGCGTTCGCACAGCTTCTCTTCGTCGATGATCTCGAGCACCGCATGCGCCGAGGCGACGGCCAGCGGGTTGCCCGCGTACGTGCCGCCGAGGCCGCCGGGGGCTGCCGCGTCCATCACGTCGGCACGGCCGACGACGCCCGACAGCGGCATGCCGCCCGCGAGGCTCTTCGCCATCGTGATCAGGTCGGCCAGCACGTCGTAGTGCTGCATCGCGAACAGCTTGCCGGTACGCGCGAAGCCCGTCTGGACTTCGTCGGCGATCAGCAGGATGCCGTGCTCGTTACAGATCTTGCGCAGCGCGCGCACGAACTCGGCCGGCGCCGGGTTGAAGCCGCCTTCGCCCTGGACCGGTTCGAAGATGATCGCGGCGACGCGCTTCGGATCGATGTCGGCCTTGAACAGCATCTCGATCGCCTTGATCGAGTCGGCCGTCGTCACGCCGTGCAGCGCGTTCGGGTACGGTGCGTGGAACACGTCGCCCGGGAACGGACCGAAGTTCAGCTTGTACGGGGCGACCTTGCCGGTCAGCGCCATGCCCATCATCGTGCGGCCGTGGAAGCCGCCCGAGAACGCGATGACGCCCGGACGGCCGGTCGCCGCGCGCGCGATCTTGATCGCGTTTTCGACGGCTTCGGCGCCGGTCGTGAAGAACGCGGTCTTCTTCGGGAAGTCGCCCGGTGCGCGCGCGTTGATCTTTTCGGCCAGCTCGACGTACGACGCGTACGGGACGATCTGGTAAGCGGTGTGCGTGAAGCTGTTCAGCTGATCCGCGATCGCCTTGACGATCTTCGGGTGGCGGTGGCCCGTGTTCAGCACCGCGATGCCGGCGGCGAAATCGATGAAGCGGCGGCCTTCGACATCCCACAGCTCCGCGTTTTCGGCGCGGGCTGCGTAGAAATCGCACATCACGCCGACGCCGCGCGGGGTGGCGGCGTTCTTGCGGGCCTGCAGGTCGGCATTCTTCACGGTCATCTCCTTGATGTTCTGTCCGGTGGGATAAAAAACGGCCGCGTTGGCAGCCCATGGAGGCGACTATAATCACATTTGGCTCTGGCAATCAGAGCCATTTCAATAAATATTCAGGAGCCAATCATGCGCGCAAGCGTGTTGTCGGACTGGCTGGCGCAGCGCCTCGTGCGCGGCGGCGAACAGCCGATCTACCGGCAGCTGCACCGGCTGCTGCAGCAGGCGATCCTGTCGCGCGAACTGCCGGCCGGCACGCGCGTGCCGTCGTCGCGGCTGCTCGCGGCCGAGCTGGGGATCGCCCGCAACACGGTTACGCAGGTTTACGAACAGCTTGCGCTCGAAGGCTATGTGAACTCGGCGACGGGGCGCGGCACGTTCGTCGCCGACAGCGCGCCGGACGAGATCGTCGGCGCGCCGGCAGACGCGGGTGCCGGGCCGGCGGTGGCGCCTTCTTCCGCGCGACGGCTGTCCTCGCGCGGCACGCGGCTCGTCGAAGGCGCGGGCGTGTCGAAGCGCCAGGGCGGCGCGTTCATGCCGGGCGTGCCCGATGTGTCGCGCTTTCCGGCGCGCGTGTGGACGCGGCTGCACAACAAGTATTGGCGGCGCCTGCGCCCGGATCTGCTGACCTACGCGCCGGGCGGCGGGCTCGCGCTGTTGCGCGAGGCGCTGGCCGACTACCTGCGCACGTCGCGCTCGGTGCGCTGCACGCCCGAGCAGATCGTGATCACGACCGGGATCCACCAGTCGATCGACCTCGCGGTGCGGCTGCTGACCGATCCGGGCGACGCGATCTGGACCGAGGATCCGTGCTACTGGGGCGTGCGCAGCGTGCTGAACGTGTCGGGGCTCACCACGCGGCCGATTCCGGTCGACGACGAAGGGATCGCGCCGTCGGCCGCCGATCTCGCCGAGCCGCCGAAGCTGATGCTCGTCACGCCGTCGCACCAGTATCCGCTCGGGATGGTGATGAGCCTCGCGCGGCGCCGGATGCTGCTCGAATACGCGCGCCAGCACGGCTGCTGGATCATCGAGGACGACTACGACAGCGAATTCCGTTACGGCAGCCGGCCGCTCGCGTCGCTGCAGGGGCTCGATACGGCCGGGCAGGTGATCTACGTCGGCAGCTTCGGCAAGACGCTGTTCCCCGGGCTGCGGGTCGGCTACCTGGTCGCGCCGGAGCCGCTCGCGGAGAGCTTCGCGACCGCGAGCGCCGAGCTGTATCGCGAAGGTCAGCTGCTGCAGCAGGCGGTGCTCGCGGAGTTCATCGCGGAAGGGCACTTCGTGTCGCATATCCGCAAGATGCGCACGCTGTACGGGCAGCGCCGCGAGGTGCTGCTCGACGCGGTCGCGCGCCGCTACGGCGACACGCTTCAGGCGCTCGGCAGCGACGCGGGGCTGCATCTCGTCACGCGGCTGCCGGACGGTGTCGACGATCGCGCGGTCGCGCAGGCCGCGCTCGAACGCAACATCGTCGTGCGGCCGTTGTCCGGCTATTACGCGCAGCGCGAACGTGCGGCATCGGGCTTGCTGCTCGGTTATGCGTGCGTGCCGGAGGACGAGATCGCGACGGCGTTCGCGACGCTGGCCGAGGCGATCGACGAGCGGGCGTTCGACCAGGTCGTCGCGACGGTCTGACGAGAACGGGACGGCGGCATGCGCGTGTTGCGGGGCAGGGCGTCGGCAGGTTTGCCAATGAGTGTCTCCGCCGTACCGGCCCGTCGTTTCCGCACGTCAAAGCCGAATCAACGCCGCGCCCGCGACCACCAGCACACACGCGGCGAGCCGCTGCGCGCCGGGCCGCTCGCGCATCACGAACCAGCCGATCGCGACCGCGAAGATCGAGCTCGTCTCGCGCAGCGCCGACACCGTCGCGACCGGCAGGTGCCGGTACGCGAGGATCACGATCGCATACGCGGCGAGCGAGATCGTGCCGGCGATCGCGCCCTGCTTGAGCGCGGTGCGCGAGCCGAGCACCGCGCGCGGGCCGCCGCGCAGCACGCAGACGAGCACGAGCTGCGGCACGCTCCACAGCAGGTACACCCATGCGATGTAGCCGAGCGCGCTGCCGGACACGCGCGAGCCGATCCCGTCGCAGATCGAATACGCGGCGATGAACACACCCGTGAGCAGCGCGTACGGCACGCCTTCGCCGGAGAACCGGAAGCCGCGCCGCAGCGCGAGCGACATGATGCCGAATGACACGAGCGCGATGCCCGCGAAGCCGAACGGCGTCGGCCGCTCGTGCAGCATCGCGAGCGCCAGCACCGACACGAGCAGCGGCGAGATCCCGCGCGCGATCGGATAGATCTGCCCGAACTCGCCGTTGCGGTACGCACGCGCCAGTGTGAAGCAGTACGCGACCTCGAGCACCGCCGACGCCGCGACATACGGCCAGGCGGCGGGCGCCGGCGCGGGCAGCAGCACGGCGCCTGCGATGCCGAACGCGAGATACGGCAGCGACATCGTGCCGAGCTGGACGAGCCGGTCTTCGCTGACGTGGAGGAAGGCATTCCAGATCGCGTGCAGCAACGCGGAGCACAGCACGAGGCCGATGAACAGGTGATCCATGAACGAAGGTGCGGACGGGAGGGGGAGCGGCGAGCGCCGTCAATTATGTGGGTATCCGGCGCGCTCGCGCGGAATTGTCGATAATGGAGCGTTGTTATTCACCGGATGCCGACGATGACCGAAGCCACCCTCACCCCGCCCGCTGTTCCGCGCCTCACGAGCCTGTCCCACGGCGGCGGCTGCGGCTGCAAGATCGCGCCGGGCGTGCTGTCCGAACTGCTGAAGCGGGCCACGCCGCCAGCGCTGTTCCCGGACCTGCTGGTCGGCACCGAAACCTCCGACGACGCAGCCGTCTACCGGCTGAACGACGAACAGGCGATCGTCGCGACCACGGACTTCTTCATGCCGATCGTCGACGACCCGTTCGACTTCGGCCGCATCGCGGCCACCAACGCGCTGTCCGACGTCTACGCGATGGGCGGCAAGCCGATTCTCGCGCTCGCGCTGGTCGGGATGCCGATCAACGTGCTGCCGCACGAGACGGTCGCAGCCGTGCTGCGCGGCGGCGAATCGGTGTGCGCGGATGCCGGTATTCCGGTCGCGGGCGGCCACTCGATCGATTCGGTCGAGCCGATCTACGGGCTCGCGGCGATCGGTGTCGTGCATCCGTCGCGCGTGAAGCGCAACGCGGCCGCGCGCGCGGGCGACGTGCTCGTGCTCGGCAAGCCGCTCGGCGTCGGCGTGCTGTCGGCCGCGCTGAAGAAGAACCAGCTCGACGACGCGGGCTACGCGCAGATGGTTGCGACGACCACCAAGCTGAACCGGCCGGGCACCGAACTCGCCGCGCTGCCGGGCGTGCATGCGCTGACCGACGTCACGGGCTTCGGGCTGCTCGGCCACACACTCGAACTGGCGCGCGGCGCGCACCTCACCGCGCGCGTGCATTACGCGTCGCTGCCGTGGCTGGCGGGCGTCGAGGCGTTCGTCGCCGACGGCGTGTTCACCGGGGCATCGGGCCGCAACTGGGCCGCGTATGGCGCCGACGTGCGGCTCGCCGACGGGCTGCCGCCGGTCGCGCAGGCGCTGCTGACCGACCCGCAGACGTCCGGCGGCCTGCTGGTCGCGTGCGCGCCGGACGCGGTCGACGACGTGCTCGCATGCTTCCGCGCCGACGGTTTCGACCGCGCGGCGGTGATCGGCGAGATGGTGGACGGCCCCGCGCGCGTCGACGTCGCCTGACGCGTTTCCTGACTGCGGATCGCTTTCGGTCGCTAGAATCGAGATCTTCCCTCGAAGGCATCGACGACCGATGAACGAGTTCCTGTTCGGGCTGACGATCGCGCTGTCGGTCGGGCCCGTCGCGCTGATGATCGCGAACTACGGGATGCGCGCCGGCATCGCGAGCGGCGTTCGCGCGGCGGTCGGCGTGGCGTCGGCCGACGGCTGCTATGCGCTCGTCGCGTTCACGATCGGGGCGTTGCTCGCGAGCACGCTCGCATCGTACCTGCCGCTGTTTCGCGTCGTCGGCGCGCTCGTGTTGCTCGCAATGGGCGCACGCATGCTGTGGCAGGCGTTGAAGGATCGGCGCCGCACGCTGGATGGCGCCGCCCCGCCGCCGGGCACGCGCCCGTTCACGTCGATGTTCCTCGTCACGCTCGCGAATCCGCTGACCATCCTGCTGTTCTATGGCTATGCCACTGCCGCGGCCGGCGCGCATCGGCACTGGCTGCTCGGCGCCATGTGCGTGTTTGCCGGCAGTCTCGTCGGACAACTCGTGTTCGCGTTCGGCGGCAGCGCGATCGGGCGCATCGTGAAGTCGCCGCGATGGCTCGTGGCGAGCCATGTGCTGGCGGCGCTGGTCGTGCTCGGTTATGGCGTCGCGGGGATGCTGCGCGTTTAGCTTTAGCGAATCGGGTGCCGTCGTCCGTCACGATCGGTAGCGGCAATGTCGCGTCGCTCAATCGAATGGCATTCCTGATTTTTTGTCGGATATCGTTCGAACCACGCGCGCAAGAACCGCGTGACCAAACACCGCAGCCCGTTTCGTAGCCGGGTTCCTCCTCGCGCATGCGCGTTCTATACTCCCTCGCGCAGTCTCCGAGAGCCGTTCTCACCCAACATCCCCGAAACAAGGAACGCCGATGCTGACTCGCTCCATCCTTTCCGCCGCTGCATTCTCGCTTGCCGCCTGTGCGACTGCGCCGTCGATCGCGCAGGACAACCAGGGCAACGACGCGGGCAACGCTGCATTCGCCGAGACCGGTGCACAGGGCCGCCCGGTCAAGGTCATGATCATCACGATGTTCGGTCCGGAAGGCCAGGCATGGCTCGACCGGCTCGGCCCGTGGCGCGACATCACCGTGCCCGGCCTGTCGCCCGATTATCCGGCCGTTCACTGCAACAAGCAGGACGTGTGCGTGGTGACGACCGGCATGGGCTATGCGAACGCCTCCGCGACGATCATGGCGCTCACGTTCTCGCAGCGCTTCGACCTGCGCCGCACGTACTTCCTCGTGTCGGGCATCGCGGGCGTCGACCCCGCGCAAGGCACGGTCGGTTCCGCCGCATGGTCGAAATATCTGGTCGACTTCAGCCTGCAGTGGGAGCTCGATGCGCGCGAGATTCCGGCCGGCTGGAACACCGGCTTTCTCGGCATCAATACCAAGAGCCCGAACGACAAGCCGCCGCTCGACTATCGCACCGAAGTATTCCAGCTCAACCCGCAGCTGACGGACGCCGCCTATGCGCTGTCGCGCAACGTCGTGCTTGCCGACAGCGCGCAGGCCCAGGCCGCGCGCGCGAAGTTCACGTATGCGCCGGCGAACCGGCCGCCGACGGTGATCCAGTGCGACACCTCATCGGGCAATACGTGGTTCTCGGGCACGCTGATCGGCGAGCGCGCGCGTCAGTGGACGAAGATCCTCACCGACGGCAAGGGCACCTACTGCATGACCGCGCAGGAAGACAACGCGACGTATGAGGCGCTGAAGCGCGCGGCGAGCGTGAAGCGGGTCGACCTGTCGCGCGTCGCGGTGCTGCGCACGGGCTCCGATTTCGACCGGCCGTATGCGGGGCAGACGAGCGCGGACAACCTGCTGAACTACGCGGACCAGGGCGGCTTCGCGCCGGCGACCGAAAACCTGTATCGCGCCGGCAACCCGCTCGTGCAGGACATCGTCACGCACTGGGGCGAATGGCGCGACGGTGTGCCGCGCCGTTGACGGCCGGACGCTGTCGACGAGGCGTCGGCGCGACGGTCAATGCGATTGCGGCGTGGAACGGAACGGCGTCCACACCGGCGTGGTGTCGTCCCAATGATCGAGCGGCGAAGGAAGTTGGTCGTTCATCACAGACTCCTGCAACTAACTGACTAATCGAGTGTTCGACGGCGGTATCGCGACGCCGCGCGGCGGATCATCCGCTGCGCGGCGTTGCACGTTGACCGACGTTTAGCGGCCCCCGCCTGCGAGCTGGTTGCTTTCCGGCATCGGGCGATACGGGCCTTTCGCGAGTTCGAGCCCTTGCGGATACGAATTCGCCTTGCGCAGCCATGCCAGCGTGCCGTCGCGGCGAGCCTGCACGACTTCGGCGCTGACTTCGGCGCGCGTGCGCGGGCCGTTGTTGTGCTGCGTGTACCACGACGTGTTGCCGTAGTCGCCGGCGTGCGGGGTGTTCGTATCGGCGAAGGCCGGTGCGGACACGGCGAGTGCGAGGGCAACGGCGGAGAGAAGATGGCGGCGGTTCATGACGTAACTCCTGTGTTGGTCGGAGTTGGCGCCTGAGCGCTCGCTCCGGCCCCGTCAAACGGGGCTGTTCGATGCGCATCGGGGTGCGCGACAGGGTTTACTCTAGGTATCTGTTCGGACGCGATAAATGCGGCAGACGCGAATTGATTTGTCGTGTTCGAGGAACAATCGCGATTCGCAATGTCGTCAGGGTGACGTCGAAATCGCCCGCAGCCGCCTGCAGCGGGCCTCGCGGCGGTATGCCGCCGCTCGCGCGATGACGTGCGCGGACGATTGCCGCACGCGGCGCAAAGGTCTGATGCGGATTCGGAAAAGGCGAGGTGCGCGGCAAGGAAGGTGGCACGAAGGTGACACCGAAGCGGCACGAAGGCGGGGCGGCGCGCGGGCCGGACAGCCCGCGCGCCGCGGTTCAGGCGATTACGCGACCCACTCGTTGATGACCGGCGTGTCGAGCGCCGGTGCACGCTCGGCTTCCTCGAACGTGCGTTTGCTGCACGTCGCGTCGAGGCTGCCCTTGCCGCTCAGCAGCGGGCAGCGGTCGAACACTTCGGCGACCCAGTCGACGAACACGCGCACCTTCGGCGACAGGTGCCGGCTGTGCGGATACACGACCGAGATCGGCATCGGCAGCGGTTTCAGGCCGGGCAGCACTTCCTTGAGCCGGCCGTCGCGCAGGTGCGGCAGCACCATGAACAACGGCGGCTGGATCAGGCCGAAGCCTTCGAGCCCGCAGGTCACGTACGCATCGGCGTCGTTGACCGACACGATCGAGTTCATCTTGACCTCGACTTCCTTGCCGTCCGTGAGGAAGGTCCAGTCGATCGTGCGGCCCGTGCGGCTCGAGAAGTAGTTGACGGCCCTGTGGTCGCTCAGGTCCTCGATCGCTTGCGGCTCGCCGTGCTTCTCGAGATACGCGGGCGACGCGACCGACACGCATTCGAACAGGCCGACGCGGCGCGCGACGAGCGACGAGTCCTGCAGCGCACCGACGCGGATCACGCAGTCGACGCCTTCCTGCAGCAGGTCGACCGGTCGGTCGGACAGGCCGAGCTGCAGGTCGATGTCCGGATAGCGCGTGTGGAATTCGCACAACGACGGGATCACGAGCAGCCGCCCGATCGAGCCCGGCATGTCGATACGCAACTTTCCGTGCGGCTTCCGGTTGTTGTTCTGGAAGCTTGCTTCGGTTTCCTCGACATCGGCGAGGATCCGCACGCAGCGTTCGTAGTACGCGGCGCCGTCAGGCGTCAGCGACAGCCGGCGCGTGGTCCGGTGCATCAGGCGCACGCCGAGGAATGCTTCGAGATTCTGGATGATCGTCGTGACGGACGCCCGCGGCAGGCTGAGCGTTTCTGCTGCCTTGGTGAAGCTGCTCGTATCGACGACGCGCGTAAACACCTGCATGGCCTGAAGCCGGTCCATCACAACCTCCGCAATCTAATTTGCCGCCGGAACAACAAGGCTGCGCCGCTTTGTAGGCGGAGCAGCCTGGGATTGTTCGGGGGTGTTGAATTGTGTTGCCGGATTATAGGCATTTATCCCAATGTCTGCCGGACCCAGAATTCGTTCCATCTCGAAATGGATGCTGCATCGTCATGGACGCTTCTGAATTCAGCAAATTCCTGAAAGCCGCATTGCCTGCCGAAGCCAGAGCCGGCGCGGCATTGACGGTCGCTGAGGTGGAAATCCCCGGCTACGCGCAGGACATCGTTCTGCGCCTCTACCGCCGCCCGGACAAGACCGGGCTGCCAGTAGTGCTTTATTTCCACGGCGGCGGTTTCGTGCGCGGCACGCTCGACGACGCCGACTTCGCCGCGCGCTTTTTAGCAGAACGCTTACCAGCTCTCGTAGTGTCGGTCGATTATTCGCTCGCGCCGGCCTTTCCTTTTCCGGCCGCGCCGGAGGATGCGTATCGCGCCGCCGTATGGGCCGCAACGCGTGCCCGCGCGTTCGGCGGCAATCCGAAGAAGATTGGCGTCGCGGGGCACGACGCGGGCGGCCAGCTCGCGAACTGTCTCGCGTTCATCGCGCGCGATCGCGGTGAAGTGTCGATCGCCGCGCAGGCGCTGTTCGGGCCGATGCTCGACCCGAGCATGACGCGCATCGGCGACGCCGAACGCCTTTCGTCGGACATCACCGCGCGCGAATGCGCGGCCTGTTATCGCGCCTATCTGCCGCAGGCGGCGCAGCGCATGCACCCGTACGCGGCACCGCTCGAATCGGTGCGCCTCGCGGGCCTGCCGCCCACGCTCGTCGTCACCGCGCAGAACGACGTGCTGCACGTCGAAGCGGAGAAATATGCGGGCTGCCTGATTTCATCGGGCGTGCTCACGCAGGTGATCCGCTACCCGGACGTCACGCACGCGGCGCTCGCGATGCACGAGGCCGCGCTCGAGGAAGCAGTGCGCTTCTTCCAGTGCCGCTTCCAGGCGCGCCAGCCGAATCGTTCCGAATAACCACACCAATCCACGCTTATTGGAGATCCACATGGCCATCCTACGCACCTCCCGTTCCCGAATCGCGACAGCGGCGATCGTGACGCTCGCCGTCGTCGGCCTCGGCACGTTCGGCGCGATGCGCGTGAACGCGAACGCGCCCGAGAAAGCGGCGGCGCCGCTGCCGGAAGTCGACGTCGCGACCGTCGTGCCGCAGACCGTCACTGATTGGCAAAGCTATTCGGGCCGCCTCGAGGCGGTCGAGAAAGTCGACGTGCGCCCGCAGGTGTCGGGCACGATCGTCGCGGTGAACTTCAAGGACGGCGCGCTCGTGAAGAAGGGCGACGTGCTGTTCGTGATCGACCCGCGCCCGTATCAGGCCGAAACCGACCGCGCGGCCGCGCAGCTCGCCGCCGCGCAGGCCCGCAACGGCTACGCGCAGAGCGACTGGCAGCGCGCGCAGCGGCTGATCGGCGACAACGCGATCGCGAAGCGCGACTACGACGAGAAGCAGAACGCCGCGCGCGAGGCGAGCGCGAACCTGAAGGCCGCCGAAGCCGCGCTGGAAACGGCGCGCATCAACCTTGGCTATACGCGCATCACCGCACCTGTGTCGGGCCGCGTGTCGCGCGCGGAAATCACGCTCGGCAACGTCGTGTCGGCCGGTGCATCGGCCGCGCCGCTGACGACGCTGGTGTCGGTGTCGCCGATCTACGCATCGTTCGACGCGGACGAGCAGACCTACCTGCAATACATCAACGGCGCGCGTAACGGCCGCAAGGTGCCGGTCGAGCTCGGCCTCGCGAATGAAACCGGCTACTCGCGCAGCGGCGAGATCGACTCGGTCGACAACCGGCTCGATACGTCGTCCGGCACGATCCGCGTGCGCGCGCGTTTCGACAACGCGGACGGCGCGCTCGTCCCGGGCCTCTACGCACGCGTGAAGGTGGGCGGCAGCGCGCCGCACCAGGCACTGCTCGTCGACGACGCGGCGATCAACACCGACCAGGACAAGAAGTTCGTGTTCGTCGTCGACCAGCAGGGGCGCGTGTCGTATCGCGAAGTGCAGCAGGGCCTGCAGCACGGCAACCGGCGCGTGATCGTGAGCGGCCTGTCCGCCGGCGACCGCGTGATCGTGAACGGTACGCAGCGCGTGCGGCCGGGCGAGCAGGTGAAACCGCACATGGTCCCGATGACGGGCGGCGATGCGCCGTCCGCGCCGCTCGCGGATAACGCGAAGCCGGCCGCACCGGCGAAGGCGGAATCGTAAGCGGCCCGCCGCTACGGTTTCCGCGTTCAACCAGACAGAGCCACACATGAACATTTCCAAATTCTTTATCGACCGGCCGATCTTTGCAGGAGTCCTATCGGTGATCATCCTGCTCGGCGGGGTGATCGCGATGTTCCTGCTGCCGATTTCGGAATATCCGGAAGTCGTGCCGCCTTCCGTGATCGTGAAGGCGCAGTACCCCGGCGCCAACCCGAAAGTGATCGCCGAGACGGTCGCGTCGCCGCTCGAGGAGCAGATCAACGGCGTCGAGGACATGCTCTACATGCAGTCGCAGGCGAACAGCGACGGCAACATGACGATCACCGTCACGTTCAAGCTGGGCACCGATCCGGACAAGGCCACGCAGCTCGTGCAGAACCGCGTGAACCAGGCGCTGCCGCGCCTGCCGGAAGACGTGCAGCGGCTCGGCATCACGACGGTGAAGAGCTCGCCGACGCTGACGATGGTGGTCCACCTGATCTCGCCGGACAACCGCTACGACATGACCTACCTGCGCAACTACGCGCTGATCAACGTGAAGGATCGCCTGTCGCGGATCCAGGGCGTCGGTCAGGTGCAGCTGTGGGGCTCGGGCGACTATGCGATGCGCGTGTGGCTCGATCCGCAGAAGGTCGCGCAGCGCGGGTTGTCCGCCGAGGACGTCGTGCAGGCGATCCGCGAGCAGAACGTGCAGGTCGCGGCTGGCGTGATCGGCGCGTCGCCGTCGCTGCCCGGCACGCCGCTGCAGCTGTCGGTGAACGCGCGCGGCCGTCTGCAGACGGAAGACGAGTTCGGCGACATCGTCGTGAAGACGACGCCGGACGGCGGCGTCACGCACCTGCGCGATATTGCACGCATCGAACTGGATGCGTCCGAGTACGGGCTTCGCTCGCTGCTCGACAACAAGCCGGCCGTCGCGATGGCGATCAACCAGTCGCCGGGCGCGAACTCGCTGCAGATCTCCGACGAAGTGCGCAAGACGATGGCCGAGCTGAAGCAGGACATGCCGGCCGGCGTCGACTACAAGATCGTCTATGACCCGACGCAGTTCGTGCGCTCGTCGATCAAGGCCGTGGTGCACACGCTGCTCGAAGCGATCGCGCTGGTCGTGCTCGTCGTGATCGTGTTTCTGCAGACCTGGCGCGCATCGCTCATTCCGCTGATCGCGGTGCCGGTGTCGATCATCGGCACGTTCTCGCTGCTGCTCGGTTTCGGTTATTCGATCAACGCGCTGTCGCTGTTCGGGATGGTGCTCGCGATCGGTATCGTGGTCGACGATGCGATCGTGGTCGTCGAGAACGTCGAGCGCAACATCGAAAGCGGGATGAACGCGCGGCAGGCGACCTACAAGGCGATGCAGGAAGTGAGCGGGCCGATCATCGCGATCGCGCTGACGCTCGTCGCCGTGTTCGTGCCGCTCGCGTTCATGTCGGGCCTGACCGGCCAGTTCTACAAGCAGTTCGCGATGACGATCGCGATCTCGACGGTGATCTCGGCGTTCAACTCGCTGACGCTGTCGCCGGCGCTGTCCGCGATCCTGCTGAAGGGCCATGGCGACAAGGAGGACTGGCTCACGCGCGTGATGAACCGCGTGCTCGGCGGCTTCTTCAAGCGCTTCAACAAGGTGTTCCATCGCGGCGCGGAGAACTACGGCCGCGGCGTGCGCGGCGTGCTGTCGCGCAAGACGCTGATGCTCGGCGTATACCTCGTGCTGGTGGGCGCGACCGTGCTCGTGTCGAAGATCGTGCCGGGCGGCTTCGTGCCCGCGCAGGACAAGGAATACCTGATCGCGTTCGCGCAGCTGCCGAACGGCGCGTCGCTCGACCGCACCGAGAAGGTGATCCGCGACATGGGCTCGATCGCGCTGAAGCAGCCTGGCGTCGAGAGCGCGGTCGCGTTCCCGGGGCTGTCGGTGAACGGCTTCACCAACAGCTCGAGCGCGGGCATCGTGTTCGTCACGCTGAAGCCGTTCTCGGAGCGGCACGGCAAGGCGCTGTCGGCCGGTGCGATCGCCGGTGCGCTGAACCAGCAGTACGGTGCGATCAAGGACTCGTTCGTCGCGGTGTTCCCGCCGCCGCCGGTGCTCGGCCTCGGTACGCTCGGCGGGTTCAAGATGCAGATCGAGGATCGCGGCGCGGTCGGCTACGCGAAGCTGTCGGATGCGACCAACGATTTCATCAAGCGCGCGCAGCAGGCGCCTGAACTCGGCCCGTTGTTCACGAGCTACCAGATCAACGTGCCGCAGCTCAACGTCGATCTCGACCGCGTGAAGGCGAAGCAGCTCGGCGTGCCGGTCACCGACGTGTTCAACACGATGCAGGTGTATCTCGGCTCGCTGTACGTGAACGACTTCAACCGCTTCGGGCGTGTGTACCAGGTACGCGTGCAGGCCGATGCGCCGTTCCGCCAGCGCGCGGACGACATCCTGCAGCTGAAGACGCGCAACGACCGTGGCGAGATGGTGCCGCTGTCGTCGCTCGTCACGGTGACGCCGACGTTCGGCCCGGAAATGGTCGTGCGCTACAACGGCTACACGGCGGCCGACATCAACGGCGGCCCGGCGCCGGGCTTCTCGTCGGGTCAGGCGCAGGCCGCGATCGAGCGCATCGCGCATGAAACGCTGCCGCGTGGCGTGCGGTTCGAATGGACCGACCTCACGTACCAGCAGATTCTTGCCGGCGATTCGGCGATGTATGTGTTCCCGATCAGCGTGCTGCTCGTGTTCCTCGTGCTCGCCGCACTGTATGAAAGCCTGACGCTGCCGCTCGCGGTGATCCTGATCGTGCCGATGAGCATTCTGTCGGCGCTGACGGGCGTGTGGCTCACGCAGGGCGACAACAACATCTTCACGCAGATCGGCTTGATGGTGCTGGTGGGGTTGTCGGCGAAGAACGCGATCCTGATCGTCGAATTCGCACGCGAACTGGAGCATGACGGCAGGACGCCGCTCGAGGCCGCGATCGAGGCCAGCCGGCTGCGGCTGCGCCCGATCCTGATGACGTCGATCGCGTTCATCATGGGCGTCGTGCCGCTCGTCATGTCGACGGGCGCGGGCTCCGAGATGCGGCATGCGATGGGTGTCGCGGTGTTCTTCGGGATGCTCGGCGTGACGCTGTTCGGGCTGATGCTGACGCCGGTGTTCTACGTCGTGCTGCGCACGCTCGCGGGCGGCAAGATCCACGTCGCGGGCAAGGACTCGGCCGGTTACGGCGTGACGGCCCCGGGCGTGCCGGCATCGGATGCTTGAGGAAAACAAGATGGACAACATGCACAACACGAATGGCCTGATGCGCTTCGCGAAGGTGGCGGCCGCGAGCACCCTGCTCGCGACGCTGCTCGCCGCGTGCGCGGTGGGGCCCGACTACAAGCGCCCGGACGTGTCGACGCCCGCGGCGTTCAAGGAAGCGCCGACGCTCGCGGCCGGCGAACAGGCCGGCACGTGGAAGACCGCCGAACCGGCGGACGGCGAGCATCGCGGCGAATGGTGGAAGGTGTTCGGCGATCCGGTGCTCGACTCGCTCGAGTCGCAGGCGCTCGCCGCGAACCAGAACCTGAAGGCCGCGGCGGCGCGAGTCGAGGAAGCGCGCGCGGCGACCCGCACCGCGCGCTCGCAGTGGTTCCCGCAGGTCGGCGCCGGGTTCGGGCCGACGCGGGAAGGGCTGTCGTCGGCGTCGCAGTTCCAGCCGCAGGGCACGGGCCCGACCAACGCGACGCTGTGGCGCGCGCAGGGCACGGTGTCGTACGAGGCCGACCTGTTCGGCCGCGTGAGCCGCAACGTCGAGGCGTCGCGTGCCGACCAGGCGCAGAGCGAAGCGCTGTTCCGTTCGGTGCAGCTCGCGCTGCAGGCGGACGTCGCGCAGAACTACTTCGAACTGCGCCAGCTCGACGCGGATCAGGACCTGTACCGCCGCACGGTCGAACTGCGCGACCAGGCGCTGAAGCTCGTGCAGCGCCGCTTCAACGAAGGCGACATCAGCGAGCTCGACGTGTCGCGTGCGAAGAACGAACTGGCGAGCGCGCAGGCCGATGCGGTCGGCGTCGCGCGCCGGCGCGCGGCGTCCGAGCATGCGCTTGCGATCCTGCTCGGCAAGGCGCCCGCGGACTTCGCGTTCAAGGAGACGCCGATCGTGCCGGTCGCGGTGAAGGTCCCCGCGGGCCTGCCGTCCGCGCTGCTCGAACGCCGCCCGGACGTGTCGGCTGCGGAACGCGCGATGGCGGCCGCGAACGCGCGGATCGGCCTCGCGAAGTCGGCGTATTTCCCGAAGCTCGATATCACGGGCGCGTTCGGCTATGAAGCGTCGACGCTCGGCAACCTGTTCCTGTGGTCGAGCCGCACGTTCCTGCTCGGGCCGTTCGCCGGCACCGCGCTGACGCTGCCGCTGTTCGACGGCGGGCGCCGTGCGGCCGGCGTGCAGCAGGCGCGCGCGCAGTATGACGAGCAGGTCGCGAACTACCGGCAGCAGGTGCTCGTCGCGTTCCGCGAGGTCGAGGACAATCTCGCCGATCTGCGTCTGCTCGACGACCAGATCCGCGCGCAGGATGCGGCCGTCAATGCGTCGCGTCGTGCGGCGACACTGTCGCGTACGCAGTATCAGGAAGGCGAGGTCGCGTATCTCGACGTGATCGACAGCGAGCGGTCGGTGCTGCAGTCGCAATTGCAGGCGAACCAGCTGACCGGTGCGCAGGCCGTGTCGACCGTCAACCTGATCCGCGCGCTCGGCGGCGGGTGGGGCGCGGCGCCGACGGCGGTCGGCGATACGGCGACGGCCAAGCAGGAAGTCGCCGTGCGTTGAGGCGTCGGTGCGCGTGGCGGTTCGCCATGCGTCACCAAAACCGGTGTTTGGTCGACGATCGAAACAACCGATCCGCGGCGACGCGGATCGGTCGATCAACGGGGCAACGACGATACGTTGACTGCAACTAACGGTCGAGCCGCCACGCGTTGACCCGCGGTGCGGCGATGATTCGCCGCACCGTTCAGCTGCGACTGTCTTCAGCCCGCAGCGCCCGCACCAGTTCGCTGGCCGCCTTGCCGAGCCCCGTGTGCTTCGGCCGGCGCAGGTACACGGGCAGCCGCAGCCCGTTGCGGATGTTCGCGAACACGAGCGGTACCAGTTCGCCGTCGGCGACATACTGGCCGATCACCGAGTCGGGCAGGTTCGCCCAGCCGTGCCCAGCTTTCACGAGCGCGATCGCGGTGGCCATGTCCGTCACCTTCCACGTGCGGTTGCCGATCACGGGGCGCACGTCGGTGAGCGGCCGTTCCGGGTCCGCGATCACGATCTGCCGGAATCCCGACAGCCGCTCGATCGCCTCGGGATGCGCGGCTTCGGCGATCGTCGGATGACCGGGCGCGGCGACGGCGATCAGCGTTTCGGTCCACAGCGCGTGGATCTGTTCCTGCGGATGAAGATCGAGCCCGCCATACGCGACGCAGAGATCGACCGCGCCGCGATGCAATGCGTCGACGATCGCGTCCTGCGGCGCGGTGACGATGCTGATCGCGAGCGCCGGATATTTCGCGGCGACGGCGGTCAGTGCGCGCGCAACGGGCGCGCCGTCGAGTTCCGCCGCGAGGCCGAGCCGCAGCGTGTCCTCGACGCCTTCCGACAGATGCTGCGCATGCGCGCGCAATGCCTGCAACCGTTCGGCGATCGACCGCGCATCGGGCAGCAGCGCGGCCATCGCGGCCGTCGGCGTCGGCTCGCGCGTGCCGCGGTCGAACAGCACGAGGTCCAGCTCGGCCTCGAGGTTCGCGATCGCCATGCTGACCGCCGACGGCGTGCGGCCGAGCGCGCGCGCGGCCGCCGAGAACGAGCCTTTGTCGATGACCGTCAGCAGCATGTCGATATGGTCGCTGGTCAGCATCGGCGGCCTCCTGTCAGAAAAATTGAAAGGACCTGACTTTTGCGGGCGAAGTGCCCGCTGTAGTCTCGCCACCTCGTTCGACAGGAAGGTGGTGGGTCATGCAAGGATGGAAGAGACGCATAGTCTACGTCGTGATGTTCGAGGTGCTCGGCATCCTCGTCGCGTCGTCGGTGCTCGGCATGCTGAGCGGCGCGAGCGCGACGACGAGCGGCCTGCTCGGCGTGATGATCTCGACGACGGGCGTCATCGTCAATTTTCTGTACAACCTGGGATTCGAGGCGTGGGAGCGGCGGCGTGCGGAAACGACGCGCACCGTTGCGCGGCGCGTCGTGCATGCGATCGGCTTTCAGGTCGCGCTGGTGACGTTCCTGATCCCGCTGATCGCGTGGTGGCTCGACGTGTCGCTGCTGCAGGCGTTCCTGTACGACGCGGTGCTGATCGTGTTTTTTCCGATCTTCACGTTCGCGTACAACTGGTCGTTCGACAGCGTGTTCGGGTTGCCTGATGCGGTGACGCGCAAGCCCGAACCGATCATGTGACGCGGAGGCGGACGAAGCGACGCGATGCAGGCAGTCCGCATCGCTTCGCTTCGAATGAGAAAGGGGAGCCGCGGGCGGCGCGCATGCCGCCCGCTAGCGTTACGCGGCGACGAACTCGTGCACGTAACGGTTGAACACCGCGGGGCTCGCCGCGTTCATCCCGTGCGACGCACCGGCGACGGTCTGCCGTTGCGCAGCGCCGATCCACTGCGACAGCGTGTCGACGTTGTTGCGGAACATCTTCGGGCTGCGCTGGCCGTCGATCAGCAGCGTGCGGCACGCGATGTCCGACGCCGTGTGCTGCGAATACGCGGGCAGCGGATCCTGAAGCTGCTTCGGCAGCGTGCTCGCGTTGTCGATCGCCATCGTGCGAAAGCGCGACGTGCTCTTCTTCCATGCGCCGGGCAGGCTGACCGAATCGACGAACATCTCGAGGCCGGCTTCGACTTCGCCTTGCCCGATCAGGTTCACGGCCTTCGTGCGCAGTGCGATCGCGGCGGGCGGCAGCGCGGCTTCGCGCACGCCCGGCTGCTGCAGCGGGCCGCCCGGATCGGCGAGCGTGAGTGTGTCGACGAGCTGCGGATGCTGGCGGGCGACGTTGAACGCGACGCTGCCGCCTCGCGAGTGGCCGACGAGATGCACGGGGCCGAGGTCGAGTGCGTCGATGAATTCGGCGAGTTCGTCGACGTGGTTCTGCCAGTTGAAGTCATCCTGGATGCCCGCTTCGACGGCCGGCCAGTAGTGGCTGAGGCTCGGCGCGATGCAGCGGTAGTGGGCCGACAGCGACGCGAGTTGCGGATCCCAGTAACGGTAGTCGCACAACGATCCGTGCACGAACACCATCGGCGCGCCGCTCCCCCGCTCGACATACGGCAGGCTGATGCCCGACGAAAGCGTCGCAAATTGCAGGTCGGGGTTCGCGAGCACCGACGGCTCGATTCGCATGTTCATGACTGAAAACTCAATGGGTGCGTCATCACGTCGCAACTATGCCTCACGGCAAGCTGCAAGGAAAACGCATAATTTTCATCGTCACGATCAATTTTATTGATGGCAGGGCTGAAAACCCTTGTCGCAGCTTGGGGATGTGTCGGACCTTTCAATCGTATGACGATTGGTTGCGCGGCTGAAAGCACATGCCGACGCCTGCGCACGCGTGCATCGGAACGGGAAAAAGCGGGGGAAGGGCCGCCGAATGCGGCCCGCGCATTACCGCACCGCCAGCGCGGGCGCGGTCTGAAGCTCGACGGGAAGATCGTTGTCGGCGGCGAACTGCATCGCGAAGTCGAACGCGTCGGCGCATACGTCGCGCAATTCGTCCGACACGAACAGGCATTTGACGCCGCCGTCGACGATCGGCATCGCGAGCCGCGACAGCGCGCAGGGATAGCCGGGCCGCCGCTCGCCGACGAACAGCGTGATGACGCCCGCGAGCCGTTCGGGCCAGTCGCTCGGGCGGAAGGTCTTCTGCGCGCGCGTGACGCCGCGGATCAGGTGGCCGCGGGTTTGGCCAATGAGGCGGCCGTGTTCGGTGATGTCGATGCGATCCATGGCGGTGTGCGTATCCTCGTTCGCGTCACTCGCCGCCGTCGGCAGCCGCGTCGCCGCGCGCGGGAATCCGCAGGTTGCGCAGCTTGTGATAAAGCGTCTTCTTCGGCATGCCGAGCGCGACGCTTGCGTCCGCCACGTTGCCGTGGTGACGCTGCAGCGCGTCCTCGATCAGCATCCGCTCGAAATACGCCATCTGCTCGGCAAGCGTGCCGCCTGCCGCCGGTTCGCCGCCGGACGACAGCAGGCTGTCGCCGGTCAGCCCGAGCACGAAGCGATCGGCCACGTTCTGCAGTTCTCGCACGTTGCCGGGCCACGCGTGCGTCATCAGTTCGGACACCTGCGCAGCGGTGACGACCGGCGCCGGCTGCCCGAAGCGCCGCGCGGCCGCGAGCACGAAATGCTCGAACAGCAGCGGCACGTCCTCGCGCCGCTCGCGCAGCGGCGGCAGCTCGATCTGCGCGACGTTGAGCCGATACAGCAAGTCCGCGCGGAAGCGCCCGTCGGCCGCGAGTTCGGCGAGATCGGCCTTCGACGCGGCGACGACGCGGCAATCGACCGGAATCAGTTCGTTCGCGCCGAGCCGCTCGACCACGCGCTCCTGCAGCACGCGCAGCATCTTGATCTGCAGCGGGATCGGCATCGTCTCGATCTCGTCGAGGAACAGCGTGCCGCCGTGCGCCCATTCGATCTTGCCGATGCGCTTCTTGATCGCGCCGGTGAACGCGCCGGCCTCGTGGCCGAACAGCTCGCTCTCGAACACCTGCTCGGGCAGGCCGCCGCAATTCAGCGCAACGAAATGCGCATCGCGCCGGCCGCCGAAGTCGTGCAGGCTGCGCGCGATCAGCTCCTTGCCGGTGCCTGTCTCGCCGGTGATCAGCACCGACACCGACGTATCGGCCAGGCGCAGGATCTTCTTGCGCACGTCGGCCATCGCGGGCGACTTGCCGAGCACGAATGCCTCGATGCCCTGCCAGTTGTTGAGCGCCGCGCGCAGCCCCTGCACCTCGAGCGTGAGCCTGCGCTTCTCGACCGCGCGCGCGACGCGGCCGGCGATCACGTCCGACGAGAACGGCTTCTCGATGAAGTCGTATGCGCCGTCCTGCATTGCGCCGACGGCCGTCGAAATGTCGGCGTGGCCGCTGATCAGCACGACCGGAATCTGCGCATCGACGGCCATCACGCGTTCGAGCAGCTGCAGCCCGTCGATGCCCGGCATCCGCACGTCCGACACGATCACGACGGGTGCGCCGGGCGCGACGTGCGCGAGTGCGTCGGCCGCCGACGCGAATGCGTCGACCGGGAACCCGGCGAGCGCGACGGCCTGCTCGACGCCGATCCGGACGTTTTCATCGTCCTCGACGACCAGCACGCGAATCTCATCTTCCATGCTCTGTCCTTTGTTGCGGCGTGACCGCCGCGAATTCGATGGTGAACTGCGCGCCGCCGGCGTCGCGGTTCGTCGCGGCGATCTTCGCGCCGAACGCCTCGACGATGCGCGACGTGATCGCGAGGCCGAGGCCGAGGCCCTGGCCGCGCGGCTTGGTGGTGACGAACGGCTCGAACAGGTGCGGCAGCACCTCGGGCGCGATGCCGGCGCCGCTGTCGGCGACCGTGAAGCGCACGCGGCCGCCTTCGTCCGCATCGTCCGCATCGTCGGCTTTGGCGGCTTCGATCACGATGCGCCGCACGGGCGCGTCATGCACCGCGTCGAGCGCGTTGCCGAGCAGGTTCACGATCACCTGCTGCAACTGGCTCGACTCCGCGGACACCGTCGTGCCAGGCGCGATGTTCACCTCGAGCTGCACGCCTTCGTCGCGGATCCGCGCATCGTAGATGAGCCGCGCGTGCGCGACGGCTTCGTTCAGCGACACGGCGACACGCTCGACGTCGGGCTTGCGCGCGAAGGTCTTCAGCTCGCCGGTGAGCACGGCCATGCTATCGACCAGCTTGCCGACCCGTTCGAGATTGGCGTACGCCGGTGCCGGCTGGCCGCGCTCGAAGAACGTGCGCGCGTTGTCGCACAGCGTGCGGATCGCGACGAGCGGCTGGTTCAGCTCGTGCGTGAGGCCGGCGGCCATCTGCCCGAGCACCGCGAGCTTGCCCGCGTGCACGACTTCCTGCTGCGAATCGCGCAGCCGCTGCTCGGTGCGTTCGCGTTCCACGATCTCGCGCTGCATCCGCTCGTTCGCGGCCGTCAGCGCGGCCGTGCGCTGCGCGACGGTCAGTTCGAGCTGGTCGTTCGCGCGGCGCAACGCGTCCTGCGCGTTCAACCGCGCGACGATCGCCCGGCGGCGCTGGATCGCGTAGCCGACCAGCAGCGCGGCGATCAGGAACGCGCCGGTGACGAAAACGAACGCGGTCTGCTGCTGGCGCCGCGCGCCGGCGATGTCGAGCAGCACCATCAGCGAATCGCCGGCCTGCGGCGCGGGCCGCGACATCACGAGATAGCGTGTGCTGCGGCCGGTGTGACGCGGATCGGGGAACGTGCCGAACCAGGCGGCGGCGCTGCGGTCGCCGATGTGGCGGTACGGCAGCACGTCGACCGTGCGCCCCGCGTATTGCCGCGACGCCTGGATGTCGCGCTGCTGCTGCGCTGTGATCGGACGCAGCGCGGTGAATTTCCACGCCGGCTCGGTCGAGATCACGACCACGCCGTTGCCGTCGACCACCATCGCGGCGACGCCCGGCGCGCGCCACGCGGACTCGAGCGGGTCGACGCTGATCTTCACGGCCGTCGCGCCGATCGGCACGCCGTCGTCGCGCACCGCGCTCGCGAAGTAGACGCCAGGCACGCCGGTGTTGGTGCCGATTCCGAAGAAGCGGCCGCTGCCGTGTGCCAGCGCATCCTTGAAGTACGGCCGGTACGACACGTTGGTGCCGACGAAGCTGATCGTCTCGTTCCAGTTGCTGGCGGCGATCACTTCGCCCTGCAAGTCGATCACGTCGACGGCACCGCTGCCCGCGTCGCGGTTCACGGCTTCGAGATACGTGTTCACGGAGTGCGTGAGCGCGGGCCGGTCTCGCGGCGCGGCCCGCAGCAGCGCGCGCACGCCGTCCTGACGGGCGACCAGGCCGGGCAGGATCTCGAAGCGGCCGAGTTCGCTCTTCAGGCTCGACGCATACAGGTCGAGCCGATGCGCGCCGGTTTCCTCGAGCGCGTCGATCGCGCGTTCCCACGCAAAATCGACGGCCGCGCCCGCCACGCCGACATACAGCACGGCGGCCGACGCCCAGCCCCACCACGGGATTCCCTTGAAGCTCTTCTGCACGTTCGCCCTCATCGAAGCCCGCAACCGGTCGTCCGCAACCGGCCGTCCGCGACCGGCCGTCCGCGACCGGCCGCCCGGAGCGACGCCCCGAACGACGCCCCGAACGACGCGCGCCGCGCACCGGCAAGGCCGGCGGCGGCGCGTGCGAAGCAGCCTGCGCGACGGTGCGCGCAGCGGCGCGTCATCCGAAGTGCGCGACCAGGATCAGCGTCACCGTGACGACGATCGCGCCGCCGATGCGCGTCGCGATCTGCGCGAACGGCATCAGCTGCATCCGGTTCGCGGCGGTCAGGATCGCGACGTCGCCGGTGCCGCCTTGCCCGCTGTGGCAGGCGTTCACGATTGCGGTGTCGATAGGGTACATCTTCAGCAGGCGGCCGACCACGAAACCCGTGCCCATCAGCGTCGCGACGGTCGACACGATCGTGACGACGTTGACGATCGTGAAGGCGGCGGTCAGCTTGTCCCACGGCGTCATCGCGACGCCGATCGCGAACAGCAGCGGATACGTGACGGCGGTCGAGAAGAACTTGTAGACGACGAATGCGCCTTCCTGCAGCGGCGGCGACACCGCGCGCGCGAGCTTCACCAGCACCGCGAGGAACAGCATCGCGACCGGCGCGGGCAGGCCGAACAGCTTGTGCGCCATCAGGCCGACGAGGTACAGCGTGATCGCCGTGATGCCGGCGCCCGCGATGTGCGTGACGTCGACGTGGCCTCGGATTTCCTCGTTCTCGGGCGTCATGTCGCCCGATTCGCCGACCTGCAGGCGGCCGTTGCCGGTCAGGTGCGGCAGGCGCTTGCCGAGCATGTCGAGCGCGCCCGACAGGATGATCGCGGTCAGGCTGCCGAGCATCACCGGCGGCAGCACCATCGCGAACATCTCGCCCTGCGGCAGGTGCATCAGTTCCGAATAGCCGATCGACAGCGGAATCGCGCCTTCGCCGACGCCGCCGGCCATGATCGGCACGACGATGTACAGGAGCGTGTGGCGCGCGCCGAGGCCGAGCGCGGTGCCGACCGCCGTGCCGACGATCGCGGCCGCGACCGAACCGGCGGCGAGCGGAATGAAGATCTTCACGAAGCCCTGGATCAGCACGCGCCGGTCCATGCTCAGGATGCTGCCGACGATGATCGACGCGATGAACAGGTACAGGAAGTTCGTCGACTTCGTGAACTCGACGGTGAGGTTCAGCACCGGCTTCGGCAGCACGTGGTAGTAGGTGAGCGCCGACGGCACGAAGGTCGCGAAGATCGCGGCCGCGCCGATGTTGCGCAGGAGCGGCAGGCGCTTGCCGAGTTCCGCGCACGTGAAGCCGAAGAACGCGAGCACGGCGATCGCCATCGAGATCTCGCCGGGCACCTTGCCCGTCACCGCGAAGCCGACGATCAGCCCGAACAGGATCACGTAGACCGGCAGCGGGATGATGCCGATACGGATTTCCATCAGCTTCCACCAGCCTTCCGGCCAGAAGCGCTCGCGCGTGGCGGGACCGGCTGCGGCAATCGGCTCGGGTTGGGACGGGGTATGGATAGAGGTCTGCAAGACGTGTCTCCTGATGTTTGGAATGCCTGCATCGCTTCGCGGCATCGTGTGCCGTCTATTACGCAACCCCCGTGCCAGGATTCCGGCCTGCCGGAATATTTTCAATGCATTGATTCATAAGGGATTTATTTCGTCTGCGGAAAGGGTTTGCCAGACGGGATGGCCGAGATTTCGGAATCGGCGCGGCGGGCAGGCCGAAATTTCGGCCTGGCGGCGGCCCGGGCAGCCGGCCATGTCCGCCGCCCGCCATATCGCCGCACGCGATTTTCTTCGCACAATCGCTTCGTAGACCGCCCTCCCGCCGCTCTCTATCATCGGCTGATCTTTTTCCGATGCGACGACGACTGTCCGGAGAACGCCCGCGCGTTCGCCGCGGCGCCGCTCATCCGTCGATACCGTCTTTGGACAGGAGAGTGGTTTCCATGCTGCATCCCGTTTTTTCCGCCCGCTTTTCCGCCGGCCGCGTGGCCAGCCTGGCCCGCCTGCTGGCGGCCGCGCTGCTCGGTGTCGCGCTGCTGAACGGCGCGCGCGCCGACACCGCGCCGCTGAAGGTCGGCATCTCGACGAGCCCGCAGATCGAGGCGCTGAAGATTGCCGCCAAGGAGGCGAAGGAGCAGGGCCTCGACGTGAAGATCGTCGAATTCACCGACTGGAATACGCCGAACGCGGCGCTCGCGAACAAGGACATCGACGTCAACTACTTCCAGCACATCCCGTTTCTCGAGAACGCGAAGAAGCAAGGCGGCTACAACTTCATCTCGATCGCGCCCGGCACGATCATGAAGATCGGCCTCTATTCGAAGAAGGTGAAGCGCTTCGACGAGCTGAAGGACGGCGCGCGCGTCGCGATCGCGAACGATCCGGTGAACGGCGGGCGCGGGCTGTTGCTGCTGCAGCGCGCGGGCCTCATCACGCTGAAGCCGGGCGCCGACTACCGCGCGACGACGCACGACATCGTGTCCAACCCGAAGCACCTGAAGATCATCCCGCTGGAAGCGTCGCAGCTCGCGCGCACGCTCGACGACGTCGACCTCGCGCAGGGCTACCCGAGCTTCATCAAGCTCGCCGGCACGACCGACCCGAACAGCGCGCTGTTGTTCGACGGCACCGAGAACAAGAACTTCGCGATCCAGTGGGTCGTGCGGCCGGAGAGCGTGAACGACGCGCGCATCCGCAAGTTCATCGCGATCTACCAGCACTCGCCGGCGGTGCGCCGGGCGCTCGACAACGCATTCGGCTCGCTGTACGCGATCGCGTGGTGACGGAGGCGACATGACGACGGCGAACCGCAAGAAGATCCTGCTCAACGCGTTCAACATGAACTGCGTCGGGCACATCAACCACGGGCTGTGGACGCATCCGCGCGATCGCTCCGCGCACTACACCGATCTCGATTACTGGGCCGATCTCGCGAGGACGCTCGAACGCGGCAAGTTCGACGGGATCTTTCTCGCGGACATCGTCGGCGTATACGACGTGTTCGGCGGCGGCCCGGACGCCGCGCTGCGCGAATCCGTGCAGGTGCCCGTCAACGATCCGCTGCTGCTCGTGCCCGCGATGGCGCAGGTCACGCAACATCTCGGCTTCGGCGTGACCGCGAACCTGACCTATGAGCCGCCTTACCTGTTCGCGCGCCGCATGTCGACGCTCGACCACCTGACGAAGGGGCGCATCGGCTGGAACATCGTGACCGGCTATCTCGACAGCGCCGCGCGCGGGATGGGCCTCGCGCAGCAGATCGGCCACGACGACCGCTACGAACGCGCGGACGATTACATGGATGTCGTCTACAAGCTGTGGGAACAGAGCTGGGACGACGACGCGGTGATCCGCGATGCGCACGCGCGCGTGTTCGCGCAGCCGGGAAAGGTGCGGCGCGTGAAGCACGACGGGCCGTTCTATTCGGTTGACGCGATTCACTTGAGCGAGCCGTCGCTGCAGCGCACGCCGGTGCTGTACCAGGCCGGCTCGTCCGCGCGCGGCGTCGAGTTCGCGGGGCGACATGCGGAATGCGTGTTCGTGAACGGGCAGAGCAAGGCCGCCGCGCGCGCGGCCGCGCTCGACATTCGCGCGGCTGCCGCACGGCAGGGCCGCGACCCGGCGTCGATCAGGATTTTCGCCGGCGTGAGCGTCGTCACTGCCGAGACCGAACTTCTCGCGCGCGAGAAATTCGACGAATACCGGCGCTACGCGAGCCCGGAAGCCGGCCTCGCGCATTTCGCGAGCTCGACCGGCATCGACTTCGCGAAGTACGGCCTCGACGAGCCGATCTCGTACGTGAAGACCGACTCGATCCAGTCGGCCGTCGACGCGATCTCGCGCAAGAGCACGACCGGCACGTGGACCGTGCGCCGGATGCTCGAACAGATGTCGCTGGGCGGTCGCTATGCGCCGATCGTCGGTTCGCCATCGCAGGTCGCGGATGAACTGCAGTCGTGGATCGACGAGACGGGCATCGACGGTTTCAATTTGACGCGCACCGTGATGCCCGAGTCGTTCGAGGATTTCGTCGACTGGGTCGTGCCGGAACTGCAGAGCCGCGGCATCTACAAGGAAGACTACGATCCCGCCCCGACGCTGCGCGAGAAGCTGTTCGGCGCGGGTGCGCGCCTGCCGGCGTGGCACACCGGCGCGCAGCATCGGCCGGCCGCCGTGCCCGAACCCGCGCATCCCGCGCATGCCTGAACGTGACGGAGCGAAGCGATGACGCAATTGTTCGATACGCTGGGGTTCATCGAGGCGTCGGCCGTGCGGGCCGGCACAGGCGCGCACGCACATGGGGCGCATGACGAAGCGGCCGTACGTGCTGACGGAGTCGCCGTGTCGCTCGCGCACGTCGGCAAGGTGTTCGCGACGCCGCGCGGCCAGGCCGCCGCGCTGCGCGACGTGACGCTCGACGTGCGGCGCGGCGAGGTGTTCGGGATCATCGGCCGCAGCGGTGCAGGCAAGTCGACGTTGCTGCGGCTCATGAACGGCCTCGAACGGCCGAGTTCGGGCCGCGTGTGCGTGCAGGGCGTCGACGTCGGCGCGCTCGACGAGGATGGGCTCGTCGCGCTGCGGCATTGCACCGGCATGGTGTTCCAGCATTTCAACCTGCTGTCCGCGAAGACGGTGTTCGAGAACGTCGCGCTGCCGCTGAAGATCGCCGGCGTGCCGAAGGCCGAGCGCGTGCGCAAGGTCGAGGCGCTGCTCGAACTCGTCGGGCTGACCGCGAAGCGCGATGCATATCCTGCCAGCCTGTCGGGCGGGCAGAAGCAGCGCGTTGGCATTGCCCGTTCGCTCGTGCACGATCCCGAGGTGCTGCTGTGCGACGAGGCGACGTCGGCGCTCGATCCGGAGACGACGCAGTCGATCCTCGCGCTGCTTGCCGACATCAACCGCCGCCTCGGGCTGACGATCGTGCTGATCACGCACGAGATGGAAGTGATCCGCGCGGTGTGCGACACGGTCGCGGTGATCGAACAGGGTGAGGTCGTCGAAACGGGCCCCGTGTGGCGCGTGTTCGGCGATCCGCGCCACGGCGCGACCCGTGCGCTGCTCAGCACGATCGTGCACGACCTGCCGGCCGACCTGGCCGCGCGCGTGCGGCCGTTGCCCGAGCAGGCCGCGCTGCCCGACGGCGCGCAGGTGGTGCTCGACGTCCGCTATACGGGCGAGAGCGGCGGCGAGCCGGACGTCGGCGCGCTCGCGGCGGCGCTCGGCGGCTCCGTGCGCTTCCTGCACGGCGGGATCGACCGGATCCAGGGGCATGCGCAGGGGCGGCTCGTGATCGCGGCCACACCGCGCGCGGATGACGCCGGCCAGTCGTCGGCTCGCGGCGGCGCGGTCGCGGCACTGCTCGAACGCGCGCGCCGCCACGCGAACCACGCGGAGGTGCTCGGCTATGTTTGAACTCTGGTGGCCCGAACTGCTCGACGCGATCCGTGACACGCTGTCGATGGTCGCCGCGTCGGCCGCGATCGCCGCGCTGATCGGCATCCCGCTCGCGGTGATCCTGGTGACGACCGCGCCCGGCGGCATCTACGCGCGGCGCGGTGTGAACGCGGTGCTCGGCGCGCTCGTCAACGTGTTCCGTTCGACGCCGTTCATCATCCTGCTCGTCGCGCTGCTGCCGTTCACGCGCGTGCTGATCGGCACGACCATCGGCGTGTGGGCGGCCGTCGTGCCGCTGTCGATCGCCGCGATTCCGTTCTTCGCGCGGATTGCCGAGGTGAGCCTGCGCGAAGTCGATCGCGGGCTGATCGAGGCCGCGCTCGCGATGGGCGCGAAACGCCGTCACATCGTGTGGCACGTGCTGCTGCCGGAGGCGCTGCCCGGCATGCTCGGCGGCTTCACGATCACCGTCGTCGCGCTGATCGGCTCGACCGCGATGGCGGGCGCCGTCGGCGCGGGCGGGCTCGGCGATCTCGCGATCCGCTATGGCTATCAGCGCTTCGACACCACCGTCATGGTGACAGTGATCGTGATCCTGATCGCACTCGTTTCGGCCGTGCAAATCACGGGCGACCGCCTGGTCCGACGCGTGACCCGGCGCACCTGAGCGGCGCCACGAGCGCCGGCTCTTTTCATTGAAGACCCTGAGAGAACGATACCCATGACCTTACCCACCGGCGCGCCGCGCGAATGGAACGGACAATTCGAGGAAGCGCTGTTTCTGGACGTCGCGCGACGTCATCGTCCCGGCTTCCCGGACAAGCTGGCGACACCGCCGCGCGAGCCGCGCGATGAAGACGAACTGGCCGCCGTCGCCGACTACTACACGAAGATGGCGTCGCACGACCTGTTCATCGTTCAGGTCGTCGCGAAGGCGATCGACACGCTGTTCCGCGACGACCCGCACTTCCAGCTGATCCTGTCGCGTCAGCTCGGCGACGACGGCGCGCACGCCGTGATTGGTCGCGAACGCGTGACCCAACTGACCGGCCGCGATCCGCTGCCGGAAGTCGAGCGGCTCGTCGCCGCGCACTGGGAACGCATCGGCGATATCGCGGTGCGCGACGTCGCGGGCTTTCTCGCGTTCGAATGGCATTACGAACTGCACATCCTCGCGAAGCTGTGGATCCAGCGCAAGACCGGCCGCATCGCGGATGGCGCGATGCGCGAGCATGGCGAAAACCGGATTCGCCCGGACGAGGAGTGGCATCGCGTGCAGATCGTCCAGTGGTGGTTCGACAGGTTGAAGACGCTGCCGGCCGCCGAGCGCGACGTGCTGATCGATCGCGTGATCGCGGCCGACGAGGAAACGCAGGCACGGCTCGACGGTTATCTGCACGACGAATACGCGCATACCGCGCAGGTGTTCGGTGCCGATATCGCCGAATACCGCGCGATCTATGACGACTGGCGGCGCGAGATCCTGTCGCGGCTGACCGGCCGCCGACTCGGCGCGCTGGTGCCGCTGTCGAACGACGCCGTTGCGCACGCATCGCTTGCACAGGAAGCCGTCGCATGAACGATCGTGGCAGCCTGGCGAAGCTGGCGCCGGACGCCGACGCACGCGCGATCAACGCCGATGCGCTGGCGCGTGCGATCGACGCGCTGCGTGCGACGGCCGTCGCGCGCGACCGCGCAGGTGGTCATGCGGCCGACGAGAAGCAGCGGCTCGCCGACGCAGGCCTGCTGACGCTCGCGGTGCCGCGCGAATTCGGCGGACAGGAAGCCGAGTGGCCCGCGATCTACGACACGATCCGACGGATCGCGCGCGTCGACAGCGCGCTCGCGCATCTGGTCGGGTTCCAGATCCTGCAGGTGGTGAGCGTCGACGTGTGGGGCGGTGCGGCGCAGCGCGAACGCTTTCTGCGCGGCACGGTCGAGCATCGCTGGTGGTGGGGCAATGCGGTGAACCCGCTCGACACGCGGCTGGTGGCGACCGCGACGCCGGACGGCGGCTACCGGCTCGACGGCGTGAAGGGATTCTGCTCGGGCACGCGCGGCTCGCAGCGGATGACCGTCTCCGCGCACGATCCGGAAACGGGCCGCGCCGTATTCGGCGTCGTGCCGACCGATCGCGACGGGATCACCGTCAACGAGGACTGGGATCCGGTCGGCCAGCGCCAGACCGACAGCGGCAGCGTGCGCTTCGACGGCGTGACGCTCGCGCCGGACGACGTACTGCACCGGTCCGAGACGCCGCCGACGCCGCGCGCGACGCTGCGCACGCTGGTGTCGCAGCTCGTATTGACGAACCTGTTCGTCGGGCTTGCGGAAGGCGCGCTGGCCGAGGCGCGCGAATACGTGCTGGCGCACGGCCGGCCGTGGATCAACTCGGGCGTCGCGCAGGCGGGCGACGATCCCTATACGCTGCAGCGCTTCGGCAACATGCGCGTGCAGGCGGTTGCGGCGGCGTCGCTGGCCGATCGCGCGGCTGTCGCGTTGCAGCGCGCATGGACGCGGCGCGACGCGCTGACGGCCGACGAACGTGCCGAAGCGGCGCTCGCGGTGTCGGAAGCGAAGATCGTCGCGCAGCGCGCGGCGCTCGACAACGGCGAGGCGCTGTTCGATGCGTGCGGCGCGCGCGCGACGGCCGCGTCGCTCGGCCTCGACCGCTTCTGGCGCAACGCGCGCACGCATACGCTGCACGATCCGCTCGACTACCGGCTGCGCGACGTCGGCCGGTTCGCGTTGACGGGGGAATTGCCGCAGGCGTCGCTGTATACGTGACGACGGTCAGCCATCTGCGCCGTGGCGCCGATGGCTGACCGCCCGGCGTCAGGAACAGCGTCCTGACGCGTCGCTGCCGCAGCCCGATTACCAGCGGTAGCCGACGCCCGCGCCGGCGCCGAACGAGCCGTGACCCGATACCGCCGTCGTGACCGAGCCTTTGACGAGCCATTTCGTCGTCGCGACGGACAAGCCGACCGCCATGGCGCTTTGACCGCCGTACGTGCCGCCGCCGAGCGCGACGACCTTCTCGCCAGGCAGCACGGCTTGCGGCAGGTTCGCCATCGCGATCGCGCTCGCCGTACCCGCGTTCGCGTCCTTGCGGTACTTCGACATTTCCTCGCGCACCGAGTTGATCGCCCCGTTCAATTGGCGCACGTTCACGCCGTCAGTCGGCGCGGTGCCGTCCGCCACGTTGGTCAACTGACGCTCGGCACCGGGCGAACCGATCGACACCGTGTTGTCCCGATCGGCAACCGAATTCGCGCCCAGTGCCACCGCGTTGTTCGCCGTGGCCCGGCTGTTCGTGCCGATGGCGGTCGAGTCCGTGCCGGACACATTCGAGCCCGTGCCGATTGCCGTTCCGTTTGCCGCCGTGACCTTCGAATTCGTACCAATGGCCGTTCCGTTCGTTGCGGTGACCGTGGAATTGACGCCGACAGCAGTACCGTTGTCGCCCGAGACGTTCGAGCCGTTGCCGACCGCGGTGCCGTTCGCCGCGGTGACCGACGTATTCGGGCCGATCGCGGTGTCCGTCGGGTCCGTCACCGTGCCGCTCGGGACGCTGGACGAGATCTTGCCGACGGTCGTCGTGAGATTGGCCAGGTCCGCCGTCAGCGTCGACACCTGATTGGCGATCGAGAAGAGCTGCGAGCCGTTCACCGCATCCGTGCTGGTCGCGCTGATTGCCCCGGCCGCGACGTTCACGATCTGACGCTCGGCGCCCGCGCTGCCGACGCTGACCACGCCCACCGGCGTGCCCGCGAAGCCGCTGTAGGTCACGCCGTTGAGCGCCACGCTGTTGACGGTCGTATAGGCGCGCGTCGTCGCATTCGAGCCCAGTGCGACGGAATTCGCGTCGGCGGCGTTCGCCCCTTCGCCGATGGCGACCGCGTTCACGGCGGAGGCCGTCGCACGGGCAATGGCGACGCTGCCCGTCGCGGATGCCGAGCTGTCGACACCGAGCGCGACCGCATCGGCCGCGCCGGCATTTGCCTGGAAGCCGAGGGCCGTACCGCCCGCTGCAATGCTGCCCTTGCCGATGGCGGTCGAGAACGTCGTGGTGGCGCTCGCGCTTTGGCCGACCGCTGTCGACTGGTCGACGGCGAATGCGCCCTGACCGAAGGCGGACGCCGTGGCGCCGTTCGCGATCGCGCCGTTACCGACCGCCGTGGCCTGGGTGCCAACCGCGCTCGAAGCCGTCCCGATCGCCGTCGCCTGGTCCCCGGTTGCCACGGCGTTTCCGCCGACGGCCGTCGCGAACGTCCCGGTCGCGGCCGCCATGCGGCCGATCGCGACGGTCTCGCTATAGGCGCCGGTCGACGAGCCCGAATTCGCGACGGCCGCCGTGCCGATCGCGATGTTGTCGCAGCCGGTTGCCGCGGCCGGATACGTGCTGCTGCCCGAAATGGCGATGTTGCCGACGCAGCCCGCCGACGTTTCGGTCGACGTGCCGTTCTGCACATAGTCGGCTCGCGCGGGCGCGGAAACGGCGAATGCGGCCATGGCTGCGCTGACCGTGACGGCAAGCGCGACCTTCGACTTGCGCGGTGCGCGTTGTACGGAATTTCCCAACCCTCGTTGATGCTTGTTCATTTGTTTTCCTGAGCTCGATGTAAAAATCGTGTTGCGGTTTGCATGGCTCCGCTCGCGATATCCCGGTCGCATCGATTCGTTCGCGTCTCTTTCGTGACAGGCATCGATTTTTCGATCTGTAAAAATGAAAGGTCTACTAACAAAATTGAACATTCGTCGGTCTCGACGCGACGGGAGCCGGGCACGGATTGCGGTTACTTGCTTGCTTTCGTCACGGCTACGTCAAAAACTTCGCGAATCCGAAGCTCGGGTCGCGACGACGCATTTTGATGGGTTTGAGTGGCGCACATGTTTGCCGCAGCCGCTGAACGCTATGTTTCGGCGGACATTCGTTCGGGGATGTGCATGAGGAAACGGCAAGGGATTCCCCGCGCCGAGCAGCCGGTTGCCCGATGATCACGGGCGGGCCGGTGACGAGGAGAGGGCGGCGCTGCCCGAACGCATTTGCTCACGCGACAGGCGGCATCGACCTTCGCTTGCAGGCCGTCCACTCGACGCAGGTATCCGTGCGTCGAAACCGCCTGGTCTGTGTTGTCGTGGCGTTACTGCGCCGGCAGCGCGTCCGCCAGCGCCCGCATCGCATCCACTGTTGCTGGATTCGCCGGGAAAAATGCCTCGATCGCGAGTTCCGACAGCGTCACGTCGACCGGCGTGCCGAACACCGTCGTCGTGCTGAAGAACGTCAGCTCGCCGCTCGCCGTGTGCAGCCGAAGCGGCACGGCGATATCCGCGAAATCGGTGCGCGCGTGCAAATCGTCGGGCTGGCCTGCCGGAGCCGGATAGGCGGCGAGCTCGTCGCGCAGCGCGTGCAGCGTGCGGTCGCCGCTCGCGTCGATTTGCCGTTGCAGCCGGTGCAGGATATGCGCGCGCCATTCGTGCCAGTTGACGATCTGCGGCGCGAGGCCGTCAGGATGCAGACTCAGGCGCAGCACGTTGACGGGCGGCTGCAGGAGCGCCGGATCGGCCTGCCCGACCAGCGCGCCGAGCATCCGGTTCGCGGCGAGCAGCGTCCAGTGGCGATCCACCGCGAGTGCCGGGTAAGGCTCGTGGCCGCGCAGCACGGCTTCGACCGCGTGGCGCGCCGCATCGAGCTGCGGATCGGAGAAGGGCCGCTCGCGAAACAGCGGCGCATAGCCGGCCGCGACGAGCAGCGCATTGCGCTCGCGCAGCGGCACGTCGAGGCGCTCGGCGAGATGCAGCACCATCTCCCGGCTCGGCTGTGCCCGCCCCGATTCGACGAAGCTCAGGTGCCGCGCGGACACCTCGGCCTCCAGCGCGAGGGCCATCTGGCTAAGGCGCCGGCGTTGACGCCAGGTGCGCAGCAGCGAGCCGATGCCGGACGCGCGGCCGGCTGACGGGGGGAGCGATTGAAGGGCGGCGGTCGAGTTCATGACGAGGATGATAGGCAATCCCGCGCGCCCCGGACATTACCTGCGACGTAAGCATTCCGGATCGATGTATATCGGGTGTGCATCGCCGACTCCGCCCGCGGCCGCCCGAGGCGCCCTTCCGCCCCCGCATTTCGTGCCCGGCGCGGCCCCGACGCTGCGATACCATAGCCCCCGTGCCACCTGAGAGGCGGTACCGGACCCGCGACCACAACGCCCCGGGCCGGATGCCGCGCACATTCACAACAAGGCATTCCAGGGGAATCCAACAATGAAAAAACTCGCCGTCCGCGTCGCCTGCATGGCGATGCTCGCGCTCGCCGCAACCGGCGGCCATGCGCAGACCGAAGCCGCGCAGGTCGAAATGAGGGCCGCCGCCGCGGCCGCCAACAAGGCCGTCGTGAACGGGCCGGCCGATATCGACGTCAAGCACGAAGCCGTGCTGAAGCTGAAGGAAGGCGAATCGTTCGTGCCGGCCGCCGAAGCCGGCCGCTACCTGCGCTCGATGGGCAACTCGATCGACGAATCGAAGCTGGTCGGCCTCGTGCTGCCCGAGGACCCGGACGCCGACTGGATCTCGGTCGTGTCCTTCGAGCCGAGCGGCTACATCCGCGACGACGACGCGAAGGACTGGAAACCCGACGAATTGCTAAAGAGCCTGCAGGCCGGCACCGAGGAAAACAATCCGGCACGCAAGGAGCGCGGGCTGCCCGAGACCGAGGTGGTCGGCTGGGCGCAGGTGCCCGCGTACGACGCCGCCACGCACCGGCTCGTGTGGTCCGCGATCATCCGCGACAAGGGCGCGGCCGCGAACGCGGAGAGCGATGGCGTGAACTACCGGACGCTCGTGCTCGGCCGCGACGGCTACCTGTCGCTGACGATGGCGTCGACGCTCGCCGATCTGCCGAAGTACAAGGCCTCGGCCGACGGCCTGCTCGCGAACATCCGCTTCAACGACGGCAAGCGCTATGCCGATTTCAACAAGTCGACCGACCACGTCGCCGAGTACGGGCTCGCGGCGCTGATCGTCGGCGTCGGCGCGAAGAAGCTCGGGCTGCTCGCGCTGATCGGCGCGTTCGCCGTGAAGTTCTTCAAGATCGGCGCGGTCGCGCTGCTGGCGGGCGGCGCGGCGCTGAAGCGCTTCTTCGGGCGCAAGCCGAAGCCGGCCGCCGTGCCGGTCGTTGCCGATGCAACCGACGCAGCCGCCGTGTCCGGCACGGAGCGCAAGGAATGACGAAGCTGCTGCTGCTGATCTTCGGCGGCCTGAAGCTCGGCAAGGTGCTCGTGTCGGCGGGCACCATGCTGGCGTCGATCGCGGTCTACGCGCTGTTCTACGGGTGGCGCTTCGCGGCCGGTTTCGTTGCGCTGCTGCTGGTCCACGAAGCCGGTCACTACGTGGCCGCGCAGCGGCGCGGGCTCGACGTCGGGCTGCCGACGTTCATTCCGTTCGTCGGCGCGTGGATCCAGCTGAAGGAGATGCCGCACGACGCCGAAACCGAAGCGTACGTCGGGCTGGCCGGGCCATTCGTCGGCACGCTCGGCGCGCTGGCCTGCTACGCCGCCGCGCGGCACTACGACAGCAATCTGCTGCTCGCGCTCGCCTATACGGGTTTCTTCCTGAACCTGTTCAACATGATTCCGCTGTCGCCGTTCGACGGCGGGCGCATCACGGCGGTGCTGTCGCCACGCATCTGGTTCGCGGGCGTGCCCGTGCTGATCGCGCTGTTCGCGTACCGGCCGAGCCCGCTCCTGATCGTGATGGCGATCCTCGCGCTGCCGCAGTTGAAGCGTGCCTGGCGCTACGATCCCGACGCGCCGGAGAACCGCGCGTACTACACGACGTCGGTCGAGACGAAGACGACCTACGCGCTTTTCTACGTCGGCCTGCTCGCGTTTCTCGCGCTGATGACGTCCGGCGTGCATGACATGCTGCGCGTCGCCCATTCTGCAGCCTGAGCGATGTAAGAACGGCGGCCGCTCATGCGCGGCCGCCGTCGTTTTCCCGCCATTCCGGCCGAAGCTCACGCGTCGCGATGACGCAGCTCGACGCGCTTGATGTCCTTCACGATCACGAGATAGCTGAGCACCGTGACGAGCGCGTTCAGCCCGACGAACACGAGCGCGCCGTTGAACGAGCCGCTCGCGCCGACCAGGTAGCCGATCGCGATCGGCGCGACGATGCCGGCCGTGTTGCCGAACATGTTGAACAGGCTGCCCGACAGGCCGATCGCTTCCTTCGGCGCGGTGTCCGCGACGACGGCCCAGCCGAGCGAACCGATTCCCTTGCCGAAGAACGACACGGCCATCAGCACGATCACCAGCGCTTCGCTGTCGACGTAATTGCAGCCAATGATCACCATCGACAGCAGCATTCCGCCGACGATCGGGATCTTGCGCGCGAGCGTCAGCGACACGCCGCGGCGGATCAGCATGTCCGACAGCATCCCGCCGAGCACGCCGCCGAGGAACCCGCAGATCGCCGGCAGCGACGTCATGAAGCCGGCCTTCAGCAGCGACATTCCGCGCGCCTGTACGAGGTAGATGGGGAACCACGTCAGGAAGAAATACGTGAGCACGTTCACGCAGTACTGGCCGAGATAGACGCCGAGCAGCATCCGGTTCGACAGCAGCTGGCGCACGTAGTACCAGCCCGCGACGCGGCGGCCTCCGGATGCCGATCCCGCGCCGGCGCCGCGCGCCCCGGTCGATCGGTCCGTGGTGCGCACGAGGCCGCCGCCTTGCTCGATGTGCTCGAGTTCCGCGCGGTTCACCGCCGGATGGTCGACCGGATCCTTCATCACGCGCAGCCACAGGAACGCGAGCGCGATGCCGGCGAGGCCGAGCCACAGGTACACGTGGTGCCAGCCGTACGCATGCGTGAGCCACGCCATCAGCGGCGAGAAAACCACCGCCGCGAAATACTGCGCGGCATTGAAGATCGCCGACGCCGTGCCGCGCTCGGCGGTCGGGAACCAGCTCGCGACGACCTTCGCGTTCGCGGGAAACGCGGGCGCCTCGGCGATGCCGACCGCGAAGCGCATCACGAACAGCGCGGTCACCGCGAACGCGGCGCTGCCGCCGAGGCCGATCGTGCTTTGCAGCAGCGTGAACGCCGACCACAGGAAGATGCTGGTCGCATACACGCGGCGCGCGCCGAAGCGGTCGAGCAGCCAGCCGCTCGGCAATTGCGCGAGCACGTACGCCCAGCTGAACGCCGAGAAGATGTAGCCCATCGTCACCGGATCGATGCCGAAAGCCTTGCGGATCGGCGTGCCGGTGATCGACAGCGTCGCGCGGTCCGCATAGTTGAGCGTCGTGACGACGAACAGCATCGCCAGGATCCAGTAGCGCACGGCGGTGCGGCGCGCGGTGCGCGCAAGGTCGATCGGAAGATCGCGAGGAGCGGTTTGATTGGGCACTTTAATGTACGTCGTCGTATAACATGGATCGAAGTTTATGAGGGTTGGTCGCGCTCAGAAACCTCGGGTTTTCCCTTGAGGAGCCATGCAAATTGGTCAAAGTGTGGGCAAAAGCTGAATCAATAAGGGATTCATGCATGGTGTGGCAAGATCGACGGGCGGCACGATTTGTGAAATGCTGTCAGCAGACATCGTATCTGTTGGGCTACAATGAACCATCATTCCCGAAACACGGAGCACACCCCATGCAACTGACTGGAGAGATGCTGATCGGCGCCGAAGCGGTAGCCGGCTCGGCCGGTACCTTGCACGCGTTCGACCCGACGAAGGGCGCACCGATCGATGCGCCGGCCTTCGGCGTCGCGACGCAGGCCGACGTCGAGCGCGCGTGCGAACTCGCACGCGACGCCTTCGATGCGTACAGCGCGCAGCCGCTCGCGGCCCGCGCGGCGTTTCTCGAAGCGATCGCCGACCAGATCGTCGCGCTCGGCGACGCGCTGATCGAGCGCGCACACGCCGAAACGGGGCTGCCCGTCGCGCGGCTGCAGGGCGAGCGCGGCCGCACCGTCGGCCAGCTCCGGCTGTTCGCGCGCGTCGTGCGCGACGGGCGCTTCCTCGCCGCGTCGATCGATCCCGCGCAGCCCGCACGCACGCCGCTGCCGCGTTCGGACCTGCGGCTGCAGAAGGTCGGGCTCGGGCCCGTCGCGGTGTTCGGCGCGAGCAACTTCCCGCTTGCGTTCTCGGTGGCCGGCGGCGATACCGCGTCGGCCCTCGCGGCCGGCTGCCCGGTGATCGTGAAGGCCCATGAGGCGCACCTCGGCACGTCCGAGCTGGTCGGCCGCGCAATTCGCGCCGCGGTGGCGCAATGCGGGATGCCGGCCGGCGTGTTCTCGTTGCTGATCGGCCACGGCCGCGTGATCGGCGCGGCGCTCGTCAGCCATCCGGCGGTGCAGGCCGTCGGCTTCACCGGGTCGCGGCAGGGCGGCATGGCGCTCGTGCAGCTCGCGAACGCGCGCCCGCAGCCGATTCCTGTTTATGCGGAAATGAGCAGCATCAACCCGGTCGTGCTGTTCCCGGCCGCGCTGGCCGCCCGCGGCGACGCGATCGCGACCGGCTTCGTCGATTCGCTGACGCTCGGCACCGGCCAGTTCTGCACGAACCCGGGCCTCGTGCTGGCGGTCGACGGTCCCGACCTCGACCGCTTCGAGTCCGTCGCCGCGCAGGCGCTCGCGAAGAAGCCTGCCGGTGTGATGCTGACGCGCGGCATCGCCGACGCGTATCGCAATGGCAGCGCCACGCTGGCCGAACTGCCGGGCGTGCGCGAAATCGGCGCGGGCGAGGCGGCGCAGACCGAATGCCAGGCAGGCGGCGCGCTGTACGAAGTCGCCGCGCAGGCGTTCCTGGCCGAGCCGGCGTTCGGCCACGAAGTGTTCGGGCCGGCATCGCTGATCGTGCGCTGCCGTGATCTCGACGAAGTCGCACGCGTGCTCGATGCACTCGAGGGCCAGCTGACGGCCACGCTGCAGATGGACGCCGACGACAAGCCGCTCGCGCGCCGCCTGCTGCCGATCCTCGAACGCAAGGTCGGGCGCCTGCTCGTCAACGGCTACCCGACCGGCGTCGAAGTGTGCGACGCGATGGTGCACGGCGGGCCGTTCCCGGCGACGTCGAACCCGGCCGTCACGTCGGTCGGCGCGACCGCGATCGAGCGTTTCCTGCGGCCCGTGTGCTATCAGGATTTCCCGGACGACCTGCTGCCGGAGGGGCTGCAGGAAAGCAATCCGCTCGGCATTCCGCGGCTGCGGGACGGGAAGGCGGAGTGACGGTGCTGCGGCGCGGCGCGAAGCCGGGCCGCATGCTGAAGGAATGAAAGCGGGGGCGGCCGGCTGGCTGCCTCCGCTTTTTTCATGATGGCTTCCGCGTCACCGGAATTTCTCCTACAGTAGCGGGGCCTCGGGCCGCACGGCCCGCAGGCGGGCCTGAGAGATCACAACATTCCAAGCGGGAACCATCCGATGAACATCAGCAAGCGCGGCGACCACCTGTTCGCCGCCGGATTGTGGAAGGCGATCGGCGACGTTGCGCATTCGGTGCGCAGCCGGATCGGCCAGTACAGCGAAGGGCGCGTGCTCGCGAATGCGTTGCTGGAATTCCAGCGCGACCTGGGCGGCAGCGAATTCGACGTGACCATCAACCAGGGGCGGCCCGTTACCGGCTCCGACGCGCATTCGCTCATGTTCGGCCTCGCCGTGCGCCGTTTCCGGCAGGACATGGAAGCGCTGGTGTTCGCGCTCGAGCATCGCCGCGGCATCGACGAACACGACCAGGGCCTGCGCACCGAAGCGCTGATGCAGGCCAACAGCGCGCTTCTGACCGCGAAGCAGTCGGCAACGATCACGGTCGGCCGGTTCTTCGATGCGGTCGTCGATCGCGACGTGCTGGGGCAGATTCTCGGTGACGAGCCGAACGCACGCGTGCGTGCGGGCGCGCAAGGGCAGATCGAGGCGACCCGGATCAAGCTCGGCAACGTGCGTCACCGGATCATCGGCGTCATCGCGCAGATGTGACCGCGCGCATCGCGGCGGGATGCGTGGCATGGCCGCCGCTGCAAACGACCGCGGCCGGCAGGTGCCGGCCGCGATGCAACACGGGCAACAAACCGGTCGCGGTGCCGTCGAAGACGCCGCGCCGGCCGTACGCGCTTACTGCGGGCCCATCTTCTTGATCAGCACGTCCAGTTCGGCCATTTCGGCGTCGGTGAGGTCGACGAGCGGCGCGCGCACCGGGCCAGCGTCATGGCCGACGAGCTTCGCGCCCGCCTTCACGATGCTGACCGCGTAGCCCGCGCGACGGTTGCGGATCTGCAGGTACGGCAGGAAGAATTCGTCGATCAGGCGGCCGACCGTTGCGTGGTCGTCCTTCGCGATCGCTTCATAGAATGCCATCGCCGTCTTGGGGATGAAGTTGAACACGGCCGACGAGTACACCGGCACGCCGAGCGCTTTGTACGCGGCTGCGTAGACTTCTGCCGTCGGCAGGCCGCCGAGATACGCGAAGCGGTCGCCGAGGCGGCGGCGGATCGTGACCATGCTCTCGATTTCGCCGACGCCGTCCTTGAAGCCGATCAGGTTCGGGCAGCGATCGGCGAGGCGCTCGAGCATGTCGGCGTTCAGCTTCGAATTCGCGCGGTTGTACACCACGACGCCGATCTTCAGCGCGCGGCACACCTGCTCGACGTGTTCGGCGATGCCTTCCTGGCTGGCTTCCGTCAGGTAGTGCGGCATCAGCAGCACGCCGCTCGCGCCGAGGCGCTCGGCTTCCTGCGCGTATTCGATCGCGACGCGCGTCGCGCCGCCGGCGCCGGCCAGGATCGGCACCTTGCCCTTGCAGGTTTCCGTCGCGACGCGGATCACGTCCGAATACTCGCGCTGCGTGAGCGAGAAGAATTCACCGGTGCCGCCGGCCGCGAACAGCGCGGTCGCGCCATACGGTGCCAGCCATTCCAGACGCTCGGCATAGGTGGTCGGGCGGAAGCTGCCGTCCGCGTCGAAGTCCGTCAGCGGAAACGACAGCAGGCCGTGGGAGATGATCTGTTTGAGTTCTTGCGGTGAAGTCATGGTTGGGTCGTCCGTCTAGCGCGAGTGCTGGGTTCGTCGGGTACGGCATCCGAGCCATATTGGCGATGTCGTTGTATGTCATCGTACAACGAGGCAAAAGGTGACGCAAGCGATTTGCTGGCGGGCGGGGGTTAGGGTCTTTCCGGATAAGGGTTTACTCAGCATCCCGGTTGGTGTTGAATGTCGTATGATGACTAACGATTTGACTGGTGGCCTTCCAGGAATTCCGATGACTGCTTCCCCGCTTTATATCCGCGTGCACCCCGACGACAACGTCGCGATCGTCGTCAACGACGGCGGCCTGCCCGAGGGCGCGACGTTCGCCGACGGCCTGACCCTGCGCGAAGGCGTGCCGCAAGGGCACAAGGTGGCACTGGTCGACCTTGCGGCCGGCGACCCGATCGTCCGCTACAACGTCGTGATCGGCTACGCGCTCACCGAGCTGCGCCGCGGCAGCTGGGTCAACGAGCGCACGATGCGCATGCCCGAGCCGCCGGGGCTGGACAACCTGCCGCTCGCCACCCGTGCCGCGCCGCCGCTGGCGCCGCTCGAAGGCTATACGTTCGAGGGCTTCCGCAATCCGGACGGTTCGGTCGGCACGCGCAACATCCTCGCGATCACGACGACCGTGCAGTGCGTGTCGGGCGTCGTCGAGCATGCGGTGAAGCGGATCAAGGACGAACTGCTGCCGCGCTACCCGAATGTCGACGACGTGGTCGGGCTCGAGCACACGTATGGCTGCGGCGTCGCGATCGATGCACCCGATGCCGACATCCCGATCCGCACGCTGCGCAACATCAGCCTGAACCCGAACTTCGGCGGTGAGGTGATGACGGTGAGCCTCGGCTGCGAGAAGCTGCAGCCCGAGCGCCTGCTGCCACCCGGCGCGATTCCGCTGGCGGCCGACGGCGCGACGGACAACGGCGGCGTGGTGTGCCTGCAGGATGCCGCGCACGTCGGCTTCAACTCGATGATCGACTCGATCATGAAGATGGCCGAATCGCACCTCGAGCGGCTGAACCGCCGCCGTCGCGAGACGTGCCCGGCGTCCGATCTCGTCGTCGGCGTGCAGTGCGGCGGCAGCGATGCATTCTCGGGGCTGACCGCGAACCCGGCGGTCGGCTTCGCGGCCGACCTGCTCGTGCGTGCGGGCGCGACGATCATGTTCTCGGAAGTGACGGAAGTGCGCGACGGGGTCGCGCAGCTCACGTCGCGCGCGGCGAACGAGGACGTCGCCCGCGAGATCATCCGCGAGATGGACTGGTACGACCGCTACCTGCAGCGCGGCCGTGTCGATCGCAGCGCGAACACGACGCCCGGCAACAAGAAGGGCGGCCTGTCGAACATCGTCGAGAAGGCGATGGGTTCGATCGTGAAGTCGGGCAGCGCGCCGATCGCCGGCGTCGTGCGGCCCGGCGATCGGGCGCGGCAGAAGGGGCTGCTGTACGCGGCGACGCCCGCGAGCGATTTCATCTGCGGCACGCTGCAGCTCGCGGCGGGGATGAACCTGCACGTGTTCACGACCGGCCGCGGCACGCCATACGGCCTCGCGCAGGTGCCGGTGATCAAGGTCGCGACGCGCAGCGATCTCGCGCGCCGCTGGCACGACCTGATGGATCTCGACGCGGGGCAGATCGCGACCGGCGCGGCCTCGATCGAGGACGTGGGCTGGGAGCTGTTCCGGCTGATGCTCGATGTCGCGAGCGGCAAGCGCCGCACCTGGGCCGAGCAATGGAAGCTCGCGAATGCGCTGACGCTGTTCAACCCGGCGCCGGTGACCTGACACGCGCGGTTGCGATGGCAGACGATGCGGGCGCCTTCGAGCGCCCGTTCTTGATTGCGGCGGCGCGATTTCCTTACCTCGAACGTAATCGACCGCCCATGCGAGGCAGGTGACGATGACGGCACGCGAACACGAAACGTCCGCGGCGCTGTCCTTCCTTCATCCAGACCAGGAGCCTCGCATGAACACCGCCCAAACCGTCCAGTCCGCTCACGCCGACCTGATCGACCGCTATTTCGACGCCTGGAACGAGCCCGACGTCGCACGCCGGCGCGCGCTGATCGATGCGACCTACGCGAGCGACGCGGCCTATCGCGATCCGCTGATGGCCGGCGACGGCCACGCGGGCATCGACACGATGATCGCCGCGGTGCAGGCGCGCTTCCCCGCGTTCCGGTTCCGCCGCACGACCGACGTCGACGGCTTCGGCCAGCACCTGCGCTTCTCGTGGGCGCTCGTGTCGCCCGACGGCGCGGCGATCGTGAAGGGTTCGGATTTCGGCACCGTCGATGCGTCGGGCCGCCTGAAGTCGGTCACGGGTTTCATCGACGAAATGCCGGCCGCGGCATCGTGACGTGAGCGATGCACGCCCGGTGGTCGCCGGGATCGGGTAACTTATGCAATTCGTTCCCGATCCCGGAGATTTGCCCACATGCTGAAGAATCTCGATCCTCTGCTGCACGCCGACATCCTGCACACGCTGCGCGCGATGGGCCACGGAGATGAAGTGGCGATTTGCGATGCGAATTTTCCCGCGGAGTCCGTCGCCGAGCACACGGTGGTCGGCCGCGCGCTGCGCATCGACGGCGCCGACTCGGCGCGCGTCGCGCGCGCGGTGCTGTCCGTGCTGCCGCTCGACACGTTCGTCGATACGCCCGCGTGGCGGATGGAAGTGGTCGGCGACCCCGCCGCGGTGCCGCCCGTGCAGCGCGAAGTGCAGGCCGAAATCGATCGCGCGGAAGGGCGCGCCGTGCCGCTCGCGGGCGTCGATCGATTCGCGTTCTACGAGCGCGCGCAGCAGGCGTACGCGGTGATCGTCACCGGCGAGCTGCGCGGCTACGGCTGCTTCCTGTTCAAGAAAGGCGTGCTGTTGAGCGACGCCGGTTAGGGCCTGTTCCCTTTATTCGCGGCGACGGCCGGGCGTCGTTCTTCATGGCGCCGTCATGCTTGCGTCGCCGCCGCAGCGTAAAGATTTGCTACAACCTTTTTCTTGGACACCGCGAAAAGACCCTCTATGCTGGCCCATTTGCCGCGGGCCCGACAAGGGCCGCGCGGCTCCGAACCGCACGGGCACGCCCCGCGCGGACGGCCGAACTGCATACGAGGAGAGAGGCATGACGCGTTCCGTCGATTCCGGCGTCATTTTTTTCGCGCGCCTGGCGCTGGCGGCGTTGTTCTTGTGGGGCGGCGTGATGAAGCTGCTCGGCTACAGCGATTTCATCGGTTATCTGCATGGGCTGAACGTGCCCTATCCGCAGGTGATGGGCCCGGTCGTCGTCACGATCGAGGCACTCGGCGGCCTGCTGCTGATCGTCGGCTACAAGGTGAAGCCGCTCGCGTTGCTGATGGCGTTCTATACGATCGCGACCGCGATGGTGGGACACAATTTCTGGGATGCGACGGACGCCGCGGTCCAGCACGACATGGTGATCCACTTCTGGAAGAACGTCGCGATCGCCGGCGGGTTCCTGCTGCTGTTCGTGACCGGTGCGGGCGGCGCGAGCATCGACGCGCTGCGCCGGCCGAGTTCGTCGTACGGCGCGCTGCGCTGAGTCGAACCGGGCTGAACGGCGCGACGCACGCACGTCGCGCGCCGCGCTGAACCAAAACAAAAGGGCCGAATCCCGCACGCCGCGGGATTCGGCCCTTTGTTCATCCGGCCGACGCGTGCGCGCCGGCGTTCAGCGTGCGTCCTTCAGGTCCTTCGCATCCTTCGAGAACTGCACGGCGATCGCGCCGAGCACGCAGATCGTCGCGACGTACACGACCGGCGCGAGCGGGTTCGACTTCATCATCAGCGACACGATCACCGGCGTCAGGCCGCCGAAGATCGCGTACGCGACGTTGTACGAGAACGAGATGCCCGAGAAGCGCACGACCGCGGGGAAGCTCTTGACCATCACGAACGGCACCGCACCGATCGTGCCGACCGTGAAGCCGGCAATCCCGTAGTACAGCGGCAGTGTCGACGCGTCGGCCGCGACCTGCGCGAACAGCAGGTAGTAGCACGCGGCCAGCACGAGGCCGCCGATGCCGAGCACGCGCTTCGCGCCGATCCAGCCCGCGAGCGAGCCGGCGGTGATGCAGCCGGCGGTCAGGCACAGCGTCGCGACGCTGTTCGCGAACAGCGTGGTCGCGGGCGTCAGATGAAACTGCTTCTGCAGCAGCGCGGGTGTCATCAGGATCACGACGACGATCGCCGCCGACAGCATCCACGTGAGCAGCATCGACACGATCACCGCGCGGCCGTGGTCGCGCAGCACGGCCTTCAGCGGAATCTCGGCCGCGAGCGCCTTCTTTGCCTTCATCTCGGCGAACACCGGCGTCTCGTGCAGCCAGCGGCGCAGGTAGACGGAGAACAGGCCGAACACGCCGCCGAGCAGGAACGGAATGCGCCAGGCGAATGCGGTGACTTCGGCGCCCGAGTAACGGCTGTTGATGCCGGCGGCGACCAGCGAGCCGAGCAGGATGCCGGCCGTGAGGCCCGCGGTCAGCGTGCCGCACGCATAGCCGATGTGGCGCGACGGAACGTGCTCCGACACGAATACCCATGCGCCCGGCACTTCGCCGCCGACCGCCGCGCCCTGCAGCACGCGGAACAGCAGCAGCAACACCGGCGCGAGGATGCCGATCGAGTCGTAGGTCGGCAGCAGGCCCATCAGCAGCGTCGGCACCGACATCATCAGCACGCTCAGCGTGAACATCCGCTTGCGGCCGAACAGGTCGCCGAAGTGCGCCATGATCACGCCGCCGAGCGGACGCGCGAGATAACCGGCCGCGAAGATGCCGAACGTCTGCAGCTGGCGCAGCCAGTCGGGAATGTCGTGCGGGAAGAACAGCTGTCCGATCGCGGGTGCGAAGAACACGAAGATGATGAAGTCGTAGAACTCGAGGGCGCCGCCGAGTGCGGCAAGGCCAAGAGTTTTGTAGTCGCTGCGCGTGAGCGCGCGTTCGGCGGCGCGAGGCACGCCGCTCAATTCGGAAGCTTGCATGGTCAGGACGATCGGTTTTCGAATGTTGTTGTCGGTGCTGCGTCTCCAGAACCCGCTATCGGCATGGACTGGCAAGGCGCGGCTTGCGTCGTCGAGCGTGTGCCGAGCGCCGGATGGGGCACGCGACACGCACCGTCGCACCGGGATGGGGCACGACGCAGACGAAGCGTCAAAGCGGGTGGGGGGATTCTACAGGAGCGCGAAATGCGCGCGCGCGGTGCCGCGCCGAGGAATGCTTCGGACTTCGTCGAACCGAAACGCACGCGGCGCGGCAGGCGGGTGAACCGCATGCCGCGCCGCGCGTGACAGGGACTGCGCGATCAGTTGCCGGCGATCGTATCGACCGGCTTGAACGCGCCGTGCTCGACCTTGTAGATCGTTACCGGCGCATCCTTCAGGTCGCCCTTCGCGTCGTATGCGATGCTCGGCGCCGACACGCCCTTGATCGACACCTTGCCGAGATACGGCGTATAGACCTTCGGATCGGTCGAGTTCGCGTTCTTCATCGCGGTGAGCAGCGCGATCGTGCCGTCGTACGAGTAGGGCGAATAGGTGATGACGTCTTCATTGAAGCGTGCCTTGTAGCGCGATGCGTAGCCGGCGAAGCCCGGCATCTTTTCCTTCGGCAGCCCGCCCATGTAGACGATCGCGCCTTCGGCCGCGTCGCCGCCGACCTTCAGGAACGTCGGCGAGCGCGACATCTCGCCGGTCACGAAGGCGGACTTCATCCCGAGCTGGCGCATCTTGCGGATCATCGGCGAAGACTGCGCGTCGCCGCCGCCGTAGAAGATCGCGTCGGGGTTGATGCCCTTCAGGTTGGTCAGGATCGCCGAGAAGTCGAGCGCCTTGTCGTTCGTGAAGTCGCGCTTGACGATCGTGCCGCCCGCGGCCTGCACGGCCTTCGCGAATTCGTCGGCGATGCCCTGGCCGTAGGCCGTGCGGTCGTCGATGATCGCGATGCGCTTGAAGCGCAGCGTCTTCACCGCGTACGAGCCGACGATGCGGCCGGCCTGCGCGTCGCTCGTCAGCAACCGGTAGGTCGTCTTGTAGCCGCGCGCCGTGTATTGCGGCGACGTCGCCATCGAGATTTGCGGCAGCCCCGCGCGATCGTACAGGTCGGACGCGGGAATGCTCGTGCCCGAATTGAAGTGGCCGATGACGCCGCGGACGTTGTCGTCGATCAGCCGCTGCGCGACCGTCGTGCCGGTGCGCGGGTCGGCCTGGTCGTCCTGCGAGTCGAGCTGGAACGTGACCGGCTGTCCACCGATCGTCGGATGCGTCGCGTTGAAATCGGCGATCGCGAGTTGCACGCCCTTCTGCATGTCCGTGCCGTAGTTCGACTGCGGCCCCGTCAGCGGTGCGGCGAAACCGATCTTGACGACGTCGGCGGCGATGGCGTGTGCGCCCGACAGTGCGCAGGCAGCGGCCAGCGCGACGTGCGATACCTTCAGCTTCACTTTCACTTCCCCTTGATGGCGTGGTTGGGCCGCCGCCGGCCAGCGGGCCGGTGCGGTAAACCGGGCGAGACGTATCGGTCTGCAGGCCTGTGCGACAGCCGTGCGGGGTGTGCCATGCGCCGCGCGGGTTATGCCGGAATCGGCGTGCGTGGTGTTGGCGGGATGTCGTCTCGTAACCGTTGATTGAAGTCTAGGTAGCGAAAATGCGCGCGTCTTGCGCGTTCGGTGCGCGACCGGCGACGATTTCGGCATATCGTCGATAACCCTGATATATGCTGAAATCGTCATGTAGAACGCGCAATCGCGCCAAGACGTGACGCGCCGGCATTTCTAGGATGGCGGGTCCGGGCGCAGGTTGTCTCGGCGTCAGTTGGGTGCATCGATATCGCCGACGTTGCCGACCGATGCCCGGCGCCATGCAGCGGGCCGATGCGTATTCGACGCCGCCCGGCAAGCGCGCGGCGCAGTGGTTGCGCGCACAACAGCACGGCGTACGATGCGCCGACGCATGCGGCCCCCCGATCGTCGCCGATCGTCGCCGATCGGCGGCGCGTTGCGCGGACCGCCGTTCGCCGAGCCGCCCGATCGCTTGCCCGAGATCGCCACGACGTGTTCTCGGGTGCGCTCCTATAATCGACGCCATCAGCCACTCCCTTCGCAGATGCCGGGATGACGACCTTCCTTGCCGCACCGCCCATGAGCCTGTCCGACACGCTGCGCTACCAGCCCGACAACGCCGATCTCGGCGCGATGCTCGCGCACTTCCGCCTGCTCGAGCCGGTGTTCGACGCGCTGCCCGACGTTGCATTCTTCGTGAAGGACGCGAACGGCCGCTACGCGCTCGTCAACCGCACGCTGGCGATGCGCTGCGGCTACAAGGACAAGCGCGACCTGCTCGGCAAGACGACCGACGAAGTGTTTCCGCGCCGCTTCGGCCGGACCTATTTCGAGCAGGACATGGCGACGATCACCGCCGGCCAGCAGCTGATGGACCAGCTCGAGCTGCATCTGTATCCGGGCCGCCAGCCGGGCTGGTGCCTGACCTGCAAGGAGCCGCTGCGCGACGCGGCCGGCAAGGTGGTCGGTCTCGCGGGCATCTCGCGCGACCTGAAGGCGCACGAGGGGTCGCATCCGGCCTACAGCAAGCTCGCCGACGTGGTGCAGCACATCCAGGATCACTACGTGCAGCCGCTGAACCTGAAGCAGCTTGCGCAGATGGCCGGTATGTCGGTCGCGCAGCTCGAACGCTACTTCCACAAGGTGTTTCACCTGACACCGCGCCAGGTGCTGCTGAAAACGCGGCTCGACGCGGCCACGGCGCTGCTCGTCACGCACGACAAGGTGACCGACGTCGCGGCGCTATGCGGTTATACGGATCACAGCGCGTTCACGCGCCAGTTCAAGGCGACGGTCGGCATGACGCCGACGGAATACCGGCTGATGCTGCAGGATCGGGCAGGGTGAAGTGACGCGCCGGGCGGGCCGGCGGGTCTGAAGGATCGGGGCGATGCGGGGAAGCGGTGAAAACCGTGGCTCAGCGGTAGCCGAGCCCTTTCAGGACGGCCGTGCCGTCTTCGGTCAGCCGGAAGCTGGGGGCCGTATCGGGGTCGAGCCTGACCATCTCGACGAGACCGGCTTCCTGCAGCGCAGGCAATTCGGCTTTGGCGTTCGCGCCGATCGGCGCATGCAGCAGCACGAGCAACGTCGCGATTTCGTGATGACTGAGCAGGCGGCGCAGCATCGTCTTCTTTGCAGGGGGCGCGGCCGGGCGGCCCGCGGGTGCTTCTACGGCGCTCATCGCTGTCCTCCTTTTCGAGATAACCATCGGGTACTGGTTGCGGATGGTGCCGTCGAAGACTTAAGCGATTCTTAAAACCGCGGTGGCCGAGCGGATGCTGCAGTGCGGCGTGCGTTACGGGATGTAACCCCAGCCGGGCGGCCGCTTCCGGCCCCGTTTCCGGCCCCGAGCAGCCTGCCTTGCCGGGCGGGGCACCGCCGAGGCATTCACCACGACGGTGCGTCCGCACGACGCCCGTCGCGGGGTCGTCGTGGTTTTCTCGTTCAATTCGCCCCTGCACGAAATTCGCTTGCTTCCTTATTTCCTGCGCTGGGCCTGCGCGGCGAGCCGCACGGCCGCGTTGGCCGCGCCGTAGCCGTCGTAGCCGCCGCGCCGCTCGACGATTTCGAGCGAGAAGCGGTTGTCGACCAGTTCCGTATACGCATGCAGGAATTCGCCGCCGTTTTCGTCGCGGTCGTACAGCAGATGGTGAGCGCTCAGCGTGTCGATCAGCTCGTCCGGCAGCGCGTAGCGCGCGGCGAGGTCGTCGTAATAGTTCGGCGGGATCCGCAGGAACGGCACGCCGTCGGCCGCGAACGTGGCGACCGTCTGCACGATGTCGTCGGTCCGGAACGCGACGTGGTTCAGCCCCGTGCCGTGATAGCGTTCGAGCGATTCGGCGACGGCCGTATGGCGGTCGACCGACGCATTCAGCGCGATCCGCACCGAGCCGTCGGCGCTGCGCACCGCGCGGCTGCGCATCAGGCCGTACGGATCGGGCACGAGCCAGCTGCGCTCGGCCTCGAAGCCGAAGGCGGTCTTGAAGAACAGGATCCACGTATCGAGCGCGTCGGCCGGCAGCGCAAGGCAGACGTGATCGATGCCCGTCAGCGGGCCGACCTCGGTCGGGCCGTCGATGTCGGTCAGCACGAAATCCGACTCATATAGCGTTGGCGCGTTCGGCGTCTCGTCGACGAAGTATTCGAGGCTGCCGTCCGGCGCCTGCACGCCGGGCAGCACGCGCTCGTTCGGGCCGACGCGCCCGGAAAACGGCGCGTAGCCGAAGCCGGCCGCGCGTTCGAATGCCACTTTCGCATCGTCGACGCGGAACGCCGACGCGCACAGCGACAACCCGTGCTGCTGGAAGAACGCGTCGGCGAACGAGTCGCGCTCGGCGTTCAGCACGATCGATGCGGCGCCGTGCTGGAACAGCGTCACGTCCTTCGATCGATGACGGCCCGCGAGCCGGAACCGCATCCGGCCGAGCCATTCGCCGACGGTGGCCGCCGCCTGCGCGTCGACCGCGAATTCAATGAACTGGAACCCGACGTGCGCGGGCGGCGCCGGCGGCGCGAACAGTGGCTGGCCGGCGGCGGGCGCGCGGCCGTCCTGTGCGAGCCGCGCGCGCGTCAGCTCTTCCAGATAAAGCAGCGAGCGGTGGCCGTCGGCGGCCGTGATCGCGGTCGGCGCGGCGCGGAAGCCGTCGTTGAAGATCTCGAGCGAAAGCGGCCCCGTATAACCGGACTCGATCACGCGGGCCGTGAAGCGCGCGAGGTCGAAGTCGCCCTGGCCGGGGAACGAGCGGAAGTGGCGGCTCCATTCGATCACGTCCATCGCGAGCTTCGGCGCGTCGGCGATCTGCACGAACGCGATCCGGTCGCCGGGGATGTCGGCGATCGCGTCCGGCGAATCGTCGAGCGACAGCGTATGGAAGCTGTCGAGCGCGAGGCCGAGATGCGGGCTGTTCACCGCGTTCACGAGCTGCCATGCGTGGCTGTACCGGTTCACGACGCGGCCCCATGCGAGCGCCTCGTACGCGGCAACCACGCCGGCCTGCCGCGCGGCTTCGGCGAGCGCGCCGAGCTGGTCGACCAGCAAAGCATCGTCCGCGATCGTGTCGGGCGACACGTTGCTGCACACCAGGATGCGGTCGGTGCCGAGCGCGTGCATCACGTCGAACTTGCGGCGGATGCGGTCGAGATTGCGGGCGAGCTGGGCCGGGCTCACGCCCTCGAAGTCGCGAAACGGCTGGAACAGCACGATGTCGAGGCCGAGATCGGCGGCCATGCGCCGCACGTCGGCGGGCGATCCGTCGAAGTAGACGAGGTCGTTCTCGAAGATTTCGACGCCGTCGAAGCCGGCGGCCTGGATGGCGGCGAGCTTCTCGGCGAGCGTGCCGGACAGTGACACGGTGGCGATCGAGCGCTGCATGGGCGAATCCTGCGGATGAGCGGGGCGTGGCGTCGGCCGGATCGGGCCGGAATGAACCAGTCGTTGAATTACCTGCGGGCGCCACATCCCGAATTTACTATGGGAGTATGGGGAATTATACAAACTAACTAGATGGTACAAATTAGCGAAAACCCGAAAAGACATTGCGCTTGCGCAAGCGCACACTAGCGCCAAATCTTGACGTCAAGGGGCGCAGTCGGCTAGCGATTCGCCCCTGTTTTAGGAGCAGAAACACCATGAGCAAGCACAAGGTGCTGGTGCTGAACGGCCCGAACCTGAATCTGCTGGGGACCCGCGAGCCCCATATCTACGGCGCGGAAACCCTTGCCGACGTCGAGCAGCGTTGCCGCACGGCGGCTGAAGGGCTCGGGCTGGAGATCGACTTCCGCCAGTCGAACGCCGAGCATCAGCTGATCGACTGGCTGCATGCCGCGCGTCACGATACGCACGGCATCGTGATCAACCTGGCCGCGTATACGCATACGTCGGTCGCGCTGGCCGACGCGTTGTCCGCGATCGCGAAACCCGTGATCGAGGTGCATATCTCGAACGTGCATCGTCGCGAGGCATTCCGTCACCACTCTTATGTGTCGGCGGTGGCCGAAGCCGTGATCTGCGGCTGCGGCACCGAAGGCTACGTATTCGCGCTGCAGCGCCTGTCGACCCTTTTTGCGCAGGGAGCCGCACGATGAGCCGCCCGTCTTTTCTGATCGGCCTGATCGGCCAAGGCATCGGCGGTTCGCTGTCGCCCGCGATGCATGAGGAAGAAGGCTTCCGCCAGGGTTTCGGCTACGTGTACCGGCGCATCGATCTCGACGTGCTCGGCGTGACCGCCGACGCGCTGCCTGAACTGCTCGATGCCGCGCAGCGCATGGGCTACAACGGGCTCAACATCACGCATCCGTGCAAGCAGCGCGTGATCGAGCACCTCGACTCGCTGTCGGACGACGCGCGCGCGCTCGGCGCGGTGAACACCGTGCTGTTCAAGGACGGCAAGCGGATCGGCCACAACACCGACTGGTCGGGTTTCGCGAAGTCGTTCCGCCGCGGGTTGCCCGACGTGTCGCTCGAGCGTGTCGTGCAGCTGGGCGCGGGCGGCGCGGGTGCGGCCGTCGCGCATGCTGCGCTGCAGATGGGCGCCGCCGAACTGACGATCTTCGACGTCGACGGCACGCGTGCTGCCACGCTCGCGGGCGAACTGCAGCAGCGCTTCCCGGCCGCCCGGATTACACCGGGCAGCGATCTCGCGGCCGCGATGCATGTCGCGACTGGCCTGATCCACGCCACGCCGACCGGCATGACCAAGCATCCGGGCCTGCCGCTGCCGGCCGAGTTGCTCCGCGCGGGAATGTGGGTTGCCGACATCGTGTATTTCCCGCTCGAAACGGAACTGATCCGCGCCGCGCGCGCGGCCGGCTGCGCGACGCTGCCGGGTGGCGGGATGGCCGTGTACCAGGCCGTCGATGCGTTCGAGATCTTCACCGGACGCACGCCGGACGACGAGCGAATGTTCGAACACTTTCAGTCGCTCGTCGCGCGCTGACCTTTTACCGACTAGCTGAAAAAGAGACCAGGAGACGACCATGCAGCACACCACCCACACGAACGCCGCGCCCGCGGCGGCCGGCACGGTCCGGCGGACCTCGGCGCGCTACAAGATCCTCGCGCTGCTCGCGATCGGCACGATGATCAACTATCTCGACCGTACCGTGCTGGGGGTGGCTGCGCCGCAGCTCACCAAGGAGCTTGGCATCAACGCGGCGGTGATGGGCATCATGTTCTCGGCATTCTCGTGGACGTACGTCGCGATGCAGGTGCCCGGCGGGCTGTTCCTCGACCGCTTCGGCAGCAAGATCACCTATTACTGGTCCATGACGCTGTGGTCGCTGTGCACGTTGCTGCAGGGCTTCGTGCCCGGTGTCGGGACGTTGCTCGCATGCCGGCTCGGCCTCGGCGTGACGGAAGCGCCGTGTTTCCCGACCAACAGCCGGGTCGTCGCGACGTGGTTCCCGCAGAACGAGCGCGCGATGGCGACCGGCACCTACACCGTGGGCGAGTACATCGGTCTCGCGTTCTTCAGCCCCGTGCTGTTCGCGCTGATGGGTGCGTTCGGCTGGCGCTCGCTGTTCTGGGTCGTCGGCACGATCGGCATCGTGTTTGGTCTGGTCTGGTGGAAGTTCTATCACGAGCCGCGCAACCATCCGGCCGCCAATTCGGAAGAACTCGCGTACATCGAAGCGGGCGGCGGTCTCGTGCACGGCGCGCGCAAGGACGGGGACAAGAGCGGCAAGCCCGCACAGGCCAAGTTCAGCTGGTCGATGGCCGGCCGGCTGCTGAAGAAGCGTCAGCTCGCGGGTATCTGCCTCGGCCAGTTCGCCGGCAACTCGACGCTCGTGTTCTTCCTGACCTGGTTCCCGACCTATCTCGCGACCGAGCGCCATATGGGCTGGCTGAAGATCGGCTTCTTCGCGGTGATGCCGTTCATCGCCGCGTCGGTCGGTGTGATGTTCGGCGGGATCTTCTCCGACTGGCTGCTGCGCCGCGGCAAGTCCGCGAACCTCGCGCGCAAGCTGCCGATCATCGCGGGCCTGCTGCTCGCGTCGACGATCATTCTCGCGAACTACGTGAAGAGCAACGAAGCCGTGATCGCGATCATGTCGGTCGCATTCTTCGCGCAGGGGATGGCGGCGCTCGGCTGGACGCTCGTGTCCGACATCGCGCCGGACGGCCTGCTGGGCGTGACCGGCGGCATCTTCAACTTCGCGGCGAACCTCGCCGGCATCATCACGCCGCTCGTCGTCGGCTTCATCGTCGCATCGACCGGATCGTTCGTCGGCGCACTCGTGTTCATCGGCGTGATCGCGCTGATCGGTGCGCTGTCGTATATCTTCGTCGTCGGCGACATCAAGCGGATCGAACTGTAAGTACCGGCTCCACGCACACTCGGTGCGTTCGCCCGGCGACCCGTGGGTCGCCGGGCTTTTTTGTTTCTGCCGTTCCCGCTTGCGGGCCGGGGCATGCGTCAGCGCTCACGCGCGCTGCACGGCAATCCCGAGCGATTCGACCGCCTGCGCGATCGCCGCGACCGCACGCCGGATGTCGCCGGCACCGATCGCGCCGATGCAGCCGACGCGGAACGTCTCGAGTTGCGTCAGTTTGCCCGGATACAGGATGAAGCCCGCGTCGCGCACTGCGTCGTAGAAGCGGCGGAAATCGTAAGCCGGATGGTCGGGCGCATGGAACGTGACGATCACCGGCGCCTGCACGCTTGCGTCGAGGAACGGCGTGAAGCCGAGCGCGCGCATCGATTCGATCAAGGTCCGGCAGTTCTCCGCATAGCGCGCACCGCGCGCCGGCTGGCCGCCTTCGGCCAGGTACTGGTCGAGCGCGGCGCGCAGCGCGGCGATCACGTGGGTCGGCGGCGTGAAGCGCCACTGGCCCGTCTTGCGCAGGTATGCGTGCTGATCATGCAAGTCGAGCGCGAGCGACGGCGAGTTGCCTTCGCTCGCGTCGAGTACATCGCGCCGCACGATCGCGAACCCCATCCCCGGCACACCTTCCAGGCATTTCCCGCTTGCCGAGATCAGCGCGTCGATTCCGCTGTCCGCCAGCGCGATCGGCAACGCGCCGAACGAACTCATCGCGTCGACGATCAGCCGCTTGCCGTGCCGTCGGCACGCGGCCGCGATCGCGTCGAGCGGATTCAGGATGCCGGCGCTCGTTTCCAGGTGCACCAGCGCGACGTGCGTGATGCGTGGCTCGCGCGCGAACGCGGCTTCGATCGCCGCCGGGTCGACCGCGGCGTCCTCATCGAACGGCAGCGCGATCGCCTCGATGCCGAGCCGGCCGAGGATCCTCAGGATGCGCGCGCAATACGCGCCGTTGTCCGGCACCAGCACGACGCCGTCGCGCGGCACGAGCGTGCCCAGCGCGGCCTCGACCGAAAACGTGCCGCTGCCTTGCATCGGCACGCACACGTATTCGTTGCCGCCGCGCGCGATCGCGACGAGATCCGCGCAGACACCGGCCGTCAGTTGATTGAAAGCGGCGTCCCACGAGCCCCAGTCATGTTGCATTGCGTGGCGTGTTGTGGCGGACGTGGTGAGCGGACCGGGCGTGAGCAGAATCGGGTCGGGCATGGCTTTTTCTCCAGCAAAGGTCGGGCGAAACGCCGGGGCGGCATTTCCGGGTGACTTGCATGATATTGGCAAAATGTGTCATTTTTTGGAAATTGTGGCACTCGTCACGGCGTTGTCATCGAACGCTGTGATCCTTCGGTTGCCGCGCGAGACCACCCGCAGCGCGGCAGCGAGGCAGGCCGGTTGTCGGTCTGTCCGACTGAAAGGAGCCGGATCGTGCCCCGGCCGTTTGGTGTTCCGCCTACGGAGAAGTGAGATGACACTGCAGAATTCCTCGCGCGCCGCTGCCGGCGCGTTCCGCAAGCTCGCGCTGGCCGCCTGCGCCGCCGGTCTGCTGCAAGGCGCCGCGATGCCCGCACATGCGGCAAACGCGGTCGTGCTGTATACGGCGGACGGTCTCGAGAATCTCTATCGCGATGTGCTGCCGGCCTTCGAGAAGAAGGAAGGCGTCAAGGTCAACATCGTGACGGCGGGCAGCGGCGAGGTCGTCAACCGCGCGAACATCGAGAAGAATTCCCCGAAGGCCGACGTGATCGTCACGCTGCCGCCGTTCATTCAGCAAGCCGGCCAGATGGGCCTGCTGCAGCCGTACCAGAGCGTGAACTACAAGAACGTGCCGGCGATCGCAAAGGCCGAGGACGGGACGTGGGCGACGTTCGTGAACAACTACTTCTCGTTCGCGATCAACCCGGACGTCGTGAAGAACCAGCCGAAGACGTTCGCCGACCTGCTGTCGCCGGCCTACGCGGGCAAGGTCGCGTACTCGAACCCGGCGACCGCCGGCGACGGGATGGCCGTGCTGATCCTGACGACCTCGCTGATGGGCGAGGACAAGGCGTTCGACTACCTGGCGAAGCTGTCGCAGAGCGTGAAGTTCCACACGAAGGGCACGGGCTACCTGAACGTGCTGCTGTCGCGCAACGAGATCAGCGTCGCGAACGGCGACCTGCAGATGGACCTCGACGACGCCGAACACGGCGCGCTGTCCGTCAAGCCGATCTTCCTGTCCGCGAAGGACGGCGACCAGCCGACCACGTTCCAGCTGCCGTACGGCATCGGCCTGATCAAGAGCGGCCCGAACCAGGACGCCGGCAAGAAGCTGATCGACTACCTGATGTCGACGGACGTGCAGTCGAAGGTGCCGGACATGTACGGCATCCCGGGCCGCACGGATGTGCCGCTGGCCGGCAAGAACGGCGAAGCGGTCAAGAAGGCGATCGCGGGCGTGAAGCTGATCCCGGTCGACTGGACCCAGGTGATGGCGAAGAAGCCGGTGTGGATCGAGCGCTGGAAGAAGGACGTGATCGGCAGCTCGGGCAAGCAGCTCGACGTCGTCAAGCCGAAGTGATCGGCACACGCCGCCTGTATTAGCGAGCAAGAGGATGAACCCGGTGGAAACCACCCTGACCCATCCCGGCGCATTCGGCGCCGCCGAACCGCACGCCACGCTGCGGTCCGGCGCGCCGGGCGGCGTGCAGATCGAACACCTGAGCGTGCGCTATGGCGCACGCACTGTGCTGGAAGATCTGTCGCTGTCGATCGGCGCCGGTGAATTTCTGACCGTGCTCGGCAAGAGCGGCTGCGGCAAGACCACGCTGCTGCGCTTCATCGCCGGGTTCGTGAAGGCCGATGGCCTGACCGGCACGCTGACCGTGGCCGGACGCGACCTGACCCATGCGCCGCCGCACAAGCGCAATCTCGGTCTGTTGTTCCAGAATTACGCGCTGTTCCCGCACCTGTCGGTGTTCGAGAACGTCGCATTCGGGCTGCGCGCCCGCGGGATGGCCTCGTCCGAAGTGACGCGTCGCGTCGCCGACGCGCTGAAGCTCGTGCAACTCGGCGATGCGGGCCACCACCTGCCCGCGCAGCTGTCGGGCGGGATGCAGCAGCGCGTTGCGCTGGCCCGCGCGCTCGTGATCGAGCCGGACGTGCTGCTGCTTGACGAACCGCTGTCGGCGCTCGACGCCAACCTGCGCGCGTCGGTGCGCAGCGAGCTGAAGGCGCTGCACGAGCGCCTGCCGAACCTGACCGTCGTCTGCGTGACGCACGACCGCGACGACGCGCTCGTGCTGTCCGACCGCGCGCTGCTGATGCGCGACGGCCGCATCGCGCAGCTCGGCACGCCGCAGCAGTTGTACGACGCGCCGCAGGACGGCTACGTCGCGCGCTATCTCGGCCCGGCGAACCTGCTGCCGCCGCGCGTGATCTTTCCGCTCGGCGATCCGCGTCACGAAGTGCGCGACAAGGTCGCGTGCGTGCGCCCCGAGCGCCTGACCGTGATGCCGCTCGCGGCGGGCGGCCTGCACGGCACGGTGTCTTCCGTCGAATGGCAGGGCGCGGACCTGTCGATTGCGGTCGTGATCGATGCGGCGCCCGACGAACCCGTGCGCGTGACGATGCAACGCGGCCGCGGCGCGGCCCCCGAGCGCGGGGCGCGCGTTTCCCTGCATTGCGAGGCAGACGATGTCGTCCTTATCGAGCCCTGAAGCCGGCCTGCCGCCGCATGTGCTCGCGTCGGCCGCCGCGCATGCCGCTGCCGCGCGGCGCCGCAAGCGCATGGGCGACCTGCACCTCGCCGTGCTCGCGATCGTCGTGCTCGGCCCGCTCGTCGTCTATCCGCTGGTGCGGCTCGTGCTGCTGAGCGTATCGGGCGATCACGGGCTGAGCTTTGCCGCGTACCGGACGTTCTTCGGCAACCCCGATACGCGCAACGTGCTGCTGACGACGCTCGGCGTGCTGTTCGCGAGTGCCGGCACCGCATCGGTGCTCGGCGTGCTGCTGGCCGCGCTACTGTTCTTCAAGCCGTTTCCGGGCGCGTCGCTCGTCACGCGCTTCCTGGAACTGTACGTCGCGTTCCCGTCGTTCCTCGTCGCGTTCACGCTGATCTTCCTGTACGGCTCGCAAGGCTCGATCAGCATCGCGCTGCAGCACCTGTTCCATCTCGAGAGCCCGCCGCTCGATTTCCTGTTCGGCATCGGCGGCGTGATTCTCGCGCAGACCGTGTTCTATACGCCGTTCGTCGTGCGGCCGACGCTCGCGTCGTTCGCGACGCTCGACCTGCGCCTGATCGAGGCCGCGCGCAGCCTCGGCGCGTCGGGCTGGATGCTTGCACGTCGCGTCGTGCTGCCGATCGCGTGGCCGGGCATCGCCGCCGGCACCGTGCTGTGTTTCCTGCTGACGCTGAACGAATTCGGGATTCTGCTCGTGCTCGGCAGCGCGCGGCTCGTGACGCTGCCGGTCGCGATCTACAGCAGCGCGACCGTCGACCTCGACCTGCCGACCGCGTCGGCCGGCGCGGTCGTGATGCTCGCGCTGTCGCTGGCGCTTTATGCGGTTTATCGCCGGGTAAACCGGCGTGCGACGGGAGGAAACGATGTCCGCTGAATTCCGTATCGGGCAAGCCGTGCCGCGCCATCAGATCGGCTGGGGCGACACGCTGCTCAAGCATGCGTCGCGCGCGGCGCTCGCGCTGGCCGCGTTCGCCTGCTTCTGGCTGTTCGTGCTGCCGGTCATCGTCGTTGCACTGTCGAGCGTGTCGACGCAGTGGTCGGGCACGATCCTGCCAGCCGGCTACAGCCTGCGCTGGTTCGAGCGGCTCGGTTCGCCGGAATACGACGCGCTGCTGACGAGCCTCGAGATCGGCTTCGGCGTGTCGGCGATCGGCACGATCCTCGGGCTGTGGCTCGCACTCGCACTCGAAGGGCGCGACCGGCGCGGCCTCGGCGCTATTGTCGATGCGCTCGTGATGGTGCCGAATGGCGTGCCGAGCGTTGTGCTCGGACTCGCGGTGCTGATCGCGTATCACCAGAAGCCGCTCGACCTGTCGAGTTCCGCCGCGATCGTCGTGCTCGTGCAGCTCGCGCTGATTCTGCCGTACTGCTACCGCTGCGCGGCCGCCGCGCTGCGCCCGGAGCTGACCGTGCTGCGCGAAGCCGCGGCGAGCCTCGGTGCGCCGCCAGCGATGGTGCTGCGCCGCGTACTGCTGCCGCAGCTCGTGCCGGCGCTGCGTGCGAGCCTCGCGCTCGGCTTCGCGCTGTCGCTCGGCGAGCTCGGCGCGACGCTGACCGTCTACCCGCCGGGTTTCGCGACCGTGCCGATCGTCGTGATCGGCCAGGTCGAGCGTGGTTATTACCTTCCGGCATCGGCGCTGTCGCTGCTGATGCTCGGCGCGTCGCTCGCGGCGCTGCTGCTGATCGCCGCGCGTGTGCCGCGCGGCAAGCGGGCGGCATCATGAACGCCGCGTTTGCATTGCGCCATCCGGGTGAAGCGTCGGCGAACGGCGCATCGCCGAATCTCGCGGGACGCTCCGTCGACGTCAACGGCCGGCGCTACCGGCTGCCGGTCGAGCCGACCGTGGTCGTCTGTGTCGACGGCTGCGAGTACGACTATCTCGAACGTGCGGTGGAAGCGGGCGTTGCGCCGTTCATCGGCCGGATGATCGCGGAAGGCACGGCGTGGCGCGCCGATTGCGTCGTGCCGACCTTCACCAACCCGAACAACCTGTCGATCGTCTGCGGCGCGCCGCCGTCGGTCCACGGGATCTGCGGCAACTATTTCTGGGATCCGGCCGCCGACGGCGGGCGCGGCGCCGAAGTGATGATGAACGACCCGGCCTATCTGCGTGCCGGCACGCTGCTCGCGGCGGCGTCCGACGCCGGCGCGCGGGTGGCCGTCGTGACGGCGAAGGACAAGCTGCGCCGGTTGCTAGGCTGGCAGATGAATGGCATCTGCTTTTCCGCGGAGAAGGCCGCGCAGGCGAATCTCGCGGAAAACGGCATCGTCGACGTACTCGACTGGGTTGGCCTGCCGTCGCCGGATGTCTATAGCGCGGCGCTTTCCGAATTCGTGTTCGCGGCCGGCGTGCGGCTTGCGCAGACGCGGCAGGTCGACCTGATGTACCTGTCGACCACCGATTACGTGCAGCACAAGTGCGAGCCGGGCAGTGCCGGCGCAAACGCGTTCTACGCAATGATGGACGGCTATCTCGCGCAGCTCGACGCGCTTGGCTGGGCAATCGGGCTCACGGCCGACCACGGGATGAACGCGAAGCACGATCCCGCAACCGGTCGCCCGAACGTGATCTATCTGCAGGATGCGTTCGACGGCTGGTACGGCGCGCAGGCTGCGCGCGTGATCCTGCCGATCACCGATCCGTACGTCGTACACCACGGCGCGCTTGGCTCGTTCGCGACCGTCTACCTGGCACCCGGCGTCGACCGGACCGAGGCGATGTGGCGCGTCGGCGGGATCGACGGCGTCGAGCTCGTGCTTGACAACGCGGAAGCCGCCGCGCGCTTCGAGCTCCCGGCCGATCGGATCGGCGACCTCGTCGTGATCGCGCGGCGGGACATGACGCTCGGCACGCGCGAACGCGAACACGACCTGTCCGGCCTGACCGTTCCGCTGCGATCGCATGGCGGCGTGTCCGAGCAGGAAGTGCCGTTGCTGTTCAACCGTCGGATCGAGCGGGGCGATCCTGCACGTCGTCCGCGCAATTTCGACGTCTTCGATTTCGTGCTGAACCGGGTCGCGTCATGATGGCTCATCCCCGACAGGATCACCTCGCCTTTCGCGCCGAGGCGCTGCGCTGGTGCGGCACGCGTGCGACGCGGGATCGTGTTCTCGACGTTACCGATCCGTACACCGGCATGCGTGTCGGCACGGTGCCGCTGGCGAGCGTCGACGACGTGCGCGCCGCGTTCGACTATGCGATGGCGTACCGGCCTGCGCTCACGCGTTACGAGCGTTCGCAGATTCTCGAACGCGCGGCGGCGCTGCTGCGCGAACGTACCGAGGAAGCGTCCGACCTGATCACGCTCGAATCGGGGCTGTCGAAACAGGATTCGCGCTACGAGATCGGCCGCGTTGCCGACGTGCTGAAGTTCGCGTCGGTCGAGGCGCTGCGCGACGACGCGCAAAGTTTCTCGTGCGACCTGACGCCCCACGGCAAGGCGCGCCGCGTGTTTTCGCAGCGACAGCCGCTCGACGGCGTAATCGTCGCGATCACGCCGTTCAATCATCCGATGAATCAGGTCGCGCACAAGATTGCGCCGGCGATCGCGACCAACAACCGCGTGATCGTGAAGCCGTCGGAGAAGGTGCCGCTGTCGGCGTTCTATCTGGCGGACCTGCTCTACGAGGCCGGCCTGCCCGAGCCGATGCTGCAGGTGCTGACCGGCGACCCGCGCGAAATCGCGGACGAGCTCGTCACGCATCCGCAGGCATCGCTGATTACCTTCACGGGCGGCGTGTCGATCGGCAAGGCGATCGCCGCGCGGGCCGGCTACCGGCGCATCGTGCTGGAGCTCGGCGGCAACGATCCGTTGATCGTCCTTGACGATGCCGATCTGGAGCGTGCCGCATCGCTGGCCGTGCTCGGCTCGTACCGGAATTCGGGGCAGCGCTGCACGGCCGTCAAGCGGATCCTGGTACAGCGCTCGATCGCGCCGGCATTCACCGAGTTGCTCGTCGAGAAGACGCGTGCATGGAAATATGGCGATCCATTCGATCCCGCGAACGAAATGGGCACGGTGATCGACGGCGCGGCGGCGCGGCTGTTCGAGGCGCGGGTCCGCGAGGCGGTCGCACAGGGTGCGCGCTTGCTGATCGGGAACGTGCGTCGGGGGGCGCTCTATTCGCCGACCGTGCTCGACAACGTCGATCCGTCGATGACGATCGTGCGCGAGGAGACCTTCGGCCCCGTATCGCCCGTCATCGCGTTCGACACGATCGACGACGCGATCCGGATCAGCAACGGGACGGCATTCGGGCTGTCGTCGGGTGTCTGTACGGACAGCACGGCGGCCGTCGTGCGCTTCGTGAACGAGCTGAACGTCGGGACCGTGAATGTATGGGAAGTGCCGGGATACCGGATCGAGCTTTCTCCGTTCGGCGGGATCAAGGATTCGGGGCTCGGTTACAAGGAAGGCGTTCAGGAGGCGATGAAGAGCTTCACGAACCTGAAGACGTTTTCGCTGCCTTGGGAGTGAGCGGATGGCACTGACGGTGGAAGAGATTCATGGGTTGTATCGCGAGCACGGCCATGTGGCCTATAGCGGTGAACCTGTCACGCAGCTCGAGCATGCCTTGCAAAGCGGATTGCTGGCGGAAGAGGCGGGCGCGGACGAAGCGCTGGTTGCGGCCGCGTTCCTGCACGACCTGGGACATCTGCTGAATCGCCAGGGCGAGACGCCGAGTGCGCGCGGTATCGACGATCTGCATCAGTATTTCGTGCTGCCGTTCCTGCGGCCGCTGTTTTCGGACGCGGTGCTGGAACCGATCCGGCTGCATGTCGACGCGAAGCGTTGCCTGTGCCGCACGGACGTCGGCTACTTCGAGAGCCTGTCGCCGGATTCGGTGCGTAGCCTCGCGCTGCAGGGCGGTATCTTCAGTGAAGATGAGACGGTGGCATTCCTGCAGCGCCCGTTTGCGGAGGACGCGCTGCGTCTGCGCCGCTGGGACGATACCGCGAAGGAAGAGGGCAAGGTGACGCCTGGTCTCGATCACTATATGGAGATAGTGGCGCGCCAAGTGCGTGTGGCCTGACGATTCGGCTGCTTCAATATAAGGCCCCGGACGCGGCAGCGTGCGGGGCCTTATATTTTTTACGAAACCCCTTGCGCGATTGCCGGGCGCTGCTTAGAATCACGCCTCTTTCGCGCTAACGGAAACGCGGCGCGGGGGAAGAAGGGAAGCGGTGCGATGGAGGGTCGGTTGTCGAGCCCCGGCGCACATGAAGTTGAACCCAGTCGTCGCAACGAAGCAGTTCAAAAAGTTGTTGACTGACTGAAAAAGACGGTTCATAATCTCGTCTCTCTGCTGCTGAAAACGCAGCGCTGCTGGGAAACTTCAGGTTTCTCTCAGAAATGCTCTTTAAAAATTAACAGCCGATAAGTGTGGGCGCTTGATGGAAGCGAGCTGATCTTCGGATCAGATGGCGAAAGTATCAAGAGTCTCACACTAAAGTAAGTCAGGTTTATGAAGCAATTCATATTCCTGTCAGCTTTGAGTGAGCGACCGGTTCGAAAGAACCGAAAACAGTAACAGGTTTAAACTGAAGAGTTTGATCCTGGCTC